>JAZQDE010000054.1:0-7747 GCA_045546695.1 Clostridia bacterium | reverse complement strand
CTGTGCTACATTAGAAAAAACGATGATTTTCACGATTTCCAATGCTAAAAACAACGTTTTTTCTAATATCTGCGCACTGAATTAGAAAAACATCAGCCCTGATTATCAAGTGCTGATGTTTAAACTTTTTTGGGACATTTTCGCTAATGGTTGACAGTGCTTTTTATTCCTTTTCACCAATTATGAATTCTGTCTCACATATCGGCATACTGTGCGTATTATATGCTATATAGTACTTACCGTTTACCCAGAACATACTTTCTGACTCCATATTAACCGGAATCTGTATTTTAGTAACGAAATTACCTTCCCAGTCATAAACAACGAGGATATTGTCAGTTGAACTCATCGGAAAATAAATATAATTATCATCCGAGCCCATGCCCTGCGCGGTGTATCCGAAGCTGTCTGTACGCGTAAGGCTCTCGATAAGTTCAAACTCAGATGTCAGAAAATGCAGGGACTTGCCTCCCTGGCTGATTGCATAAATGTCGCGCTTTGCATTATATGTAATAGCTCCCGAACCGGCCTCGATGTTAATATCTTCAATAAATTCAAGCGTATCGGGGTCCACGATCGTAAGAATCTTGCCTTCACTATGACCGTGAGCACAAACAAGACGATGATTTTTAGAATCATACGTCATGTCGTTTCCGTGGCCGAGACGAAGAATCTCGCTGCGTGCAACGAATCCGCCGTCTGACAGGCGGCTCTTTGTAATAACAGCACCTTCGTCGGCAGCTTCCCTCATAATAGAATAAACATACGTACCATCAGAACATGCTCCTTGTGCGTGTTTATAAATACCATAAGGCTCTACCGTAAAAAGCGTCTTGGAAGTCGCCGTATAATACTGGTTCTCCGCAAGACTGTCTTTTTTGAAAAATCTGCTTCGCCGTTAATTATAACACTCATATTGTCACCTTCTGTACCACCGGCAGACTCTTCACTGCTACTGCCGCATGATGTAAAAATAAACAACACTATTGTTGCCTTGAATTTAAGGCCAAATCCATGCATATCTATCGTCCCCCAAGCATTCAATATTGCAAATTATTCCTTTTTATTTTATTATTGCAATGAAAAATCTAAAAAAAAGGATGTTTCACATATGGATACTGTTACAATACGAAAAGCAATCGAATCAGATATCCCCGATATCATGGATCTTCTGATATATATCGCTCAGCTTCACCACGACGGCCGGCCTGATATTTTTAAAGACAAAGGCTCAAGCAAATATACTGAAAACGACCTTATTGATATTATTTCCTGTGAAAATACATCTGTTTTCGTGGCAGACGATGGCAGCGACCACATACTTGGATACGCTTTTTGCATCGTGAGAGAAACACGCGACCACATTCTGCTTTGCGACAGAAAAATGCTGTACCTTGATGATTTATGTGTCTCAGTCACGGCCCGTGGCAAGGGTATCGGCAGGAAACTTCTGGAAAAAGTAAAGTCCCACGCACAAACAATCAACGCTAACGCAATCGAGCTTAATGTATGGAACTTCAACAAATCTGCTGTTTCATTTTATGAACATTGTGGCTTTGACGTGCTGAAAAGTACGATGGAGCTTAAGCTTTGAAAATAAACTCGTCCAATTCATCAAAACCACCGTGAGGATATTGCGAAATATCCTCATTTTTTGTATTTATCAGGCAATCTGTATGTAAGAACACCTGCATTCCGACTTTGACTGCCGACATATCATCGCTGACGTCGTTACCAACCATCAGGCATTCCTCCGGTGCAAGACCGAGCCGGTCTGCAATATAAGTGTAATATCCGGGTGCCGGCTTGCAAAAGCCTGTATTTTCATATGATGTGAAAAACTCAAAATCTTCCAGTTCAAAGCCGGCCCAGTTAGCGCGTTGTCTTGTCGCAACTTCCGGAAACAGCGGGTTTGTTGCAAGCACAACACGCATGCCGCTGTCTTTTATTTTATTCACAAGCTGCGCCGCTTTTGGATTGTATCCACACAAAGTTTTCGTTGCAGCAAATTCCTTTTCATAGAATTCTTCGAAAATATATTTGTCGGCGTATACACGCTCGCCCACGGCCAGTGCAAAAGCCTCCCAGAAAACTTCTTCATTCAGCTTCGTGCCGTCATTTGCAATCATCGCGTCGCTGCCCTTCCAGATACCGGCAACTACGCCCTTGGGGTCGTAACCATATCCTGCCAGCTTGCCGGCGAGTAGCTTAAAATACATCCCAAGGAAAACGTCCTGGTCCATCGGAAGAAGCGTAGCATCAAGATCAAATAATACTGCCTTTATAGCCATCGTGACCCCTTATTCTTCAAACGCCAGCTTGATACCCATATCTGTAACGCGGCGGCAATAGTCCTTAATCCTCTCCGGCTTGTAGTCATATACTCTGTGACCGTCAAATCCGATACTGAGACGTACGCCTGAACGTCTTATAATATCCTGCTGCTCTTCATCTTCAAAAAACTTGAGCATATATGCGTGAACGTTTCCTTTGTGGATTGTATCGAGGTTAACGTTCATTTCCCAGAAAATGTTTTCTTCGGCCATTTTGCTGAAGTAGTCAATCGGCTTTTCACCGATAGATTCAATGAAGGCAAACATATTAGTGTGAGCGATACCACACGGGCATTTACATCTTTTGGCAAAAGCAAACAAGTCGCCGTTTGTTATTGTGTTGCCCTTGTGGTCGAGATTTTCGATAAGACAGTAGTCAAAAAACGAAATATCCGCAGACTCGGGAAGTGGCAATCTGCCCTGATTAACAGTACAAATCTCTATACCTCTTAAAATATTTATCTTATCTGCGTATTTTTCCTTAATCAGGTTGATATGGTCATAATAGCGCACGAGCGTTCTGCCATAATCTTCCTTTATCTGGTCGCTGTTTGACAAATAAACGTCGATTCTGCCGTTTCCTATACCATAATGGTGGTCTGTGATGCCCAGCAGCTCAATGCCGCCGTCGATAGCCGCCTCTACCACCTGCTCCGGTGTGTCAGCTCCGCAAAAAGAGTAATACGTGTGTGAATGTAAATCCTGTAACATATGTAAACCTCCGTTATTATTATCTCGTAGCAAGGCTGTCGTCTCTTGTGAAAATAGATCCGATCGTAACTTTTGAGCCTTCTTCTTTGAGTTTGAATTTAATAATGTGTTCGCCCGGTGTCAGGTCTTTTGCAAGTACTGCCGGTGAATGTTCAGTAGTAGCTTGTGTGATATATTCACCGCCATCTATTGAAACATAATATTCTTTATTCTTGAGATTGCACCACAGAGCAAGCTCCGTGCCTGTGAATTTAATCACCAGAACGTCCTCGGTGCTGTCCATTACATATACACCATGAGAATAAGAGTTGGCAGTATATGCCTTGTCGCCATACGTAACGCCGCTGCCGCCGAGTGCTTCTGATTCTGCAAGGATCTCAGGATTCGGCTGTATGTGTGTCCTGTTTCCATCAAATAGCGACATGCTGACCAGATCCTCACGCAAAGAGCTATCCTCTTGTTTTACCTGTGAAAAGTCAGTGTTTTTCAGGCTGTTTTCAAGATATTCAGCTACACAATTGAAGACAATGCTATTGCCATCATCGTTAAGATGAACTATGTCGATTGCGTATTTTTCCCTGAACACAGCTGTATCAAAGTCGGATTCTTTTGCAAGCAGTCTGCCTACGTGAAGTGTCGAAATACCGTACGAACGGCCGGCAACCTCATGCGCCTGGCCCTGGATGTGAAGTTCGCCTTTCTTATTATATCCAAAGCATCCGACGTCTGTCGTTATGAGCATGATTATCTCTGTCTCCGGCAGGGCCTGCTTTACTTCGCGTATAATCGTCTCGCATCTTGAAAGTGTCTCATTATACGTAGACTGGAAATATTTGTCATTTATTGCGTACTCAAGGAAAATAAGGTCGGGAGCAGGATCTATAACGTCGAGCTGAAGTCTGTATGTGCCAAGAAAAGTGCCTGACTCTCCTACCGCGCGGTTGATGAATTCAAAATTCACTTCCGGGAAATTTGTCGTAAACCAATTGCAAGTCAATGCTCTCCATGATGTTTTTGAAGCATCAGATGAGCCGTGTCCTTGTGTAAGGGAACCTCCGAAGAAGAGCACCTTAAGCTCTTTGTCTTCTGTTATTTTTTTATATGTATTTGTCAGATAATTTCTATAATTTATAAAATCGTCATATTCTTTTTTCATGTTTACCATCTCCTCTGTTTTTTCACTTGGTTTTTCCGGTTCGGGAGTAGTTTCGGGTGTTGATTCGGGTGTTGCCGCCGGTTTTGTTGTGTTTTCCGGGGTGCAGGCAACTACTGATATACACATCAAAACTGCCAGAAGCAGTACAATAATTTTTTTCATTAGCATTTTTCCCTTCTTTTTGCTATTTATATCTGTTTTCTGACTATCGAATATTCATCGCCGAGCCTGAAATACGGGCATTTTTTGTTTTTGAGCTGCATAAAACGCGCCATCTCATCTTCGTCCAGACAGACGCTGCAGATATAGCAATCATACTCTTCATCGTATTCGTAATATAAGCATCTTTCGCAGTCTGCGAATTCTTTTTCCGACATTTTTCACTCAGCCAATTCCTTAATTGTTATTTGGGTATTATATCACATCCGTTTTGTTTATCAACTTTTTATATAGCAAAGATGCAAGTATATGTAAGTCATTTATGATAATGTCCCACTTGTTGTCATTCCCGGCGGTCTTTTCCATAGGATACCTCGCCTCCTGTCGAAAAAATCACCCCTGGTATTATTACCTGGTGATAATATTTATTTGCAAATGCAAAATTTTTCTGCTATACTCCCTTTGTTTATTACTTAAGGGAGGAAACATACATGATTGACTATTGTCTTCAATGCCTGGATAAGATGGAAAAAGAGCTGTCATACGTAAATATTTTTGATATTTATTGTAATCACGGTGACAAACCATCTATTCAGTATACACTTGATAAAGAAATTAAAATTATTACTTACGCTCAGTTCGAGAATGTTGTTACGCATATTGCTGACAAACTTATTGAAAAATTAGGAGATTCAAGCAAAGGCTTTATTGCTATCAAAGTAGACAACGCACCGGAATGGCCCGGCCTTTTCTGGGGTGTCTTGATGGCAGGATATAAGCCTTTTCTTATTGACTTCAGACATGGTCCTGAGCTGACACAGTTCTTTATTGACCAGGGCAAAGCTGTTGCTCTTATCACTACTGAAGAGATTGATGTACATAACGTACTCATCATCAATGCAAACGACCTTATTAAAATGGATAAGCGCGAGATTCTTGAGATCGCAGCAAAGCCGATTCCGACTGACAGCACTCCGGGCGAGCGTATCCGCAAATACACATGGGGCGACGAGATTGCTCTTTGTACTTCAGGTACTACAAGCACAGCCAAGATTTTCACATATAATGGTTATGCAATGGGTCATCAGGTACTCAGCGCCCGTCAGGTTATTATTGAAAATGATATCATCTGTAGCGACAGCCCCAAACGCAACCTTGCCTTCTTGCCACTTCACCATATTTTCGGTTTTATGGCAAACTATTTCTGGTATTCTTTCTTTGCAACATCAATGGTATTCCCTGCAAACAAAGCGCCCTCATCATTGCTTGCTGCTTGCAAGGAGCATAAAGTTACCCATATTCTGGCAGTGCCGCTTCTCGTTAACAACATCGTAAACGGTCTTCAGAGAAAGCTCGCAAAAGAAAAGAAATTCAAGCGTTTTATGTTTAACGTAATGCTCAAAATCAGTCTTTTCTGCCAGAGAATCAATCCTGTATGGGGTACAAAAGTCGGTAAAAAATTATTCAAGAACTCTGTTCTCAGCAATCTTGCCGGTGACAGCATCGAGATTATTATAAGCGGTGGCGGTCACCTCCTGCCTGAGACTCTGAAAGTTATCAGCGGTATCGGTTATTATACAATCTGTGGCTTTGGTATGACAGAAACAGGTATCAGCTCAATGGAGCGTAATAAGAGTCTTAAAAAACGTCTCGCAAGCCGCGTCGGCGCGCCTGTTAGCTGTATTGATTACAGAATCGTTCCTATGGACCCATCCAACCCTGACGTTGGTGAGTTGCAGATTCGCGGTAAGTCTCTTCACAGTGGTACTGTGAAAAACGGTGAAGTTCTTCCTACGGTTCTTAATGAAGAAGGTTGGTTCCAGACAGGCGATATCGGAAGACTCGAAGATGGTGCCCTTTATATTGAAGGCCGTCTTAAGGAAGTTATTGTAAATGAATCCGGTGAAAATGTTTACCCTGATGAGCTTGAAGACTTTTTCACAGAACTTGAAGGCGTTGCGCAGTTTACAGTTCTTGGTATCTCCAAGGGCAATGGCAATAAGTACGAGGACATTACACTCGTTATTCAGACTTCTAAAGACGTTAACGACAAAGAATATCTTGCACGTCTTAGCGGTCAGATTAAAGAACGCAACAACAGACTCCCTGTTTTCAAGAAGTTGTCACGCATTCTTGTAACAAGTGACGCTCTGCCGCTTGCAAACGGCATCAAAATCAAGAGAGCCGAGATCAAGAAACAGATTGAAGGCGGCCTCGGTAACTATGTTGATCTGTGATTAGATATAATCACTCTTCATAAATATTTTTTAAGGAAGAAGGATTCAAATGTTAGAAAAATTGTGGAATTTCTTATTCGACCTCGCAACTGACATTGGCATTAAAATTGTTTTTGCTCTTATAATGCTTTTTGTCGGTATGAAGGTTGCAAAATGGATGCTTAAACTTGTAAGAAAAACAAAGCTTTTCACAAGAATGGATGATTCTCTTGCGAATTTCCTTGTTAACATTCTCAAAGTTGTGCTTTATTCATTTATCTTAATAAGTGTCGCAATTTACATTGGTGTTCCTGCCACATCATTCATGGCAGTTCTTACATCTGCAGGTGTTGCAATCGGCTTGGCTTTGCAAGGTTCTTTGTCAAACCTCGCAGGCGGTATTATGATTATTGCGTTCCGTCCATTCAAGCTTGGCGACTTTATTGAAGGTAACGGTCACTCAGGTACTGTTGAGGATATTTCAATTTTCTATACAAAAATTGTTACTCCCGACAACAAGAGTGTTATGCTTCCTAACGGCGCACTCTCTAATGCAGCTATCGTGAACTATTCTGCAAAGGATATCCGTCGTGTTGACGTTCCTCTGTCAGTTGCATACAACACAGATATCAACGAAGTAAGAAAGCTTGTTCTTTCAATTGCTGCTAAAAACGAGAAAGTTCTTAAAGATCCTGCAGCCGTTGTTGTTCTGTCAAATAAGGGCGAAAGTTCTCTTGACTTTACGCTCCGTGCATGGTGCAACAATGCTGATTACTGGGATGTTATGGGTAGCCTCAGCGAAGCTACTAAGTACGCGTTCGACGAGAACGGAATCGAGATTCCTTTCCCACAGATGGACGTTCATATCATCGGCGAGAAGAAATAATCTATTGTTGATTACGTGAAAAAGGGGGCTGTAAAAAAACAGTCCGAAAAAGCTCTGAGATTCATTTTTAAATACGAGTCTTGGAGCTTTTCTAATGATACTTAGCTTATATTAATCTTTTTGTTTATTAATACTAAAACAAATGATATTTTGGGGTACAGCTATTTACACCAACTGATATTTGGCGGTTACTTTTGCTGTATCTGATTTATCTTTTGCTTGCTTTTTTATGCTGCAAGCCGTCGTGAGAGTTGCTTTAAATAGTATTTATGTAAGTTAAAACCAC
>JAZQDE010000053.1:0-45813 GCA_045546695.1 Clostridia bacterium | reverse complement strand
GGTGGAGCGGGGCTTGTCCGCGGTGGAGCGGGGCTTGTCCGGGGTGGAGCGGGGCTTGTCCGGGGTGGAGCGGGGCTTGTCCGGGGTGGAGCGGGGCTTGTCCGCGGCCGGAAATCGACCTCGGTTTGTTAAACACCTATGCTTTTAACAAACCAGCCGCCGCAAATGAGCCAAAAAGGCTTGTCCGCGGCCGGAAATCGACCTCAGTTTGTTAAACACCTATGCTTTTAACAAACCAGGCGCCGAAAATGACCCGAAAAGGCTTGTCCAAGGCCGTTTTCGGTGAAAAGTTGGCGGAAAACCCGAATCCCTACAAACTTTTTTGCTTTTTAGGCTTGTCCGGAGCCGTTTTCGGTAAAAAGTTGGCGGAAAACCCGAATCCCTACAAACTTCTTTGCTTTTTAGGCTTGTCCGGAGCCGTGTTCGGTAAAAAGTTGGCGGAAAACCTCAATCTCTGCAAACTATTTGTCTCAAAAGGCTTGTCCGCGGCCGTTTTCAATAAAAAGTTGGCGGAAAACCCGAATCTCTGCAAACTTTTTGCCGCCGCCCAACCAGCCGCCCAACTAGCCGCCCAGTCAGCCGCCCAGCCGCCATCCACCTATCCGCCCATCAGCCCTCGGTTTCTTTTTTAAACTCAAACACAAACGACGTCACAAGGCTGCGAGACATTACTTTCACGCCGATGCCGTGACGGGAAGCAATCTGCTTGGCGATAGCAAGGCCAAGGCCGGTGCCTTGCTTGTTTTCCTCGCTGTGGGACTTGAAAAATCTATCAAAAATAAAGGGCAAATCGGCCGGCGCAATCTCGCTGCCATAATTTGTAATCGAAACATTTCCTTCCTGAAAAACAACCTTCACCGGAACGGCAAAGCCATCATCATTTTCACTGGAAAACTTAATAGCATTATCGAGGACAATCAAAAACAACTGGCGGACACGGTCGTAGTCGCCTGTTACAGTAAAAATACTCGAATCATATTCAAAATCAATACTCCTGTTTTTGGAAACAGCAATACGCTTTGCGCTGCGGACGGCGTCATTAAGGCAATCGTAGAGATTGAAGACACCGACGTTCATCTGGAAATCAGCATTCTGGAGGCGCGACAAATCAAGGAGGTCATTTACCATTCTTTGTAAATAAACACTCTCACTGAGCATGTGTTGGTGATATTGAGCCACCTGCTCGGAGTCTGTGACAACGCCCTCGCAAAGAGCCTCAAGCGAACTGCGCATTACAGTGACAGGTGTGCGGAGCTCGTGGGAAATATTGGAAATAAAGTCCTGACGAAGCTTTTCCAGCTTCTGGCTCTCCTTATCGGCAGCCGCAAGCTTTTCACTCATTTCATCAATAGTACGGGCGAGCTGGCCGATCTCGTCACAGCGACGAACGCCCGTTTTAATAGAATAATCGCCTTCGGAAATCATAACGGCAGCATCGGAAATCTTAATCATAGGCTTAGTCATAGCCTTCGCGATTACAACCGACATAACAAGGCCGAAGCCAAGTGCAACAAGCGAGCTTGCAACGAGAATCAGAAGGCCATTGATGGTGGCCGTGTCAATCGGCTTTGTAGAACTGTGCACAAGCACAGCACCGACGATGCTTCTGCCGTCGGAAGAATAAACAGGAACACCGACAGACATGCACGAATAGCCCATCGTGCCGGAAAATGCCTCAGAATAAATAATATAACCATCATCTGACATTATCTGCTCAATACCGGTTATTTCATTTTTACTGAGCTTGTCCACGGACAGCGGATGAATCGACTTGCTGCCGGAATATGACAAAATAGCGAGGCGCGAATCGACAATCCACACGTCAGATTCTGTAAGATTATTAATAAAAGAAATCAAAGCCTTGTCGCTGATCCAGAAATCAGATTGGCCGGGAAAACGGCCGAAGTCGTCGCTGCCTTCAGGCCTCTGGAAAGAAGGATAATAATCCTGCGACGAAGCGAGCGTCTTGGACATAAGATTCGAAATAATAACGGCAGTATTTGTCAGAGACTCTTCAAGCTCATCTTTGGCACTGGTACGGAAAATCATTGTAAAAGCCGCGCCGATAATAAGCACAAAAATCAGCATTGCCAACGTCATAACGATGGCAATCCTCTGCGCAAGCCGGAATCTGGGCTTTCTTATTCTGTTGCGAACTTGTAGCCTACTCCCCATATTGTCTGTATCTCCCATCCAATGTGTTCAAACTCATCAAGTTTTGCACGCAACCTCTTAATGTGAGAATCGACCGTGCGGCTGTCTCCGTAAAAATCAAATCCCCATAATTTGTCAAGCAGGTTGTCGCGTGAAAAAACCTTGTTTGTGTTGGTAGCAAGCGTCCAGAGAATCTCAATCTCTTTCTTTGTAAGCTTAACGACGTTGCCGCCAATCTCCACAACATAATTTTCAAGATTGATTTCAATATTACCTGCTCTGAAAATCTTACTGTTTGCGGCAGTAATATTGATTCGCCTCAGAATGGCTCTGACTCTCGCCATAACCTCTCCGCATGAAAAAGGCTTTACAATATAATCATCCGCGCCGACGTCGAGACCCATAATCTTCTCAAAATCCTCGCCGCGCGCCGTAATCATAATAATCGGCACAGTTGACGTTTTTCTGATAGTCCTGCACACCTCAAAGCCGTCCATGCGCGGCATCATAACGTCAAGCAGGAGCACGTCCGGATTGAAACTCTCAAATTTTTCCAGCACCGAGCCGCCATCGTAGGCAACCTCAACCTCGTATCCATCTTTTTTGGCATACTCGGAAAGTACGGAAGTAATCTGTTTATTGTCATCGGCTATCAGAATCTTTGTCATATCAAAACCACCTTTTTTATCTTTTACAAAAAGAGTCTAAAACAATTTTGTGACTTTTTATTGTCTACATCCAGTCAAAAATGGAAATAGAATTTGTTTCGGGAAGCCCCTCAAAACAACCTTCGGCACGAAGAGCCTCGATTGTACCCTTGTTTACGCCTGTCGAAAGCTGGAAATCTTCAATCGAAATAAACTCCTCACCCTTCGCAAGACGGCGGTCGCGCTCTGCTGCGATAGGCTCTGTCTGTGAAAGGCCAACGCCGGACAGAACGGCGAGCGGCGGCCTGATGCCATCGCCTTCAGGCTTGAAATATCTGGCATCTGATTTGTAAATATCTACCGGTAAAAAGTTGATATTCCGGGCATTCATTTCAACAATAAGCTCGTAAAGCGGCGCCTGAGCCTTGTCCTTGCCGTCAAGCAAATGGCGTTTATCGGGCGGCGTCAGCTTCATAAACGCCTTGTCGATACCGTGAATCATATATTCCGAATCAAAATCGTCCAGTTTTACTGAAAATCTCGTTGCATAATACGCTTTTGGCTCGTAAACCTTGTACCATGCGATTCTGAGCGAACAAACAACGTACGCAACAGCGTGCGCCTTCGGGAACATGTATTTTATCTTTTTACATGAATTTATATACCATTCAGGCACGTTATTTGCGTGCATCGCCTCTTCCCACTCAGGTTTAAGGCCCTTACCTTTACGGACGGCCTCCATGATGTCAAAAGACATTTTCTTTTCAAGACCGCGGCCAATCAGGTACAACATAATATCGTCACGGCAGCAAATACATTCCGAAAGTTGGCAAATGCCCTCGTCAATCAGCGATTCTGCGTTGCCGGCCCATACGTCGGTGCCGTGTGAAACGCCCGATATTCGCACAAGGTCGGAAATCGTCGCCGGTCTTGCCTTGAGCATCATGTTCTGAACGAAACCGGTGCCCATTTCAGGGATGCCGGCCGTACCGAGCTGCAACAGTTCGTAGTCTGCGCCGAGCTTTTCTATAATCTTGGGGTCGAGATTAAGTGCCTCTGCGCTGTTGAAAAGCGAGAGAACTTTTGCGTCGTTTATATCGACGTCAAGGCTGGAAATTCCTGTATATTCTTCCATAAGTCTCAGCATCTGCGGACCATCGTGTCCGAGTATGTCGAGCTTCAGGATATTATCGTGCAGGAAGTTGTAGTCAAAGTGCGTCGTTATCGTGTCTTTTTCAACCTTTTCAGCAGGATGCTGGACAGGTGTAAAGTCATAAATTTCCTTGTCACGCGGGATTACCATGATGCCGCCGGGATGCTGGCCGGTCGTTTTTCTTACCTGTGAAAAGCCCTGTGAAAGGCGTTTAATCTCTGTTTCGGAGACTTTTTTGCCTTTGGCTTCCATGTATTTAAGAACGTATCCCCTTGCAGGCTTTTCACCGAGTTCGGCAATCGTACCGGCACGGAAGACGTAGCCTTTGCCGAAGAGAACTTCTGTAAATTTATGGGCGTTAGGCTGATCGTCCGACGCGAAGTTGAGGTCTATATCAGGGACCTTGTCGCCGTTGAAACCAAGGAATGTTTCAAACGGAATGTTATAGCCGTCGCGGATGAGTTCTCTGCCACAATTTGGGCATGTTTTGGGCTCCATATCAAAGCCGCAAGAGTATATCGGATCGTCGTGGAATTCCGAATAAAGGCAATCGGGATTGCCGCATCTGTAGTGGGCGCAAAGGGAGTTTACCTCTGTGATATCAGCCATGTACGCGGCCAGAGAGGAACCAACCGAACCTCTGGAGCCGACCTGGTAGCCGTTTCTGGCAGATTCTGCCACGAGTTCTTTGGCAGTAATATACATAATCGAGTAGCCGTTGCTAATAATTGCGTTGAGCTCTCTTTCGAGTCTTTTTTGTACAATATCCGGCAGCGGATCGCCGTAAATTCTTTTTGCTTTTTCAAAACAGCTTTGTCTGAGTTTATCATCAGAGCCCTCAATAACCGGCGGGAAAAAGCCGTCCGGCACAGGTCTGATAACGTCTATCATATCCGCAATCAGATTTGTGTTTTTTACAACAACTTCGTATGCTCTGTTTCCCAGATATTTGAAGTCACTCAGCATCTCGTCAGTTGATTTAAGATACAAAGGAGGCTGCATATCGCAGTCAGAATAACCCTGGCCGCCCTGAAGTACTGCTCTGTAAATGCTGTCGTCAGGATTCAGGAAATGCACGTCGCCCGTGGCTACTGTCAACTTTCCGAGCTTGTCACCGAGCCAGATGATTTTTTTGTTTATATTCTCAATATCTTCCACTGATGAAACACGGTTGTTTCTGAGCAGATACATGTCGTTTCCTGTCGGTTGTATCTCAAGATAATCGTAAAAAGATGCCATTTTGAGAAGTTCTTCGTCTGAATTGCCATTGAGCACTGCCTCGAAAAGCTCGCCTTCCGAGCAGGCGCTGCCGACGATAAGTCCTTCTCTGTGAAGCATTAATTCTTTACGGGGAATTCTTGGTCTTTTGTAATAGTATTTCAAATTACTGTAAGAAATCAGCTTGTACAGGTTCTTGAGGCCTGCAAGATTTTTCACCAGAAGAATGCAATGCCATGCGTGTGAGTTTTTGAGCTGGTCTTTTGTGAGTACGTTTGAAAGTATGTCGTCTGAGTCGTGGTCGATCAGTTCGTCGTCGCTCAGGTAACATTCGCAGCCGTATATCAGTTTGATTCTGTCTTCTTTTGGTATGTCTTTTGATTTGGAATACGCGCTCATTGCCTTGAACATATCAGGATATGCCTGTACACAGCCGTGGTCTGTTATCGCAACAGCCTTGTGACCCCACGAGCCGAGCAGGCTTATCAGGGCATTCGGGTCGGTGATGGCGTCCTGCGCGCTCATTTTTGTATGAAGATGGAGTTCTACTCTTTTTTCTTCGCAAAGATCTCTTCGCACTTTGTTCTTTGTCATGACGATAGAGTTTGCGCGCATAATGAGCTCTGACGTGTATTTGTCGATGACGGGCTGACCGTAAACGCGTGCGTAGATGTTACCCATCTCGTCTTTCGTTTTGCCCTTGCCGGGTGTCAGGTATGATTTGGCAAATGCCAGGTCAAAAGCTTCTACATAGAATTGTATTTTGACAGAATATGTATTATCTGTCATTGCAAAAGTCACGCTGTATGAGCCACTTTTGAGTTCACGCGTGTCAAAATCAAATATTTTTCCTTCGACTGCCACGAAGCCGCTGTCGTAGGTAACGTCTTCCATTTTTGTTGTTTCCTGGTCGATTGCGTTTCCGAGTACGATTACGTTGCCGTTGCGGTCTTTTCTTGGCTCTTCGCCTTCTGCAGGTGTCAAGGCTTTTTTCTTGTTGAATTTGCCGTTTCCTTTATTTGTATATCCTTTTTTTGCCTTTGCTCCGGAATAGCCGCTTTGTGAAGATGTCGAGCTGCTTCTTTTTTGCTGCGCTGCAAGGTAAGCTTCTTTGCTGAAAGAAACATGTACTGCATCCGGCTTGTCTTCGGGCGCCGGCGGCTCTGGCATGGGCGGCTCAGACATTGGCGGCTCGTGCATGGGTGGATCTGGCAGCGGCGGCTCGGCCGGGTTTTCGGGGGCCGCCACAGCATACTTCACCTGAATTTCTATATTTTTACAGTTCAGCTTTTTTGACCATTCGCCGCGCAGCTTTTCTATATCTGCCGGTGAAAGGTAGGCGTCACTTTCCATTTTTAATACAATTTTCTTTTCTGCGGCAATTGCAACTGCTTCTAATATTTTAACTGCCATTTTATTACTCCTCAATGTTGTACTCTTTTAATAAATCTTCCGGTGAAATCATTTTCACCCATTCCGGTTTGCGCATCCATGTCAGCTGCCTTTTTGCATAACGTCTCGATGCCTGCTTGATGTCGTCTGCTATTAATTGTAAATCTTCTTCGCGTATTGCGCCGGTTTCCGGATCCATATATTGGTAAATTTCCTTGTACCCTATCGCCTGGCGTGCTGTCTTACTGAGTTCTTTTCCGGCTGCTTTACATATGTCAAGCACGCGTTTCGCCTCTTCAATCAGGCCGTTTTGCATCATTATATCTACGCGCAGATTGATTCTGTCATAAAGTATCTCGCGCGGTCTGTCAACGCAATACACTTGATAGTCGATAAGTTGCGGACCGGTGCGCGACAGGCTGTTTCTCTCAGCCAGTGTCAGTCCCGTAAGTTCGTGTAAAACGCTCGCACGCACGACTCTTTTTACGTTGTTGAAATGTATCTGTTCTGCTGCCTGTGGGTCTTTTGTTACCAGAATCCGGTGCAGAGCTTCTGCGCCGTTTTCTTCTGCGTACTTCGTGTATTTTTCAGTAAGAGCTGCCTCTTCTTCCTCGTTCGTTTTTACGGTGTCGTACCGTATATTGTCAACGAGGCAGTTTACGTAAAGGCCTGTACCGCCACAGATAATCGGCGTTTTGCCGCGGCTCGCTATGTCAAGAATTGCCCCGGTGGCGTCCGGTCCGTACTGCGCTACGCTGTACTCTTCCCACGGCTCCAGAAAATCCATTAAATGGTGGCGGATTCCTTCTTTTTCCACCTCATCCGGCTTTGCTGTGCCGACATCCATATATTTGTAAATCTGCATTGAATCGCACGAAACAATCTCGCCATCGAGTGCGTGTGCAATTTTGATGGCGCATGAGGTTTTTCCTGATGCGGTTGGTCCTGTTATAACGATCGCTTTTACAGACATCTTTTAAACTTTCTTTCTAATTCGTGTTGTGTGATCTCAATTGAGATTGGTCTTCCGTGCGGGCACGTATTCGGGCTGTCAAGCTTTGACAATTGACGCATCAGCGATTGTATTTCTTCCTGTGAAAGAACTTTATTCGCTTTTATCGCTGCTTTGCACGCCATTCTGAAGATTTTTTCGTCTGAATCTTTGGCAGTATTTTTACCTGTCAAGCCTTCAGTAATGACATCTTCAAGGTCTGCCTGCTCCAATGTCATCGGCACTGCCCTGACAATTATTGTATTATTTCCGAACTCTTCTATCTCAAAGCCCATATCGGTGAAAAATTCCGGATTTTCACAGTACGTTGCGTATTCGCTTGCCGTAAGTGTTATTGTCTGCGGCACCAGCATTGTGATAGTTGGTATTTCTGCGCTGCCGAGCGAGCTTTTGAGTTCTTCGTATTTTATTCTCTCATGCGCGGCGTGCTGGTCAATCATGATGAGTTTGTCTTCGTATTGCAGAAGTATGTACGTCATGAACACCTGACCGATTATTCTGCCGTCGGTGAAATAGTTGTAGTCTTTTATTAGTAGTTCGGGCGCCGGTGGTGCCGGGGGCGCCGGGGGCATTGGTGGAGTGGGCGGAATTGGCGGCTCGGGCGGCATGGGCGCCGGGGGCGCTTCTTCGCTGACTTCCGATACATTTTCCTTTATCTCGGGGAAAAGCATTTTCCAGTTATCTGTCATCGGCTGGCTTTTCACCGGCTGAGAGTGCGGCTGAGAGTAGATCGGCTGGCTTTTCACCGGCTGGAACTGCTGTTTCGGGGCCACTTGTGTCGGCATCGGGATGACCGGCTCCTTGTAATAAATGGCATTTGACAAGGCCCTGTATATCGCCTTGAAAACGTCCCCCTCGTTTGAAAAACGCACTTCCGTTTTTGCCGGGTGAACGTTTACGTCTACGAGTTTGAACGGCACAGATATATTTATTACAATAAATGGAAATTTATTTTTCATAACAACCGTTTTGTATGCCTCGTCTACGGCTGATGTGATGACTTTTGACTTGATATATCTGCCGTTTACAAAGAAAATCTGCTTAGAACGATTGCCAAAAACTGCCTCTTTGATGCCGGCATAACCTGTAATTGTATAGCCGTTAATTTCGTATTGAACGGGCAGCATGTTTTCGGATACAGTTTTACCGAAAATACAATAAATGGCACTTTTTATATCTCCGTCGCCGGGTGTCCTGAACATCTCCTGGCCCGACGAAACAAGCCTGAATGATATTTCCGGGTGGGCCAATGCCATTTTTTCTATAACATCTGCGCAATATGCAGCTTCAGTCTGATCTTTTTTCAAAAATTTGAAGCGCGCCGGTGTGTTGAAAAACAGGTCCGAAACAGTGATAACAGTGCCTTTTGCGCTGCCTTTTGTGCCTGTTTCAAGAACATCGCCGCCTTTTATGTGAACGTATGTAGCAATCTCGTCATTTTTTGTCCGTGTCGTGAGCTCAACGTCGCCGACCGCCGCAATCGACGCCAGCGCCTCTCCGCGGAATCCCAGAGTGGAAACATTTTCCAGATCATCGCCCGAGCGGATCTTGCTTGTTGCGTGTTTGTCAAAGCATATCACAGCATCGTCAGCTTCAATTCCGCTGCCGTTATCAGAAACACGGATATACGCAATGCCGCCTCGTTTTATCTCAATATTTATCGCCGTGCTACCCGCATCGATGGAATTTTCTACCAATTCTTTTACAACAGATGCCGGCCTCTCTATTACCTCGCCCGCCGCAATCTGACAAGCAGTCAATTCATCTAAAACGATAACCTTGCTCATACACTTTTCACCTTCTCTTTGAAACACTCATACCTGATTATTTTAATAACTCGCCCTGCCATTGTCAAGGCAACACCCCCACAAACAATTATTGTAAAAATTCCGGCGCCGTGGTAAAATATATAAGTTCGAAACGAACACATATAACGACTATAACAAAGCGAGGATTTAACTATGGATTACGTAGACGCTGCTTCCCAGTTAGGCGAAGCTATTGTAAACAGCGCAGCATTTATCACATTGAAAAATGCAGAGCTTGCATTAATGCAGGATGAAAAAGCACAGGCTCTTATGGCTGAATTCCGTGAGCTTCAGGCTGAGATGGTTCGCGCTTCAAGAGAAGACGAGAGCAAAGAAAACTTAGAGGCTGTAAGAGACAGACTTCTTGCAAAACAGACAGAACTCAACGAATACAGCGTAACAAAAGATTTCTTCGATGGAAAGAAAGGCTTTGAGTCCATGATGAAAACAATTAACGAGATAATCGCTCACTACGTTAACGGTGGTTCATCATGCGGCGGTAACTGCTCATCATGCAGCGGCTGCCACTAATAGAAAAACAAAAGTAAGAAGGTCACTCCCATGTCTGAATTAGAACAAAATGTTACTCCAATGATGAGACAATACCTGGACGTCAAGAAAAAATGTCCGGACTGCATTTTGTTTTTCAGGCTGGGAGATTTTTACGAGATGTTTTTTGACGATGCTGTCACAGCATCAAGAGAGCTTGAGCTTGTCCTTACTGGAAAAGACTGCGGACTCGAACAGAGGGCGCCGATGTGCGGTATCCCCTATCACGCAGCACTGTCATATATTAGCAAGCTCATCGGCAAGGGCTACAAGGTCGCAATCGGCGAACAACTTGAAGACCCTGCCACCTGCAAAGGTATAGTAAAAAGAGATATCGTAAGAATATACACGCCGGGCACGGTTGTCGAAGACAAAATGCTCGAACACCGCGGCAACAACTATATAATGTCAATTTACGAATTCCGCTCAATGTACGGACTCGCCTTTGCGGATATTTCAACAGGCCAATTATATGCCACATCACTCACATTCGGGCGCACATACAATCACCTGGCAGACGAGATAGCCAGAATAGCGCCGGCAGAGATCATAATAAACGAAAACGCCCCGTCAAAAAGCGCAATAAAAAGCTTCACAGACACAATAAGCCGTCCATATATTGGCAGCTTAAACGAAGACTTCTTTGACTTTGACATAGCTTGCCAATATCTTACAGCGACAAAAGACACAAAAGACGAGCTCAGGACAAGAGCCGCGGGCGCTTTGATACGTTACATGGAAGATACCCAGAAAATGTCACTCAATAACAACATCAAGGTATCTTATTACAAATTCGACGAATACATGGCAATCGACGCGGCATCAAGACGCAATCTTGAGATCAGTCAGACCATGAGAGATAAACAAAAAAAAGGCAGCCTCCTGTGGGTTATCGACAAAACAATCACGTCAATGGGCAGCAGATGCCTCAAAAGATGGATTGACCAGCCACTTATCGACACAGACGCAATCAACGACAGACTCGACGCAGTAGAGATTTTCAAGGAAGGCTTCATGCTAAGAAGCCAGGTACGCGAATTTCTTGACGGTATTTACGATATAGAGCGCGTTGTCGGCAGAGTCCTGCTCGGCACAGCGTCGCCAAGAGACATGGTGTCCTTGCGCCACTCCCTCGGAAAGCTCCCTTACATCAAAGAGACTTTGGCTCCGTATGGTGAAAAAGCTACGCTCATCGCTGAAATAAATCAGTCCATCGACCCACTGCCGGATATATACGACCTGCTCGAACGAGCAATCGTAGACGACCCGCCGATGCTGCTCAAAGACGGCGGATACATAAAAGCAGGATACAGCGAAGAGATTGACAAATACAGAGAAGCCACAACAAATGGCAAAACTTACCTGTCCTCTTACGAAGCAGAAGAAAGAGAAAAAACAGGCATCAAAAACCTCAAAGTCAGCTACAACAAAGTTTTTGGCTACTACATCGAGGTAACAAATTCTTACAAAGATCTCGTCCCCCCTACATATATCAGAAAACAGACACTCGTAAATAACGAGCGATATATCACAGACGAGTTGAAAAAAATGGAAGATATGATTATCGGCGGCGAAGAAAGACTCCTTAGACTCGAAAGCCAGGCTTTTTCAGACGTACGCGAGCGCGTTGCCGGAGCTGCGCAGTCACTTAAAATCACAGCTGACGCACTGGCAATTCTTGACACACTACTCAGCTTTGCCGAAGTTGCAGACAGAAATAACTACTGCAGACCGGTGCTTTATCCACAATCTGCCGGCAATCGTATTATCTCAATCAAAGACGGCCGCCATCCTGTCGTAGAACAAGTAATCGCGCAGGGCGAATTCGTGCCGAACGACGTATATCTTAACGATCAAGACGACTTGATGCTCGTAATCACCGGTCCCAACATGGCAGGTAAATCAACGTACATGAGACAAGTTGCCCTTATGCTCATCATGGCACAGGCAGGCTGCTTTGTACCGGCATCACAGGCAGAAATATCAATCGTAGACAAGCTTTTCACAAGAGTCGGCGCATCAGACGACCTCGCCTCCGGCCAGAGTACATTCATGGTCGAAATGTCAGAAGTTGCCAATATTCTTTCAAACGCAACAGAAAACAGCTTTATGATTTTAGACGAGATTGGCAGGGGCACCAGCACCTTTGACGGCCTGTCGATTGCATGGGCTGTGCTGGAATATATTGTCATGACACTCAAGTGCCGCGCCATGTTTGCGACACACTATCACGAACTCACCGAGCTTGAAGACACACTCCCCGGCGTGAAAAATTACTGCGTAACAGTCAGAAAAAAAGGCGAAGACATTACTTTCCTGCACAAAATCAAGCGCGGCGGTGCTGACGGCAGCTACGGTATCAGCGTAGCATCACTTGCCGGCATTCCGGTATCCGTAACGGCGCGCGCAAAAGAAATTCTTTCGCAGATTGACAATCAGAATATTCAATCCGGTAAAAAATCCGGAAAATCATCTAAAACAATAATAAGCTCCGATATGGACCTGCTCGCATACACGGCAAACACCGTAATGCAGGATGAGATCATATCAGAGCTGAAAGAAATCAATGTTCAGGAGCTTACACCTATCGAAGCTTTGAACGTCCTTTACCGTTTGCACCAGAAGGCCGAGAAGAGAATCTGACATTATTTGTCTTCTCCCTGATGAGGCACTCAGGACCATTTCCAATCAGGTCCTCCCTGCCCGCCTTGCACAAAGCATTATGCACAAGCCAATAATTTTTAGGGTTGCGGAACTGAATCAACGCCCTTTGCATCGCCTTTTCCTCAGGACTCTTTGCAACGTAAACTTTTTCCATCGTTCTCGGGTCATACCCTGTGTAATACATGCATGTAGATATCGTAGAAGGCGTCGGGTAAAAATCCTGCACCTGTTCGGGTGAGTATTTTATGTCACGCAGATATTCAGCCAGCGCGATTGCATCTTTCAAAGTCGAGCCCGGATGCGACGACATGAGATAAGGTACCACAAACTGGGATTTGCCAAGCTGCTGATTTGCCTTCTTATATTTCTCGATAAACTCATTGTACACCTTGACTCTGGGCTTGCCCATGTGCTTAAGAACATTGTCGCTCACATGCTCCGGTGCGACCTTGAGCTGCCCGCTGATGTGATGCTCGCAAAGCTCTTTTATGAGACTGTCACATTTTGGATCTTCAAGCAGATAGTCAAATCTGATACCCGACCTGACAAAAACCTTCTTAACACGCGGTATTTCACGCATTTTGCGCAGAAGACCGATAAAATCAGAATGGTCCACTACCATATTCGGGCAGGGCTTCGGGAAAAGGCACTGCCTGTTTTTACACACACCATGTTCAAGCTGCTTTTCACAGGAGGGCTTCCTGAAATTGGCAGTCGGCGCGCTGATGTCGTTGATATAGCCTTTGAAATCCTTGTCCCACGTAAGGCGCGTAGCTTCCGCAATGACGGACTCATGACTGCGTGACTGTATAGTCCTTCCCTGGTGAAAAGTCAGCGCACAGAAGCTGCAGCCACCAAAACAACCGCGGGCAGAAATAACGCTGAATTTCACTTCTTTTATGGCCGGAATGCCGCCTTCTTCTTCGTACATCGGATGGTAGTCGCCAACGTATTTAAGCGAATAAACGCTGTCCATTTCTCTTGTAGTCAGTGGCATTTGCGGAATGTTCTGGACGATATACATATTCGCATACGGCTCGACTAAGCACTTTGAATTCTGCGGGCTCGTATTGCAATACTGCGTGTAAAAACTCTGCGCGAATTTCTTTTTGTCGTTTAATATTTCCTCGTACGACGGGAGCATAACGTAATCAACGAGATTATCTATGTTTTTCGTTTTATAAACTGTGCCGTTTATAAATGTAATGTCTTTAATATCAAGGCCGCTTTGCAGACTGTCGGCAATCTCCACGATAGACTTTTCACCCATGCCATATGAAATGAGATCGGCGTTGGAGTCGATGAGAATCGACTTCATCACGCGGTCGCTCCAGTAGTCGTAGTGCGCCATGCGTCGCAGTGAAGCCTCGATGCCGCCGATGATGACGGGAATGTTGCCGTACTTGCGGCGTATCATCTTTGTGTAAACGATGGTCGCGCGGTCAGGGCGCCTGCCCATTACGCCGCCCGGTGAATAATAGTCGTACGTGCGCTTGTTTTTGGCAACAGTGTAGTGGCTCACCATCGTGTCCATGTTGCCACCGCTGACAAGGAAGCCATAACGAGGTTTTCCAAGAATTGTCACAGATTCGGGGTTGTTATAGTCAGGCTGAGCGATGATGCCGACTTTATATCCATTTTTTTCCAGTACACGGCTGATAATAGCCGCGGCAAAAGACGGGTGGTCTACGTATGCGTCCGCCGTCACCAGCACAAAGTCGCACTCTTCCCAACCTCTTTTATCCATATCTTCACGTGAAACAGGTAAAAATTCTCTATTTTCGCTCATTTCCGACTTCCTTTCTGTAAAAAAACAACCGCATTTATTATGCGGTTGTCTTCTCAATAAGTCAATAATACATTTTAGGAAATTATTTGTCCCATTCCATGATAGCGTCAACGCCTGCTGCCATAAGAAGGTATTCTTTTTTAACCTGCTCAAAGTACATAGCGCCTTCTTCTTTGAGATGATAATATCTGCGGAATCTCTTACCAACAACGACTTCTTTACGTTCATCTACAAGACCACGCTCAACAAGACGATACAAAGGTAAGTACAAGGCAACTGCTTTAAAGCTAAAAGCACCATTTGTACGTGTCTCAAGTTCCTGCGCAATCTGGTAAACATACTTGTCTTCTTCGGATAATAATTGAAGGATAAGCATCTCTGTAATACCAAATCTTAAATTTTCACCAATAGTATTTTCGTAACTCACAATAATCACACACTTTCTTCTGTTTGTTTTATGTTACTTTTTTGCATACATATTCGCATGTACACCACTATTGTTTATTTTACCCTATCATTTAAGATTAGGCAACTGTTTTTTCTTGCTTTTCTCCATGTTTTTCTATATTATTTTCGCGCACATAATTCAGGTTCTAGTGGTAGCAATACTGTGTGGGTTCAAGTCCCGTCATCCTCTGCCAAAGAATAACCGCAACTTTGATACATGGTTGTGGCTATTTTCTTTTTGTGGTAGAATATCTATAAAGGAGGCGAGATTATGAAGCCATTTAAACAATTTTTGTTTGTACTTTTGACCTTTGTTTTGATTGTATCTCTGAGTGGTTGCATCATAATTCCCTTGACAAAGTACTATGATATCGCCGCTGAAGAAATAGTGTCTGTGCAGTTTTATGATTTGCGTAATCAAGATTCAGCACATTACTCCGGATTTGATACAATCCTTGAACCTGTCTATACTATACCGGAAGAAGATACAGAAGATTTTTTAGATGATTTTTCAAAGCTTAAATTTTCTGATTCTATTATAATTGCCCTTGCAGCAATCGATCCCAGTTTTTATTATGGCGATTGGGTCGTAAGAATCAACTTTACTAATGGTCAGTATACCTTTTATTCGTGCGGTGGATACGGTGAAACCTTTGATGCCGAAGGCAATTGCATATCTTCCACGCACTTCAGTTGCGATGACGAAGAACTCAAAAATTTAGTCGGTAAATACTATGAAACAGAGTAGCCGCATACATGATTATATATTACAATGTTAATTGCGATACAGAATTTCTTTGCGTGGTTCGACGATGCACCCCCCTAAACCCGATTTGCACCCCCCTTCGGCTTAAAATGCACCCCCTAAAATGACTTTGCACCCCCTAACATCAAAAGGGGGTGCATTTGTATCAAAATTAGGGTTAGTCTTCATGCTTGCGAAGCAAGTATATCATGCGGCGCAAGCCGTATATCATATCGCGAAGCGATATATCATTGAAAATTGCGGCACTTTATGATATAATAGTTTATGATATAATCAAGTAGAAAAAAGGTGCATTTATGTCCGAAAACAAATTGCTTGACTTATCTTTTGAATTTGCCGTTGCGATCGTTAATCTTGTTGATGGGGTAACTGCACCCAAAAGCACTTATATGACGGATCAGCTTGCAAGAGCAGGCACATCCGTTGGTGCAAATATCCACGAAGCGCAATACGCACAAAGCAAAAAAGATTTTGTTGCAAAGCTGGAGATTGCTTTGAAAGAATCCAACGAAACAAGCTATTGGCTGAAGCTGATGTATGAAACCAATAGAATAGATACAGCTACATATCAACATACCGAGAAACTTTGCGGTAATATCCGCAGACTTCTAATTGCCCCTTGTAAGACCGCAAAGGAGAACACCAAATGATTTGCTTCCTTATTCGCCATGGTAAGGATGATGATTCTGTTCGCGGTGGTTGGAGTGATTCTCCTCTGACAGCTGAAGGTGTGAAACAGGTTGAAAAACTATCAGCAGAAATCCTGTCGGCAAATATGGATGTAAATATGATATACTCCAGCGATTTGCCAAGAGCAATGCAAACCGCCGAAATATTATCTTCTGCACTATCTGTTCATATTACTAAAATGCCGGAATTCAGAGAAACCAACAACGGTGTTCTTGCAGGTATGGACAATCAAATTGCAGAAGAACACTATCCCGGATTGTATTGGAGTACACTGGACTGGGAACAATCCTATCCGAATGGAGAAAGCCCTCATCAGTTTTATAACCGTGTTGCAGATGCGTGGCGTGGTTTTAGACATACAGTACAATGCTCAGATCACAATGTTATTCTTGTAACGCATGGCGGAGTTATCAATGTTATTCAATGCATTGAGCATGGAATAGCGTACTCCAATAAATCAAATCCTTTTCCGGTAGACAACGCAGAAATGATAGGCATTGAATTATAGGTTATAGGTGTACTTTGGGTCGTTTTTACCCCGCTTTACGCACCTTTTGGTCGCTTTTTCACATTTCGAGTGTTCATAACGGACTTAAGTTATGAACACTCGATTTTTCTTTTACAGAATATCTTTGTTGATGTAAGTGAACAGGTTTGAAGCCTGCTCTTTTTTGTTTTAGGAAGATTGGCTCAAATACTTCACTGCTACACCCTTACGGGTATCGGAGGTGTATGCCGGTTCGATGTGGGGGCACTCCAGGATGCCGATAAATCGGATATAGTGCTGGGTCTCGCAAGTTCCCCTGGTATCGGTTTTATAATTGCAGCAGCTGTAGAAATAGATATCGTTGTTGATGGTATTAGTGCGATACCAAAGCTTACTGCCGCAATCGGCACAATAGAGCATTCCGGAAAACAGATGCTTTTCCTCAAGCATCAAATGCTCGTGGGATATGTAGCGATAGTCGCTGATGGTGCGGAGAAGCAAATATCTGCGATTGCTGGAATCCTTCGGCTTGATACGGCGCTTATCGCAAGGGTATCGCGTTCCGCTAAGAATGGTAAATGCTTTCTCTTTTTTACACTCAAATTATAGCAAAAGAAATGTCCAACATATTGCACTAATCAACTATCCAGAAGCCATCCCAATCAGCAAATGGAGTTTACTTATTTTCCGCACGAAGCGAACGAAAGCGGAAAAATAATCATTGACGTCTATGTAGATGCTGTCGTAGACTGTCAAGTTGCGAACTTTGTTTTTTGGTGCTATACTTCATTAGAATATCTTACATTGGAGGCAGTATGTTACAAAGTGCATTCGATTATTCTGAAATAGTAGTTACGTTGCTCAGCGTACCTGCATATCTGCTCTTTTTTACAGCACGCGGATATGGCCAGGCATGGACGGCACGCAGACTCGGAGATGACACACCGGCGCTCAATGGTTTTCTGACATTGAATCCTCTCGCCCATATAAATTTAATAGGTTTTGTCTGTTTGATATTACTCGGCTTCGGCTTTGGTAAGACAGTCCCTACAAGTTCACGCAACTATAAGAACGTCAAGGTTGGCAGCGCAATCCAGATATTGTCAGGTCCTGTTTTCGGCCTGCTGTTCGGTCTGATTGCTTCACTGCTCTTTTTCATAATGTTCTACATCGGCACGTTCTTCGACCTCGTATACGAGCCAAGTTTCCTTGCATACATCTGGTCCCCTATGAGCCTGCTCAGTAATATGGTAAATGTCAGCAGCGGCGCTGTTACATACAGCTGCATACTCATTGTTCTGATGCAGATGGTCAGAGTGTCAATTTATCTGACAGTATTTTTTATGCTGCCACTGCCCGGTTTCGACGGCTACAGACTTATTGTGAATTTCCTGCCTTACAGATTTGCACGTTCACTTTATAACATTGAAAAATATAACCTGTTCATATTCCTCGGTTTCCTTATCATTATTAATTTCATACCGGCTGTATACAACATCCTTATCGGCACACCGGCCGGCGCACTGTTCGAGCTATTCACACAACCGTTCTGGAACATAGTCAAATCGCTGATTCATTGAACACGGCATTTATTTGTTTCCATTTTTTACCGTGAATACTTAATTGAAAACAGATAAAAATATAGTTGCAAGGTGATTTTAAAACATCTTGCAACTATTTAATTTATAAGTGTGGTGAAAAAGAATGGCAAAGAAAAACAGTGCTTTTAACCAGATGAAGTACGAGGTAGCAAACGAGCTCGGCCTCCAGCTTAATCAGGGTTACAATGGTGATAAGACTTCAAGAGAAAATGGTTCTATCGGCGGCAGAATCACACAGAAGGTTTTTGAGCAGTATGCTAAAAACAACAAGAACAACTAAAAATTATGTTGCTAAAAAAAGCGTTGTGTCCCTGGTGGACACAACGCTTTTCACATAAATGATTCAATTATTTTATATCCTGTCTGTCCATTATCATCGACGAGAACATCGCAGATGACCATACAACGACGATACATACAATAACAACTCTGATAATATCGTCAGCCAGAGAATCAACAGTCATCGAGTATACGTTGCCGACAATTGTATAATCAACAAGTGAAAAACTGTCTCCGACAATACCTATTTTATTAAGAATTACTGTAAACAGTGCAAAAATGATATTTGCAAAACCGCACGCATAAAGCAGGCTTGAGATCAGAGACAACGCTGTGTTTTTCAAAACATTCGTAACGCCCGCAACAAGGCACGCATAGCTTCCGAGGAGCAGAGAATGAGCTGCTACAAAAGCCAGTAATTTAAGAGCAGACATAACTGTCAAAGATGTAAAGAATCCTTCGAACATAAGGCTGCCGAACGCAAACAGGGCAATAC
This sequence comes from Clostridia bacterium, assembly GCA_045546695.1. Lineage (GTDB taxonomy): Bacteria > Bacillota > Clostridia > UBA1212 > UBA1255 > SIG424. The sequence continues at coordinate 26,661 of JAZQDE010000053.1, read as the reverse complement.
CTGATACAAATGAAACAATCACGCCATAAACGAAGATACAAATACATTCAGGAATGAGTATCTTGTATCTCGGTGTAACAACACCTGTAATCGTCTTGATGAAGCCGGTTCTGTAGGGCTGGCTGGCAAACAATACTGCCATTATCGTAACAATAAGAATAATAATATCTGAGTTGTACGTCAGGTTAAAGAGTGATTCGAAATCGCTGATTCCGAACATCTGCAATATAAACTCGTCTTCAATCTCGGCGGTTTTCATCAAAAGACCCATAAGCGCGTATGTTCCTGTTGTGATGAACACGCCTGCTACAGATATGCAAAGAAATATCCACGTAATTTTATTTCTTACCAGTCTGGTAAGTTCACCTTTAATAATGCCTTTCATCAGCGGATACCTCCTTTGCCTGTAGTAACACTTATATAATACTCTTCCAGAGACTCTTTATTCTTATATACTGACGACACCTTTACGCCTGCATATACGAGAATCTCAACAATGTCTGAGCTGACAGCACCGCGGTCGAATACATACAAACGACCCTGTTCGTCTCTTTTTACTGATGTATATCCTTTTTCTGTAAGGGCAGCATATGCTTTTGCCATGTCATCTACGATAAGAATAATATGTTCTGACAATCTGTCGTTCAGTTCTTCATTGGAAAGTTCGAGAATCAATCTGCCGTCATTGACAATGCCGTATCTTGTAGCCGTTTTTGAAAGCTCTTCCAGAATATGGCTGGCAATTATAAACGTAATGCCTCTTTCTTTGTTAAGCTTGTGAATAATATCACGAATCTCGGCGATGCCCTGAGGGTCAAGACCGTTTATCGGCTCATCAAGTACCATGAGTTCAGGGTTGCCGACAAGAGCCATCGCAATACCGAGACGCTGCTTCATACCAAGTGAAAAGTCGCCGGCTTTTTTGCCACTGTCGGGATCAAGACCTACAAGTGTAATCAGCTCGCGTGAAAGACCATTATCTTCCAGCCCGCAATAAGTAAGCTTTAACTTTACGTTCTGCACAGCCGTCATATTCGGATAGAATCCGGGGCTTTCAATCAACGCGCCAACTTCGCACACCTTGTTCACACTGCCTGAAGTCGGGCGGATAAGACCGCTTATCAACTTAAGAATCGTCGTTTTACCGGCGCCGTTTTTACCGATAATACCGTAAATATCGCCTTTCTGAATATGCAGACTGACTTCATTTGCCGCAACACATCTTTTGTAGCGTTTTGTGAGTCTGTCTGTCGTAAGAATATACTCCATTATTTTCCTCCTTTGATTTACAGGTAAAAAGACACTGCGGCAAGAATGCCATTTATTGTCTTTCCGTCCTGAATTTTTCCATCTTTTATCATCTGAACAACTTCGGCTAAAGGCATTTTCACTATATGAAGGAATTCGCCTTCGTCACGATGTGGTGCATATTGAGTAAGTCCGCGTGCAAGATAAATATGCAGCTTTTCTGTGCAATATCCGGGCGTTGCGTAGTAAGAACAAAGCCATTTGACATTTTCTGCCTTCATGCCGGTCTCCTCTGTCAGCTCTCTTGTAGCACATTCCATCGGGTCCTCGCCCGCTTCGAGCTTGCCTGCCGGGATTTCCAGCATTTCCCGTCCCGTTGCGATACGGAATTGTTTTACCATATAAACGTTCTTGTCGTCGTCAACCGCAACGACAGCCGCGCCGCCATTGTGATATACAATTTCTCTTTTACTTGTGGAATTATCAGGCAACACGACATCCAGCACGTCAACCTTAAAGACTCTTCCTGTGAAATGATTTACGCGTGAGATTTCTTTTTCCGCAAGCTCGCCTTCGTAAAAAGTATCCCTCACCTGGACTGCGCCTGTGTCAGCCGCGCCTGTGTCAGTTGCGCCGCCGTCTTTATACAAAACGCTCATTTCAACAGCCATTTTATCGCATCTGTTGTTGTATTCGTTGTCGGCGTGACCCTTTACCCATTCCCATGTAATGTCATGCATCTGGCTGAGATTATAAAGCTCTTTAATAAGCTCAACATTCTTGAGCGGGCCGTCTTTTCTCTTCCAGCCGGCCTTTTTCCATGAATAAATCCAGCCCTTAGTAAATGAATTTATTACGTAAGAGCTGTCTGAATATACTGTTACTTCGCATTTTTCTTTAAGACATTTAAGACCCTCAATAACTGCCAGAAGTTCCATCCTGTTATTGGTAGTCTCTGCCTCCCCGCCCTTTATTTCCTTTTCACGTGTGCCGCAAACCAGGATAGCGGCATAACCGCCGGGGCCGGGATTGCCGGAGCAAGCTCCGTCAGTGTACAAGAGGACCTTGTTCATATCTTACCTTCTGCTTTCTTTTCACATCTGTCCATTGCGCCTATGAGGGCCGCGCGCAGTCCTGATTCTTCGAGACTTGCAACGGCTTCAATTGTTGTGCCTGCAGGAGAGCAGACAGCGTCTTTGAGCTGCGCCGGGTGCATGCCTGTATCCATCAGATACTTTGCAGTGCCATAAATTGTCTGGCATACCATCTCGTATGCTTCTTTGCGTGAAAAGCCGGCTCTTACAGCGCCGTCTGCCATAGCCTCTACAACAAGGCAAATGTACGCAGGGCTACTTGACGTTACTGAAATGCACTTATCAACGTACTTTTCACTGTCAACGCAAATAGCTTTACCGAACGTTTCAAACAAAGCCATCAAGTCTTCTTTAAGCTGTATTTTTTCGGCCATATTGTGAAAATATGCCACTGTAAAGCCCTCTCCTACCATCGCAGGCAGGTTTGGCATAGTGCGCACAAGGTGAATATCGCCAAGAGCATCCGTAAAGACTTTAACCTTAACACCGGCCGCTATTGACACATACGTCTTATCTGCATATCCGGGGACTTTTTTTATGTCATCAAGCACGAAGCTGATTACATTTGGCTTTACGCAAATGAAAACAACTTCGCATCCGCAGACGATATCAGCAATAGAAGTGCAGCTTGTGATGCCGCACTCTGTTGCCAGGGCGCCTGACTTTGCCTGATCTTTATCGTATACGTAGAGATCGTGATTACTCTTGCTGCTTGCTGCCTTTATAATGGCACCACCCATATTACCGAAACCAACAAAACCAATTTTCACAATATCCCTCCTGTTTCAATATTATTTAAAGTATGCTACACCTGATTCAAACAGCTTCTGATCCTTGCAATAAGGAATGTTCTTGCCGATTGAATCGCCTTTTCTTTCTGAGTGACCCATCTTACCGAGTACTCTGCCGTCAACGCTTGTGATACCTTCGATAGCAAGGCAGCTGCCGTTAGGATTCCACAGCGGATCCATGCTTACGTTGCCGTTTGCATCAACGTACTGAGTTGCAATTTGGCCGTTTTCAATGAGCTTTGCAAGTACATCGTCGTTTGCGATAAATCTACCTTCACCGTGTGAGATCGGGATTGCATGCATGTCGCCTGCTTCTGTGCCCCAGAGCCATGGTGATTTGTTTGATGTAACGCGTGTAAATGCGTAGCGTGAAATATGTCTGCCGATTGTATTGAACGTAAGTGTAGGATCGTTCTTGTCTAATGCCTTAATCTCGCCGTAAGGTACAAGGCCGAGTTTAATAAGAGCCTGGAAGCCGTTACAGATACCGAGCATGAGGCCGTCTCTGTTTTTAAGAAGTTCTGATACAGCTTCTGAGATAGCCGGGTTACGGAATACAGTTGCGATGAATTTACCTGAACCTTCAGGCTCGTCGCCTGCGCTGAAGCCGCCGGGGATCATTACGATCTGAGATTCGTTTATAAGCTTTGTCATCTGGCTTACGGTCTCTTCAATATCACTTGCTGTAATATTTCTGAATACGAGTGTGCTTACCTGCGCGCCTGCGTTTTCAAATGCCTTTGCTGTATCATATTCGCAGTTTGTGCCCGGGAATACAGGAATAAATACGCGTGGTTTAGCAATTTTCACAGAAGACTTGTTCATAACTGATGCTTTTACGAGCTTTATGTCAGCTGCGCTGTCCGGAACGTCGAGCTTTTTACCAAGTTCCGGGAATACCTTATCGAGCTTGCCTCTCCAGCTACTCAGGAGTGCATCTACGCACATCTTGTCCGCGCCGGCTTCGATTACGCCGCTGTCTGTAACTGTACCGAGCTGTGTATATACTGCATTGTCAAGGCCGAGCGTCTCAATGCTCTGTCCGTTTGCAAGTTCAAGAACGATGTCGCCGTAGCATGCATCAAATATGCTGCCTGAGAGTTTTTCCCATGCTGCAGCGTCAAATGCAAAGCCGTTTTTGTTACCGAATGCCATCATACAGATGCTGTGTGCCACACCGCCGCGTTCTACGACTTTGGCACTTACAATCTTGCCTTTGCCGATGAGGGTATGAATATTTTCATATTCTTTCATCATGTTGTCCATGTCAGGCATGCCGTCTGCTTTTACAGGCATTGAATACAGGATAACGTTGCTGCCTGCGTTCTTGAATTCTGTTGAAATAACTTTTCTTACGTCGCATGCTGATACTGCAAATGAGCAGAGCGTCGGTGGTACGTGAATATCTTCGAATGTACCTGACATTGAGTCTTTACCGCCGATAGCAGGGATACCGATTTTGAGCTGTGCGTGCAGTCCGCCGAGGAGCGCTGCAAATGGCTTACCCCATGTTTGCGGCTTTGTGCCGAGCTTTTCGAAGTATTCCTGGAAAGTAAGTCTTACATCTGAGTAAAGACCGCCGATTGCCGTATGTTTTGCAAGTGAGCTGATTACTGCATATATTGAACCAAGATATGGATCTGCTTCTGAAATATACGGATCGTAGCCGAATGTCATGATTGTACCTGTTGTTGTATCGCCTTTTTCAAGCGGAATCTTTGCTGCCATGCCGTCCTGAGGAGACATCTGGTATTTTCCGCCATACGGCATGAGTACTGTGCCTGCACCGATTGTAGCGTCGAATCTTTCTTCAAGACCCTTCTGTGATGCGCATGCGAGATTGCTGAGCATGTCATTCCAGTCAGCGTACTCACCTTTTTTAGCCTTTTCAACTAAAGCTGCACTGTCATTTTCAGCAACGAATATGTCGCTTTCCTGTGTAACGCCGTTTGTGTCGAGGAAGTCGCGTGAAATGTTTACGATTGTGTTGCCGTTCCACATCATTTTGAGTCTGCCTGAATCTGTTACCTGAGCAACTTTAACTGACTCGAGATTTTCAACGCCGGCAAGTTCCATGAATTTGTCTGCATCTTTGCTTGCTACTACAACAGCCATTCTCTCCTGAGATTCTGAAATAGCAAGTTCTGTGCCATCAAGACCTTCGTACTTTTTAAGAACGAGGTCGAGGTTGATATCAAGCGCAGGAGCAAGCTCGCCGATAGCTACGCAGACACCGCCTGCACCGAAGTCATTACATCTTTTAATAAGACGTGATGCGGCAGGATTTCTGAAAAGTCTCTGGAGCTTTCTTTCTGTCGGAGCATTACCCTTCTGTACTTCTGAGCCGCAAGTTGTTACTGACTCTGTTGTATGTTCTTTTGATGAACCTGTAGCGCCGCCGATACCGTCACGGCCTGTTCTGCCGCCCAGAAGGATAATAACGTCGCCTACGTCAGGTCTTTCTCTTATTACATTTTCAGCAGGAGCTGCTGCGATAACTGCGCCGATTTCCATTCTCTTTGCCATATAACCGGGATGGTAAATCTCGCGTACGTGGCCTGTTGCAAGACCAATCTGGTTACCGTATGAGCTGTAGCCGGCAGCTGCGCCTGTTGTGATTTTTCTCTGTGGAAGTTTACCCTTGATAGTAGCGCTTACGGGTACTGTCGGGTCTGCGCTGCCTGTTACGCGCATTGCCTGGTAAACGTATGATCTGCCTGAGAGCGGGTCACGGATTGCACCGCCGAGGCACGTAGCCGCGCCACCAAAAGGCTCAATCTCTGTCGGATGGTTGTGTGTCTCATTTTTGAACATAATGAGATAATCCTGTTCCTCGCCGTTGATATCAGCCTTTACTTTGATGCTGCAGGCGTTGATCTCTTCTGATTCATCAAGATTTGTTGCTTTGCCTGTCTTCTTAAGATATTTGCCGCCGATCGTAGCAATATCCATAAGTGAAACGTCTTTATTTCTGCCAACGTAGAGTTCTGATCTTACTTTGAGATACTCTTCAAAAGCTTCTTTTACGAGTTTGTTTTCAACTGAAATATCATTGAGTCTCGTAAGGAAAGTTGTGTGACGGCAGTGGTCTGACCAATATGTGTCAATAACCTTTATTTCTGTAATTGTAGGATTGCGTTTTTCTTCATTTTTGAAATAGTCACGGCAGAAGCTAAGGTCCTGAACTGACATATTTATGTTGTATTTTTTCCTGATATTGCCAATTTCTTCGTCATCGCTTTCGATGAAACCTTCAACTGTAGCTACAGTAGTTGGGATATCAAGCTGCATGTCGAGTGTCTCGGGAATCTCGTTTGATGCTTCTCTTGACTCTACGGGGTTGATGCAGTAGCCTTTAATCTTTGCTATATCTTCCTGGCTGATGTTACCTGTGAGTACGTATACTGTCGCAGCCTTGATGTTTGGTCTCAGACCCTGCGTAAGTATCTGCACACACTGGCTGGCAGAATCTGCACGCTGGTCAAACTGACCGGGCAGGTATTCTACTGCAAATGCATATGCACCTTCAGGCATTTCAAATGTATTTTCATATGTATAGTCAACGTTTGGCTCTGAAAAGATAAGAGTCTTTGCTTTGTTGAAAATCTCATCGCTGATATTTTCAACGTCGTATCTTATAAGAATACGAAGCTTTTCAAGGCCTTTAATGCCAAGATTTCCTTTGATATCGGCCAGAAGTCCGCTTGCAGCGACGTCAAGACCTTCCATTTTCTCCACATAAATACGTCTTACGCTCATTTTATTTTCCTTTCAAAAGGTATTTTAATTATTTCTTTTCGAGTACCATATCTTTTACTTTCATAAGTCGTGTGATATTGCCTCTTTCATTTTCTTCCATTTTCATTGTTATATATTTGATTGTCTCTTCAAGCTGAGGAATCATAATATATTCCAGGGCGTTTACTCTTCGTCTTGTGTGCTCAATCTCGCACGCAAGAAGCTGCGCAGCTTTTTCAGTGCCGGCAAGTTCAAGAAGAACAGGCAGGATGCCGTTCATTTTCAGAATTGCCGCATCGAGGTCTGCGCAGGTATTGACAAAACCATAACAATAAGGGTCGTTGCTGCCTTCTTTGATTGAGTATGAAAACTCAGGGACTGTAACGCCCATTATGTTTTTGTCTGATACCTGAACGTCTACGCTGCATGACGGATAAGCCAGGGCTTCTCTTAAGTCTTCGGGCGACGTGAGCGCGCCTGCCATTACAAAGCCTTTTGAGCAGTCTACTGCCATCTGTTCCATCTTGCGGCGCAGCTCCTGGTTCTGCTTTATAAGTTCGATGAACCTTTTCATGAGCTCATCGCGTTTATCTTTTAGTAATTTATGACCTCTGCGCGCGGTTGCAAGCCTCTTTTTGAGCTTTGTCAACTCCATACGCGTGGGGTTTACATTCAGGCGAGCCATTAATTACCATCCTTTTCAAGATACTTTTCAATATATTCGCTTCTGATACGCTTAAGTTCTGACTTAGGAAGTATCTTAAGAAGCTCCCAGCCGATATTGAGTGTCTCTTCTACGCTTCTGTTTGCCTTGAATCCCTGTGAAACGTACATGTTTTCGAAGTTTTCTGAGAACTGTGCGTAGAGTCTGTCTGTTTCCGACAAAGCTGATTCACCGAGGATTGTTGCAAGTTCGCGGCACTCTTTACCTCTTGAATATGCTGCAAAGAGCTGGTTCATAGTGTCTGCGTGGTCTTCTCTTGTCTTGCCCTTGCCGATACCCTTATCTTTAAGACGTGACAGCGAAGGCAGTACGTCGATTGGCGGTGTAACGCCCTTGCGGTAGAGGTCTCTGCTCAGGATTATCTGTCCTTCTGTGATATATCCTGTAAGGTCAGGAATCGGATGAGTCTTGTCATCTTCAGGCATTGTAAGGATCGGAATCAGCGTGATACTGCCGTCGATACCCTTTTTACGGCCTGCTCTTTCGTAAAGAGTAGCAAGGTCTGTGTAAAGGTATCCGGGATATCCGCGTCTGCCGGGTACTTCTTTGCGGGCTGCTGATATTTCACGCAAAGCTTCTGCGTAGTATGTGATATCTGTCATGATAACGAGTACGTGCATGTTAAGGTCAAATGCAAGATACTCTGCTGCTGTAAGTGCCATCTTAGGCGTTGATATACGCTCTACTGCCGGGTCGTTTGCGAGGTTCATGAAAAGAACTGTTCTCTCAATCGCGCCTGTCTTGTTGAAATCTTCAATGAAGAAGTTTGCTTCTTCAAATGTGATACCCATTGCAGCGAATACAACGGCGAAGTTACTGTCTTTGTTAAGTACTTTTGCCTGACGGGCAATTTGTACTGCTAAATTTGCATGTGGAAGACCTGATGCTGAAAAGATAGGAAGCTTCTGGCCTCTTACGAGTGTGTTCAGACCGTCAATTGCGCTGACACCTGTCTGGATAAATTCTGACGGATAGTCACGTGCAGCCGGATTCATAGGAAGTCCGTTTACGTCAAGTCTTTTTTCAGGAATAATCTCCGGACCGCCGTCTATTGGTCTGCCCATACCGTCAAATACTCGTCCCAGAATATCAGGAGATACGGAAAGTTCAACACCGTGACCTAAGAACTTTACTGAACTTTCTGCCAGGTTGATACCTGCTGAGTTTTCAAAAAGCTGAACGATACAGTTTGTACCATCAATCTCCATAACTTTACAGAGTCTTTTTTCACCATTTGCAAGCTGAATCTCACCAAGTTCGCCGAGACTTACGTCGGTAACTTGTTTTAACATCATAAGAGGTCCTGCTATTTCATAAATTGTCTTGTATTCTTTTAACATAATTAGCCTCCGATTTGTGAAATAAGCTCTGTTATTTCTTTATTCATCATATCTGAGATGTCCTGTGCCTCTTTATCAATCTCGTTTTCAGGAACGTATTTGATACGGCCGATTCTCTCGCGGGCCTGTAATTTATCAATCTTATTGAAGTTTACGCCGCGCTTTAATGCATCTGAACCCATCGTGTGGTATGCGATAATCAGATCCATCATAGCATTCTGTTTTCTGAACGTCGTATATGTATCTACGTCGTGGAAAGCATTCTGGTGCAGGTAGTCTTCTCTGATTGTTCTTGCAACTTCGAGTACAAGTCTGTCTGCTGATGACAGTGAGTCAACGCCGACGAGCTTTACAATCTCCTGAAGTTCTGCTTCTTTTTGAAGAATCTGCATGAAAAGTGAGCGTTTTGTATTCCATCTCTTGGAAACGTTCTCTTCGTACCATTCAGAAAGGTTGTCTGTATAAAGTGAGTAACTGTTGAGCCAGTTGATCGCCGGGAAGTGTCTTGCGTATGCAAGTGATGAATCAAGACCCCAGAATACCTTTACGATACGAAGTGTTGCCTGTGAAACAGGTTCTGAAATGTCGCCACCGGGAGGTGATACAGCGCCGATAGCTGTGAGTGTACCTTCTCTGCCCTTTGCACCAAGGCTGATTACGCGGCCGGCTCTTTCATAGAACTGAGCAAGTCTTGAGCCGAGATATGCAGGGTAACCTTCCTCGCCGGGCATCTCTTCGAGACGGCCTGAAAGTTCACGAAGCGCCTCTGCCCATCTTGAAGTGGAGTCTGCCATGATAGCTACGTCATAGCCCATATCTCTGTAATATTCCGCAATCGTAATACCTGTGTAAATTGAAGCTTCTCTTGCCGCTACAGGCATGTCTGACGTATTTGCAATCAGAACAGTTCTTTCCATAAGGGACTTACCTGTTTTTGGGTCTTTGAGCTCAGGGAACTCGTTAAGAACGTCTGTCATTTCGTTTCCGCGCTCGCCGCAGCCGATATATACAACAATCTGTGCATCAGCCCATTTTGCAAGCTGGTGCTGAACGACTGTTTTGCCGCTTCCGAACGGGCCCGGTACTGCAGCTACGCCGCCTTTTGCTACCGGGAATAATGTATCAATAACTCTCTGACCTGTCGCAAGTGGCATGTCAGGAGATAATTTCTTTGCATAAGGTCTGCCGACACGGACAGGCCATGTCTGAAGCATTTTGAGGTCTACGATTGTGCCATCCTCTTTCTGGACAGAACCAATCTTTTCAACAACTGTATAAGGTCCTTCAAAAATCTCTTTGATTGTACCGCTGACGCCTTTCGGAACCATAATCTTGTGCTCTACAATCTCTGATTCGTCGCACGTTCCGATGATATCACCGGGCACTACCTTGTCGCCTACACTGACAGCCGGCTTAAAGAGCCATTTTGCTTCTCTGTCAATTGCAGGTATTGTGATGCCTCTTGCAATATTATGGCCTTGCATTGCATACATCTTTTCAAGCGGTCTCTGAATACCATCAAAGATACTTTTGATAAGGCCGGGGGCAAGCTCTACGCTAAGAGGGATACCTGTTGAAACAACCTTCTGTCCGAGTGACAGGCCGGCTGTCTCTTCGTATACCTGTATAGATGCACGGTCACCGTGAATCTCAAGTATTTCGCCTGTAAGGCCCATCTCGCCAATTTTTACCATGTCATACATGTTGGCATTTGACATTCCGCTTGCTACAACGAGCGGTCCTGATATTTTAACAATTGTACCTTCAACCATTGTCTTTATCCTCCAAAATATTACTTCCTACTGCCTTTTCAACCTGAAGATTCAAGGCCTTCATTCCTATTCCCAGTGAGCCGCCGCTGCCGGGAATCAATATTACCGCAGGAATCTTTTCTTCCTGATATTCAAGAATCTCCTCCTGAATGTATTGTGCGGTATCTTCTATTACAAAAACAACGGCGCAGTCCTGTGCGAGCTTCTTAAGCCCGCTGATTGCCGCTTCTTTTGTATCGCACGTAACAACGTCAAAGCCTAAAGCTTTGTACCCCATTACGTTTTCATTATCACCAAGCACACCGATTTTCATTTCTTTACCCGCAATTCTCTTAATCTTTCTCTTATGGCAATTGTCTGCAAATTGTTCAATTTACCAATCAATACCAATCTTATATTTGCAATCTCTCTCATTCTTCCGACTGTATATGCAAACAGAGCTTCTATTCCAAGAGGATTTTTACCAACTTCTGTAAGATATTCCATAATATAGTCGTCGCAGAGCTTTTCAAAATGAGACAGGCTGCCTGTTACTTCATATCTTTCAAGACCATCGGAAATAATCTTGTAATATGGCGTCTTTATGAAAAGATCTCTTACTTTTTGCATATCTTCTGCCAATGCATTTTCAAAGAATTCCGCCTTTAGTGCACCCTTTACGTACGCCCTGTTCATAAGAGCGGCATCTGCATCTTTTCCTGCTCTTTGTTTTATGCGGAGCATCGTGGAAATATTTGACAAATCTGCCTGCATCTCAATAAATGAGTTAAGGAACTTGCGTGTCTGTCTGCGGGCTGCTTTTTTAGTCAGAGCGTAGCAATCTTCAAAATATGCTTTGTCAAGAATCAGTTCCGCATATTGTGACTTGCCTGTTTTTGCAAGCTCGTCGATTGCCTCTGAGGCTACCTGCTTAAGGCTGCCGGGCAAAAGCTCATATTTGCCTTCCATAAAGGCATGCTTTATGTCTTTTGCACTCATCGTGCCGTTTTCACTGAGTTCATAAGTGCTTTCCGGATCACGGATTGATTTAATGATGATTTTTGCATTGAAATAATCGTTTTTCAGTGAAAAAATATCGAAAAGTTCAGGTTCCGGAACAAACGTTTTAAGGTCAGCGATAACGTTTGCCTCATATTGTTCGAGGCTCTTTACATATGCACGGACAGCCGGCACGCCTGACCCTTCAAAGGGTGGATAACCGGCATCTACGAGAATCGGCAGACACATAGCGGGAGTCTCGGCATCAATCAGTCTCTCGACCAGCGTCCTTCCGAACATTCCATTCTCCATCGCTCTTATGCGGCCTACTGCATATGCGTATTGTTCACTTCCGGGCATAATCAAACCTCACTTGAAAACAAAATTCTTGATACTTCAATATCGCAGCTGTTTTTCGCGTTGTCTATAATGGCTTCGAACGTGCAATTAAGCGTTATATCGTCACTTTTAATGATTATTCCGCCTTTTTTGTCAACAGTATCTGCAGATATTGCGATATTGCTGCCGGGCAGAGCATTCTGACAAGCTTCTTTGATCTTAGCTGCTTTGTCTGCATCTTTTTTGCAAAGTACAAGTTCAATGGACTTGTCTTTGCCCATTGAATTTACACTTTTCACAACAAAATCAGTCAGCATACGAAGATATTTCACATCGTTCATTGCAAGCAGATATTCCATAGCTTTTTCATAAGCCTGAGCGATGAGCTCCTGCTTTGCTATGAGGACCTGGCTTCTTTTTTTCATATTGAAGTCAGATTCAAGACGAGTACGCAAAGACTGTGAATCAGCCTGTGCCTGAAGAGTGATCTCTTCATTGAGCGCAGTTGCCTCAATCTTTGCTTTTTCAAGTATCTCGCCGGCCTGCAAATTCGCTTCAGCTATTATCCCTGCTGCTGTTTCATTTGCATCAGATATAATCTTATCTGTTATTCTCGATAAATTGTCAGCCATCTTATCATCCAATCATGAAAATAGAAATCAGGAATCCGAACAGAGCGAACATTTCAACTGTAAGAGTAATGATCATACCCTTTGACCAGTGCTTAGGCTGTTTTGCAGCAAGTGCGATACTTGAAGCAGCAACCTTACCCTGACACATACCTGATACGAGACCTACAACACCTACAGGAAGTGCAGCTCCGAAGAGGCCGAGGCCCTGAGATAATGTGATAACGTCAATGCCAATCTCATTTGCTTTGTTAAGAATCATAAACGCAATAACGAAGCCGTAGATACCCTGCGTACTTGGGAGCAGCGTAAGGAGCAGGCATGCTGTGAACTGCTTTGGATTCTCAGACAAGAGACCGATACCTGATGATGCAACTGTCATAACGCCTTTTGCGGAACCGATACCTGCAAGAAGAATCGCAAATACCATACCCATAAAAGCCCATACAAAACCGTTTTCAAAGAAACCGGGCTTGTCAGCTACAACCTCACCTGTTGCTATCATACTGTTTAGCAAACTAAAATTCATAAAAAATACCTCCTGAAATTAAGTATTTGTGTCTTGTACGATATTTATATACTCAGTATCCTGAATCAAAGGCTCAAACTCTTTTCCGTCGCCTTCATAGAATTTGCCGAAGAATTCAATATACATAAGTCTGCATGAGTTTACGTATGCACCGAGCATGTTTATCAGCATGTTGAAAAGGTTTGCGATGATAAATACGATGATGAAAATTATAATTCTCCATGAAATACCACCTGCAAGGCCTCCTGCCATTGCTGCAATCTCGTTGAATACGTTTATAATTACGCCGGTCGCAAGTCCCATGGCCATAAGTCTCGTGTATGAAAGGATATCACTGAGCATACTTACAAGCGAGTATACGCACGTAACACCGCCAAAGAGTCTTACGAATATATTTTTGGATTTGCGTCCTTTTGTAAACAGAATCAGTAAGAAGCCTACAATCAGCATTATCATACCGATTTTTGGCAACGTCTGTGCGATTGGAAGATCGCAATAATACGGAACGTACGGAATCAGGAAGAATACCTCTCCTGTGTAGAAAATATACCAGAATCCTACGTCACACAGCGCATCTACCCATTTGCCGCGTCTTATCATATTTGCCGCGTTTAGTCCGAGCGCAACGTACATATGTACTACACCGAGCAACATTGAAAATGCCATAAAATGGTCTGTGCTCGTTATTGGGTCAAACCAAAGTGGCTTGATTGTAAACTCGCCTAATGTCAGCGTATAGGCCAGATTACCAAACCAGCTTCCGAACAATGCGCCCCAGAAGATTGTTGATATACCGGAAAACAAGAAGAGTCTCATAAATCTCTTCATGCTGTCTTTCATTTTCACAAATTTAAGAAGCAGTGCGCATACAAGTGTAACAAGTACGCCGTAGCCTGCATCTGAGAGCATAAGACCGAAGAACAGAACGAAGAAGAATCCTCCGATTGTGCTCGGGTCAAGTGATTTGTATGACAGTACGCTGTACATGTTGCCCATGCTCTCTACAGTAGAACCAAGAGCGTTATTTTCCTGGAACGTCGGCACGAGCTCGTCTTCTTCAGGGTCGCGGAATGCGATATGGCATATGTAATCCTGGCTGAGCAGCGTCGCAGCTTCTGCCTCGCGCTTTGCCGGGAGCCAGCCTTCAAAAGTAAACGTGCATCTCGTCGTATGCATTTTCTCATGTGCCGCAATCTTTGCTATATCTATTGTCGCAGCGTCATAGAGTACTTCAAGATCAGGCAGCAGATTACCATAATCTGCAAAAGAAGCCTCCATTGCAGCTATCGTCTTTTCATTTTCTTCGTGCTGCTTCTGAAGGAGCTCTATGCTGTCTGACGGTGTCTCTTTTGCGTCAAACTCATGTCTTGTACATTCGTTTTCAGATATAGCCGAGTCAACTTTTGACTCGCAGCTTGTATGATATGTAATGGTGAAAAATACGTCACTCTTTGAAGCTTTTACAACACTTACAAAAGCCGGTATATTTTCACCTGTAAAATTGTCAATTATATTATCAACGACTGACGGTGTTGAGCTGCTGCAAAATACTGTCTTTGTCGTCTTTGTCTTTGTCTCACTCAGGCGGCCTGAATAATCAGTCCACGATATCAGTGAAGAAATTGTCGCTCTCAGCCCCGCGTTTGTTGCTTTGAGGGCAGCTATCTGAGCAATTGTCTCGTCAAGTTCTGTAATCTTGTCAAGATACTTTGTTTTTCGTGACGTAATCTCTTCGTACGTGCTCCTGTCGATGTCTCTTGGCACGTAGAAAAGAGGCTTCTTTCTTGTGTCATAACCTTCAAGCAGTGTCATGGCAGCCTTGATACGTGACTGCTCCTGTCTGAGGGCCACAATCTCCGGTGAAAGAGTCTTTGTCTCTGTAGCAACTTCGTTTATTTCCTCATCTGATGCCGCCGGCTTGTTTGAATCACTGATCTCGACCGCACCAAATTTAATAAGCGTGTTGATAATCTCCCGCTCATCTTTCTTAAGTCCTATAAACGATATTCTCCTCATCGGAACAACAGCCATCAGATACTACCTACCTTTTTAACTATAACCTCTACAGCCTTATCCATGTTGTTCATAGCTTTATTGCGCATCTGCTCCAACTCTTTGTCGAGCTCAAGTGATTGCGCGTCGCGTTTTGAAACAGCGTCTGTCTCGGCATTTCTTATCATTGCTTTTTTGTTTGTGTTTGCCTTTGCGCCTGTCTCCTGAATAATATCAGCAGCTTCGGCCTCGGCCTTTTTCACAATATCAAAAGCATCCTGTTTTGCCTTTTCAACGATGCTGTCTGCAGTGCTCTCAGCTTTTTCAATTTCTTTCAAAAAATCAGTCATATTATCAGCCTTCTACTTTATCAAGTGCTTGTCTGATATCTTCGATGATATCGTCTGCGTATTCTATACCAACAGAGAATCTGATAAGGTCGGGAGATACTCCGCATGCCTCAAGTTCGCTGTCTGTAAGCTGTCTGTGTGTCGTGCTGGCAGGATGAAGTACACATGTCCTTGCATCTGCAACGTGAGTAACGATAGCCGCAATCTTAAGTCCTTCCATGAACTTTATAGCTCCCTCACGGCCGCCCTTTACGCCGAATGAAACGACGCCGCAGCTACCGTTTGGCATGAGCTTCTTTGTCAGCTCGTATTTATGATATGATTTAAGTCCCGGATATTTTACCCATGTAATCTTGCCTGTCTCAATCTGGCTCTCCAGGAACTCTGCCACTTTTGTAGCATTTGCCACGTGACGCTCTACACGCAAAAACAGCGTCTCAAGTCCCAGATTAAGGTAAAAAGCATTCTGCGGTGACATCATGCAACCCATATCTCTCATAAGATGTGTACGCACCTTTGTGATGTAAGCTGCCTTGCCGAATTTTTCTGTATATACAACACCGTGATACGTCTCATCAGGTGTAGTAAGCATATCAAATTTACCGTTGTTCCAGTCAAAATTACCGCTGTCAACGACTACACCGCCGAGTGCGCATGCATGTCCGTCGAGATATTTTGACGTAGAGTGAACAACGATGTCGGCACCAAACTCAAAAGGTCTGCAATTGATTGGTGTCGCAAACGTATTGTCTATAATGAGCGGCACGCCGTGTGCGTGTGCCACTTTTGCAAACATTTCAATATCAACAACGTCGAGTGACGGATTTGAAACAGTCTCTGCAAATACACATTTTGTATTTTCCTTAAAGCATGCTGCGAGCTCTTCTTCTGTAGCATCCGGTGAAACGAACGTAAAATCAATACCGAGATCTCTTATTGTCTTGTTGAAAAGATTGAATGAACCGCCGTAAATAGCACTTGATGATACGATGTGGTCGCCTGCTTTGCAGATATTGAGTACTGAAAACATCGTAGCTGACTGGCCTGACGATGTAAGAACAGCCGCAACGCCACCTTCTAATGCTGCAAGCTTCTGCTCAACTGCATCTACAGTCGGATTTGCAAGTCTTGTATAGAAAAATCCGGAAGCTTCAAGGTCGAACAAATCGCCCATACCTTTTGCCGTATCATATTTGTATGTTGTACTTTGTACAATCGGAAGAACACGTGGCTCACCATTTTTTGGCGTGTAGCCTGCCTGTACGCATTTAGTATTTATATGCATTGTCATTATCTCCTCAAACGTAATTATTCGTCGTCTTCGTCGTCATCTTCATCGTACATTTCATCATTTTCTTCATCAAATGCACGGTCAAGATTGTCATAATATTCGTTCAGAATCTCTTCAGCAAGGTCATAATCTTCAACATATGTGAAAACAGGCTCATTGTTCTTTGAAAAAGTAGTCTCCATAATAACAACGCCTTCATCGTCATCTTCATCATGAGGCTCTAAAACCGAATAGAGCTTATCCTCATAATCTACAAATCCGAGCAAATCAAACAAATAATCATTGCCGTCTTCATCTGTCAAAGTAAATGTCTGGATTGAATCATCCATGTATTCTTCTTTACTCATATTATCCTCCAAAATCTTTATGATCCAGGTATGCCTGTAAAATAAGCATAGCCGCTATAATATCATTCATTCCCTTATATCTTTGTGAGACACCCATCTCAAGCAAAGCCGCATCTGCGCTCTTTGTAGTGAGCCTCTCGTCAAAAAACTCAATCTTAAGCTCCGGTCGTTGCTCTTTAAGGAATTTTGCAAACTTTTCTGTAGCCTTTACCCTGAAGCCGTGACTGCCGTCCATATTGACAGGATAACCTATAACAACAGTATCGGTCCCATACTTGTCTGCAAGAGCGAGCACCTGCGAGGCAACGTATTTCCTGCCCTTTGTAGCATCAATTATGCCGGAATCAAAGGCAATCTTCTGAGACTCGTCGCTGACAGCTACGCCAACGCGGGACTCACCATAATCAAGACCAAGTATTCTCATTGTGCGTCTTGTTCATCGGAACTTTTTTCATAATTCTCTGTAATATAGAATTCGAAAAGAGCCTCGATGATCTCATCACGTTCAATACGTGTAATCATTGATCTGGCATTCTTATAATTCGTTATATACGTAGGGTCACCGGACATAACGTAGCCTACCAACTGGCTTATTGGGTTGTAACCTTTTTCTTTGAGTGCAAAATAAATATCGTGAAGCACCTCACTTACCTGAGGTTGTAACTCGTTTGTCACATCAAAAAACATGGTGTTTGTAAAATCCATTAAAAACCACTTCTCTTCCCTGTCTTATTATGCTTCAAACTTTGCAATAGCTGCAAAGAATGCATCAACGCTGTCTGCGTCTTCGTCTTTACAATGAACGTCAAGCTTGATTGCGTTTGCAAGGTCAAGAGAGAAAATACCCATAATTGACTTTGCATCAATAACATATCTGCCTGATGTCAGATCTGCATCGCAAGATAACTTATTAACTTCATTTATAAATACTTTAACATCCTCTATGGATTTAAGTGATATCATCATACTCTTCATAAAATACACGTCTCCTTATAAAAAATTATACACTGTTTATAGTACTATTTTACGCCCTGAGTGTCAATATTTTATTGGGCCAGAAATCGCTTTAATTCGTATTGTACGAGACTTCTCAGCCTGAAAATATCTTCCTCGTTTACGATTGTGCAATCAGCAAGTTCTTCGTATTCTCTGTTGCTCATCTGTGATGCAATACGCCTTGCCGCCTCTTCTTCTGTAATCTCCATTCTCTCCATAAGTCTGCTTATGCGCAGATCGTCATTTGCGACAACAGCCCACACGTAATCTACCGTGTCAAAGAAGCCCTCTTCTATCGGAATCGGCACGTCAAGCACGAGAAAACGGTATTTTCCGCTGTCCTCCATGCTGTATTTTTCTACTCTGCGTTTTATTTCGCGTGTAACGTGCTTATGTACAATCTGATTAAGTTTGCGAAGCTTTTCACCATCAGAAAAAACAATTGCGCCGAGTTTTTTGCGGTCGAGTTCTCCGTCTTCGAGTAAAATATCCTGCGTGAAAAATTCTACAATCTCATCATATGCCGCGCCGCCCTTTTTCTGAAGCTTGCGTGTTATTTTGTCGGCATCGATAATCTTGCCGCCCTCTTCTTTGAGTATCATGCATACGCTTGATTTTCCTGTGCCGGTGCCGCCGGTAACACCTAATATTTTCATAATGATCTCCCCTTATTTACAGTCATACCAGTTTTTGCCTTCGCAGATGTTCACCTTGAGCGGAACGCTCATTTCAAAGGCATTTTCCATATTTTCACGAAGAATCTTTATAACTTCTTCTTTCTCGTCTTCCGATGTGTCAATGAGCAGCGAGTCGTGCACCTGAAGTATCAGGCGTGATTTGTAGCCGCCCTCCCTGAGTGCATTGTACACGCGCACCATAGCGATTTTTATGATATCTGCCGCAGTGCCCTGTATCGGCATGTTGCGCGCCACGCGGTCGCCGAAGCTTCTTATCGTGTATTTTGCGGAAGTAAATTCCGGAATATATCGTCTGCGACCCATCAATGTCGATGCATAGCCGCACTCGTGGGCAGATGATATCAGCGTATCGATAAACTCTTTTGCCGCGCTGTACTCGCGGAAATACGCTTCGATATAACGTTTTGCCTCATAGACCGTGATACCGATGTCTTTTGACAGGCCAAAGTCACTCATTCCGTAAACGATTCCAAAATTTACCGCTTTTGCGTGTGAGCGCATAAGTGGTGTTACCTGTGAAACGTCTACCCCATTTACTTTCGCGGCTGTGGCTGCGTGTATGTCTTTGCCATCTGTGAATGCTTCTATCATCGCCTTGTCGCCTGACATGTGAGCCAGCACGCGAAGCTCGATCTGTGAGTAGTCGGCATCTATCAGAATATGGTTGTCGTCTGCCGGTAAAAAGGCCCTTCTTATCAGCCTGCCAAGTTCGCTTCTGACAGGTATATTCTGGAGATTAGGCTCAGTGCTGCTTATTCTGCCTGTCGCTGTTACCGTCTGGTTAAAGCTCGAATGTACGCGGCCCGTCGTGGCATTTATCTGCGCCTTGAGTCCTGTAATGTACGTAGACTTGAGCTTTGTGTTTTGTCTGTATTCAATAATCAGCGGTATTATCTCGTGTTCGTCAATCATATCTTCAATCGCTTCCATGCCTGTCGAATAACCGCTCTTCGTTTTCTTCTTCGGCTTGATGCCCATCTCCTCAAACAGCACCTGTGACAGCTGTTTCGGCGAGTTTATGTTGAATTCGTGGCCTGCAAGTGCGTATATTTTCTTTTCACAGTCAGCGACAGTCGTGTCAAGTGCTATGCCTTGCCTTGTAAGTTCTTCTCCGTCAACGCGGAAACCCTCGTGTTCAAATGCCGCCAGCACTTCAATCAATGGCATCTCGACCTCGTAGAAGAGTTTGTCGAGATTGTCATTTGTAAGCTTCGCTTTAGCTGCTTCGTAAATGTCGTTGATTGCGCTGACATTCGGCACGATTGTCTTATGGGTGAAAAATCTTGCAGCGTCATCGAGGCTGCTTATTTTTCTTGTCGGATCGGCAAGATATGCGGCTATGAGTATGTCAAATTCCACGCCGACAAGTTTTTTACCTTGACTCATCATCCACAGGTAAAGCGGCTTCGCATCGTACGTCACCTTGGAAATATATGGATTTTCCAATATTTTTATGACAGCTTCTGTGTTTTGCGCTGTTTCGTTGCCGCCTTCTATATCATACCTGCACAGGGCTCCTTGCGCCTCCATATCGATGAAAGATATTTTGCCTTTTGAGTCGGAGGTGTACGTGTATATTGATATCTTCTTAACGTCATTGGCTGTCAGATATTGTAAAAACTCCTCAGCTGTCTGTCTTTGAATCTCTTCTTTTGTATCTGTTTCTTCAGAAAAGCCAAATAATGTCAGCGGCTCTTCTTCTTGCTTGTTGTATCCCATTTTTTGTCTGAGTGATTTAAGCTCCAGCTCATCAAGAAGCGCATAGAGTTCGGAGTAATTATACTCTTTGACACTAATGTCGCCGCAGCAGACTTCTACGGGGGCATTTTTACAGATTTTACCAAGTTCATAGCTCATGTATGCACTGTCTTTTCCTGCCGTTAATTTGGCGTTCAGGGCCTTTTTAGTGACCTTGTCTATATTTTCATACACATTATCAAGTGAGCCGTATGTCGCAATCAGGTCGAGCGCCGTTTTTTCACCGACACCGAGTACGCCCGGAATGTTATCCGAAGAATCGCCCATCAATGCCTTTACGTCGATAAGTTGCGGTGGCGTCACGCCATATTTATCCATAACCGCCTGCGAATCCATGTCCACAACGTCGGGGTGGCCGGGCTTTGAAACGTAAAGAAGTACGTGTACGTAGTCGTTTATGAGCTGCAGTGCGTCACGGTCGCCTGTCAGAATACGACAATCTATGCCATTTTCAGTTGCCATGCGTGAAAATGTGCCGATTATGTCATCTGCTTCGTATCCGGGACATTCTGCGTACGTTACGTTCATGGCAGTGAGCATTTTTTTAAGAAGTGGCAGCTGCTGTGCCAGTTCGTCGGGCATGCCTTTGCGGCCTGCTTTGTATTCGCTGTATTTTTCATGGCGGAAAGTCGGCTTGCGCACGTCAAATGCAACGCATACGTAATCAGGATTCAGATTCTGAACCTGTTTTAAGTATATGTTCATAAAGCCGTACACTGCTCCCGTCGGCACGCCGCGGCTGCTTGTCATAAATGTGTTCTGCGTCGCATAGAATGCTCTGTTAATTATGCTGTTTCCGTCTATCAGTAACATTGTTTTCATAAAATACCTGCCGTATTTGTAATAATCTTTGTTATTGTAACACATATTAAGCAAAAAGCATACAATTTACTCAGTGGCATATTATCAGAAAGGCTCTAATTATGGCAAATTATAACAAGCGGCACATATATCTCGGCGGCAACACGCGCTCCGGTTTTGTTGGTTTTTATGACCGTCTGACTGACGTGGATTCGTGTAATCTGTATATTCTCAAAGGCGGGCCCGGCACCGGGAAATCAACTTTTATCAAAAAAGTCATAGCGGAGCTTGATAGTTACGGTCATCCTATGGATATTATTCATTGTTCGGGCGACCCGGAGAGTCTCGACGGTGTTATTTGTCGTACTGCCGGGCTTATCATCGTTGACGGCACTGCTCCCCACTCGCTCGACCCTTATTGTGTCGGCGCGCGCGACAATATTATAAATCTCGGCGACTTCTGGGATGCCGACAAGCTACGTCTTTACAGGGATAATATCGCTTCTCTTATGTTTGACAAACAGGTTTATTATAACCGTGCCTATAGTTATCTCGCCGCAGCCGGCCAGATTTATGATGACAGCAATTATATTATCAGCACCTCTATGGACTGTGAAAAGCTAAATCAGTTTATCTGCGAGCTTGCCGGTGAAATATTCTGTGGCTTTTCTGAAAGTTGTTGCCACGGGTATGATTTTCCATTTTTTGCCACAGCAATTACGCCTGCCGGCCGCCAGGGTGATATTTGCAGCCTTGTTTCCGGCTATAAAACGTACTCTATAAAGACTTTTTACGGGATAAATGTTTCTTATGTGCTTGAGTCTCTGAAAAAACGCGCTCATAGTTGTGGCCTTAATACGCAGAGTGTTTATTGTGGTTTTGATGCGTCTGTGTTAGAGCATCTTATTATCCCTGAGCTTGGCGTTGCCGTCGTGACTTCCAATTCTTACCATGCAGTCGACAGCAGCGATTCGTTTTATGATTATCCGATTGATGCTTTTCTTTGTGAATATACGCTTTATTCTGCCAAAGAGGACCTGAAATACAACAACGCGCGTTTTGACGAGCTTATTGACAGGGCTGTGCGTGCTCTTAACAGAAGCCGCATCAAGCATGCCGAGATTGAGAAAATTTATTATTCTGCTATGGATTTTGATGGTCTTAACCGTTTCTGCGACAGTGTTATCTGCCGGATTGTTCGCAAATAGCCTTGCACTCGTCAACAAATATGCTTTGTTTTTCTTCTGTATTAAAACGCCTTTGCGGATAACATATCGTCAGATTCTTTTTTGCTCTTGTTATTGCTACGTAAAAAAGCCTTCTTTCTTCTTCGAGTTGCCCGGGTGAAGACACATTCTGCCCGGGAAATTCATCGTATACCATGTCTATCAGAAACACGTTGTCGTATTCCAGTCCTTTTGAAGCATGTACTGTCGATAACGACATTCTGCAATTCTTTTGCGTTTTTTCGCTGTCGATTCTGTCGAGTATTCCGGTAATTTCTCCCAGCGTCCTACATTCTTTGCTTATATATTGTAAAAAGCTCAACGTCTGGTTTTTGTATCTTTTCATCTGCCCTGTTATTTGTGAGTAATTTTCTGCATATTCTTCGAATCCCTCCTTGAGCATTTCTTTAAATGCTTTTTTTGGTGTCGGTATGATGAAACGTGCTTTTCGTTGTTTTTCTCTCATTTTTTCGAGATATTTTGTTATCAATGGCAGTTCGTACGTTTTTATAGTCCCTTTTGCGCCTGCATATTCTATTTTCTGTAACGCCATACAAGCCTTTAATATCATTGCCGAGCTGTTGTTTCTGTACAGCACGGCTGTCGTGCCGTTTAGTTTTTTGTATTCATCGCATATGTATCGTGCCTGCTCAATGCTGTCCTTGAAGGCAAGTATTTCAATTCTGCCTTTGTCTGTATTTTCTGTGAAAAGTTTCTTTTCGTATCGTTCTTTGTTTATGTTAATGATTGTCGATGACAGATTTACTATGTTATTTGTTGATCTGTAGTTGCGCTCCAAATAGTATTTTTTGCCATTTTTGAATTTTTCCGTAAAAATCATCAAATTTTTAGGGCTTGCGCCCCTGAAGCCGTATATGCTCTGGTCGTCGTCCGCCACAACGAATATGTTCTCATGTGGTGCAACGAGTCTGATTATTTCAAATTGTATTTCTGTCATATCCTGTGCCTCGTCAAGTAGTACGTATTCGTATTTATCTGCAATTTTTTTGCGTATTTTATGATCTTCTTCAAGTATTTTTTTCGTTGTGAAAATCAT
Organism: Clostridia bacterium; assembly: GCA_045546695.1. Lineage (GTDB taxonomy): Bacteria > Bacillota > Clostridia > UBA1212 > UBA1255 > SIG424. The sequence continues at coordinate 2,963 of JAZQDE010000053.1, read as the reverse complement.
ATCGTCAAAGTCTATGAGGTTATTTTTATTTTTGTATTTTTCGTACGCGCTCAGGATATCGCCAAAATTTTTTATCTGTGTTGCCATGAGGCCGTTTTCGTGTCTGCTCTTGCTGATTGCAGAGAGGATATTGTACGATATTGTCTCATCCACTTTTTGGTTATTTATTTTTTCGTAAATTGATCTGAGTTGTTTTTCCGCGGCCTGTTCATCTATTACTGTGTATGATATGTCTTTAGCGGCTGCTATTTTTTGTAATATCCCATAGCAGAAGCTGTGCGTTGTTGCAAAGTGCGGCATCTTGCCTGTCTGATATTGCATGTATCTTTTCTTCATTTCATTTGCCGCTGCCACAGTAAAAGTCTGGCAAAGAATTTTTTCCGGCTGTTTATATAATTCCGCAAGGTGACATATGCGTGCAACAGTCACCGTTGTTTTCCCACTTCCCGGCCCTGCAAGTACAAGAGCGAAGCCCTTATCATGCATACATATTTCCTGCTGCTTCGGGCTTAGTCTGCTGAATATTTGATTGTGTTCCATGTGTTGTCTTTCCTTTTTGCCGGATTATATATGCCTGAGCCGCTACCCCTCAAGCGTATGGAAATATTTCCCGACAAAAAAATCAAGGCGTCTTGCAAGCAAGACGCCTTAATAAGCTTATTTAGTTATCTGAGTTATACAGATTAAGCCTTTCTCTTCTTTGCAGCGATAGAAGAAAGAGCTACAAATGCGAGAGCGATGAGACCGAAGTCGCCTGTGTTAGGCTCAGCTGCGAGTTCGATTGTACCAAAGTTGATACCGTCAACTGTCCATGTACCTGTCCAACCTTCAGCGCAGAAGTATGAGAACTCACCTGCGTTTGCGTTAGGAAGAGCGTGACCTGCAGGAATAGCTGAAAGAACATAACCAGCTTTGAAAGCGAGGTCTTCAGCACCAGCAATCTGGAAGCACTCTACAGGAATGAAAACTTCCATAACGCCTTCGCCGATAACAGTCTTACTTGTAGCGATGTCGCCAGCTGCGCCAGCTGCTGAATTGTGGTTGTGCTGTGTAACAACGCCAGAAGCCTGGAATGTGAAGAAGAGGCCCTGCTTTGAAGCGTCTGTGATAACGCCGTTAGGGTTAGCGTTGAGCTGAGGATTGAGTTTTGCTGAGTAACCAGTAATTGCAACATAGAGACCAGCTTCATCCCATGCAAATGCATAAGAAATGTTCTCAGGTGTAGCAGCTTTGTTGTCGCCGTTTGTCCAACCAGCGCCTGCTAAATCCTTAATGAAATATGCATCACCATATTCGTCAGCGCCGATAACGCCATCGAGAGTAGGTGTGCCAGCTTTAGCTGTAAGAGCGTTTGTAGCTGCGCTAGCAGGAGCCATGCATACTAAAGATGCGAGAACGACTAATGTGATTGCTATTGTTAAAAACTTTTTCATAATTAATTACCTCCATTTAGTTTTTATATCGTTTAATAGCACCCCTATACTAATTCTTTAATGTAGTTTTGTCAATAGTAAAATTTTGAATTTATGAATTTTTTTTTACAAATTTGACATTGATAAGAACATCGGTCGTTTTTATGCCTCCGGTGGTGTGATATCACGTTCTTCAAGCTTTGAAAAATCAACCGGGAAGTCAAAAGACTGCGTAAAATCAATTCCGGATATTATGTGGTATTTTACTCCGATATCAATCATCCACTGACGTACTACGAACGACTGAAGGTTACCATTTATATTATTGAATACCCATCTCGGTGCCGGCCAGAGGCATACGGTAGGATTTATTGCTTCATATACGTCTTTGTCTACCCCGCCCTGTCCGTGATGTGCCATCTGTACGAAATCACTCTTTAATTCTGCTCCGTATTTTTCAAGCAGGCGTTTTCCTTCTGCCACTCCCGCATCGCCCAGGAACAGTACTGTCTGGTCTGCCATTGTTACGCGGAATATCAGTGATGTATCATTTATGTTTGTTTCTTTCTCCTCGTCTGTTACTGTGAGAAGGATGTCTATTTTCACATCGTCAATGTAGAATGAGTTTCCTTCAAATACATTTTTACCGTTTGTTTTTTCAAATTCTCCATCGCCGAGGAAAGTATCATAACTTTCGGCAACGCGATCTCTGATGAATGCGTAGTTACCACCCTCTGTTTTTTTCATGAATTTTTCTGACGGGAAGTTGAAATATACGTTGTTTATTTTTATATCTGCGAACTCCGGCACGTAATATCTTGCAAGATCACAGAATTCCATTACGTGGTCGTCGTGAAGATGTGAAAGGAACCATGCTTCTATTTCGGGAATCTCCTGCCCTGTTATATCCTGAAGTGCATTCAATATGTAGCCTTCGCTACCGCCCGCCGAGCCACCGTCGATTACGATATATTTGTCGTTGGTTGTTTTGATAACGTAGCCCATCATGAGCATGTCTGTGTCAGGACCGAGCTGATACAGTACCGGGCCGTCTTTTTTTTCTTCTTTGCAACCGGGAATGACAGATATGCTGAGGCATATTACGAGTGCCAATACAATTAAGTTGAGGATTTTCTTTTTCATATTAAATTTCCTTTCAATAATATATTTTGTCGCCATTTATCTCGATGGGATTATACTATTTGCGAGGGGTAAAAGCAAGAATGTGATTTTTATAAGGGATGCGGTGTGTAAGTCATTTGTGATAATGTCCCGCTAAACCACAAGGGAAAATGTCCCACTTGTTGTCGCGGTGGCGTGCCCGTGGTCGTGGGTGTGCTCGTGGTTGTGGGCGTGCTCGATTTTGTGGGCGCGGCGGCGGAATCGTTGACGAGCGGGATTTGCGGGCGGGATTTTCTAAAAATCACTCTGGCTATTAGAAAAAAACGGATTTTTAAGTAATTATCAGGCTGAAAATGAGTTTTTTTCTAATTAAACTGTGCTACATTAGAAAAAACAATGATTTTCACGATTTCCAATGCTGAAAACAAC
>JAZQDE010000052.1:0-67351 GCA_045546695.1 Clostridia bacterium | reverse complement strand
AAAATGTCCCAAAAAAGTTTAAACATCAGCACTTGATAATCAGGGCTGATGTTTTTCTAATTCAGTGCGCAGATATTAGAAAAAACGTTGTTTTTAGCATTGGAAATCGTGAAAATCATCGTTTTTTCTAATGTAGCACAGTTTAATTAGAAAAAAACTCATTTTCAGCCTGATAATTACTTAAAAATCCGTTTTTTTCTAATAGCCAGAGTGATTTTTAGAAAATCCCGCTCGTCAACGATTCCGCCACCGCGCCCACAACATCGGCCGCGCCCACCGCGACAGCAATTGGGACATTTTCCCTTGTGGTTTAGTGGGACATTATCACAAATGACTTACAATAATTGGTGAAAAGGAATAAAAAGCACTTGCGTCGTCAACTCTTTTCTAGTATACTTGCTACAACTGTTCACAGTTCGTTAATATTTTTATATGAGGAGAGAGAGTATGAGACCTGATGTGAAAAGACTTATTATCATATTACTTACTTTTTGTTTACTTTTTGCAACGTTGACAGCTTGTGGTGGTGATCCGGCGCCGACACCGGAGCCGACAATGACGCCTGAAGAACTTGCTGCCATTGCAGAGCAAGAAGCTTACGATGCTTTCAAAAAACAATTCTATACAGATTATCAGCATGAAAATTTTGATGCTTCAAATATTGTTTTCACATTTGCTGCGATAAGTGACATTCATATGGGCTTGTACAAACAAGATGAAAAGCTCAAAGACAGCATGGAATTTTTAAACAGCCGCCTTGTAAACAGACTCGACGCGGTCATGATCGCAGGCGACCTCACAAACAGCTACAACGCATCTAAAGACGAGAGTCAGATAACGACTTTCAGAGATATAATGATAAATACGCTGCCACAAGAGACGGCATTTTTCTATTGCCTCGGCAGAGCGCATGACTGTGGCGGATACGACACGAGCGGCGTACAGAAGACGGGCGACGCGCAAAGAGAAAAATTCTACGAATTGCTCGGCGACCGTTTCAGAGTAGGCGAGACACAGACGTATGATGAACTTGTTGACGGATACAAACATTCCGTTATAAATGGTTTTAACTTCTTTGCCTTAGACATGGTAGCAGGTGACTATTCAAATCAGTCACTTAAATGGCTCAGAAACAAGCTCGAAGAAGTTACAACAGCAGAGCCCTCCAAACCTGTGTTTGTAACGACTCACGTACCTGCAGACTCAACTGCATTAAGAAAAGTCCTTTCAGACTTTCCGCAGGTAATCCATTTCAGCGGACACGAACACATCCCGTTCAATACACAAAGAGCAATTCTTCAGGGTGATTTTACTGAACTCTTCCTCGGTGGCATGGCATACTACAGAGAAACGAATGTAGACTCGCTCAGCATATACGACAACGGCAACACTTTTGAGTATTCACAAGGCTTTGTTGTAGAGGTAGACGCCAACAACAACACGCGCGTTCTCAGATACGACATGTACTACAAAGACGTACTCGACATTACGTGGGTTATTCCGGCAGCAAAAGAAGATAAATCACACCTTACGACATACGTTCTTGAAAATTTCCGTAACGGTGAAAAGCCGGTGTTCCCCGAAAATGCAGAAGTAACATTTGAGTTCCCGCAAGAAAACATAGCAGATCCGATAAAAATTTCGTTCCCACGCGCACAATCTGTTGACGGAATGGAAATAACACATTATGCTATAAACGTTGCTTACAAAGATGGTGGCGGCAATTCTTATTCGGAAACAATGACGATATCATCATTACTTGTAAAGCATCCTGACGGAGTAGGCCTGCCGGAGATATACACAGTAGAAGTTCCGGGCGTTGCACCGCCGTATTCCTTCAAAGTCACTGTAAGAGCTTATACCTGCGCAGGTAAGTCATCTGCAGTACTCAAGGGCGAATTTGTAAGTGAAAAATACGTAGACATTATTTAATGTCTGACAGGAGAAATAAATGATCGTTTTAGGTTGCGATAGTATAACATTATCATTCGGTAGTGAGGTTGTCCTGGACAACCTCACATTTTCTGTAAATGACGGAGACAGACTTGGCATTGTCGGCGCAAACGGAGCCGGCAAAACGTCATTGTTCAGAGTTATCCGTGACGAAGTTAATTACACGGGAAACGTGTTCATTTCGTCGGGAAGTACTATCGGAATACTGTATCAGAATCCTATCGTTGAGTCGGAAAACACGCTTTTTGACGAGCTTATGAGTGTTTTTCACGATAAAATGGAAAATGATTATGAGATATACGATTACAAATATCAGGTAGATACAATATTACATAAACTGGGATTTGCCGACGAGGACTTCACGAAAAAAATAAGCTCTTTTTCAGGTGGCCAGAAGACACGCGTGGCACTCGGCAAACTGCTGCTTATAAAGCCTGATATTTTACTTTTAGACGAGCCGACAAACCACCTCGACGTAGACACATTGTACTGGCTTGAAGATTATCTTGCATCATTCAAATCGACGATAATAGTCATATCACATGACAGGTATTTTCTGGATAAAGTTGCCACAAAAATACTTGATATCGAAAATGGAAAAGGCAAGCTATATAATGGAAATTATTCGTCGTATGTCACACAAAAGGCTAAAGACCGCGAGATTCAGCAGCATCATTACGAAAACCAGCAAAAGGAAATAAAACGCATAGAGGATTTTATTACGCTCCAGCACAAATGGAACAGGGAGCACAACATTGTTGCAGCGGAAAGCCGCCAGAAGTATCTGGACAGGATGGAAAAAATTGATGCCCCGAACGCGCTTCCCGAACTCATCAGACTGAGCTTTGATGCCGGCAGAGAGAGTGGAAATGACGTTCTGAGCGTGTCGAAGTTGTCTAAAAGTTTTGACACAAAAACAATATTTGAAAATCTGAATTTTCAGGTACGCAAAGGCGAATTTGTTTTTATCACCGGTAAAAACGGCAGCGGCAAGAGTACACTTATGAAAATATTGAATGGCCGCCTGACACCTACGTCCGGCCGCGTTTACTGGGGATATAACGTCAGCATTGGCTACTATGATCAGGAAAATCAGAACCTGAACCCGGCAAACACAGTTCTTGACGAAATGTCAGAATATTACAGGACTCATACACTTACTCAGGTCCGCTCGGCGCTGGCACAATTCCTTTTCAAAGGTGACGACGTAAACAAGAGCGTGAGCGTGCTGTCCGGCGGTGAAAAGGCAAGGCTCACACTTGCAAAGCTGATTCTGCGTAAGAACAATGTACTCGTACTTGATGAGCCCACAAACCACCTTGATATAGGCTCAAAAGAGGCTCTGGAAAACGCACTGAGCGAATACAAAGGCACGTTGATTGCCGTTTCACACGACAGATATTTTATACAGAAATTGTCAACCAGAATGATCAATATTTCAGATTACGCGGCTATGAGTGGCGAAATTCAGGAAGAAGAACAGAAAAACGAGGTGACAGACGCTAAAATCGCATATGAGGAAGCAAAAAAAGCGGCTTCGGACAAGCGCAAAATGGAAACTGCCAGAAAGAGAGCAGCGGAGCAGATAGTTGTGTTGGAAAAACGCCTTGAAGAGATTGAGGAACTACTTACACTCGAAGAAAATCAGGCAGATTATGTAAAGCTTTCCGAACTCGACAGCGAAAAGACTTCTATAGAAGAGAAGCTACTCGAATGTTACGAACTTACGATGTAAAATTAAGGAAGTGATTTTATGAAAAAATGCTATATTGTCGGTGCCGGCGATATGACTAAAACGACTATAAATATACCGCAAGGCAGCTTTGTAATCAGCGCTGACGGAGGATATGAGCACCTGAAAAAGGCAAATATTTTGCCTGATATTGCCATGGGTGATTTTGATTCACTCGGATTTGTGCCCGAGGACGTACAGACAATCGTTTTCCCATGCGAGAAAGATTATCCGGATATGATGCTTGCAGTTGACGAGGCAGTAAAGAGGGGATACGACGATATCATCGTATATGGCGCGCTTGGCGGCCGCATGGACCACACTCTCGGTAACCTCCAGATGCTGTCATACTTTTCACAGAAAGAAATAAAAATCGCGCTCGAAGATGACTCCACGCTCATAACAGCTATCTCAGACACGGAAATAGAATTTGAATCACGCGACAAAGGGCTTATTTCTGTCTTTGCTTTTGGCGGCATGGCGTGGGGCGTTACGATAAAGGGCCTCAAATACACTCTCGACGACGCCACTCTTGATGCTTCTATTCCGATTGGTGTCAGTAACGAATTCATCGGTGAAAAAGCAATAATCAGCGTTGAGAACGGCACATTGATTCTGATTGTTGAAAAATAATATTGTAATTAGAATCGCAATGCTGTAAAATTATTTTAGTTAAAAAACGGAGGCAAACATAATGATTAAAGTAACAGTATGGAATGAATATACACACGAAAAGAACAGCGAACACGTAAGATCAATCTATCCTGACGGAATTCACGGCGCTATAGCGGCATTTCTTGGTAAAAACGAAGATATCGTCGTAAAAACAGCGACGTTAGACGACCCAGAGTGCGGTCTCACAGAAGAAGTTCTCAAAGATACAGACGTACTTGTATGGTGGGGACACATGGCGCATCACCTTGTGCCGGACGAAGTGGCTGAACGAGTTCAGAGACACGTACTTTGCGGCATGGGATTCATCGCGCTTCACTCAGCACACATGTCCAAGCCTTTCCTGAAACTTGTTGGCACAACAGGCACACTCAAATGGAGAGACAATGACAAAGAAAGAGTATGGTGCTGCAATCCCGGACATCCCATAGCGGAAGGCATTCCGGAGCAGTTTGTTATCGAACCGGAAGAAATGTACGGTGAGTATTTTGATATTCCACAGCCTGACGAGCTTGTTTTCATCAGTTGGTTCAAAGGAGGCGAAGTATTCCGCTCAGGCGTGACCTTCAGAAGAGGACACGGCAAGGTGTTCTATTTCCGTCCCGGACATGAATCAAATCCAACGTATCATCACGAATACGTTCAGAAAGTTATCACAAACGCTGTCAGATGGGCAAAGCCTACAAGCCGCGTTGAGAGAATGGTTGCACCCCAGACAGAGCCTCTGGAATAATCCGGTAAAAATTTATTAAATTGCGTAAAAAGCCCTTCGGTCGTATTTATTATACCCTACACCAGTACCGTCGGGCTTTTTCATTTTTCAGTGAAAATGACGTGTTCGACAAGCAGTTCAACACAGCCACCCCTGGTTGAAGAATTTTCAGCGAAGGACGATATAAAGGAAAATGTATGGTATAATGCAATAATAAAGTTCTGAAAGGATTTCTTTTATGCTTGAACTCAAAAATCTGACAAAATATTATGATAAACGCAAAGTCGCAGCAGTAAGCAATATCAGCCTCAAAGTAAACAAAGGCGAGATTTTCGGCTTTTTGGGGCCGAACGGAGCAGGCAAGAGTACCACGATAAAAATGATTGCAGGTATCATCGAGCCTACGATGGGACAAATACTCATAGATGGCATCGATATACAAAAAGATCCAATAAATTATAAAAAGAAATTCGGATACGTTCCGGATAACCCCGACGTGTACGAAAGACTCACTGCAATGGAATATCTGGAATTTATAGCAGATATATACGGCGTTTCTACTCAGGACAGACAAGACAGAATACAGAAATATTCCACAATGTTTGATATACAAAATGCTCTGAATGACAGAATTAAGAGCTTTTCACATGGAATGAGACAAAAAATCGTACTTACCGGTGCGCTCATACATAATCCCGATTTATGGATTTTGGACGAGCCTATGGTAGGGCTTGACCCTATGTCGGCGCATAGCCTTAAAGAAGAAATGCGCGAGCATTGCAAGCAGGGAAATACTGTCTTCTTTTCTACACACGTACTGGAAGTTGCTGAGAAATTATGCGACAGAGTGGCGATTATTTCGCACGGCGTTATTGTGGCGACCGGTACGGTAGATGAACTCAAGGAGCAGGCAAAAAGTGGCAATTCCACACTGGAGGATGTGTTTATTGATATAGTCGGAGGCAGTGGTGAATAAGTTTTTACGACTTTTAAGATTCAAAATAATGAATCAATTCGGCTCTGCACCCGCGCGCATAAGTGTAGCCGGTCTTGCAGGACTCATTATTATTTTATTGATAGCTTCGCTCTTCATTTTTGCATATGTAATCATGATGAGCATGATGTACAAAAGCTTCCGGCAGGCAGGTGAAAAAGAATTATATCTGACTTTTACGCTGCTTTTTGCACAGATTGTATCACTTTTCACAATAATATTGTCGTCCTTCAACACGATGTTCAACGGCAAAGAGCAGGAATTCTTCAGGCCGCTTCCCATAAAAAGGGAACACATCTTCATGACGTCATACGTTGTCATGTACGTAAGCGCGCTACTGTCTGCGTTGGTAATAATAATTCCGGCTACAAGCGTTTACCAATATTATGAAGGCTTTTCACTTATTTTCACGGTGAAAATGCTGCTGGGCGCACTCCTGTTTCCGGCGCTGCCATGCACTGTCGCTACGTTTATAATGTTTGGCATTATGGTAATTTCCGGAAGATTCAGGCATAAGGAAATAATCTCAACTGTTATGGGTTTGCTTCTTGTTGTCGCATGCTTTGTATTGTATGCAGTTTTCTCGTCAGGCGGAACAACAGTAACACAAGATGACATTTCAGGCGTTTTACTGGCAAATAATGGCATAATCGAGGGTCTCGGAAAGTACATGATAAACATTTTATCGTACAATATGATGTTAAAAGGCGGCATCGACTTTTTCATCGGCACAGGTATTTCACTTGTGACTTTTGCTGTGTCTTTTGTCATTATGTATTATCCGGGCGGCAGATTGTATGAAAAAGTAACTGAAATGCTTTACTACAGTGCTTCAAGTGCAAATAAGACGAAGAAAAATTATACAAAATCATCTGTACGCACGGCGCTTCTGAAAAAAGAATTCAGGATGCTTTTCCGCTCGCCGGTATATATGCTCAATTGCGTGCTGAACGTTATTATCGGGCCGCTTCTTATAATTATTCTCGGACTTCGCACCAATAATATGACGACAAAAGGCGATGATATTATCAGCATGATAACACAATTCCTGGAAAATAATATCAATGCCCAATACGTTGTGGCAGCTATCCTTGTGGCAGTGACGATGGTGGTGTCTACATTATCTATGGTAGCATCAACGTCAGTGTCGCGCGAGGGTGGCAACTACATGATTACACAGATTATTCCTGTGTCGTACAAGGAGCAGATAAAGGCAAAAATCACTTGCTCCTTGATTATCAATCTTGTTTGTGTTATAACTATGATGGCGATAGGTGGAGTTTTATTTAAACTCAGCTTTTTGCCTGTAATAATTGGTATCGTGATATGTATAATTGCATTGTTTTCGTATAGTTACATCGGTGCTTTTATCGATGTTACGAGACCTAAAATATATTGGACAAGAGAAGCAGAGGCCGTAAAGCAAAATGCAAACGGCATGATCGCTTTGGTTTTGTGCGTTATTTTGACAGTAATATATATAATTCCCACCGTGCTTTACGTGGTTGGGAAGATACAGAATATCGCACTTGTCATTGTTCTGACATTGATTATTGAGGCTGTCGCCACAATAGTATCGAGGAAAATGTTGTACAGACTAATTAAGAGTAAGGAGTTATACAGATGATTGATAAGATCAACAGCGGAGTGTTTCTGGTAAACGGAGAGCTTATCACAGACATGAGCGATGCAAAAGTTGCAGGGATAGATAAAAAAGAAGCAGCAAAAGGTACAATTGCTTCTAAGATTATATGTGCGCATGCAGAAGAAGATTCATACGAAGCACCGCGTTTTCACATAACCTTTGATGCTATGGCATCTCATGATATTACATATGTTGGCATAATCCAGACTGCAAGAGCCAGCGGACTTACACAGTTCCCGGTGCCTTACGTTCTGACAAACTGTCACAACTCACTTTGTGCTGTAGGTGGCACAATCAATGAAGACGACCACGTTTTCGGCTTGTCAGCTGCTAAAAAATACGGCGGAATTTACGTTCCACCTCACCAGGCTGTTATTCACCAGTACATGCGTGAAATGATGGCAGCTCCCGGTAAAATGATTATCGGCTCAGACAGCCACACTCGTTATGGTGCACTCGGTACTATGGCTGTAGGCGAGGGCGGACCGGAGCTTGCAAAGCAGCTTCTTAAAAAGCCTTACGAGATTAAAAAGCCTGAGATTGTATGTATTTATCTTAAAGGTAAAGTACGTCCCGGCGTAGGTCCTCAGGACGTAGCTCTTGCTATTATCAAAGAAGTTTATGACTGTGACTTTGTATACAACAAAGTTATGGAATTCCAGGGCCCCGGCATTGACGATTTATCTGTTGATTTCAGAAACGGTATCGACGTAATGACAACAGAGACACGTTGCCTCAGCTCAATCTGGAGAACAGACGACAAAGTTCGCGAATATTTCGACATTCACCAAAGAGGCGACGAGTATCAGGAGCTCAATCCTGACAGCGTGGCATATTATGACAGTGCTCTCGTTGTTGACCTCAGCAAGATTGAATCAATGATTGCTATGCCTTTTCACCCGAGACACGCATATAAAGTAAGCGAATTTATTCAGAATGCTGACGAGATTCTCGATATTACACAAAAAAGAGCAATTGATATATATGGTAAAAAGATTGCCGCATATACGCTCAAGGATAAATTCTTTGACGGTAAAATGCACGTTGACCAGGGAGTTATCGCAGGTTGCTCAGGCGGTACTTTTGAAAATATCTGCAGAGCATACGAGTATATAAATGGAAAATCAACAGGCAACGGCGCATTCAACCTCAGCCTGTATCCGTCAAGCCAGCCTGTATTTATGCAGCTTGTTAAAAATGGCATGATTGAAGAATTCCTGCGTTGTGGCGCAATCGTAAGATCTGCCTTCTGCGGACCTTGCTTCGGAGCAGGCGACGTACCGTCCAACAATGGCTTTAGTATCAGACATACTACGAGAAACTTTGAAAACAGAGAAGGCTCTCGTCCTGCTGACGGTCAGATATCATGGGTTGCACTTATGGATGCACGTTCTATCGCAGCAACAGCTGCAAATCAGGGTATTCTTACGTCCGCAAGCGACTTTGCCGCTGAAAATGGCATCGAAGAAAAAGAATACGAATATAAATTTGATAAAGAAGTTTACGACAGACGTGTGTATAACGGTTACTCAAAGCCTGAAAAAGACGCTCCGCTTCAGTATGGACCGAACATCGCTGACTGGCCGGCACAGCAAAGACTTCATCAGAATATTCTTCTTGAAGTTGCATGCGTTATAAACGACCCTGTAACAACTACAGACGAGCTTATACCGAGTGGCGAGACTTCATCTTACAGATCAAATCCTCTTAAACTTGCTGAATTTACATTGTCACGCAAAGATCCTGAATACGTAGGCAGAGCAAAGGCTATCAAAAAAGCTGAAGACGAGAGACTTGCATACGTAAGAGGTGAAAAAGAAGGTGAGGCACTCAAAAAAGCTTTTGCAGGTATTGATGACGTTGTGAAGCTAGCGTACACAACACAGATAGGTAGCGTAGTAGTTGCAACATCTCCCGGTGACGGCTCTGCAAGAGAACAGGCTGCATCATGCCAGAAGGTACTGGGCGGTCTTGCAAATATTGCAGTTGCATACGGCACAAAAAGATATCGCAGCAACCTTATCAACTGGGGATGCCTGCCGTTTACAGTTGATAGCATTGCTGATCTGAAACTTAAAAACGGCGACAGAATATTTATAAAAGATATTAAAGATACAGTTGCAAATCTGGACAGAACTGTTGATGCGACAATTTACCGTATTGACGGCACTGTAGATGAGTGCGTACTGACATTGGCAGATATTTCCAAAGATGAGTCAGATATACTCACGGCAGGATGTCTGATTAACTACTACAACTAAGGAGTATTTATGAAAAAGAAATTATTAAGTATTTTAGTATTTTGTTTGATTGGAGTGTTGATTTTTATGAGTACAGGATGCGAAAAGGAGATTTATCATCCTATTGCAACAATTGAAGTAGAAGGTTTTGGCACAATCGTAGTAGAGCTTTATGATGACGTGGCTCCCAATACAGTTGCAAACTTTGTAACTCTTGCACAGGATGGATATTATGACGGACTTATTTTCCACCGCGTTATAGAAGACTTTATGATTCAGGGTGGTTGTCCGCAGGGCACAGGCATGGGCGGCCCGGGATACTCCATTGAAGGTGAATTTTCACAAAATGGTTTTGAGAACAACCTGAAACACACACAGGGTGTTATTTCAATGGCACGTTCTTCTTCACCCAACAGCGCAGGTTCACAGTTTTTCATCTGTACAGGAGATCCTTATTGGCTTAATGGTCAATATGCATCATTTGGCAAGGTAATCGAAGGCCTTGACGTAGTTATGGCTATCAACGAAGTTGATACGAACAGCAATGACAAGCCGTACGAAGATGTTGTTATCAAGACAATAACGATTGACACAAAGGGTGGAGACTTCTCCGATGTCGAAAAGATTAAGTAATTTCTTTGCTGATAAAAAAGCAAAAAGAGCACAGAAAAAAGCTCAGAAGGTAAAGGTTCCTCTGAAAACCAAGTGGATGAATCTTGTCAATGATTTTCAGAATGATCTTAAAGAAATTAAAAATGGCGACGCAAAAGCATTCGTAAAATGGGTCGCCATATACCTTTTGTTAGCTTTTTTATCTGTTGTTATGACAGAAACGAGCAATTCGTGGGAAATGAAGCAGTTCCCACAGAACTTTACGCTCGTTCTTTTGCGCATGGTGATGATGTTTGTTTTCACCGTGCCTGTGCTTCATACAAAACGAAGCAAAATGTATTCATCTATATTGCTTGGCTTATGGTTTACGTGGATGTCTATAACGTGCGGCAGACTGATTATCGGTCTGGCAATTCTTACCTTGTCCATAGCAGTGGCAGTTGCGATGTATTATTTCGGAAACAGAACAGCCCCTTGCAAACATGAAAAATTATATAAAAATATTACGTTTGTTTTAGGTGTTATGCTTGTCACAGTTTTCATCGTTCAGATGTTCCAGACAAGAAGTATAACAAAGCCGTTTTCATTGTTCTTTATGAACCCTGATATACTGGCGTTGAATCTTACATACGTGGTTTGCATAGGATTATTCGTTTTCTTTTTCCGCAGACCGAAATCAATGGCGGTTATTTACTCATTGTTATGGATTGCTTTGTCGTTCGTGTCATACGTAAAATACACAAGCCTCTGGCAGCCTGTCGTGTTGCTTGACGTTTACCAGGCGTCTGACGCCATTGTTGCCATGTTTGCATACTATTCTCTGCCTGAGATTATAGGCGTTATCTCAGCATTCGTTGTCGGCATACTGTTGATTATAGTGATGTCAAGGTTTGAAAAGCCGGTAAAGTTTTCACTGTCAAGAATAATGGCAACGTTGTTTATTTGTATCACGTGTGTATTTGGCCTTGGTGCTGTAACAACACTGGATGCGTTTAGTCTCGATGATAAAGAACTTACAGAAACATATAATAACAAAGGCTTTATATACAGCTTTATTTCGTATGCTTTTTCATCAAATGTAGATATGCCTGATGGATATGAATCAATAGATTTCGACAAGTTTATAAAGGAAATCGACGATGAATATATTGACGCTCTTGACAGGCTCGGCATTGATACATCTGTCTTTGATGAAGTGGACAATGTTATTGCAATCCAGGTAGAATCATTCGTTGACCCATATCTGTTTTCATCAATGGGCGCGGATGCATACGAAACAGACCCGATTCCGTTTATTCATTATCTTTGTGAAAATTATACTTCAGGTACGGTAGAGGTTCCTGTTTTTGGCGGCAGTACTGTAAAAAGTGAATTTGAATTTATAACAGGTATGAATATGGATTATCTGCCGGTGGGATATAATCCATATCCGAAACAGATTCTGAACACTTCGACAGACAGCATTGTAAGATTATTCAAAGAATATGGGTATAATGCCACTGCTATGCACAATTACAGAGGAGAGTTTTTCAACCGTGACAGAGTATATAAGAATCTTGCGTTTGACAGATACATTCCGATGGAGCTCATGTCAGGTATCCAGAAAAAGCCGGGCACAATCTGGGCAAATGACTCTGCTTTGCTTGACCAGCTTAAGATAATTCTCGATAAGGAAGAAAATGACAAGAACTTTGTTTTCACTGTTACAGTACAGCTTCATGGTAATTATTTCCCGATTGAAAAGGAAGAATATACCATGGAAATATATGACACTTTCCCCGGTGCTACAGGCGAGGATGTCGTAGGTTCTGTGGCATATTATGTAAGCCAGGCGCAGGAAGTTGACAAGGTCATTTCTGACATTATCAGCTATCTTGAATCAAGAGAAGATGAAAAGTCTTTCGTACTTTTCTACTCAGACCATATGCCGACACTCTATGCGGATATTCACGGCGAAGAGAGCTATATAACACAGTTTTTCACATGGGACAATCTCGGACTTGAAAAGCAGGAAGACAAGCACCTTCAGTTGTATGAACTTTCTACATACATGTTCGATTTACTCCAGATGGATGGTATTACAACAAACAAACTCCAGCAGAATTACGCATTTCTTAAGGAATGGAAGGCCTCTTTAGACCGGATGGAAGCAGACGGACTTAAGGATACAGAAGAATACAAGACTCTTAAGGCTGAGTATGACGCAAAGTACAAGGAATATGAGAATAAATTCAAGAATCTGCAGTACTACAAGATGTACGACGAGCACAAAAGAGGCAATCTTGTAAACAATCCTGATTATGAGATTGGTATTCTTCCTTTCTACATTGAGAGTATATCTCCGAGTACCGTTCAGGACGGCGTGTATACAATAAAAGGTGACGGCTTTACGTCTGACACGTTTATTGTTATCAACAACAAGAGATATTCACTCGTATACGTAGACAGATATACGATGACTTTCAATACAAATGAACTCAAGCTCAAACTTGATGATTCAAGCCAGGTACAGCTTCACGTTGTGGGCGCTCAGAATATTGATACAGCTAAGGAAACAATTTTAAGGAAAACAGACGTTTATGAATGGGGCAAGATATTTAGTTGACATTTTATGTGAAAATAACGTTGACGTAGTGTTCGGTTATCCGGGCGCTACTGTTTTGTCTGTTTATGACGAATTGTATCAGAAAAGACGTAGTATAACTCATATCAGAACGGCTCACGAGCAGGCTGCTGCGCATGCTGCAGACGCGTATGCAAGGGTCTCAGGCAAGACAGGAGTTGTGATTGCAACGTCCGGCCCCGGTGCGACCAATCTTGTGACAGGTATAGCAAATGCCTATATGGATTCTGTTCCGATGGTTGTTATAACGGGAAACGTTGATCAGCACCTGATTGGTACAGACAGTTTTCAGGAAGTTGATATAGTGGGCATTACGATGTCGGTTACGAAGTATAACTGTGTCGTACACAGTATCGAAGAAATCGGAGAGGCTGTCCGCAACGCTTTCGTAATAGCAAACAGTGGTCGCAAAGGACCGGTTCTTGTCGATATACCAAAAGACGTACTGGAATCTTTTACCGCTACAAGCTATATAAGACGCATAGAGAAATTGAGAGCCGACAAGCTTATGAAATGCACTGTATCGCAAACTGACATACAGGAAGATGTAATTGACAATGCTGCTCAAATGATTTCTCAAAGCGCAAAACCGGTGATTCTTATCGGTGGTGGTGTCAAGAATAATAAAGATCCTCTTGTTATTGATAATATAAAGAGACTTGCTTCTCTTCTGGATTGCAATATTTGTTCATCGCTGATGGCAGTAGATTCCATTGCATGGGATTATCCCGGATATATGGGTTTTTGTGGCACCTTTGGAAGCCGTGAGGCAAATAAAGCTTTTAATGATGCCGACCTTATAATAGCGATTGGTACGAGATTCAGCAATAAAACAACAGTGTCCAGATCAGAACGTGAGGTTCTGCAATCAGGTCTTAAGAAAGTTATTCATATTGACAGCGACAGGGCAGAAATCAACAAAGTGATTTCATCGGATTGCTTCCTTGTAGGTGATGCGGCAGATATTCTTCCGGAACTCATCAGCCACTTAGAAGACAAAAAATCATTGACTCCTGAACGCTTTTCACCGGTGACGTCGGCAGGCAATAAAGACAAGCTTCTTAAGATTCTTGGTGAAAAAATGGGAAGTGAGGCGTACATTGTTGCAGACGTAGGCAACCATCAGATGTGGGTGGCACGCAATTATCCGTTTGTAAAATGTGGAAGTTTTATTACAAGTGGTGGCCTTGGTACTATGGGCTTTGGTATGGGCGCTGCGATAGGTACGAGCGTATATGCAAAGGATAAACCCGTCGTGCTGATAGTAGGTGATGGCGGCTTTGGTATGAGCTGTCACGAGCTTGCGACAATTAAAGCTTATAATTTGCCCGTTTTGGTTATTATGGTAAATAATGGTAAATTAGGCATGGTTCACGATTTGCAGGCAGAAAAGTGCCACAGACGCTTTTCACAGACAGTTCTGAAGAAAAAACCTTTGTACTGTGCATTGGCAAAGAGTTTTGGACTGCAGGCTTTTAAAGTATCAGACCCTGATTCGTTTGAAGAGGCGGTCGGTTATTACACAAAAACAATGAAAGCAACGTTTATAGATTTGCGCATAGATATTCAGGAGGGGAACGTAAAATGATAAAGACAATATCGGTTCTTGTTGAAAATAAAGCAGGTATGCTCGTCAGAGTTACTAATCTTTTCAGCCGCAGGGGATACAATATCGAGAGTCTCGCAGTGGGTATTACTGAGGATGCGGAGATATCACGTATTACTGTTATTGTAGATACTGATGAGAGAATCCTTGACCAGATTATTCACCAGCTTGTAAAGCTCATTGGTGTTATTAAAGTAAAGGTGCTCGATGACGATGCGATTGTTACAAGAGAGCTGGTACTCATTAAGGTAAGAGCTGATTCGGCGTGCCGCAGCGAGATTATCCAGATAGCTGAAGTTTTCCGCGCAAGAATTATTGATCTGTGTCCTGATTCTATGACGATTGAACTTACAGGCCAGTACGACAAGACGAATGCACTCCTCAGCATGATAGAAAAATTCGGAATTATCGAGGTTGCAAGGACCGGAAAAGTGTCTTTAAGCCGCGGAATTGATTCTATTCACTCATAGATAATCATTATGACATAAAAAAGACAAATTTGTGTTGTATTTTAGCATAAGAGCACAGCAATAGCTGTATTTGCTCTCTCCCTCAATGTAAGCTGCGCATTCGACACGTGCGCAGCATTTTTTTCGTGTTCAGCCAAATTGACAAAACGTTTTCAGCAAGCTAAAATGAAAAAACTATGATTTTACAGGAGTTAAAAGGCAGATAATGAGAAAAATCGGTATCAGCGCGGGCGCATACCCGGGAATTACATATAATGAACAACTTGAAATAATGTCACGCCTTGGTTTTGACGTCGTGTTTGAAGCAAGTCGTGCCGACGACGAGCTTAAAGAGCTTGCCAAGGCGCAGGAAAAATATAACATGATATCAGAAATGCTTCATGCACCATTCAGGGGGATTAACAAAATCTGGCTTGACTGTATTGAAGGCGATGAGATGCTCTCGCACCTGAAAAGGGCCGTTGACAGATGTCATATCATTGGCGCCGGTATTTGTGTCGTTCATTTATCATCCGGCATGAATCCGCCTACAATTACAGATATTGGCAGGGGCCGTTTTGACCGCCTTGTCGAACATGCCGCATCAGAAGGCATAAAGATTGCTTTTGAAAATCAGCGCCGTCTGGACAACCTTGCCTGGGCAATGGAAAGGTATACAGACGACAATATTGTTGGCTTTTGCTGGGATTGCGGACATGAAAATTGCTTTACGCCGGGACGTGAGTATATGCCACTTTTTGGAAACCGCATGATTTGCAACCACATTCACGACAACAGAGGTATCTTCAATTCTGACGACCATATGATTCCATTTGATGGCACTATTGATTACCAAAAAGTTGCAGAGCATATAAGAAAATCAGGCTACACCGGCACGTTGACGCTTGAGATTTTCTCATCGCATGCCGACATATATAATGAAATAACTGCCAGTGAATATTACGAAAGAGCCGCCACAGCTGCAAATCGTCTTCGTGATATGGTTGATTGTGAATAAGGAGGTATTTTATGGTATTTATTGAAAAACAGTTCCAAGGACCATTCAACAGATATTCGCTAAACTATTTTTCGACTAAACCACTGCGCGGCAGGCTTAATTACATTCTGGATGGCGAAGAAAAAACTGACAGTTTTTTCCTTGAGGCAGGAGAGAACACGTTTAATTGCCTGATTCCGGAATATCTCGATGAAAAGTATGCAGAAGCTGCAGTTTCACTTAGTTTTGAAAGCATAACAGGCGAAGAAGGCGAGTTTGAATTACATGACTTCTCCTGCGAAAAATATCGCATTTTCAGTCGCGATACGTATTATATTGAAAATGATCGCTTCAAGGTCGGTATACGCCTTGTGTGGGGCGGTGGTATCTGCTATATTTCTGACAGTAAAAATCCTGTAGAAGGCATGCAGAATCTCGTAAATCAGGCAGACGAGGGCCGCCTGATTCAGCAGTCATATTATGGTACGGGTGGAAACGACGAATATGAGCCGGGGCATTTCAACAACCAGCGCTGGTCGTACAATCCTGTGCAAGGTGGCGACAAGTGTGCAAACCACAGCAGGATTATTGATATTGTTGAAAAAGAAAATGGCGTATACGTAAAGTCTCAGCCGCAGGACTGGTCTCTTGACGGCGCAATTACACCGAGCTATATGGAAAATTCTTACATTCTTATGCCGGATTATATACTGGTTGAGAATCGTTTTGTTGACTTCTCAGGCTGGAAGCATCGCCCTGCGCATCAGGAACTTCCTGCTTTTTATACTGTCAGCTACCTTGACAATTTCAGGCATTATGACGGTGAAAAGCCGTGGACAGGTGATACGCTTACAGCGCG
The DNA here is from genome assembly GCA_045546695.1 of Clostridia bacterium. Lineage (GTDB taxonomy): Bacteria > Bacillota > Clostridia > UBA1212 > UBA1255 > SIG424. The sequence goes on along the minus strand of JAZQDE010000052.1, from coordinate 50,257 downwards.
TCCCGATCTTAAATTCTGGGGCGACCCGCAATATAACAGATTTTGTTATTTTATAGTAAAGCCGACTAACACCGAGACGTGGTGCTGCTGGACAAACGACAGCGATGATTATGGCATAGGCCTGTACGTACCGGGAATTGAAATTTTGCTTGCCGGCAAGCATGAATACAATAAGTCAAAAGACCCATACAATGCTGCATGCAATTACGTAGCACCGCTCAAACAGATTGAGCTTGTTTCGTTCAAGCCGCTTGAGTACAGCTACATGATGACAACCGGAACGGTAGAGGAGATAAGAGAGACTTTTCACCGCAATAAGGATTTTGCAAAAAATGATATGATGTAATTTGATTAAAAAAAAGCGCCGTTCGGATTGAACGGCGCTAATTTTTTGTAGGAATTAGTTAAGTTCTGCGAAGTACTTAATTGTTCTTACCATCTGGCTTGTGTATGAGTTTTCGTTGTCATACCAAGAAACAACCTGTACCTGTGAAAGGTTGTCATCAATCTTTGTTACCATTGTCTGTGTAGCATCAAAGAGTGAACCATATTTGATACCGATGATATCAGAAGAAACGATCTCATCTTCGTTGTAACCGAATGACTGGTTAGCTGCTGCCTTCATAGCTGCGTTGATACCTTCTTTAGTAACATTGCCTTCTACTACTGCAACGAGGATTGTTGTAGAACCTGTGAATGTAGGAACTCTCTGTGCAGAACCGATGAGTTTGCCGTTGAGCTCAGGAATTACAAGACCGATAGCTTTAGCTGCGCCTGTTGAGTTAGGAACGATGTTAGCAGCTGCAGCACGTGAACGACGAAGGTCGCCTTTTCTCTGAGGACCATCAAGAGTCATCTGGTCGCCTGTGTAAGCGTGAACAGTTGTCATGATACCGCTGAGGATAGGAGCGTAGTCGTTAAGAGCTTTAGCCATAGGAGCGAGACAGTTTGTTGTGCATGAAGCAGCTGAAATAACTGTATCTTCTTTTGTTAATGTGCCTTCGTTAACGCCATAAACGATTGTAGGAAGATCATTGCCTGCAGGAGCAGAAATAACAACTTTCTTAGCGCCGGCAGCGATGTGTGCGCTTGCCTTTTCCTTTGATGTGTAGAAACCTGTGCACTCTAATACAACGTCTACATCGTAAGCACCCCAAGGAAGGTTAGCTGCGTCTTTTTCAGCGAGGATAGAAATCTTTTTGCCATCTACTGTGATTGAGTTATCATCAAAATCAACTGTGTGACCATCATATCTACCTTGAGCTGTATCATATTTAAGAAGGTGAGCAAGCATCTTAGGGCTTGTTAAGTCGTTGATAGCAACAACTTCATAACCTTCTGCGTCGAACATCTGTCTGAAAGCAAGACGTCCAATTCTACCGAAACCGTTAATAGCAACTTTTACTGCCATATTAAAAACCTCCAAAAAAATATATAGTTTTAACTTTGCTATTATACCGCGGGTTTTTCAAAAATACAATTGATATTTTCGCCGCAATATAAAGTTTTACTGTTTATTAATATCTGTCAGAAAACGTACTTTGTAATGTAGTGACAGGGCTCGTTTGCACGCAGAATCGGGCTGTCCCAGTCGGGGTGGTTGATGCTGTCAGGTGCAAACTGTGTTTCTAAGCAAAATGCAGTACGATAATTGTAGATTTTGCCATCTTTTCCCGGGATGTTATCAGACATGAAGTTGCCTGAATAAAGCTGAACGCCGGGCTGTGTTGTGTAAACTTCCATCTTTATGCCGCTTACGTCGCCGATTGCTGTGGCAGCTTTTTTCATCTTGCCGTTATCGCCGAGTACGTAGTTGCAGTCATATCCGCCGCCTGCAACGATATCAGGGTCATCAGCGCAGCCGATAAGACCATCGCCGATTTTTTTGCCGGGCTTGAAGCTGATTGCAGGAGTAACGGGCTTTTCTTCTCCTGTCGGCAGACAAGCTGAGTTTACAGGTGTGAAATAATCAGCGTTGATTTCCAGATAATGGCCGTAAATATCGCCACTGCCTGCGCCGTTGAGGTTGAAATAAGCGTGGTTTGTAGGATTGAATACTGTGTCTGCATCTGATACAGCTTTGTAATCAATAATCAACTCGCTGTTTTCTGTGAAAGAGTAGGTAACAGTAATCTTTACGTTTCCGGGATAATTTTCACGCATATCCGGGTCAAAGTGGTGAAGTACGAGTGTATCGGAATCTGCATCGTAAGGATCAACTTCCCAGATATAGGATTCGTATCCCTTCATACCACCATGGAGGTGATTTGCGCCGTCGTTTAAAGCAACCTGATAATCTTTGCCATTTAATGTAAATTTGCCTGCGCCGATTCTGTTGGCACATCTGCCGATGAGTGCTCCGAAATATGAGCCATGATAGTCTTTATAGCCCTGAATGCTGTCCATTCCGATAGCAACGTCGGTAAGATTTCCGTCTTTGTCAGGCACAACAATTGCACGGATAATTCCGCCGTAATTGAGAATCTCAACGTATGAAGTTGAGTTTTCGATACGGTAGCAAATAATCTCGCTACCATCTTCTGAACGGTCAAATAAACGCTCTTTAATCATTTTTTAACTCTCCTTTTATATCTTTATACATATAAAGTGAACCTAATGCACAAATTATATCATTTTCACCGGCAATCTCATGCGCTTTGATTATGGCGTCATGGATATTTCCGGTAACATACACGTCGTCAGGTGAAAAGGCGCCGCCTGAGCATGCCTTTGTAGCCCTGAACTTGTCGGCAAGCTCTGCAGGATCAAGGGCCCTTGGGTTGTCAGGACGAGTCGTGACAACTTTTTGGCAGCAAGTGGCAAGAAGCTCAACCATGTGTGTCACATCTTTGTCAGCCATCATTCCTGTAAGAACGATGAACTTGCGGCCCTGGAAATATTTGTCAAGACTTGCAAGTGTTGCGTTAAGGCCATGCATATTGTGAGCGCCGTCATACAGGAAAAGAGGCTCTTTTTTCATTATCTCAAATCTGCCCGGCCAGCTAACGTTTTCTAAGCCTGTAACGATATTTTCAAGTGAAATATTAAGCATTCCGCGAAGGACTGTGAGCACCTCAAGGGCGATAGCTGTGTTTGTTGCCTGGTAAATACCGGCAAGTGGAACTGTAATATTTTTGTAATTCTTATAATTTATCGTATTGCCGCACACAGAAGATTCTATAACCTCAATGGCATCGTCATCCATCGTGAAAAGCTGACAATTTCTGGAAGCTACAGTCTCTTTTATAACGCCTGTCGGGTCGGCCGTTGCAACGACTATACCACCGTCTTTGATAATACCTGCTTTGGCACGTGTGATATCAGCGAGCGTAGGTCCGAGCTCCTTTACGTGGTCCATGTCAATTTTTGTAATAACCGACACGAGTGGGGTAGATATAACGTTTGTAGAATCGAGCAATCCGCCCATGCCGACTTCAAAAACAACGACGTCGCATTCTTTGCGTTTGAAATATTCAAGGGCAATTGCGGTGATAAGCTCAAATTCAGTAGGGGAATCTTTCATTTCATCTGCAAAAGCACGCACGTAGGAGGTGACTTCTGCCAGATCTTCGTCTGATATCGGCTCGGAATTAAGCTGAATTCTTTCGTTAAAACGATACATGTAAGGGGACGTAAACAAACCGACCGTATATCCTGCTTCGAGCAATACAGAATTTACCATTGAGCAGACGGAACCTTTGCCGTTTGTGCCGGCAACGTGAACGAATTTAAGAGAATCCTGAGGATTTCCAAGCTTCTGCATAAGTTCTGTGATTCTGCTAAGGCCAAGACGGCTGCCTTTCCAGCTTACGGAATGAATATACGTAGTGGTCGCTTCGTATGACATCTTGTATCCCGGCGTCATATTTTTTATTTTCACAGCGCGTGCCTTGAGAAGGGCAAAGATTGCAACTGCTTCAACGATTGCTGTTGCGGCATAAATTAGCGCGCGTGTTCCCAGAAATGACCAGAAAGCAACACCTTCAAAATTCATAAAGAAATAGTTGAGTATCGGTGTTGTGATGAGCACCGATGTGCACATATGTGTAATAAGAGTAATGGAAGCAAGCGCCGGCAGAGTGTGTTTTACGCGCTTTTTACCGTAGAATATGACGCGCACAAGCCAGGGGAGGATACCCATCAGAATCGGTCCTGCCATAAGGAAAGGATTGTAATTTGCCGGCGTTGTGCCTGTGAGCACTGTAGCACCTATAAAGTCGGCTGCAAAGCCAACGGCCGCACCTGCGAAAGGACCAAACATAAGTCCGGATAATATAATAGGTAGATTACCAAGGCTGATTCTGATTCCCATTCCGACAGATATTGACAGATAACGCGAAAGTACGATGCTCATAGATGCGAGCATCGCGCAATATACGAGCGCAAGAACAGGATTCTTCTTGTTTTTTATCCGTGGCTTTTTCATACTTTAAGATTGCCTTTCTCCTGAATCGCGGAGTCAACTATATATAACGGGTCATTGTTTGTTATATAATCCTTGAACTGGTGGATATTCTCAATCGAATCAGGCACAAGCATGCCGCCCATGGCAAGATCCATCATCTGGTGAAAATCAGAGCCGGAGCTAAAGCGCAGGTTGTTATCCTTTGCCCATTGAAGTGCGACGTCAGAGTGGTTTTCATGACGCATATTTCCGTTGTAAACCTCTACACCATCAAGATACGCAGGGTTCTGACGGTTACAATATTTTCTGAAAGGATGTGCCTGATACATCACTGCGTCGTATTTGGTGTGAAGCAGCTCGTAAAGGCCCTTCTGGTCGAGGTCAAAGAGGTTCGGATTTTCATAGAAAAAGTCTTCTGTAAGACCAAAAAGCAGTATGTCAGAAGGATTTGTATCAAGAAGAATCTCAGCGCCGAGCATAACCTTAAGAAGGGGAGCGCCTTCCTTTGCGCGTTTTTTTGCATGAGCTTTGCAATATCTGTACCCGGCAAGGTAGGAATCAATCTTATCTGTATAATTGCCTTCAAATATTGAGAGTATATTGCGTGAAAAATGGTCTGTAATGATGATAGCGCCGTAGCCTTCATTTATGTATTCATCAACAACTTTTTCAGGCTCGATATGTCCGCAGGGACTTACCGTCTTGGTGTGAGAATGTGTCTCTATTTTCATCATATTGTCAATTGAAATCATATCTTTGTCACCTCATGAAGTGTTACCGCTAAAGTATATCACATCATGAAAGAACTTCAAGCAGAAAAGCTACTTGACAGTAAAATGAATGGTTTGTAAAATGATATTATCTAGAAAATCTACATACAGGAAGGTATTGATTATGAGAGAAATAAACCGCACACTTAAAATCGTAGCATTGTTATTATCTATGATTATTGTACTTGGTTGTTTCGTCGGCTGCGGCGATTCATCTGAAGAGCCGGCATCAAAGCCTACTACAGCACCTACAAAGGCACCCACACCTGTTCCGACCGCGGCACCCACAGAGGACCCGAATGCGACACCTACACCTGAACCAATCAGATACAATGACCTTACAGAAGGTGAGAATGTAACTATTACAGCAAACGTTACTGAAGAAATGTATGATGCGGAGTATGCTATTGACGATGATGAGACGACACGTTGGAGCGGTATCGGCACCTACTCTGATGAGAGCGGCTGGCGCAAGCTCGAAGTTGACCTTGGTGCTGAGTATGAAATCGGTGAGATCAATATCCTGTTTGAATCATTACAGAATCCATATAAAATAATGTACAAGACAGAAGCCGACACAGAATGGCAACTTCTTACTACAAGAAAAGCACCGGCTGAACTTTATGATGAATTCGTTGTTCCGAAGACAAAGGCAAGATACGTAATGTTCACAACAGAGTATACAGGTTTTTGTAGTATCTGGGAAATGGATATCTTCGAGTATAACGAGAATATGGTAGCTGAAGAGGATACAGAAACAGAAGGTAATATTGCCCTTGGCAAGACAGCTACATCAGATAATGCGCCTGAAAGTGAAAAATATCTGCCGGAGTTTGCTATAGACGGCGATATTCTTACACGTTGGGCACCAATGCCGGGCACTACAGAGACAGTGATTACATGGACTCTCGACTTGGGTCAGGTATATGATCTGGATTCAATAACTATCCACTTTGAGTCATGCCAGTCTGAATTCGTTATTGAGATTTGTGACACAATTGACGGCGAGTATAAAGTTATTGAAGAAGGTTATCCTCTTGACAGTGTAGTGGAGCCTTACGAGATAACTAATATAAACGAGAGCGCAAGATTCATCAGATACAGAAGAGCCGGCGGAGCGTGGGGCAGCTTCTACGAATTCTGCGTTTATACAAAGTAAAAGGAGAACAATATGCATATCTGGACAAAATTTATTTCTGAACAGATTATGACCAACAGTCGCTGTGGTAAAAATGACCGCAGCGACATCACTATTCATTCGGGCAAGAATATGAGCGCATCATGCCTCGTTTGCCTCAGACATGAAGGTGATTTTACTGTTACTCATATATCTGCAGACGAGAACACACCCGAAGGCGTATCCTTCAGATACAATTTCCGCGATAATATCATTTATAATGATGGCGTTCCATATCCTGATATATTGTCAGGTGAAAAGGAAAAGAGCGTCCTCGCACATACGACGTGCAGCGTCGTTGTGTCGTTTGACGTTTCACAGGATGCAAGCGCCGGAAAAGTAATGATTCCCGTAAAATTCACAACGAACGCAGGTGAGTATACTGCAAAAATATCGTTGGTGATTCACAATGTTACATTGCCTGAACCAGCTGATTCTGATTTTGGTCATGAATACTTTTTCACAGCAAGAGGATATTTCCCGATGAATGCCGCAAACGCAAAGAGTCCGGATGCTGTAATCAGATATTCCGACAAATGGGAAGAGCTTATGACAAATTATGCCAAAGCGATGAAATATCTTCGCGTGAATACTTTGTGGATGCCGATTGTGGAATTCCTTGCTGACGCAGGCTCTAAGAGAGTTGCAAAAGATAAATGGGAGTTTGACTTCAGTCTGGTTGACAAGACACTTGACATATTCCTCAAAAACGGCAGCTTCAAATATGTAGCCATAACAGGCTCTGTTTCTCCCGTGGATGGCAATAACATCCAGTCAATCGATGAAAATGGCGCCCTTCGTAAATTCGATATTCCGTCAGAAGATGCTGATATCTGGGCAGAAGTTTATTACACAGCTATTTATAATTACTTCAAAGAGCGCAATATTCTTCATATGTTGAGAGTACACCTTCAGGATGAACCTCACAAGACTGTTCACTGGAAATGGCTCAGAGACATCTGCCGCAAGGTTATGCCTGATATTGTTTGCGGTGAGCCTCTCGACATTCACGACATGAGTGAAGAACTTGACGGATATGCAGATTGGTTCGTTCCGCGCCTCGAAGTGTACCAGCAGGACCCTGTTTTTTACCATAAACAGGTGAAAAATGGTAAAGAATTATGGGTTTACTCATGTTGCTTCCCTGAGGATAACTGGTGGCTTAACAAGTTTGTTGATTTGCCTTACGCATATTCAAGATTTATAAAGTACGCATGCTTTTCACAGAACATAACGGGTTTCCTGCATTGGGGATTTAATTTCGTGGACAGTGTGATGTACGGAATCAAGCCTCAGGCGAGATTCAAAGGCGACGGACACATCATTTATCCCGATGAAAAGAACAACGATGTTCTTATGTCTATGCGTGGCCTTGAGACGAAAGATGGTCTTCAGGACTGGGAATTGCTCAATATGCTCAGAAAAATCAATCCGAAAGCTGCATATACAATCGCAAACAGTGTGGCACAGAGCTTTACAGATTTTACTCAGGATCTTGCAGCTCCTGAAAAGGCACGTGAGCAGATACTCAATATGCTTGATTGACTATTGACGGACAAGAGGTTTTTGTTATACAATTAATGATAAATTTTAATACGTTTGAAAATGGAGATTAAAGAGATGAAAGAGTTATTTAAAAATAAGTCTGTATATTTCAGAACATTTATCGTGATGATTCTCGTTGCGGGTATCGCATTTTCACTCCTGCCGGTTCAGGCGGGCAGGTCAAGCTTGTCAACAGCTGACTGGGGCGATATCAGAGATACAATGAGCGACACGTGGGTTGCAGTAGATGACCTCGACAGATGGGTTGCTACAGGCGACGACGAGGGCGTACATGATATTGAAGAAGACAAACATGTTCTCATGTTCTATTACACATGGCATTCAGGTCTGCAGGGACCTTATAACATCAGAAAAATTACTGACAAGGCAAAAGAGACAGGCAGATACATCTGGGGCGGACAGCATGCATTCCATTATTGGGATGAGCCGTATTTCGGATATTTCAGAAGTGATGACCCATGGGTAATCCGCAAAGATATCCAGATGCTCTGCGATGCAGGCGTTGATGGTGTATTCTTTGACGCAGGTAATGGCTACCTCTATCACGATGCTTATGAAGTGTTCTTTGAAGAGAATCTTAAGAGAAAAGAAGAAGGACAGTCATATCTCAAGGCTACGTGGATGATTTGCGCAGGCGGTCCTCTCGGAACAGTTGGTAACGTTCTCAATAAATTGTACGATATTTATTATACAAATGAGGAATATCAGGATGCTCTTTACTACGTAGATGGCAAGCCATTGATTCTTTGTCCTGATTCAGCCATGACATCAGAATATTATGACTTCTTTACACAGAGATACTGCTGGGCATGGAAAACAGGTGCAAACAGATGGCCATGGCTTGATGAGACAGGTACAGGTGGCTGGGGTCCGGGTTCGACAGCTGATAAGCTTGAGATGATGTCAGTTGCTGCAGCAGGACATCCTACACAGAATATCGGTAAGAGTTACTCTATGGAGTATGGTCAGCCGATTGACGCTGAATTCAGAACAGAAGAAGGCATCAGATTTGGTGAACAGTGGGTACGGGCTATCGAAGCAGATCCGCAGTTTGTCCTCGTAACACAGTGGAACGAATGGATTGCACAAAGATTCATATCTGAAGGCGCAGAGATACAGGGTAACCACTATGCTAAAAAAGGCGACTCATACTTCGTTGACCTTCTTAGTGCAGAATATTCAAGAGACATTGCACCTATGAAGAATTACGATGGCAAGGGCTATGGTGATAACTACTATTACCAGCTTGCAAATTACGTAAGACTTTTCAAGGGTGCACGTGAGATTCCTACATACAAAGAGTATACTACGGTTGACATCAACAACTTTGCTACAATAAATCAGTCAGAGGCAATCTTCTATGATGACCTTTATGACACAATGCACAGAGATCACCCTACATCAGTAAGTGGCTCAAAGAAGACATATGTTGAAGAATCCGGCCGTAATGATTTTGAAGAAGTAAGAGTATCATCTGATGAGAACAATATCTACTTCTACATAAAGACTGTTGAAGACATCACAGCACCTGAAGGTACAAACTGGATGAATATACTTATCAACAGCGATGCTGATTATGATACAGGCTGGCATGGATATGACTACGTCGTAAACAGATCCGTAAGCGGTGAGATGACATCAATTGACAGCTATGGTGCTGACGGTACTTACGCATTCACATCAGCAGGTGTAGGCCAGATTAAATACAGTGGCAAAGAAATGGTTGTGTCTGTTCCCAAGAGCATTATCGGTGTGTCCAGTGACAAGTACACAATCGACTTCAAGATTGCAGATAATATTCCTGAAGAAGATTACATCATGTACTTCATCGACAAGGGCGACGTGGCACCTAACAACAGATTCAACTACAGATACAAGTTTGACACTGATTTTGTTCCGGCATCAAAAGAAAAATCAGGTTGCGGAAGCTCTGCAGCAGTATACAGCCTTATGGCAGTTATGGGACTTGCAGTAGTACTCAAGTCAAAAAAACGCAGATAACATTTTATCTGAATAAAATATTTTAATGAAAAGGTTACGGAGAAGGTATCTTTTGGTATCTTCTCCGCAGGTGTTTTAAGAAAAGGATACTGATCGTTGTGAAATGGACAGAAGAACAAAGTAAAGCAATTGAAACACGTGGTAAAAACATGCTGGTAGCGGCAGCTGCAGGCTCGGGTAAGACAGCTGTTCTTGTCGAAAGAATTTTCAGAATAATTACCGAACAGACTGACGTTGATAAACTTCTGGTGGTAACGTTTACAAATGCAGCCGCCAAAGAAATGAGCGTAAGGCTCTATAATAAGCTGTCTGAAGCGTTGCAGGAAGAGGGAATAAGTCAGAGTAGAAAAGAACGGCTGACCAGGGAGATTATTCTTTTATCCTCCGCAAACATAACTACTGTACACTCTTTTTGCCAGAAAGTAATAAAAAACAACTTTAAAGAAAGCGGCGTTGATCCGGCCGCTGGAGTTGTAGAAGAAAAAGAGAACGAAATTATTAAAGAAGAATGTCTTGATAAAGTTCTGTCAGGATATTACGAGGAATACAACCCGACATTCAGACGACTTCTGGATATATACGGAAGATATAACTCAGATAAAAATTTAAGAGAGACAATTTTTAATATAGAACGCGTGGCAAATTCATGCGTGAATCCCGGAAAATGGTTAGAAGAACAATACGAACGTTATGATTGCACGAAAATCAATGATTTTTGTGAAACAAAATGGGCAGAGAATATTATAGATAATACAACTTTAGCAATACAGGCTTATCAGAATGAGTACGTAAGACTGAGAGATTATGCAATAGACAACGGCGGTAATTTTTACGAGGCTATGCTGTCGTCAGATATTGACAGTCTTAACGCGTTTTACAACATCCTTACTGCCTGCAAATCGGAATGGCAGTCGTTGTATGATGCTGCACAAACAGTTTCGTTTGCAAAGGCACCAACTCTCAGCTCAAAAATCAAATCAACAATGTCTGAAGAAGAAGTAGACATTTGCGTACGGGTTAAAGCGAAAAGAGACAAGATAAAAACGAACGTATTGTCTCTGCTCAAGGATAAATTCGGCACGTGTGCTTCAATGCCAGTTGATGAGATGAAATTACTCTATGAAGAAATGAAAATGCTTTCACAGATAGTAATTGAACTGATGGAAGCTCATAAAGAAGAAAAAAAGAAAAGAAACTATATAGATTTTAATGATTTTGAACATATTGCATATGAAACACTGATGAACAATCCCACTGTATGCGAGTATTACAGGGAATTGTTTGATGAAATCTACATTGATGAATATCAGGATACAAGCGAGATACAGGAGGCAATTCTTACCACTATTTCCCGCAATCAGACCAATATGTTCATGGTAGGCGACGTAAAGCAAAGTATATACTCCTTCAGACAGGCAAGGCCTGATATTTTCATCCGCAAATACAAGGAATATGACAAGAAAAATGATGAATACGGCACTCTTTTGCTTCTGAACAAAAACTTCAGAAGCTCAAAGGGCGTTGTTGACAGCGTAAACCACGTTTTCACAAATATAATGAATGAAACGACATGCTCGATGGATTATACGGAGAAGGAATGTCTGAATTACGGAGCAACAGGCTTTGACGGCAAAAATGAAAATGATGCTGTTGAATTACATTTAATAGATAAAAACAGCAATATCACCGAAATGCAGTTTGTTGCAAAAAAAATCAGACAACTTGTTGATGAAAAATATCAGATTATGAATCTTAAGACCGGTCAGCTTACAGACGTTAAGTATTCAGACATCGTTATTCTTCTCAGAAGTTTTGCAAATAAAGCTCAGGATTATGCAAAAGCTTTGGCTGACGAAGGGATTCCCGTATACTACCATATTGACGGCGGATTCTTTGATTGCGGTGAAATAAACGTGATTATGTCGTTTCTTCGTATCATTGACAATCCCTTGCAGGATATGCACTTCGTCTCCGTTCTCCGCAATATATACGGTGTTACTGACAGCGAACTGGCAGAGATTAACATTTATTATACTCAGAACGTGGCGACGGTCGGAATAAAACGAGGCGAACAATATTTTTACGGGGCATGTGAATACTATGCAGAAAAACACGGCGGAAAAATTGCAGCTATTCTTGAAAGATATAACAATATAAGGTCCAGGGCCGATGCTATGACGGTATCTTCATTGATGTGGCTTATTTTGCACGAAAATAACTTCTACGATATTTTGCTCGCAGAACCGGACGGATATGAGTACAGAAGCAACATAAACATATTGATAAATAATGCGATTAATTACGATAAGAATACGGGAAAAGGGCTGTATGGCTTTATTTCATATTATGAGCTTCTTAAAAAAAGAAAACTTGATCTCAGCAGCGGAGGAAGCAGCGCCGGCGGCGACTGTGTCAATATTATCTCCGTTCATAAGAGTAAGGGCCTTGAATATCCGGTTGTATTTCTTGCAGATACAGGCAAAAACTTCAATCTCAGGGACCTGGATGCTAAAATGGTTGTCCATAGCAGTCTGGGTTATGGTCCTACGTGTTACGAGCAGGATGAGAACACAAAAATAACGTACCCGTCTATTATGAAAGAGTGTATAAAACAACGTTCTCACCGCGACTACAGAGCCGAAGAAATGCGTATACTGTACGTTGCTATGACGCGCGCAAAGGATAAGCTTATTATAACGGGCAAGACAACCAAGACGTTTGAGGACTTTTCACGCGACTCATCTGAAAAGAGAAACGTGATTACCGGTAGGCCTCTTGATTATCACATTCTCAATGCGATGAGCTATCTTGACTGGCTTGCAATGTATTATTGCGGACGAAACGACGAAGATAAAGATGTTTTGCATCAGGTTCTTGCTTCTGAGGATGATGCGCAGGCCGATATAGAAGATGACGCAGAGGTATACGATGAGATGCCTGTGCAGGTCGCTTTTCTGCCACGGATGCCTGAGTATACCGGTGAAAATATCGTTGATGCGAAAAAAACATCAAAAGAACTTCCGTCAAAAATATCTGTCACTGAGGTGAAACGCCTTATGGAGGCGTTTGAGGATGAAAACACGGTCCATCTGCCTGAAATAAACTGTGAAATGCAGGAGATTCCGGACTTTTCACAAGAAAAAACAGAGTCTGTAACAGGCAAAAATCAAGGAACATTATTACATCTTTGTTTACAGAAAATGGACTACAACGCTGTAAAAGATATTAATATGTCAGAAGAACCTGGAAAAATGGCTCCGGAATATATTGATGAGTTGATTATGGAATTGACGGATGCACGTCTTATAAACACTCAGGACGCAGGGGCTATTCAGAAAGAAATTCTTCAGAAATTTATTTTGTCCGACTTCGCAAAAAAAATTGCCAACGCAGATAAAATGGTGCGTGAAAAGCCTTTTACCATGAAAACAGTTTTGAATGGACAGCAGGTGACGTTACAAGGTATAATAGACTGTGTTATTGAAGAAGCCGGTAAGATAACGCTTATAGACTTCAAAAGTGACTTCGTGAAGAATAACCCGTCAGAGGATGATATTCGCGATTATGCGAAACAATATAGCGTGCAGCTTACGGAATATGCAAAATGTTTATATGAAATTACAGGCAAACAGCCTGAAAAGATATTGTACTTTTTAAGATACGACAAGATCGTCGTGATTTAATGCAAAAGAAAAAAGGTGATTTTATGGAAGAAATGAGACTTCAGAAATTTATGGCAATATGCGGCGTTGCCTCAAGAAGAGAAAGTGAAAAGATAATTGCGGAAGGCAGGGTGGCAGTCAACAACGAGATTGTGACGGAGCCCGGCACGAAAGTTCAGCACCCAAAAGATGTTGTTAAAGTAGATAATGTTGTAATAAAGCCTGAGAAGAACAAGCACTACATTCTGCTCAATAAGCCGGAGGGCTACCTGTCCTCAGTTAAGGACGACAGGGGCAGGGAATGCGTCGTGTCGCTTGTAGAAGGGATTGATGCAAGGTTGTATCCTGTCGGCAGACTTGACTACGACACGACCGGACTCCTGATTCTGACAAACGACGGCGACTTTATGCAGAAGGTCACACATCCGTCTTCCGAAATATGGAAAACGTACAGGGCAGTGGTACGAGGTGTGCCCGATGAATCAGACGTAAAGCATTTTGCAAACGGCATTTTGCTCGATGATGGCAAGACGCTGCCTGCTGTACTCGACGTTGTTGGATACAAAGGTGAAAATGCAATCGTTGAAGTCTCTATCCGTGAAGGTCGCAACAGACAGGTAAGACGAATGCTCGATAGAGTAGGTCACAGCGTAAAAAGCCTTCACAGAATATCTTATGGCACTCTGCGTTTAGAGGACCTGAAGCCGGGAAAATGGCGCAGACTGACGCCAGACGAAGTAAACAAACTGCTTGAAGCGGCAAATAATGATTAAAAATAAATTTTCCGTTTTTATCGGTTTTATTTTATGAAGATTAGTGGTATTATATTAATTTGAGGAGTTGATGAAAATGTTTGAACTTGACCAGTTCTCTTTAGAACTTGACAGTTTATTAAAAAACTTAAACGAACTGAGGGATTCACTTTGACACAGATGGCATCAAGAAGTTAATCGGTGAATTAGAAGCAAAAGCTTCAGAGCCCGGTTTCTGGGATGACCAGAAGGAGTCACAAAAGACACTCAGACACTTAAAACAGCTTAAAACAAAGATTGAAAAATTCACAGAGCTGGAAAACAAATATGAAGAAATTCAGCTTACTATCATGCTTGCAAACGAAGAAAATGATACGAGTGCAGTAGAGTTGGTACAGGCAGAGATAGAGGCTTTCAAATCGGCATTTACGATGCTCAGACTTGAGACGCTGCTCAGCGGCGAATACGATGCGAATAACGCCATCATGAGTATTCACCCCGGAGCAGGTGGTACAGAATCTCAGGATTGGGCTTCTATGCTTATGCGTATGTATATGCGCTGGGGAGAGGATCACGATTACAAGGTTGAGGTTGTTGAATATCTCGACGGCGATGAAGCAGGTCTCAAGAGTGCAGTTATACGTTTCGAAGGTGACAACGCTTACGGCTTTTTAAAGAGCGAGCATGGCGTACATCGTCTTGTACGTATTTCACCATTTGACTCAGCCGGCAGACGCCACACGTCATTTGTTTCAGTAGAGCTTCTTCCGGAAATTGACGATGATATCGAAATTGATATCAGACCTGAAGACCTCGAAATCGGCACATACAGATCAAGTGGTGCAGGCGGTCAGCATATCAACAAGACTGACTCAGCCGTAAGAATCGTTCACAAACCTACAGGTATCACAGTTGCCTGCCAGAACGAACGTTCACAGCTTCAAAACAAAGAGCGCGCAATGAAAATGCTCCGTTCAAAACTCTTTGAAGCAAAGCAGCGTGAAAACGTTGAAAAGATATCAGATCTTAAGGGTGTTCAGATGGAAATTGCATGGGGCAGCCAGATAAGGTCATACGTATTCTGTCCATACACACTCGTAAACGACAGACGTACAGGTTACGAAGAAGGTAACATCACAAAAGTAATGGACGGCGGCATCGATGGCTTTATAAACAGCTATCTTGCCTTCGAGTACAATAAAAATAAATAAGTTGGAGGATTCAATATGAAATTAGGTGTTTTAACTGTAGTATTACAAGATATGGAATTCAAAAAAGCCATGAAATACCTGGCAGATTCAGGTGTTCAGGCAGTTGAGATCGGCTGCGGCGGATATCCGGGTAATGCACATTGCAAACCGGAGGTATTATTGAATGATCCTGCAGCTTTAGAAGATTTCAAAAAGACAATTGCTGACAACGGCCTTGAAATAAGCGCACTTAGCTGCCACGGCAACCCTGTACATCCTAACAAAGAGATTGCAGCTGCTTTTCACAATGACTTTATAAATACAATTCTTCTTGCTGAAAAGCTCGGCGTTGACCGTATCGTAGGTTTCTCCGGTTGCCCCGGTGACTGCCCGAAGTCAAAGAATCCTAACTGGGTTACATGCGCATGGCCTAATGATTATCTTGAGATTCTTGATTATCAGTGGAAAAAAGTTCTTATCCCTTACTGGAAAAAAACAGCAAAGTTTGCAAAAGAGCACGGCATAAAGAAGATCTGCTTCGAAATGCATCCCGGCTTCTGCGTATACAACCCTGAGACACTGCTTAAACTGCGTGCTGCAGTAGGCGACATCATCGGTGCAAACTTTGACCCGAGCCACCTTTTCTGGCAGGGTATCGATCCTGTAGAAGCTATCCGTACTCTCGGTGACGCTATTTACTTTGTACATGGCAAAGATGTACGACTTGACAATCCGAACGTAGCAAAGAATGGTGTTCTTGATACAAAGAGCTATGGCGACATCGCAAACAGATCATGGGTATTCCGTACAATGGGCTACGGCCACGATATCGGAGTATGGAAAGACATCATCAGCATGCTCAAGACAGTAGGTTATGATGACGTTATCAGCATCGAACACGAAGATGCACTCATGTCTGCAGAAGAAGGCCTCCAGAAGGCAATCGCATTCTTAAAAGACGTACTTATTTTTGAAAATGCAGGAGAAATGTGGTGGGCGTAATATGTGGTCGGATATAAGATTAAAGCAAGAAGAACAGCTTGCAAAAAATGCAATGAGATCGGCTGACAGTCTGGGACGCAAGTTCTACGAAGAACCTTGCCATATCCGTTCAGACTACGAGCGTGATGCAGACAGAATCTTATATTCCGAAGAATTCAGACGCTTAAGACACAAGACACAAGTGTTTTTCAACGCAAAGAACGATCATATCTGTACAAGAATGGAACACGTTTTATATGTAAATGCTATTTCAAATACGATCGGAAGAACACTTGGACTCAATCAGGACTTAATTACAGCTATCGCCCTGGGCCATGACCTCGGTCATGCGCCCTTCGGCCACAGCGGCGAACGTGCTTTATCCAGATGCGTAAACAGCATAAATCCGGAGCTTACTTTCAAGCACGAATACCACAGCCTGAGAGTGGTAGACAGATTGTCCACAAGGATATCACACGAGAAAATCAATGAAAAATGCGGCCTCAATCTTACTTATGAGGTACGCGACGGTATCGTAAGTCATTGTGGTGAAAATTACGATGAATACATACTGACTGCAGACAAGAACAAAGATCCTGAAAAGATTTATACAACAAGCCACCGGTATTGTATGCCATACACAATGGAGGCATGTGTTGTAAGAATCGTCGACAAAATTGCATACGTAGGCAGAGATATAGAAGATGCAGTAAGAGCGAAAATGCTTGCGTATACAGATATTTCACGCGATATAAGAAAAGAACTCGGCCAGACAAACGGAAAGATTATTTCAACATTGGTAGAGGATCTTATAGAAAACAGCTATGGCACAGACTATATCAGACTGAGTGAAGCAAAAGCACAGGCACTCAGCGAGATGATAAAGACAAACAACAAGCTTATTTACAGCGCTCCGATGATAAAAAGATACGAGAGCAACACAAATAATGTTGTTGAGGGTCTTTTCGAAAAACTTTACGAGCAGGTTCGCGATATTGACTATTCAGACAGCAAGGTACTCGGCCGCGCAAAGAATTCTGATAACAAGATCAAAGCAAAACTTGCTGAATATATTATTGACAAAAACTACGACGAGAATGACCTTCCCGAACAAATCGTAGTTGATTATATAGCAGGTATGACAGATGGTTATGCCTTAAAAGCATTTGAGGATATGTATTGGATATGAGTGGAGAACAGTTTAATTTTTATGCATATATCAGTCGTATGAAATATATCATGCGCTGGGGACTTATGCGCAATACTGTAAGTGAAAATATACAGGAACACAGCCTTCAGGTGGCTGTGCTTTCTCACGCACTTTGCTACATCCACAACAAACTCAATCAGGACGCACCTGAAAAACAGCTTGACCCTTCAAAAGCATGCGTCTACGCTATTTTTCACGATGCAAATGAGATAATTACAGGCGATATGCCGACACCGATCAAGTATTATAATCCGGTGATTAAAGAACACTACCATAAAATAGAAGATATATCCAAAGATAAGCTTTTATCGATGCTTCCGGATGATATGGGAGATTTTTACAGAGGGATTTTATTCTATGAAGAATGCGACCCTGCGTATTATCCGATTGTAAAAGCTGCAGACAAACTCAGCGCATACTTAAAATGCGTAGAAGAAGTAAAGGCAGGCAATAAAGAATTTTCAAAGGCAAAAGAGTCTATCTATGCCAATCTTAAGGAAATGGATTTGCCGGCGCTTGAGTATTTCCTCGAACATTTCACAGGCAGCTTTGAACTTACTTTGGATGAACTGGAATAATAAATTAAGGAGAAGAGATTCAGAAAATGGGACTTTTTGAGAAAATTTTTGGTACAAACAGTGAAAGAGCGATTAAACAGATCAGACCTGTTGTTGAAGAGATTAACAATCTTGAGCCGACTATGGTTGCAAAATCAGATGCCGAGCTCAAAGAGATGACTAATATTTTCAAATCTCGTCTTGCAGCAGGAGAGGATCTTGACGATATACTTCCCGAGGCTTTTGCGGTAGTAAGAGAAGCTGCAAAGCGCGTGCTCGGTCAGAGACATTATGACGTACAGATGATGGGTGGTATTATTCTTCACCAGGGACGTATTGCAGAAATGAAAACAGGTGAAGGTAAGACTCTCGTATCCACGCTGCCTGCGTATCTCAACGCACTGACAGGAAAAGGCGTTCATCTCGTTACAGTAAACGATTATCTTGCAAAACGAGACAGCGAATGGATGGGAAAAATTTACAACTTCCTCGGTCTTTCTGTCGGCGTTATCGTTCACGGTCTTACATCTGACCAGAGACGCGAGGCATACAATTGCGATATCACATATGCTACAAATAACGAGCTCGGATTTGACTATCTGAGAGATAACATGGTTATTTACAAACAGCATCTCGTTCAAAGAGAACTCAATTTTGCAATCGTAGACGAGGTCGACAGTATCCTTATCGACGAAGCAAGAACTCCGCTTATTATTTCAGGACCCGGCAACAAATCAAGTGAGCTTTATGAAAAAGCAAACAGCTTTGCCGCTACTCTCAAGTGCCTTGTGATAAAAGAAACAGACAGCAAGGACCTCATGGACGACGTTACGGAAGATTATATCGTCGATGAAAAGGCAAGAAGCAGTGTTCTTACAAAACATGGTATCGAAAAAGCCGAAAAATGGTTTGCGATCGACAACTTGTCAGATCCTGAAAACAGTGAGCTTTCACACCATATCAATCAGGCTATAAAGGCTCACGGTATCATGAAAAAAGATATTGACTACGTTGTAAAAGACGGCGAAGTAATTATCGTAGATGAATTTACGGGACGTCTTATGTTCGCCCGCCGCTACAACGAAGGCTTACATCAGGCAATCGAAGCAAAAGAGCATGTAAAAATTGAAAAAGAAAGCATGACTCAGGCTACGATTACATTCCAGAACTTCTTCAGAATGTACCATAAACTGTCAGGTATGACAGGTACTGCCCTTACAGAAGAAGGCGAGTTCAACGGCATATATGCGCTTGACGTTGTCGTTGTACCGACAAATAAAGTTGTTGCAAGAGTAGATAAACCGGACGCAGTTTACAAGACTCTTGAAGGTAAATATAAGGCACTTGTAAAAGATGCAAAAGAGGCACATGAAAAAGGTCAGCCACTTCTTATCGGTACAGTGTCTATTGAAAAATCAGAATTCCTCAGCAAAATCCTCGGCCGAAATGGTGTGCCACATAACGTGCTCAATGCCAAGAATCACGAAAGAGAAGCTGAAATCATCGCCCAGGCAGGTAAATTCGGTGCTGTTACAATCGCTACAAACATGGCAGGCCGTGGTACCGATATCGTTTTAGGTGGCAACAGTGAATATATGGCAAAGCAGGAGATGCGCAAAGAAGGTTATGCAGAGCAGCTAATTGCGTTGGCTGACAGCTTCGCAGATACAGATGACGAGATTGTACTCAATACAAGAGCACATTTCAGAGAACTTGTTAAAAAATATTCAGAGCAGACTAAGGCTGACAGAGAAAAAGTAATCGAAGCCGGCGGTCTTTTCATCATGGGTACAGAACGTCACGAATCACGCCGTATCGACAACCAGCTGCGAGGCAGAGCCGGCAGACAAGGCGACCCGGGCGTTTCACAATTCTATATATCATTAGAAGACGACCTTATGCGTCTGTTTGGTTCTGAACGTATCGAAGCTGTAATGAACACACTCAGAATTGAAGAGGATTTTGCAATTGAAAACAAGATGCTCTCAGGTGCTATCGAGTCAGCTCAGAAACGCGTAGAAGCACGTAACTTTGACATCCGTAAAAACGTTCTTCAATATGACGACGTTATTAACCAGCAAAGAGAAATTATTTATGCTGAACGTCGCAAGGTGCTCGATGGCTGCGACCTTAAAGATAACTATCTCAATATGATAAATAAACGTATTACAGGCGCTGTTGAAGCTGCCTGCAATAAAGAAATCGACAGACAGTACTGGGATTTCGATATGCTCAGAGATGACCTTGTCGGCATAGCAAATCCTGCAATTATTGCTGCGTATAAGGCAAATATTGACAAGATTAAGCCGGATAAACTCGCAGAAGAGTTGATTGCAGACTGCACTCAAAGATATGATACACGCGAAAATGAATTTACAAGCGAAGTTATGCGTGAGGTTGAGCGCGTTATTATGCTCAGGACTGTTGATGAAAACTGGATGACGCATATTGACTGCATCGACCAGCTCAAATATGAGGTGGGCCTGCGCGCATACGGCCACAAGGATCCTGTTGTCGAGTACAAATTTGAAGCATTTAACATGTTTGATGCAATGATCACAACTATACAGGATGAGTCATTAAGAAGAATTTTTTCTGTGAAAATAGTAGGAAAGGATAAACCCGAAAGAAGACGAGTAACGGGTGAAGGTAAAGAAGTCTTAGGAGAGACCGGCCCGCGGGAGAAACCAAAGTCTGCTCCGGCAAAAGCAAAACCGGTAACCAGAACCGGAAGTAAAATAGGACCAAATGATCCATGTCCATGCGGTAGTGGTAAAAAGTATAAAAGGTGCTGTGGCGGTACTTAAAAAACCTTATTTCATGCGGCTTTTGGCGTTTTCACTAAAAACATTAAATAGAGTAAAATGGGCGAAAATATGGTAAGGATGAGCGTCTGAGTTACTGTAACGGTTAGATTTTTCACGGAGGTATTGTTGTGAGATACGTAGAAAAAAACGTTAGATTTATTTGTATTGCACTTGCAATTTTACTCGTTATATTGCAACTGGTTGCATGTGACGGTAATAATGATTTGGCAGAGAACACTATGGTACCGACTCTGACTCAAAAGCCGACTGCTGCTCCAACTACGGCTGCAACTACGGCTCCGACTCAAACACCTGAGCAGGAAGTTTTGACTACACTGTCTTTTTCTGACATTCCAAAAGATATTGATCTGGCAAAATACTTTATTCGGCCGCATCAGTGTGCTGTTTCATTAGCGGACACTGAGACAGACGGGCAGGTACTGGCATTGACGTCATCTTCAATTATGGCAGCAGGTACTAGCGACCCTTACATATATTTTAAACATGCACAGTTGGCTAAGGATTTAGGATATAAATCAGTGAACACGCAGGAATATCAGTATCTTGTGCTGCGCGTGCGCGGCGCAGGCCTGACGGGGGGGATTTTTTCCTTCTACGGCTATTCAACTGAGACACCTTCCGGTACAGGTGTGACAGGCCAGGTGGATTATCGACTCCAAAGGACTGAGGATTGGCAATATCTTTGGATTAATCTGTCTAAATACAGCAAAAATCTTCCACTTCTGCGTTTTGATATGGAAAATATGGCAGCCGAGAACGGTGAAGTGCTGTATATTGACAGCATGGCTTTTTTTACGGATAAGGATGAATCTCTTAAATACATGCCGGCTACCACATACCCTATAAAAGAGCAAACGGCAGATAATTATGTGGCAAAGATTATGTCTTTTAACGTACAAACAGAAAACGGAACTCAGGTTCGTGCAGATATCCGTGCAGATATGCTACGCGATTTATTAGATGAATATATGCCTGATTCAATTGGCTTACAGGAGGTAACAACTCTTTGGCGTGGCATGATGGATAACTTTATTTTCAATAAGAGCTATGCAAGCGTTGGCGAACCAAGGACGCCGGGAGGAGAGGCAAATCCCATTTACTATCGTGTAGATAAGTATGAGCTTATAGACAGTGGCACATTTTGGCTGTCTGATACACCGGATGTATCGGGATCAAAATTTGAGGGGAGCCAATACGTTCGTATTTGTACTTGGGCACACTTGCGTGACCGCGTAACAGGAAACGAATTCATACATTTCAATACCCATCTCGATAGCCTGGGAGGCAGTGACGGAAGAGCTCTGCGTAAGCAACAGATTATTGTTATCTTGAAGTTTTTGCAACGCTTTGGCGATTTACCCATGATATTGACAGGGGACTTGAACCAGGCAGCAGTTAACAGTGAGGGTGAGAAATATTCGGTTTATAAAACGCTGACAGGCATCAAAAAGTTTACTTTGGACGATGGAACAGAGGCGTTCTCTCCTTTTTCAAATGCACGTTATGATGCGCCGGATAACATGCCTGAGGGCTTTTGCGCTACAATGGTTGCTTCACATAACCCGAACGGAACAAAATATAATCCGGCAAAAGAGCCTGTTGACTACGTTCTTTATTCCCCAAATTCACTGACGGCTCTTTCTTATAAGATCAGGCTGTATGACCGCCATGGGATATACCTTTCAGATCATCTGCCGGTGATCTGCGATATCAGGTTTGCTCCCACTGCTTTTTAGCCGTTTACATACAGCAGAAAATGATGTAAAATAATGGTGATTTCTATTACATAGACTTCAATGCATAAGTGGGAAAAAATACAAGATCTGATGTGACTGATAAGGTAAGAATATGGTTGATATTGCAAGAGAGTTACAAGCTTTCAGACCGATAAATATTGAGCGTATACCAACAGATGATAAAAGGTTTACGCCTCAGGTCAAGATTGCCTTCGAACTGTATAACAAAGCTCTGAACGAGATAAAAGATGGCTACCGCGACATTGCAAAAAGTGATTTGCGTAAGGCTGTGGCACTTTGTCCTGAATTCAGCTCCGCAATTATGGTTCTTGGCATCCTTGTTTTCGCAAACGGTGACAGAATAGGCGCCGTAAGAGTCTTTAACTCTGTAAAAGACAGCAGAGACAGAGAAAAAGCAATTGCGATTCTTGACAGGCTGATTTCAGAAGCTGAAAAACCTGTAGGCAACAGCAGGCATGAATACTATAGCACAAGACCTTCGCAACGACCGGTAACACCAACTGAACGAACCACTGAACATAAGATTGATAATCATACGGGTCGCGAGGATAAACAGGAAACGGAAAATGTTCCGCCTCAAAGACCGAGACCGGCATACCGTGCGCCTTCTACATATACAAAAGAAGAGCCTTCACAGGAAAAAAGCAAAGAAAAAGCTACGATAATATCCAACAAGGCACTGTTGGTAATTCTTGCAATATTGATTGCTTTTTCAGTAATAGCTTCTGCTTTGCTTGTAAGCATGTCAACCGGCGAAAAAGGGGAAAACGGCACTCTTCCTACGGCAAATCCATCAAATTCCGAAACTTCAACAAGTAACCCGGGTGCTTCTGCTTCGCCGGGTACGACAGGCGATATAGATTATCCACTTTATTGAAAGGAATATTATTATGTCTGATAAATCTCATAGGTTGACTTATACATTTTTTTCACGGGTAGTTACCATTTTCTGTATATTATTCATGCTTTTTTCTATGGGTTGTTCAAAAGATGAGGCGGACAAGCCTGCATCCGGAACTCAAACCACACCTGCAGCTACCGCACGGACAGAATATGACTATAAGAAATTGTATGCGGAGGCAAATGATAATTTTGATAAAAAACAAAACGTCGGAATTGATATTATAGGAAGTATCGTTATTTCCGTAGGCGACGTTACTCTTTCAACGATTTTGAGGTCGAATATATATGAAAACAACAGAAATACCGAACAGTATCAATTTTCAGATTCAACTATAATCGCAATAGGCAGTGCAGATGCCATTGTTTCAGAGACAACGTACATTGATGGTATTTTTTACCAGAAAAACGACGGAACAAAGGTTGCTTATGAAATGACGCACGACGAATTTAAATCATATATGAGTGACGGGTATGATGAGCTGTATGGCCAGGATTCCGTTGAAAACGTATATGACATTTTCACAGGTGAAAAAACAGTTCTTGGTGCGGAAATTCAATACTCCGGGTGTGATAAAGAATCTTCGTATCTGAAGGGCGAAGTCGTATCGGCGTTGCTGTTATGTGGTATCGAAGTTTTACCTGAAGATGTTACTATATTGGAATCAAGTGGTAATGTAGTTATCAGTGATGAAAAAAATATCGTAAAAGAAGACAACAGTATCAAAGCTCAGATTGTTATTGGTTCCGAAACTGCAGTTATTGATATAGAGATGGATATTAATATAGTTGATTATAAGGAAAATATGATTGCAGCACCCGATATCAACGAATACAAAATTCTGCCACATCCGGATTTTGCTCAGAATCTGACCGGTTTATACGTTAATCTTGTTGAAAAGAACAGATTTGAATTGACTTCTGAAAATGAAGTCAAATTCGTCGTGAACAATACGTCGGCGACTTTTACAGATGAAAATATCATAGAATACGTTAATAATGACGAGGAGCTGTCGTTTGATATTGATTATGAGCAGACAATCAAATGCTCCAAACTTTCTCCTAAAACAACTACAAATACGATAACCGAAAACTTTTCAACAAAGACAGGCAAATACGTTGCGTATGAAAATAAGACAAAAGTTTCAGAACAAGAGGCAGATGCATATGACGCTGTTGAGTACATATATCAGCAATTGTTGTATCTTGTGCCGGATTACATGCTTTTTGAAACAATTGCCACGTCAACAGCTGAAGATGGCAGTATAACAACGTATACTTTTGATCTTGCAGATGATTATATTAACGCATATTGTGCTTATTATATTACGTATTATGACAGTAGTTTGTCAGCGTATCCGTACGATTCTACAGTTGTTGAGGCTGCTGAAGGTGAGCTGATTATAATAGCTGATGCCGCAGAAGGCGTTATAAGAGACGTGATGATCAATATGTCATGCAAGTATAATTATCAAAGTAAATACACTATCTCATTTACATATTCCGGTAGCATTGAATGTACTCTCATAAACGAATAAAATATTTGTTTTTTTAGAAAAAGTATTGCATCCGAACTCAAAAAAAGATAAACTAAGCAAAATTAAAAGACGATAAAAACGGAGGTAATGTAATAATGAAAAGAACATCCAGGTTTTCTATTCTGATCATGCTTATGTTGGTTGCTACTTTAGTACTTGTTGCTTGTGGTGGCGATGACAACAGCGCAGATCCTACAAAAGCACCTACAATGGCTCCGACAGCTGTACCCACAGCTACACCGGTTCCGACACCTACACCTGTTCCGACACCAACTCCGGTGCCTACACCTACACCTGACCCGGCAAAAGTCCCGGCTCCTTTCTTTGAACTCAAGGTAGACGGCGACACAGTTGTTGACGGTACAGACAATGGTTACATTGAAGTAATGGGTGGCTCAGTTGGTGAATACACATACAACCACGGCGGCAAAGAGGTTAAGCTCAATACTTACTACGGCGAAGAAGCAGGCGACTTTATTACTGTTTTATTCGAAGACCTCGATTCATGGGAAGAACTCATCAACGAACAGGGTATCACATTTGAAGCTTTGTTCCAGTTAGAGGCTCAGACTACTACAAATGCACCATTATTTGGTAATGGTAACGGCGGTGGTTTCGGCCTTATGTTCAGAGGTTCAAACGCATGGCCCAATATCAACTTTGGTTCATATGACAACTCCACTTCAGAATTCGTTGCAGCGAACTACGCATACGCAGTTGACCCTAACAACGGCGAGCCTATTTCAGTTGGCGAAGTGCACCACATCATCGCTATGCTCGACATCGACGAGAGAGTTGTAAAGATGTATATCGACGGACAGCTTGTTGGCGAGGGCGATTTTGGTGAGGGTGACTTCACAGTTGGTTCTGCAAGACACAACGAACTCGGTATCGGTGGTAACATCAATATCGCAAGTGAAAACCTTGCAGGCTCAAGCGGCGGCTCATATGGTATCATCGTAGCTAATATTTATGACTGCGCACTGAACGAAGTTCAGGTAACAAAAGCATATGAAGCAGCAATGGAACTTTTAAAATAAAGCTTGACATATAATGTACTTGTGTGATAGTATAGCGGACGCGAGTTTAAGTGAAGCGATACGCTATCCACCTTGGCAGGCGATTGGGCATGCGGGTTTACTCACATAAGACAATTAATTAATGTTTTGTTGTGATTAAATAGCGGATCGTATTACTCGGTTCGCTATTATTTTATTTTGTATGGAGGTGTCTGTTATTAACAGGGATGAATCAATGGTAAACGAAGGCATCAGAGAAGTCGAAGTCAGATGCATTGATGAGAACGGCCAGCTTATTGGTATTATACCTACAAAGGAAGCTCTTAAGATTGCTTATGACAAAGATCTTGATCTGGTAATGGTGGCACAGGCTGCAAAGCCTCCTGTTTGTAGGATCATGGATTATGACAAGTTCATATTCGATCAGAACAAAAAGGATAAGGAGATTCGTAAGAATCAAAAAGTCATTGACATCAAAGAAGTCAGACTGAGCATCGGTATCGGTGATCACGACTTTATGGTAAAGGCTAAGAACGCAGCTAAGTTCTTACAGAGCGGTGACAAGGTAAAGGTTACGGTACGTTTCACCACAAGAGAGCTCAACCACACTAACGAAGGCGTAGAGCTTGTCAAGAGAATGGCAGAATATGTAAAGGATTATGGCACACTTGACAAAGAACCAAAGTTAGAAGGCAAGAGAATGAACGTTATCATCAATCCTAAGTAATAACAGATATCAAAGTAAATAAAGAAGGGAAGTTATATTTATGCCTAAGGTAAAAACACACAGCGCTTCAAAGAAGAGATTTAAGGTTACAGCAACCGGCAAAGTAAAAATGAGCAACGCTTGCAGACGTCACAGACTCGTAAGCAAGCCACGTAAAGCAAAGAACCAGCACAAGATGCCGACTTTTGCAGCTAGTAGCGATGCAGCAAGAGTAAAGAAAATGTTACCATATGTCTGATAAAGGGAGGCTGAATAAATATGTCAAGAGTTAAGAATTCAGTAGCTACAAGAGCTAGAAGAAAAAGAGTAATTAAATTAGCAAAGGGTTATTTCGGAAGAAAGAGCACAATCTTCAAGACTGCAAACCAGGCTGTTATCAAGTCAGCTATGTATGCATACAGAGACAGACGTGCCAACAAGAGAAACTTCAGAAAGCTCTGGATCACACGTATCAATGCAGCAGCAAGACTCAATGGTATGTCATACAGCACACTTATGCACGCTCTTAAGGTAAAAGGCATCGCACTTGACCGTAAAGTTCTTGCAGACATGGCTGTTAATGATGCAAACGGCTTTGCTAAGCTCGTTGAATCAGTTAAAGCGTAAATATTATACCTGTGAATAATTTTAATTCAGATAAGATTATAACAGATACTAAAAGCGGACCTGTGCAGTTTATACAGTCTCTGACTAAAAAGAAGTTCAGAGACGAGCACAGGTGCTTTTTGTTAGAAGGCCTCAGGGCTGTGCTTGAAGCTTTAGAAGAGAAGGATTTCGTACGTGAACTCGTCATTTCCGCATCTTTTAAGGCAGATTATGAGTACAGCCGTGTTTTGTTGCTCGCACAAAAGAAAAACATACGTACAACGTACGTATCAGATAAAGTGTTTGCTTCAATAAGTGACACTAAGACCCCGCAGGGCATCGCATGTGTGTGCAACTATTTAGAGCCTCAGAAGGTCCATTTTCCGTCTTTTGATGAATCGGTGAAGAATATCCTTATTCTGGAAGATGTGCGGGATCCGGGCAATCTGGGCACCATAATACGCACGGCGGCCGCAGCCGCTTTTGATGCGATAATATTACTTGAAGGCTGCGTTGATATATACAATTCAAAAGTGACACGCTCTACTGTAGGTTGTATGTTCAACATAGACCTTGTACAGAATCTTACAGATACTGCATCTGTTATTGATGCAATCAAAAATGCCGGTTTTACCGTTTATGCCGCACACCCCAGGGGAGGCAGCAGTGTGATTGGTGAAAAGTTTTCACCCAAGAATGCTATCGTCATCGGTAATGAAGCAAACGGCATATCTACAGCTACGCTACATCAATGCGACAAGCTTCTTACTATTCCGATGCCGGGCGGCACAGAGTCTTTGAATGCTTCTGTTGCTGCGGCGCTTATGATTTATGAAGTTATAAGATAGAAATACAAGCAACCAAGAAAATATTATTTTCAAAATAGTCAAGTTAGATTTGCCGAATCGTACTTGACTATTTTTAAATTAGTAGAATTTATATCCCTCGGTCGTTGGTGGGGAAACGATCATATCGAGAAATGTCAGACTGAGATTGACATTATGGGTGAACAGGACAAGGATACCGCCCTTTTTGCGGAATGTAAATGGACGAATGAAAAGGTCGATTTAAACGTCTTAGAGACACTTCAAAGGCGTAGCAGATTATTTTCTTACAAAAATGTACATCTGTATCTGTTCTCTAAATCCGGTTTTACAAAGGGATGTATTGACGAAGCGAACAGGCTTGGTAATGTAAAGCTTGTAAGTTATGCGGATATTGTTGTGTAAATGATTAATATGCGCGCAGCGTAGTTATTTCTTCAGCCAGCACGCAAATTCTGATTTTTCATCCCACGTGCTGCCGCTGGAGGCATAATCAATCATTTCAACCGAGTCACCGCTTGCGGTGACTATTTTTGTGCGAACCATGCACCTGACGTCGTCAGAATCAGCAAGTCTTGCGTCGCGGGCGAGCAGAATGGGCCCGCGCATTACTGCAAAAAGATTGTCACCGAGTCTGTTGGAGCCGTGCGGTGAGTCAAAAAATCTGACAGGAAGCTCCATGTCTACCTCAATTGTGTCGCCGGATTGCCAGTTATTGGTAATTACGGCATACGATCCGGGCGAAGTCTTTATATTACATTTTTTACCATTTACTTTTACGTTGAAGCTGTCACACCAGGCGGGGACGCGCAGGTGAACTGAGAAGGGGTGGCTTGTTTTCACCTGTGAAAAAATGGCAGAAAAACAGCCTGATGCCGGATATTCTGATTGAGTCTTCAATCTTGCACTACCGGCACAGGGGAGGTCAAAATCAACTTCTGCAGAAATGTAAAACTGTATTACGGGGCCGTTTTTGCTGTTCATGTAAGCGGTAAAAGGCACGAGTGCGAGGCCGGAGGGGCCGTTTGCAGTGCAACAACTCAGGTCAAAACCATCAATATTGAAGCTATAATTCACTTTTGGATTCCTGATGCCGTTAAATCTTGGAAAATATTCAAAAAATCTGCCGTCGGGGCGGATTGCGCCGATTAAAATATTATAGCAGCTTCGCTCAATTTCGTCGGCGATGGTAGCATCACCCGTAAGGCGCAGAAGCTGATAACAAAGCTTCATCCACGTAACAGTGACGCACGTTTCCATCATAAGAGTAATGTCAGGATTTGTCTGCTCATACCTTGTATAATTCCATTGCTCGCCCGTGCCGGGGCCGAGGTTGTACGGGGCATCTGCGCCACCTGAACCGAGCAGAGTAATCTCTTGCTCCAAAAGCTTGTTGTAAAAAATAAGAGCTGTTTCTTTCCACTTTTCTATGCCGGTTGCGCGGTAGTATTCTATAAGGCCTTCAAAACATGACATCATTTCGTATGCCTTGGCAATGCTTTGCTCCGGTATGCCGTTGTTGCCGATGTCTTTTGGGTCTTTGCCGGCGTAGATACTTTCAAAAAGATTTTCACGACTACACGCGCCGCTTTCTACAATATACGTTGCAAAGTCAAGATATCTTTTTTCACCTGTGATATGGTAAATTCTGACAATCGGCTCTAAGATTGATGAGGATTCAATGCCACAAAAAGCCCAGCCTGTGTCGGTAATCGGCGTTTTAGGGGACTTACCTACCTGGGCGATTGTATAATCGGCCGCTTTGGTGATGGCAGCAAGTACGTCCTGTCTGCCTGTTATTTCATAATATGAAAGAAGGCCGAGCAGGGCATATTTGCGCTCCCAAAGATCAGAGCCATGCGTACCTTGGGGCTGCTTTTCACGCGGAACAGTGCTGATACAGCCATCTGGAAGCTGGATTGAGAGCATGTCTGCGATTGTTTCGTCGAGAATTGCTTTGAGTTCAGGGTCGCGGTTGTATTTGTACGTAAGGCAGCCGGCGCGCATCAGCTTTCCCCAGAACTCGCCGGTGGCAAATTGATCCGATTTATTTCTGTAATAATCGGCTAAAGTGCGAAAATTGACCTTCTTAAGCGTGTTTTCTGAAACAAGCGTAAGAAGGTCATCAAAAATTCCTGTAGTTTTTATAGCTCCGGGGGGGAGCTGGTAAAAAGTGTCATTTATCGTCATAATCAGATTTTCAGACTGTCAGATTCTGTCTCGCAATATGCGCAGCGGTACGTCTTTTCACCTTTATCCGTAAGAATAAATCTCTGGTCGAGCTCCTGCTCTGTAGATGTAATACATCTTGGGTTTTTACATTTGATAACGTTTACAAGCGTCTGGGGGAGCTCGAGCTGCTGTTTGCTTACGAGCTTGCCGTCTCGGATAACATTAACAGTGATATTTTCATCAATATAGCCCAGAATGTCAAAATTGATATCGATAATAGAGTCGATTTTAATGATATCTTTTTTACCCATTTTGCTGCTTTTTACATTCTTGATTATGGCAACTGTGCAGTCTAAGTCGTTAAGACCGAGGTACCTGTATATGAGCATGCTATAGCCGGCTTTGATGTGGTCCAATACTATTCCGTTTTCAATCTGGTCAACAATCATTTCAATACCTCCTTATTTGCTCAGGCCCAGAAGCTTCATTATGAGAGCCATTCTGATAAATTTACCATTTTGTACCTGCTTGAAGTAGCATGCGCGCGGGTCTTTGTCGATTGAACGGGCAATCTCGTTTACTCGCGGCAGGGGATGCAGGATTGCAAGATCATCCTTGGCATTCGTAAGCTTGTCAGGGGAGAGGATATATTTATCACGGAGTCTGATATAGTCTTCTTCGTTGAAAAAGCGCTCGCCCTGTACTCTTGTCATGTAGAGAATGTCAAGCTCGGGCATTACGTCTGTAAGAGATTCTGTTTCAATATAGCTAAGACCGTTTTTATCAAGTACGTTTGCCTTTACGTAGCCGGGGATCATAAGCTCGCTCGGTGAAATAAATACGAATTTAAAGCCTTCGTATCTTGATAAAGCCGTAACAAGTGAGTGTACGGTGCGGCCGAATTTGAGGTCGCCGCAAAAACCGATCGTCATATTGCTGAGGTGGCCTTTTTCACGGTAGATAGTAAGTAGGTCAGTCAGCGTCTGTGTCGGGTGGCAGTGACCGCCGTCGCCCGCATTTATAATCGGTGCGTTTGAAACGTAAGAAGCAGCCAGCGGAGCGCCTTCTTTTGGATGGCGCATAGCGATGATGTCTGCGTAGTAGCTTACTGTCTGTACTGTATCTGCAACACTCTCGCCTTTGGCAGAGGAGGAAGAGTTGGCAGATGAGAAACCAAGTACGTTTCCGCCGAGGTCTAACATTGCAGCTTCAAAACTAAGGCGTGTTCTTGTGCTTGGCTCGAAGAAAAGGGTGGCAAGCTTTTTATGTTTACACACTTCGCGGTAGTCATCCGGATTTGCAATAATATCCTGTGCTACATTAATGAGCTCTTCTATCTCGCTAACTGATAAATCTGTAATATCAAGTACGTGTCTCATTAGTTATTACCTCTCATCCAGCTTTCATCTGAAGGGTTGTTGCGGAAGGCGATTACTCTTGCAATGTCGTCTTGTGCGATGAAGCCTTTGTCAGCTGCAACTTTTGCAATTGTATCAAAGTTTGTCAAGCTGATATTCTTTACATTAGCTTTTTCAAGACGCTCAATGCCTTTCTTAAGGCCGTACGTTACGATGCTTACGATACCGAGCACTTCGGCGCCGGCTTCTCTTAAAATCTCTACAACATCGATGCAACTGCCGGCTGTTGAGATGAGATCTTCAACAACTACAACCTTCTGGCCGGGGAGGAGTTTTCCCTCTATCTGGTTATTTCTGCCATGGTCTTTTGCGCCGGAGCGAACGTAACCCATGGGAAGGTTCATCATGTGTGCTGTGATTGCAGCGTGTGCGATGCCTGCTGTAGAAGTGCCCATGAGGACTTCTGCTTCAGGATAATTTTCACGGATAAGCTGAGCCAGGCCTGTCTCTACGTGTGTGCGTACCTCAGGAGAGGTGAGCGTGAGACGGTTGTCGCAGTAAATAGGGCTTTTAATGCCGCTTGCCCATGTGAAAGGCTGGTCAGGGCGCAGGAAAACGGCGCCGATAGTTAATAAGTCAAGTGCAATTTGTTCTTTCATTGTGAAAATCCTCCATTAATCTACAAATTCTGCTACGCATCTTTTGTAAGCTGCGACAGGGTCTTGTGCCTGAGTAATCGGCCTGCCGACTACGATGTAATCTGAACCCATTTCTTTTGCAACGGCAGGTGTTGTGATGCGTGACTGGTCATCTTTGCTGCTGTCTGCGAAACGGATTCCCGGTGTAACTGTTATAAAAGGAATGTTTTCCTTTGTGAAATGTTCGTGAATCATTGTGCTCTCAAGTGGTGAGCATACTACGCCGCCGAGTCCTGCTTTGCTGGCGTTGATTGCGTAGGTGAGAATTGTGTCGTTCATTGAAGCATCGATAAGGAGCTCATTTTTGAGTGTCTCGGCGCTTGTTGAAGTAAGCTGTGTCACGGCAATCAGAATAGCTTTGCCGTCCAGACCTTCCATAGCAGCCTGCATCATTGCGATGCCGCCACCTGCGTGTACGTTTGTCATATCAACACCGAATGATGCGATAGAGCGCATAGCTTTTTTTACAGTATTTGGTATATCATGCATCTTAAGGTCGAGGAAAATCTTGTGTCCTCTTGCTTTGATTTCTCTTACAATATCAGGACCTTCTGCATAATAAAGTTCCATTCCGATTTTAACGAAAGGCTTTACATCAGTAAATTTGTCCAGAAACTCAAGTGTGTCTTTTTTTGACGCAAAGTCGCAGGCGATAATTACATCTTTTCCCATTAGTGTGCTCCTCCTATAATGTCTTCTAAACTGTTGATTTTATATTTTTCCATAAGAATTGGTAATTCTTCGATTATTTCCTTGCAGGCATAGGGATTAATCAGGTTTGCTGCGCCGACCTGAACTGCCGTCGCACCTGCAAGCATCATTTCTAAAACATCTTTTGCTGTCGTAACGCCGCCCATGCCAATAATTGGAATTTTTACCGCGTTATATACCTGATAAACCATTCTGAGCGCAACAGGCAGCACGCAGCTTCCTGACAGGCCGCCGAATGTATTGGCAAGAATTGGTTTTCTCTTTGCGATGTCAATTCTCATTGAAAGAATTGTATTTATTAATGATATGCCGTCCGCACCACCGTCTTCGCATGCTTTTGCGATCGCTGCGATGTCTGTAACGTTAGGTGACAGCTTGATAATAACAGGCTTTGTTGAAACTTCTTTGACTGCTTTTGTTATTTCGTATGCGCTGTCGGGGTTTACGCCGAAGCTCATACCGCCGCCGTGAACATTAGGGCAGCTGATATTTACCTCAACCCAGCCTACCTGATCTTCGCGGCTTATGCGCTCTACGCAATATACATATTCTTCCTGTGAAAAGCCACTGATGTTTGCTATTACCTTTTTATTGAAGTATTCAGGCATTTCTTTAAGTTCGCGGCTGATTACTGTGTCAACGCCCGGATTCTGGAGGCCGACTGAATTAATCATTCCTGACGGAGTCTCCGCAATACGGGGAGTAGGGTTACCAAATCTTGGCTCCTTAGTCGTGCCCTTGAAGGAGAACGTGCCGAGCATATTTATGTCGTAGAATTCTGAAAATTCTTTTCCGTAGCCGAAACATCCGCTGGCGGGTATTATCGGGTTGTCTATCGTTATGCCGCACAGGTTTACTTTAGTATTTACCATATTATTTCCTCCTTAACCAGCACAGGGCCGTCTTTGCAGATGCGTTTGTTTCCGTATTTTGTCTTGCATGAGCATCCCATGCAGGCGCCGAAGCCGCATCCCATACGCTCTTCGAAAGAGAACTGGCCGGACACTTCTGAATTGTCATAAATTGCCTTGAGCATCGGTATCGGTCCACATGTATAAATGTAGTCATAATCTTTATCCGTGAAAAGCTTTGCGTTCGTTACAAAACCCTTGCCACCGTAGCTGCTGTCAGCAGTCATAACTTCAACTTCAAGGCCGAGCGCTTTATATTCTTCTTCGTAGAAACAGTCGTCTTTTGATGCAAATCCGAGAATTACTTTTGGCTGCTTGCCTTCTTTAAGAAGTTTTTTTGCAAGCATGTATAAAGGGGGAGTGCCCACTCCGCCGCCGATGAGCAGAGGTTTGTTGCAGTCCGGTTTGATTTGTGTGCCAAAACCGTTTCCAAGTCCTGTCAGGCAGTCAAGTACTGTGCCTTCTTTCATACCGCTCATTTTCGCTGTGCCTTCGCCGACAACTTTGTAGATGATAGTTATCGTATTTTCACCGATATCACATACGGAAATCGGGCGTCTTAAATACAGACCGTCGATTGTGATGTTTATAAACTGGCCGGGCGAGGTGATTTTTGAAACGTCGCCTTCTAATATCATTTTGTAAACGTCTTTTGCGATATTTACATTGCTTTTTACGGTGTAATTATTCATTGGTCGCTCCTTTTACAGATGTTGCTATATGTTTGCCATATACTTCCATGCCTCCGTACGGGCAGCTTCTGCCCATTGTCATAAAGGCATCAGGGTTGATTGTATACTTCTGATTCAGGTCAAATGCGCACAGTCCGTCGTTTTTGATGCGGAATACTTCGCGCGGATTGATTGACATTAATTGGATAAGCTTGTCAAGTGTAATCACTTGAGTCTTTACGAGGTGCGTATAAAGCAGCGGGAAAGCCGTTTCGAGTCCGACTATGCCGTTCAGACTGCCTGCGAAACCTTTTGATTTTTCTTCCTTGCTATGAGGAGCGTGGTCTGTGGCAATCATATCAATTGTTCCGTCGCAGATGGCTTCAATAAGCGCTTCTTTATCTTTTTGCGTACGGATAGGCGGGTTCATTTTGTAGTTTCCGCTGTCTTGTACGTCTTTTTCCGTGAAAATCAGGTAGTGTGGGGCAGTTTCGCACGTTACGGGAAGTCCGGCAGCTTTTGCCTGTCTTATGAGGTTAACAGACTCTTTGGTTGAGCAATGGCACATATGATATCTGACATTTATTGTATTTACTAATTTAAGGTCGCGCTCAAGCTGCAGATATTCGCTCTCTGGGGTGGGGGCAAGGCTATCTACTTCACAGTGAGCTGCGATAATTGAGTCGTATTTCTTGACTTCTTTCATAGCTTTTTCCATCATATCGTCGCTCTGTACGCCTCTGCCGTCATCTGAAAAACCGATTACCATATTATGTAAACCGCCAACATCAGAAAGCTCAAGCCCCTTTTGTCCTTTTGTAATTGATGCAAAAGGATATACCTGAGTAAGTGCATCTTTTTTTATAATATCGAGTTGAACGTTTAGGTTATCAATGCTGTCTGGGACTGGGTTAAGATTCGGCATCGAAGCTACACCGCTGTATCCGCCGGCAAGTGCTGCCCGTGTACCTGTTGCAATTGTTTCTTTATATGAAAAACCGGGCTCCCTAAGATGTACGTGAACATCAATAAAACCCGGAAAAATTGAATAATTGGGATTGGAAAGAATATCTTGGGGCAAGCGTCCCTTGTATAGTTCGTCTTTATGTAAACTGTTATAATTTGTATGTTGTTCCATTAAAATAACTCCCGTTGATATTTGATTTTCCAATTGGCTATACTACCATTTTGATAGGGGGAAAGTCAAGTACAGGATTTGCGGGCATGATTATAGTTTTGTAGGTTTACAATACATGTGTTACATCGAACATTGAAAAAAATAGCGAAGTTCCATTTCTTATGTTATCTTTAAATTGGAAAATAAAAAACCATATTACTTATTACTTCAAAAAAGACCGCCGAAGCGGTCTTTTTGCATTTTATTCGCCGTCCCAATAAATTTTGGCGCCTTTTTCAAATTTTTGGAGCATTTCTTCTAACTCTTGCTTGTTATCGGCAAAGCGGATGTTGTAATGCTCGTCATACATATTTTCCTGCAAGCCTTGAAGACAGGGAACAAGGGTGCGATACTCGCTTTTAACGTAGATTGTACTGCCCGAAGCGTGAATGTTTGCTTTTTGGCGGGGGATAACGTTCCAGTTAATGATTTGGCGTGCGGGGGAGTCCATAGTGTTATCGGTGAAGTATGCACTTTTAACGTCCATTTCACTCTTAACCCAATTGTCATCCTTCTTTCTGTAACTGCCTGTAACAGCACGGATGCAGCCTTCAATACCACGGATACCACCGTCGTTTGTGCGGGTGCCCCAACCCATACTTGTAAAGCGCATAAGGTTTTTGGATATTACGAAGTTTTCAAGCACAGAGGTATCTTGGTCAAAAAATTCAATATCGGCATTGTTATATTCAAAAAGGTTTTCGGTATATGTGATGTCTCTATAAACAGTACCCTTTTGGTCGCCCTGCCAGGTG
Organism: Clostridia bacterium; assembly: GCA_045546695.1. Lineage (GTDB taxonomy): Bacteria > Bacillota > Clostridia > UBA1212 > UBA1255 > SIG424. The sequence goes on along the minus strand of JAZQDE010000052.1, from coordinate 13,355 downwards.
AGAGCGCTATCATAGGTCTGGTAGAACCAGTTGTTTTTAACCATAACGTTTTCAATTACAAGACCGGGGATACCTGCCCAAATTTCGATAGCGTTACCGTAGCGAAGCCGACCGATTTTACCGCCTACCCAAAGGCCGCCGATGTAACCAATTTCGCAGTTTGTAATGGTAACGTTGCTTTTGGCATCGGGTGCAAAAATAGCGAAAGCAGAAGTATATTTAAAGCAAATGTTATCAACTATATTGTTTTCGGCACCGCGCATAAAGAAAAGATAAACGGTGGGCATAATTTCAATATCGTGGTAAACTTCACTAGGCTTGCCTTGGTCGCAGTAAAGGTGGAAAACCTTGCTTTCAAGGTCGTGGTAGTAGTCGCCGTTTGCTTCCATTGTGTCTATACCCTTCCACTTTTGAATGCCTGCAACCATACCATAGTCAAGTATACAACCACTGGCATAAGGGTAATCGAAAGCAATTTGCCAAATGTTTGGCTTAACTTCTACCCAACTGTCATTTTCGGCATAATTTTCGGGCGAGCCGAAAATCTTAGGCTTCATACCTTCGCCGTAAGAGCCGTAGGTAACACCGTTTGTGGTATTAAGTGTGCGACCAAAACGGAAAATGCTTCCGCGTTCGAAAAGCACGGCGTCACCTTCCTTTAAAGGAAGCTTTTCAATGGCATCAATCGAGCAAATTGCCTTTTCAGGAGAAAGACCATCATTTTCGTCGTTACCGTTAGCCGAAACATAGTATTTAGTCCCCTTTATTTCGTAAATTTCTTCGGTATTCGGAGAGTTCAAAATTTTAGCACGAAGCTCGTCTGCTTGGGGTTCTAAATAGCCTGTAGCGGGGTTGCCGTAATTTGCGCGCAATTTTGCGGTGGCAATATCGGTGGCTAAGTCAATATTAATAACGTTAGGATTTTTCATAATGACCTTCCTTTTAAGTTGAGTTGATTTTTTTATCGTATCATACATATATAAACGATGCAAGTTAATATAAAATTTGACAAACCTACAAGGATTTGCGGGCAGGATTATAGTTGCATACTATCTGTAATCATTTTCATCTTGATTTACATATTATAATGGTGTATTATGACATAGTCTTCAGGGCGAGGTGCAAATCCTCACCGGCGGTATAGCCCGCGAGCCTGCATGGCAGGTTGATCCGGTCAAATTCCGGAGCCGACGGTACAGTCCGGACGGGAGAAGGAGTGTTTTTATTATGCAAAATCAAACAAAGAGATTATTCGACACGAAGAAAATTGCCGTTGCCGCTATGCTGTGTGCGCTTGCTTATCTGGCAATTTTTGTATTCAGATTCAAGGTTAGTTTTCTTACTTTTGACTTCAAAGATGCTATAATAGCAATCTCATCATTAATAAACGGCCCGATAGTGGGGATTATATCTGCTTTTGTAGTTGCGCTACTTGAGATGATAACGGTCAGCGATACAGGAATTTACGGATTTATAATGAATTTCCTTTCGACAGGTACATTTGCGCTGGCGGTAGGTGTGATATACAAATACAGACGGAGCTTCAGCGGCGCGCTGATTGCGGCTGTTACAGCGGTGTTCTCGGTGACGGCAGTGATGCTCCTTGCAAACCTTTTCATAACGCCCCATTTTATGGGAACAGATATGAGCGCTGTTGTCGATATGCTGGCAAAGACATTGCTTCCGTTTAATCTCAGCAAAGCACTCATGAATGCGTCATTGATGCTCTTGCTTTATAAGCCGCTCATAACTGCGCTAAGGCGGGCAAGACTCATACACTCGTCAGGAAAAGAATTCAAATTCGGATTCAGGACGGTGCTCCTTGTTGTAGGCGCAGTCCTTACAATTGTACTTACTACGCTGTTTATTATCCTTTATATGGAAGGCACGTTCAAACTGATTTGATTAGTTTTCAAGACTTCTGATGTAATAGAAGAGATATTGCTGTGCATACCCCTGCAAGTCGCCGAAATGTTCATGGGCATATTTGTGCACGCCTGATATAGAGTCTTCCTGATTGTAAAGTCTGCTCATGACTCTGCGTACCCACACGTCAACAGGGAAGACGTTTCTGTTCTGTGCGGTGAAAAGCAGCACGCAGTCAGCTACTTTCGGGCCGACTCCGGGGTAGAGCATAATCTCTTTTTCTGTAACAGGCAGACTGACGCCTCCTGCAAGCGCATTACCATAATTTTCCGCACTTTTTACGATGTACGGACAGCGGTATCCTGCTTTACAGGCGTCACTTATCTGTTCAGGCGTTACACTTGACAGTGCCTCCCAGGAGGGGAAAGCATAGTAGTCTTTATGTATTCCCACATATTGGTGAAAAGCCTCCGGCACATCAATCTTGTTTCCAAAAGTTACCGAAAGATTTTCGATACACTTTTTGATACGCGGAATGTTATTATTTGCAGAAATAATGAAAGAAATCAACGTTTCGAAGAATTCCTGGCGCAAAAGTCGTATGCCGTGACCATATGCGACGGCTTGTTTCATGTTGTCATCGAGGAACGCAAGCGAATCCTTAATTGAAGAATAATCTGTATCAAGGTCGAGATAATGATGCCAGAATGACAGATATTCTTCTTCGGTAACATTTGCAAGTGTCAATGTATAAGACTTGTCATCGTATGAAATGGCTGCGACGTGTCCACCTGCAACACCTACGTACATTTCACGACCTTCTGATGACAATTTTTCCCAACGAAAAGCCTGACCACAGTCAAAAACGTGGTCAGGTTCAAAATCTTTAACATTATTTACTATATAAACCGGAAGATTATTCAAGCTCTTTGGCTCCTGTGATTTTTTTGATACTGCGGCTTATGCTGTCTTTTGAATTGCCCCATGGAGCATCGTTGTTACGATAGTCGAATTTCTTCGTAAACCAGTTGACTTCCTCCTGGATTCTTTGCATATTTTCTCTTTGTAACTTAAAAAGTGAAGTCAGGAATTCTGAACGTCTGGCAGGCCCGAGATGTTTTTCGCTACCTTTAATTAACATATTCAGGTGGGGGATACAATAACCGAGACCACTTTCAAATTTTTCACGGAAATCCTTTTCGCTGAAAAAGAGGTGGAGGATAATCTCAACGTATCTGTCCATTATATATACCAGATCTTTACAGATACAACATTCATCGAGGTGGCTGTCAAGATGCTTTGAAATCTTTGTGGCTGCGTCATCGGCTGCATTTGAACCTTTGAAAGAAGCGAAAAGAGACTTTTTTTCACCGGCAACGCGGTCAAAGTCATTGAAAAGCTTTTCGAGCTTTTCGTTTTGCTCCTGAAGATACGTATCAATAATCAGACCGAGACCGAGGCGGTTTGTCTGAGTATTGTACATCATAGAAAAATGTTTGCCGCAGAAGCCTTTTTTGTTTGTTTCAATGCGGTTTTCCGGCTCCATAAGGGAGGGACCGAGATAATAATTTACGCGGTCTGTTTCAAATCTATGTTCTAAAAGGCAAAGCGGACATTCGCATTTGACATCGTATGCTTCGTTTACAGGAATTGTATAAATTGTTTCCTTCATAAATCAGGTAGTCTCCTTCTTTTTCATTACTAAACTTTTTGCAGTCAGAGTGATTCGTGTCACATTGAGGGCTGTGAATTTTTCTATTTCGGTTTTTACAACTTTTTTGGCGGTTTTCAGGAGCTCCGGGATGTTATATCCGTAAAAAAGCACTAAATCTGCATCAATCCGTATGCCATCTTCTGCTTTCTCTGCGCGGAAACGTGTGATGACACTGACTCCCTCTACTTCTTTTATCGCATGCTCGGAAAGCTGGTAAATTGTGTAATCGGAAATGGTATATTTTCCTAGATAGCTGTACGTCGGGCGGATAACCGACTTTTCACCCATAACTTCAAAATCACCGAGGCCCTTGCGCTGAAGAATGTTAAGCGGGTCGAGCATCAGGCCTGAAAAACCTTTTTTGAGTTCCATCGTAGGGACGGGGATAACATGCTTACCCTGATTACGGCGCGTGTTGAGTGCCTGCTGAATCTCGTACTGGCTGGAAATGTCATTTATATAGACAGTCTCGTCGATTCCGTGCAGGCCGAGACGCTTGGCAATCTTTGCCACCATACCGTCGGATGTGCCGAGAATCAGAAGCCTCTCGACGTTTCTGAGCTTAAGTGCCTGGGCAACTTCAAATGTGTGATCATCGTCAGTGAAAACGGCAGTTTTTACGGCGCCGACTCTCGTTTTTTCACGCTTGGCAGATTTGCCGGCAACAATACCATTGCCGCATATCAAAAGACCGTCATCGATAATATAATCGATGTCGTGCTCTTTTGCTACCCACAGCGCCCTATGACTTTTTCCGGTACCGCTTGGTCCTACAAGACCGCAAACATACATATAATCACCTTATTGAATAATCATATAATATTTTAACTTTACAAGTAGATATAGTCAAATGAAATATTGACTTTTCATATAATTAGTTATATCATCACAATATGCGAGTGATGGAGATGCGAAAGGGCGCCTGGAAAATGGGAAGCGTTCTTTTGTGTCTCCTTTTTTCATTGTAAGGAGGTGAGAGATATGGAAAAAAATGAAATGCTCGATTGGCTTGAACAAGCACCTGTTATAGCTGCTGTTCACGCAGAAGATTGGAAGTCCGCCATAGAATCACCGGTAAAAACCATTTTTTGTCTTAAGGCAAATCTGAGAACGATCAGAAGTCGTACAAAAGACGCACACCAGGCAGACAAAAAAGTGTTTGTTCACATTGATTTATCGGAAGGAATTGGTAAGGACAAGATCGGAATCGAATTTCTCGCAGCATGTGGTGTAGATGGTATCATCACCACAAAAAGCAATATGGTAAAAATGGCCAAAGAAGTTGGCCTTCTTACCGTACAACGTTTCTTCGCATTGGATTCGCAAGGAGTATCTGCTATTTCAGAAATAACACAAGCGGCAAGCCCCGACTTTATTGAAATCATGCCCGGTGTTATCGATAAAATAGTTTCCCGTTTTGCCACCGGCCAGATTCCCGTCATAGCCGGCGGACTCATTGAGACCAAGCAAGAGATTACAAACGCTCTCAAATGTGGAGCAGTCGCCGTTTCATCCGGCAAACAGGACCTCTGGGAACTGTAAATAAAAATAGTATTGAAAGTTTAACATAAATAGTAGTGAAAGATTAATCGAAAATAGTGGAGATGTGAAAGTGCTTTATGACGTGATCATTGTAGGCGCCGGCGTAACCGGGTCGGCGCTTGCAAGAGAATTATCAAAATATAAAATCTCGGTTTGTGTTTTAGAAAAAGAAAATGATGTTGCTATGGGCGCGACTAAGGCAAATAGCGGAATTATTCACGGTGGGTTTGACCCGAAACCCGATACGCTGAAGGCAAAGATGAACGTAAGGGGCGTCGATCTTATCTACAAGGCTGCAGACGAGCTCAACGTTCCGTATAAAAAGTGCGGCTCAATTGTGTGTGCTTTTAACGAAGAAGAAGCACAGACGATTGACGAGCTCTATTCGCGCGGCATTCAAAACGGAGTAGAAGGGATGCAGATTTTGTCTGCAAAAGAGGCCCTGGCGCTTGAGCCTGAGTTGTCAGGCGATATATACCGCGCGCTTCTGGTACCGTCTGCCGGCATTATCTGCCCGTACAGACTTGCCATAGCTGCCATGGGTAACGCAATGGACAACGGCGTTTGTCTTAAGCGTAATTTTAATATAGATACTATAGAAAAGACCGGCGACTTTTTCACCATAACGTCTTGTACCGGTGAAAAGGTGACAGGCAGGTTCTTTATAAACTGCGCCGGCGCGTATTCAGACATTATTGCAAAAAAAGCCGGCGATGATTTTTTTGCGATTATGCCAAGAAATGGCGAATATCTGCTGCTTGACAGGACAGAAGGTGCGACTGTGAGTCATACGATTTTCACAGTGCCGAACAAAGATAGCAAGGGAATTCTTGTATCTCCGACTGTCGACGGCAACCTCCTGACCGGCCCGACAGCCGAGCAGGTTGAATCTCCGGAAATGAACAATATTACACAAAATGGTATTGATAAAGTTATAAAATCAGCCCGCAGGAGCGTGCCGAATGGTAATTTCAGGCAGGTTATCACGTCTTTTGCCGGCATCAGGTCGTCTGAAAAGAACGGCGACTTTATTATTGAGGCTTCAAAGAAGGTTGCAGGGCTCATTCACGTCGCTGCGATTGATTCGCCCGGCCTTACTTCGTGCTTTGCAATCGCAGAGTACGTAATTAGGCTTCTCAAGGAAAATGACTTGACACTCAAAGAGAAGGCTGACTGGAATCCAATTCGTGAAAATACAGATGCTTTCCGTGAAATGTCCTATGAAGATAAGGATCTTTTCATCAAAGAGCACCCAGAATATGGTAAGATTGTATGCCGCTGTGAGGGCGTGAGTGAAGGTGAAATACTTGACGCTATCAGACGCAATCCGGGCGCTCTTGACGTTGACAGTGTAAAGCGCAGAACGCGCGCAGGCATGGGAAGATGCCAGGGTGGCTTCTGTATGCCGTACGTAATGGCGTTGATTGCCCGCGAACGCAATATTCCGTTTGAAGAAGTTACAAAAAAAGGCAATGATTCATATATTGCCATTGGTAAGATATAAAAGGAGGCCGCTATGAAAAATATCGTTAAGCATGATGTTATTGTAATCGGCGGTGGTCCTGCCGGAATGGCCGCAGCCTGCAGTGTGTGGGACAGCGGCGTTACGGACGTCGCTATTATTGACAGAGAAGAGAGTATCGGTGGCATATTGAAGCAATGTGTCCACAGTGGCTTTGGCTTACATAAATTGGGAAGAGAGCTGACCGGTCCGGAATATGCTGCGGAGTACGCAAAACGTGTCCGCGAGCGTAATATCAAAGTTTATCCGGATACTATGGTCGTAGAGATTACAAAAGACAAGCTTGTTATTGCCACAAACAGGCAGGGAATCATGAAAATTCAGGCAAAGGCTGTTATTCTGGCGATGGGCTGCAGAGAGAGAAGCCGCGGCGCATTGAACATCCCCGGTACTCGTCCTGCCGGCGTCTTCAGCGCAGGTACAGCACAGAAGCTCATCAATTGTGAAGGATATTCAGTCGGTAAAAAGGTCGTTATACTTGGTTCGGGCGACATCGGTCTTATCATGGCACGCCGCATGACATTAGAAGGAGCAAAAGTCGAAGCGGTTTGTGAGATTATGCCATATTCCGGTGGCCTTACGCGTAACATCGTTCAGTGCCTTGAAGATTATTCTATTCCGCTGTATCTGAGCCATACAGTTGCGCAGATTCATGGAAAAACGCGTCTTGAAGGCGTTACTATTGCCGAAGTTGATGAAAACAGGCGGATTATTGAAAGTACGAAGCGTTATATTGAGTGTGATACTCTGCTGCTGTCCGTTGGCCTTATTCCTGAAAACGAGCTTACAAAAATGGCAGGTATTGCCATCAATCCGGTGACGGGCGGAGCCATTGTTTACCAGGACAGACAGACTACGGTCGATGGCATCTTCGCCTGCGGAAACGTCCTTCAGGTGCATGACCTTGTTGACTACGTTTCTGACGAGGCCGAACTTGCGGGCCGTGGTGCTGCTTTGTATGTTAAAAATGAGTGTGTTGCGCAGGCTGAATCTGTTATCAATGTTGATGCCGGTGAAAAGATACGTTATGTTCTTCCACAGAAGTTAAAAATTGGTGAAAATGAAGGTAAAGTTGACCTTTATATGAGAGTAACAGAGCCGATGGGCCGCACACTTTTCACCGTGTGTGACGACAAGGGAAATATCATCGCAAAGTCTACGAAGATGCGTGCGATGCCAGGTGAAATGGAAAAGATTACCGTTGATTTATCTGTGATTGCAGATTCTAAGAAGATTGTTGTTAAGGGGGAGAGCGCGAAATGAAAAAAGAATTGATTTGTATTATTTGCCCCCGTGGCTGCAAACTGTGTGCTAATATTCCTGATTGTTCCTTAGCTGATATGGGTAAGCCCGGATGCGAGATTGTGGTGACCGGCAACGCGTGCAAACGCGGAGAGGTATATGCGATTACAGAATGTACCAATCCGCAAAGAAGTATCACTTCTACAGTGCGCGTGGCGAACAGGCCGGGTGTTATGGTCAGCGTAAAGACAAAAGATCCCGTTGCAAAGGATAAGATTTTTGACGTTATGAAGGTTATCCGCTCGCTTGAAGCTAAAGCTCCCGTTGAAATAGGCGACGAATTATGTGATAATGTGGCAGGTACAAAAATTATTGCAACTAAAGATGTGGAGTAAATTTATGAAAGATATTTCGATTTTAAAAGACGTAGAATTGTTTTTATTTGATATGGACGGCACTCTCTATCTGGGAGACCGTCTTTTCACATTTACGAAGGAGCTTCTGTCTACTATCAAAGAAACAGGCAGACGCTATATGTTTATGACAAATAATTCCTCTAAAAGTGTAGCTGATTATATCAAAAAGCTGGAAAAACTTGGTATCCCGTCAAGCCGTGAAGATTTTATTACTTCTTCTCAGGCTACGGCTTATTACCTTAAAAAATATCACAAAGATGCAAGACTTTACGTATGTGGCACAGTATCGCTTATAAAGGAGCTTGAGTACGAGGGCTTTACTGTTACGGACAAGCTCGACGAGGTTGACTGCATTGTAATCGGAAACGATACGGAGCTTACTTTCAAGAAACTGGAAGATATGTGCAAGATTCTTTTAAGTCGTGACGTTCCATATATTGCCACGAATCCCGACTACGTATGCCCGACAGAATATGGCAGCGTACCTGATTGCGGCAGCTTCTGCGATATGATTTATAACGCTACTAAAAAGCGCCCGGTTGTGATAGGCAAGCCTGAGCCCTTGATGCCAATTCTTGCCATGGACCACGCAGGCGTAACAAAAGAGCACACGGTTGTTATCGGAGACAGAATTTATACTGATGTAAAAAGTGGCGTTAATGCCGGCACAATCAGCGTGCTTGTATTGAGCGGCGAGACGACAGTGGAGATTCTGAACGAATCCGACGTTAAGCCGGATCTGGTACTTGATGATTGTAGCCCGATTATAGGAGTGCTCAGATAAGATTGGCATATTTTGACAAATATTGCACAAAGATATATAATACAAACATAAAAGCAAATCAAATAATTTTAGGGAGGCTAATTATGAACAAAACAGAATTAATCGCAGCTGTAGCAGAAGCTACAAACGTATCCAAAAAAGACGCAGCAGCAGCTGTAGCAGCAACATTTGATGCTATCACAAAGGCAATCGCTGCCGGTGACAAAGTTCAGTTGCCTGGTTTTGGTACTTTTGAAGCTCGCGCCCGCGCAGCAAGAGAAGGCAAGAATCCTTTGACAGGCGAAGCAATCACAATCGCAGCTTGCAAAGTTCCTGCATTCAAAGCAGGCAAAGCTCTTAAAGAGGCTGTTAATCAATAATTAAATACCGCTTGAAAAATCCCACCGATTTACTTTCGGTGGGATTTTTATTTTATAGAACCGGAGATATTCTGAATGAATATTCAAACTCTTTTTCGTTGAAACGGTATTTGCTCTGTAGCTCCGGACCGCAACTGTGTGAGCCAATTCCTGTCTGCTTGCAATCAATATGTACGAACGTTTCAGGTCGTTTGATAAGGTCCTTGTCCAGAGGTGCTTTATCCAGATCATGGGAAGAATAGTGAAGTGCGCTGAATTCGAATTCATCTGCTTTGGAGAGGCTGTTTGAAATGCTCTCAATCCTGATACTTTTACCGAGTTGTACCCATTTTGTTCCAAAATGATTTCCTGTTTCCTGAGGAAAAATATAGTTCGTGTACTGCTCGCTGACAGTAGATTTGTGCAGTGCTTTTTTGCAATGATGATGCATATCTATATAGCTGCTCGTAGGTCCGTAACCATAATATTCCAGCTCCTCAATGCCCTCACGTAGCAAGAGTTCCAGTCCGAATCTTGGCAGACCATAAAGGCTTGGTCTGACTTTTGCCTTGACGTCAGCGATAATATCACCTGTGGCGAGTACTTTCCATAAAACGGTAAACGCAACATGTGGCAGGTGAGAAGGTGCTGTTATTGCATAGTCGCAGCTGATTGTCGCTTCGTCGGATGTCGCTTCCATAATTTGGCAATTATACAGATGCTGCGAAGAGAAATGCATATTTGATGCCTGCCAGTGATTTCTTATATGTCTGTCATTATCTGTCGGCGCTCTGTGAATCGTAAATGCCGCCGGCGCTGCCAGAATATTACAACCATTTATTGTAAGTGCCGTAAAGCAGCCTGTCTCGCTGTCGAATTCGTAATGGAAGTTTTTGCCATCAAAAGTATATAAATATTCGTTTGATGGGCTGACAGAAAATGTCAGGGTATCTGCAGAACCCACGGCTGGCTCCGGCTGACAGATTTTTACAGGTAAAATATGCTGTGAAAAACCAAGTGAAAAGCCTTTATCTGCCCAGAAAGTGGTAACGTTCAATGTATATTCGAATTCAACAATAATCTCGTCCGTGCTGTTTTCCGGAATCTCATAATCAAGAATATATTCTGTCGTTTCGTGGGGGAATATATTGATATCAACAAGTCCTCTGTCGAGTATAACATCCATTTTTTTGATGGTGTAGGATATTTGTATATTGCTTAAATCTGCAAAATCGTATCTGTTTGTAAATACAAATTGAGGTTTTTCAGAATTTGCCCAGTTTTCCTGTGGAAGCATTTTCACCTGTACCGGCGCAATAACGTTTTTGTATTCGAGCAGTCCTGTGCTCGGTACTCTGTCAGGATTTACCAGACCATCAACACAGAAATTACCATCGTGTACGTTTTCCCCGAACCAGCCGCCGTACGTAAAGAAAGAATTTCCGTCTTTATCTTTCACTCTTACGCTGTGATCGGCCCATTCCCAGACACATCCGCCGATAGCATTGGGATATTTATAGAAAAGCTCCCAGTAGTCGTAAAGGTCGCCGGGGCCGTTTCCCATAGCATGGGAATATTCGCAGAGGAATAATGGTTTTTTATGGGAATCGTTATTGCAATAATTTTCCACATAATCAACGTGCGGATACATGCAACTGAACACGTCGATGTTTTCGTCTGACGGATCCTGACATCTTTCATAATGAACAAGGATACTGTCGTCTTTTTGTCTCAGGAAACGCGACATTTCTCTGTGATTTTCACCATAAAATGCTTCGTTTCCAAGGGACATCATTATGATGCAGGGGACGTTTTTGTCTCTTTCGTACATGCGCTCTATGCGGTCTACAAAAGCATCCCTCCACATGGGATTATCTGTCAGCATCAGACTCTGGTCCTTGCCATATTCATTGCCGCCGAAGAAAGTCCCGTGTGTTTCTAAGTCTGTTTCGTCAATCACGTACAAACCGAGTTCGCTGCAAATGCGTACAAGCTCAGGCGCGTTCGGATAATGCGAAGTCCTTACAGCGTTTATATTATGCTGTTTCATCAAAGCAAGCTCCCTGATAATGGAATCTATCGGTGTCACGTGTCCCAGGTCAGGATGCGTGTCATGTCTGTTGACACCCTTGATTTTTATAGGATTGCCGTTTACCAGTAATTCACATTTTTCGCTGATTGTTATTGTCCGCAGGCCCACCTGGCAGGGAATGAATTCATCTTCGTAGTTTACTGTTAATTTGTAAAGATATGGATTTTCTGCGTTCCATAAAATGGGATTTTCAATGGTGAAAAATGCCTCGGCGTTGCCATCTGAGATGCCGGCAGATATTTCCTGTATCAGGCAGTTGTTTTTGTCGTAGAGTCCGAATATTACAGTGCTTTGTTGCAATATTGAGCCCGTTATGGTTGCGCTTGCTGTTACTGTGTTTTGTGTCGTGTTGATTTTAATATCTCTGATGTGTGACTTGTTTCTTTTCAGCAGGTAAACGTCGCGGAATATGCCTGATAATCTGTAAAAATCCTGATCTTCTAAATATGTTGACCATGCCCACTTGAACACTACAACAGTGATTGTATTTTCACCGGGCTGTAAATATTTGGTAATCTCAAATTCTGAATGAAGGTGCGCGCCCTGACTGCTGCCAACGAGATTCTGATTTATATAGAGGTAGAAAAAAGTATCGACGCCTTCAAAATTTATGTAATAACGCTGATTTTCTGCTTCGCTGCCATTTATTGTAAACTTTCTGGTGTATACGCCGGCCGGATTGTTGTTCGGCACGTGTGGCGGATCAAGGGCAATCGGGTAGGCAAAATTTGTATATTGCGGCACGTCGTTCTGAGAAGTATATCCCAGCATTTGCCAGTTTGAAGGTACCGTGATTTTTTCCGTGGTTACAAAGCCATGCCCGTCGAGGCTGCGAAGTGCCCTGATGACTTCTGATTTATTCAGACAATAAATGAAGTCCCACTGCCCGGACAGCAACGTGTATCTGTCATTTTCTGCCGGCGCGGTATTTTCAAGGATGAAACACGCATCTAGCGCCGCTTTTTTGCTGCTGTATGGGATATACCAGGATCTGGAAGGCTCCTTGTTCACGTTCAGTATATTCTGGTTTTCAAGTAAGGTAAAATCAGGTAGTAACATATTCTTTTTTCCTTTCGTTGTAGCTATTTCGGATTATATCAAACGGGCAGGGAAATGTATAGAAGGGATTTGGGCGTTGGAGGAGCGGAATTTATTGATTTTCTTCAATAGGAACCGGCTGTATTGAAGAAAAAAAGCGTTTTGCGCTGATATCAGGCCGATTTGCCGGTTTTTCTTCAACACAGATACCGCTGGTTGAAGAAAAGTCTGCGATAGTGCCCTGAAAAGCCTGTTTTCATCATTTTTCTTCAATACGGCATACCGCTATTGAAGAATTTTCAGCAAAGGACGATGTGTTATAAAAATCTCGCACGCCACCGCGACAGCAAGTGGGACATTATCACAAATGACTCACAGCCCTCTCCACCGCATAAATTAACAGTGTCAACCATTAGCGGAAATGTCCTAAAAAAGTTAAAACATCAGCTCTTGATAATCAGGGCTGATGTTTTTCTAATTCAGTACGGAGATATTAGAAAAAACGTTGTTTTTAGCATTGGAAATCGTGAAAATCATTGTTTTTTCTAATGTAGCACAGTACAATTAGAAAAAATCTCATTTTCAGCCTGATAATTACTTAAAAATCCGTTTTTTTCTAATAGCCGGAGTGAATTTTAGAAAATCTCGCTCGTCAACGATTTCGCCGCCGCGCCCACAGCCACGAGCGCGCCCACAGCCACGAGCGCGCCCACAGCCACGAGCGTGCCCACAACATCGAGCACGCCACCGCGACAGCAAGTGGGACATTATCATAAATGACTTACACAGCCCTCTCCACCG
>JAZQDE010000051.1:0-55799 GCA_045546695.1 Clostridia bacterium | reverse complement strand
AAATCATTGTTTTTTCTAATGTAGCACAGTTTAATTAGAAAAAAACTCATTTTCAGCTTGATAATTACATAAAAATCCGTTTTTTTCTAATAGCCAGAGTGATTTTTAGAAAATCTCGCCCGCAAATCTCGCCCGCAAATCTCGCCCGCAAATCTCGCCCGCAAATCTCGCCCGCAAATCTCGCCCGCAAATCCCGCTCGTCAACGATTCCGCCGCCGCGCCCACAACATCGGGCACGCCCACCGCGACAACAAGTGGGACATTTTCCCTTGTGGTTTAGTAGGACATTATCATAAATGACTTACACATATTAAAAAGTATACGAGCATTTGCCTTGAATAAATCTTCGTACTATGATACAATCAATTTTGTATTGTTTACGATTTTCAGAGAGGCAGATGCTCGTTTTTTATGTACTTAAAAAGAATCGAAATGCAAGGTTTTAAGTCTTTTGTAGAGAAGACCGTGCTTGAGTTTGATAAAGGAATAACAGCAGTTGTAGGCCCCAACGGCAGCGGAAAAAGTAATATTTCCGATGCTGCAAGATGGGTTTTAGGCGAGCAAAGTCCTAAATCACTCAGATGTGGCAAGATGGAAGACGTCATCTTTGCAGGTACTCAGAGCAGAAAGCCTGTCGGTCTTGCTGAAGTATCGCTCGTTATGGACAACGAAGACGGCGTGCTCAACATAGAATACAGCGAAGTCAAGATTACCAGGAAGCTTTATCGCTCAGGCGAGAGCGACTACTACATAAACGGAGCTCCTTGCAGACTTAAAGACATTCATCTTCTTTTTGCTGATACAGGCATAGGTAAAGATGGTTATTCAATAATTGGTCAGGGCAAAGTTGACCAGGTATTGAATAGCAAGTCAGAAGACAGACGCAGCATTTTTGAAGATGCTTCGGGTATTATGAAATACCGTATGCAGAAGCAGGAGAGCGAACGCAAGCTCTCGCAGACAGAGCAGAATCTTCTCAGAATAAATGATATTATCAACATGCTCAGCTCTCAGATAAAGCCGCTCGAGCGACAGTCTGTTGTTGCAAAAAAATATCTTGATCTCAAATACGAGCTCCGTGATATAGAAGTAGGTGTTCTTGCACAAGGCACAAAGATTGCGCGTGAAAAGCTTGATAAGACTTGCGGCGACCTTGATATTTTCACCGAAGAACTTACAAAAAAAGAAAAAGAGCTTGAAGCTATTAAAAAAGATAATTACGACAAGACGGAAAAGAGCAAACTTCTTGCCGATATGATTACGTCAGGCCGTAGCCAGGGCTTCGAACTCGAAAAAAGAAGCGACCATTTCACAAACCAGATAAACGTAAATAACGAAAAGATTAAAGCGGCCAGCGCAAATAAAGACAGACTGACAGCCCAGAGTATAGAAGGTATGGAGCGTACAAAGCTCTTTGACCTTGAGCTTGCAAAGATGGAAAATCAGCGCAGCGCACTTGATAAATCAGCACTTGAACTTGATAAAGATATACAAAAAGTCAACGCTGAACTTCACGAAGCAAACATAAAGCTGAATGATACGAATGAGCAGATTACAACTATTAAGGACGATGTGCTTGCACAGAGATTGTTGCTTGCGCAAAATGAAAATAGTATTGACGGGGCAGAAAAGCAGATTGTGCTCATAACTCAACGTAAATATGCGATAGACGAAGAAATAGCAGTGCTTGAGAGCAACAAGACAGAATCTGTAAAGCTGCTTGAAGAGACAGAAGTCGCACTTGAGCTATGCCGTGAAAATCTCAGTGAAGAAAAACAAGTGTATAAGAACTCAAACGAAAGACTTGTTACGCTGAGAAATAAAGTAGAAGAGAAAAACAAAGAGGCTACAGAGATTTCCGGAAAAATCCAGAGCGACAGTGCCCGCCTTAAACTCATTACAGAGCTGGAGGCCGGCTTTGAAGGCTACGCAAGGAGCGTTAAAGAAGTCCTTCAGATGTGCAAGACGAATACAGATTTTGGAAAAGGTATTCATGGCGCGGTGGCCCAGATTATTACAGTTCCGCAGAAGTTTGAGACGGCTATTGAGACGGCGCTCGGACATGCGTATCAGGATATTATTACCGAGACAGAAGAGGATGCAAAAAAGGCGATTGAATATCTCAAACAAAGACGATTCGGCCGTGCGACATTCCTTCCTCTTACGGCAGTAAACGGCAGAAGTTTTGATCCGGAGCAGATTGCTTCTTTGAAGAGATCAAGAGGATATCTCGGCATTGCAGCTCAAGTTGTAGAATACGATAAATATTTCACACCGGCAATCGAAAGCTTGCTTGGTAAGATAGCAGTTTTTGACAATATTGACAACGCTTTTGCGGCAGCGCGTACAAACAGATATTCATTTATGTGCGTTACGCTTGAAGGCGATATTATAAGAACCAGCGGTGCTGTTACAGGCGGTAGCCCCGACAAACATACAGGCGCCGGAGCAGGTGCTCTGTCAAGAACGAGAGAAATTCCGGTTCTTAAGACAAATATCGATAAGAATATATCCTTGCTTCAGGAAAACATGGATTATATTTCAAAATGCAAAGAAGAGATTGCAGAACTTGAAGTCGTAGTTACTGACAAGCTTGAGGTCGTAAGTCGCCTTGAACGCGAAGAATCAATCTTAGAATCAAAACTTGAATCTGTAAAGGCCGTTCAGGCAGGTGAAAAGCAGAGAAGAAGCAAGCTTGTTGACGAGCTTAAAGGCAGCATAACAAACGTTATGGAGCTGCAAAATAAAAAGACTGAATTTTCACAGAATATACAGGAAGCTTCAAAACGTATTGATGAATTGAATGGCGAACTCAAATTAAAAGAGATAGAGTTTTCACATTTTGAGGAAGCCCGCGAGGCTGTAAACCAGAAGCTGATTCACTTAAGACTCAAAGAGGCTGATATCAAGGCCCTTATCCAGAAACAAGAAGAAGATAAGGCAAGATATTTAAGCGAGATCAGACAGGACAAAGAAAAGCTTTCTTTTTATGAGACAGAGGCAAAGAGTGCCCAGGAGTTAATCGAATTGCTTAAGGCTGAGAATGAAGAGCTTGAAGGCAGAATCGCGAATACTCAGAAGGAAATCGAAGCAATATACATTGAGATTGACAATCAGACGGAGCTTAAGACAACGATTGATGCGTCTTTAGAAGGCATGTTTGACAGAATAACAGCCGCGTCAGAAGAGATTACTAAGTACAATGACACGATAAATAAACTCACTCACGTAAGAGTGCGTCTTGAAGAGGAAATAAATGCCAATATTTCCAGATTGTGGGAAGAATATGAACTTACAATAGAAGATGCGTTCAATATGAGCGAATTGAAGCCTGTTGAAAATTACGAACAGACGAGCAAGCGTATAAACGAACTGAAGAGCAAGATTAAAGAGCTTGGTCCTGTAAATGTAAATGCAATTGAAGAGTATGAAAACGTTAAGAATCAATACGAATTTATGTCCACGCAATGCGCAGATATTACCCTTGCAAAGCAAAAGCTCGAAAAAGTTATAAATGAGCTTAATGTTGTAATGCGCAAGCAGTTTGCAGACCAGTTCCAGCTGATACGCGAAAACTTCAGGGAAGTATTTGTCCAACTCTTTGGCGGTGGCAATGCAGATATCGTTCTTACAGAAGGCAATGACATTCTTGAATGTGGTATAGATATACACGCGCAGCCTCCGGGAAAGAAGCTTCAGAATATGATGCTCCTGTCAGGCGGTGAGAGGGCCCTCACGGCGATTGCTTTGCTGTTTGCTATTCTCAAACTGCGTCCGTCTCCTTTCTGCTTATTGGACGAGATAGAGGCCGCATTGGACGAATCCAACGTTTACAGACTGTCAAGATATCTGAATACGCTTCATGAAAAGATACAGTTTATTATGGTTACACACCGTAAAGGAACAATGGAAAATGCCGGAGCGCTTTATGGCGTAACAATGGAAGAAAAAGGAGTTTCCAAAGTTGTTTCAATTAAATTATAACGTAAGGAGTTAACATGGGATTTTTTGATAAATTAAAAGCAGGTCTTAAAAAGACAAAAGACAATTTCATCGGGAAGATTGATACAATTCTCGCCGGATTCGGTAAGATTGACGATGAGCTTTTTGATGAACTTGAATATATTCTTATTACAGCAGATTTCGGAATCACGACGACCACCCAAATTCTGGATACTCTTAAGGCTAAGGTTAAAGAAGAGAAGGTTACAGACCCGCAGAAAATACGTTCAATGCTCCAGACTATTATTTCACAGATGCTGGATATCGAAGGTAAAGGCACGTATGGCCTTGATACAGACGATGTTCCGTGTGTAATCACAGTAATCGGTGTAAATGGTGTAGGCAAGACCACATCAATCGGTAAAATGGCAAATTTATATAAAAAAGCCGGTAAAAAGGTTCTTCTGGCAGCCGGTGATACGTTCAGAGCAGCTGCAATTGACCAGCTTGTTGTCTGGAGTCAGAGGGCAGGCGTTGATATTGTAAAGCAAAGTGAAGGATCTGATCCGTCATCAGTGCTTTTTGACGCATGTACCGCAGCAAATGCAAGAGGCGTTGATGTTCTTATCTGTGATACAGCAGGCAGGCTCCATAACAAGAAAAATCTCATGGATGAGCTTGCAAAGATGTCAAGAGTTGTCGACAGCCGCATGCCCGGAATATCAAGGCAGACGCTGCTTGTCCTTGATGCCACGACCGGTCAGAATGCCGTAAATCAGGCAAAGGCATTTTCAGAAATCGCACCTGTAAACGGTATCATACTTACAAAACTCGATGGATCTTCAAAAGGTGGTATTATCGTATCGATTGCAAGCGAACTGAACATCCCGGTGAAGCTTGTAGGAGTAGGAGAGGGAATGGAAGATCTTCAGCCATTTGTCGCAGAAGATTTTGTAAAAGCATTATTTGAAGATTGATTTATCGCTTCATTTTTAGTAAAATTACTGTGTTTGTTTAAGGAGGATAAATATGGTTGAAAAGTTAAATAAATTATTTGATGAAGGCACTTTTGCTGAGACAAACAAGTTTTCATCCCAGAACGGAGATGGCGTTGTCACAGGATATGGTGCAGTATATGGCAGACCTGTATTTGCAGCACTTCAGGATGAGAACTTTATCGGTGGTTCTGTAAGCGCTGTAAACTGCGACAAGATAATCAAGACGATTGATTTTGCAGTAAAAGCAGGCGCGCCTTTTGTTCTTGTTATAAACAGTGCAGGTGCACGTGTCGGAGAGGGACTTCAGGTTCTTGGCTCAATGGGCGGTGTTCTCAATGCTCTTAGCGAAGCGCTCGGCATCATTCCGACTATCGCTGTGGTAAACGGCAAGTGCCTTGGCACAATGGCTATCGCATCTAATCTTTGTGACTTCGTATTCTACGCAGAAGATAAAGCTCAGTTATCACTGGCAGGTCAGGATATCTGCAAAGATAAAGCAGGCAAGGCAATCAATGGTGAAAATGGCAGCGTTGCATGCTTCTGTGCAAACGAAGATGAATGTTTTGATGCAGTTAAAAATCTTCTTTCATATCTGCCTGATAATTCAATCAGCTGTGACAGCACAGAAGAGTGTGAAGACGATCTTAACAGACCGGCTCCGCAGCTTAATTCTCTTGATGCTTTTTCAGAATATGACGTAAAGACAGTTATCGAAGCTATCGCAGATGATGGCGAATATTTTGAAATATATGCTGACTATGCAAAAAATATCGTAACAGCTTTTGCCAGATTTGGCGGAGTTGTTGCAGCGGTTATCGCGAATCAGCCGGAGCAGGCAAATGGTGAACTTACACAGGATGCTGCAAATAAGGCGAGCAAAGTAATTGATTTTTGCGATAAATATTCAATACCTGTTATTACACTTACAAACACAGGTTCATATGTAGCTTCAGAGGCACAGGAAAAAGCCGGTGTCGCTCAGGCAGCCGCACTTCTTATTTCTTCATTTGCAAACACGTCAGTGCCAAAGATCAATATTATTACAGGTAAAGCTTACGGTAATGCTTATATCTCAATGAACAGCAAACAAATCGGTGCGGATATTGCATACGGATGGACATGTGCAGATATCGCGCTTATTTCACCTGAGGCAAATGTAATCCTCATGAACAATGATGAGATTAAAGCAGCTTCCGATCCTGTTGCAAAGAGAAAAGAACTCATTGCAGAATATCGCAAAGAATATCAGACACCTATGCATGCTGCTATTCTCGGTATGATAGATGATGTTATCACTCCTGATTCTACAAGAGCACGTATAATCAGCGCTCTTGAGATTCTTTCACAGAAATTAGTTTGATTTACATAGAAAGGAATAGATTGAATATGAAATACGTTGTTAAAATTAATGGTGTAACATATGAAGCAGAAGTAGAAGAAGTTGGCGGTCAGGCTCCCGTACAGGCAGCTCCCGTAGCAGCAAAGGCTCCCGTACAGGCAGCTCCCAAAGCAGCTGCAGTAGCACCTCAGGGCGCAGCAGGCGGACAGACAATCTCAGCTCCGATGCCTGGTACAGTTCTTAAACTGAATGTAAAGGCAGGCGACAGTCTTAAAAAAGGCGATGTAGTTATCGTTCTTGAAGCTATGAAGATGGAAAATGATATCACTATGCCTGCAGACGGCGTTATCGCAAGCGTTAACGTAACTCAAGGTGCATCAGTAAATACAGGCGATGTACTTATCAGCTTTAATTAATGAAAGGACGTTATAACATTGGCTAAAGTCAGAATAACAGAAACAGTATTAAGAGATGCGCATCAGTCCCTGATCGCAACAAGAATGCCGACCGAGCAGATGCTTCCGATCGTAGAGCAGCTTGATAACATCGGCTATAATGCTTTAGAAGCATGGGGCGGTGCTACTTTTGACGCATCATTAAGATTTTTGAATGAAGATCCGTGGGAAAGACTCCGCAAGATTAAGGCTAAGGCAAAGAAAACACCTCTTCAGATGCTTTTCAGAGGCCAGAATATCCTCGGATACAAGCACTATGCAGATGACGTTGTTGACTACTTTGTACAAAAAGCAGTCGCAAATGGTATCGATATTATCCGTATTTTTGACGCTCTTAACGATCCGAGAAATATCGAGCGCGCTATGAAGGCCTGTGTAAAAGAAGGCGGCCATGCGCAGGGATGTATCTGCTACACAACAAGTCCGTACCACAGCATTGACGTATTTGTAAAAGATGCAAAGACAATTGAATCAATGGGTGCTTCATCGATTTGTATCAAAGATATGGCAGGTCTGCTCGTTCCATACGAAGCATACAACCTCGTTAAAGCTCTCAAAGAGAACGTTAATATCCCGATCGAACTTCACACACACTACACAAGTGGTTGCGGTTCGATGACATATCTTAAAGCTATTGAAGCAGGCGTTGATATTATCGACTGCGCGCTGTCACCACTGGCACTCGGTACGTCCCAGCCCGCTACAGAGCCAATTGTTGCTACACTTCAGGGTACAGAATACGATACAGGTCTTGATCTTGAAGCACTGAACGAAGCTGCAAATTATTTCAAGGGTCTCAGAGAAGAATATCTCAAGTCAGGACTTCTTGATCCTAAAATGCTCGGCGTTGACGCAAAGGCTCTTATTTATCAGGTTCCCGGCGGAATGCTTTCAAACCTTTTGTCACAGCTCAAGCAGGCAAATGCAGTAGATAAATATGACGAAGTACTCAAAGAAGTTCCGAGAGTACGTGCAGACCTCGGTTATCCGCCGCTCGTTACACCTACAAGCCAGATTGTAGGCTCTCAGGCCGTTTTAAACGTGCTTAGCGGCGAAAGATATAAGATGGTAACAAAAGAAGCCAAGGGCGTTGTAAAAGGCGAATACGGCCGTACACCGGCTCCTATCGATCCGGAGTTTGCAAAGAAGATTCTCATGGGCGAAGAGCAGATCACATGCAGACCTGCAGATTTGATTGCTCCTGAGCTTGAGTCAATCAGAAACGAGATTAAAGAATATATCGAGCAGGACGAGGATGTGCTCTCATACGCACTCTTCCCACAGCCCGCTACAAACTTCTTTAAGAAGCGCCAGGCAGAGAAGTATAAGTTTGATGCCCAGAATGCTGATTTTAACGATAAGACACATCCTGCTTGATGGAGGATGTGTTTTATGGACTTCATTGTAATCGGTGCCGGCCCGGCCGGCATTATGGCGGCAATACAGGCTGCAAAAAACGGCTCACGTGTTGTCGTCCTTGAAAAGAATAAAGTTCTATGCAAGAAGCTTAGAATTACAGGAAAAGGCAGATGTAATATTACAAATGCCTGTGAAAAGCAAGAGCTTTTCGATAACATTCCAGGTAATTCTAAGTTTCTTATGTCATGTTTTAACAATTTTTCAAACCATGACATAATATCTTTTTTTGAAGAAAACGGTCTGCCCGTTGTCGTTGAAAGGGGATTAAGGGTTTTCCCGGCATCCCAGAACGCAACGGACGTTGCAAATTGCCTGATAAACACGGCACGCAAGCTCGGAGTGCGATTTATAAACGAATGTACTGTTACTGCTCTCATCTGCGACAATAACGGAATTTGCGGTGTTGAGACAGTTTCAGGCAAAGAAACGAAACGCTATATGGCTCCGAATGTGCTTGTTGCGACAGGCGGTCTTTCGTATCCGCTTACCGGCTCTACCGGAGACGGATATAGGTTTGCTTCAGAGCTCGGCCACACTATTATTGAAACAAAACCATCGCTTTGTCCGCTGATTTCAGATGATTTTTATATTTCGGAACTCGAAGGTTGCTCACTTAAAAACATCGCCGTTGAATTATTTACAGGCGGCAAATCTGTTTACAAGGATTTCGGTGAAATGGTTTTCACTCACGATGGTGTTTCAGGCCCTGTTATTTTAAGTGCGTCATCGCATTATAATGACAGTATGCCTGCAAAAATAGAGATTGATTTCAAGCCGGCTCTTGATGAAGAGACGCTTGATAAACGCATTTTACGAGACTTTTCACAGGTGAAAAACAAGATATTTGCAAATTCGCTCGATGCGTTGCTTCCGAAAAAGATAATTCCTGTTTTTGTAATGAAAACGCAGATCCCGCCGGATAAACAGGTAAATTCCATTACAACTCAGGAAAGAAAACGTATTTTACAGCTTTTGAAGCATTTTGATATAAATATTGTTTCAAAAGGGGATATCAGCGAGGCGATTATTACTGCCGGCGGTGTCAATGTTAAAGAGATTAACCCTAAAACGATGGAGTCCAAGCTTTGCAGAGGGCTTTATTTTGCCGGGGAAGTTATTGATGTTGACGGATATACCGGCGGATTTAATCTGACCATTGCTTTTTCAACGGGATACGCAGCCGGGTCTTGCGTTTTTCCGTCAAATAATATATAAAGATAAACGAAAATTAATGTTGACCAGGAAGGTGTATTATGAACATTTTAGTTACAGGTGGTATAGGTTTTATTGGTAGTCATACGTGTGTTGAGCTTCTTGAGAGCGGACACGAGATTGTTGTTATTGACAATTTATCAAACTGCAGTATTGACGCTGTTGATAAAATAAAAGCTATAACAGGTAAAGATTTTAAATTTGTCGAATGTGATATCAGAGACAGAGATTTACTCGATAAGATTTTCAGTGAAAATAAATTTGATTGTGTTATTCATTTTGCAGGACTCAAGGCAGTAGGCGAGTCTGTTGCAATGCCGCTTTCTTATTATGAAAACAACGTTGGCGGTACTGTGACGCTTCTCCGGGTTATGGCAGCACATAACGTTAAGAGAATTATATTCAGCTCATCTGCGACAGTATATGGCAATCCCGCTTCTTTGCCGATAATGGAAGATTTCCCGCTCGGACCTGTTACGAATCCCTATGGCAGAACAAAGCTCATTATTGAAGAGATTTTAAGAGACCTGTGGGTATCAGACAACAGCTGGTCTGTAATTCTTCTTCGTTACTTCAATCCTATCGGTGCACATTCAAGCGGACTTCTTTGTGAGAGCCCGAAGGGAACACCGAATAACATTATGCCACGTATTCTTAATGTTGCACTCAGAAAGACTCCTTACATTACAGTATTTGGTAATGATTACAATACTCACGACGGCACTGGAGTACGTGATTATATCCATGTAAGTGACCTTGCACGCGGACATGTTGCAGCTCTTTCTTATGCGATGGAAAACAATAAAGTTGAGGCATTTAACCTTGGTACAGGTTCCGGTTTTTCAGTATTTGACCTTATAAATACGTTTATCCGTGTAAATGAGGTAGATATTCCGTATTCTATTGAGGCTCGCCGCCCGGGTGATATTGATGCATGCTATGCAAATCCCGATAAAGCATACAAGCTTCTTGGATGGAAAACTACTCTTGACCTTGAGACAATGTGCAGAGACGGATACAAGGCTGCTGTACTTGCAAATAAATAAGAAGGGGAGACCGATATGAAGATAGAGAGAAAGAACAACAATCTTATATTATTCCTTTCCGGATTTATATATATACTTGCAGGTCTTGCAATTCTTCTGTTTCCATTCAAGGAAGCATATTATAATGTGCTTGTCTTGTCTGTTGTAATCTGTATTGTAGGTATTCTCCTTATTTTCTCATATCTGATTAACAAAAAATGGTTTTTCAAACCAGGATGGATTTTATCTCAGGGAATGTTCTGTGTAGTGATTGCTGTGATGTTTTTCCTGAAAAACTACAACATGCTTATTGATAATATACCGATGGTTCTTGCTTTCTGGGCACTTTTGTCAGCAGTGACACAAATCGCGACTTCTGTACAGATAAAATACCTTCAATTCCAGAAATGGCAGAGATTGTTTATCGCCGGAGTTGCAAACCTTGTAATTTTTGCATTTTTATTGATAAATCCGTTTTCAGAGGTTCTTACAGATGTAATGCTTACGTGTTACTACATGATTTTCTCGGCTCTTACTCTGCTTGCAGAACCTTTTTCATATAACAAATAAGGTGATAAGATGAAGTTTAATTCTTTTAAAATTAAGATAATAGCTTTTATATGCCTGACTGCATACACAGTGGCATATTCAGGTTTTATTTCAAATACGGCGTTAAAATACGGACTTGCTACGATTGGATGTGCGGCTATTCCGCTGTTTGCATTACTGATTGATGAGGCTGTTGAAAAGACACGCTCTATAAACAAGCTTATGCTCAAATCTCTTGCAGTAGCAATTATTTCAGCGCTTCCGTACAGATATGTATTCATGAGCCAGGATGATCCGGGCGATATACATCTTTTTTACAGTCTCGCACTGACTTCGTTTGTCTGCCTTGCGTCAGTTTATATGTATGACAAGATGAAAAACAAGTTCCAGCGAATATTCTGTGTTGGCTTTATTGTAGTTTTTGCGACGTTCCTGATTGGCCTTGAATTGTGCCCGCATGCATTGATCATTATGTTCATTATGCACATCTGTAAAGAAAAGAAATTCTATGAAAAGGCATACTATATTACAAGTTATGTCGCTGTAATAGCTGTTGTCTGCTTTGTTTTTCTAAAGATGGTTAAGCTCGAAGACCAGTCGTTTATAACTGAGTGTTACCAGAATATGACTCTTCTGGGCGCAATATTAGCGCTGCCTATTATTAAGAATTACAACGGTGAAAAGGGTCCTTCGTGCAAAATACTCAGCTACTCATATTACACACTTTTACTTGTTGTATTGCTTATCTTAAAATTGACAGCGCATTAAATTATAAATCTTCGGTTTCTTCTTCCTCCTGGTTTTCAACAGGGGGAAGTATTTCTAATTTGATCTTTGTAATAAACTTTTCGTTACTCTCAGATACTGTAAATTTGTAACGATCGAATGTGACTTCCGGATGCTCGTTTTCGTCTGGGATTTCGCCCAGTAGTGCAATAACGAGGCCGTTTATTGTTTCATATTCTTCTCTGGGAAGTTCTGTATCCAATGATTCGTTGATATCACTGATCTCGGCAAAGCCGTCGATCACATAAGTAGTATCATCAATTTGTTGAATAAGACTCTGTGTCTCTTCAATCTCGTCTGCGTCGTATTCATCACGGATGTTGCCGACAAGCTCTTCCAGAATATCTTCCATCGTAATAATGCCAGACGTGCCGCCGTATTCGTCGACTACGATTGCCATATGATTGTTGTTTGTCTGGAGAGTCTTGAGAACGTCATCTATTTTCTGAGATTCCGGTACGAAACATGCAGGTCTCATAATGTCACTGACATTGAATCCGAATTCATCAACCTTAAGTAAATCCTTTATATGAATAATACCGACGATATTGTCAATGCCTCCGTCGTAAACAGGGAAGCGCGAGTATTTTTCGCTTGTGGCAGCGTTTAGAACTGTAAGATAAGAATCAGTGAGTTTTAATGAACAAAGCTCTGTACGGTGTGTCATGACGTCCATCGCGGTCTTGTCGTTGAACTGGAATATATTGCTTATCATTTCACTTTCTTCGTCACCGATAAGGCCTTTTTCCTGACCTTCGTTTACCATAAGCATAATCTCTTCTTCTGTTGCAGTCTCTTCGTCCTCGTGTGGATTGATACCAATCAGTCTGAGAACACCATTAACGCAAAGAGTAAGCAATGCGATAAACGGAGCGAATATTACACCTGTTATTCTAAGAGGCGTAACGGACCTTAAAGCAAATTTTTCACTGTTACGCATTCCGATTCGTTTCGGAACAAGTTCGCCGAAAATGAGCGTTATAAACGATAATATGAGGGTAATAAGTACGAGTACAACGGGATATAATATGTTGCTGTTGTTTGCGACCCAATCAAACTTTGCCGACAGGGCATTGATGATGATTGATGCAAACGAAGAAGATGCAATCGCACTTGATAAGAAACCTGCAAATGTAACACCAACCTGAATTGTTGATAAAAATTTGCTCGGGTTATCAATAATTTTCAGAAGGAATTTTGCTTTTTTATTGCCTTTTTCTGCAGTCTTTTTGATTTTGTTGTCATTCAGATTCATCAATGCAAATTCTGATGCAGCAAAAAAGGCGTTAATAAAAGTAAGAAGAACAATTAATAGAATCTGGAGAACTAATTTCCCCGTGTCAACTGATACTGTGTCTGAAGCCAAAAACCACAAGGGTATGCCATCATCGTTCATAAGAAAAATTCAAATCCTTTCAAAAATGATTTATTCGTATATGATACAGTAGGGAATAGGAAAAGTCAATTAATTGTTAAAAAAATATGAAAAAAAGAAGGGTGACAACGAGTCACCCTTCAATTAAGTATTATGAATCATTCATCTTTTTTTACGTTTAATAACAAGTGCTGCACCGAGTACGAGCATTGCCTGAGCGATTGCTGCTGAAGAGCCGCAACCTTTGTCTTCTTTTTCTGTCTCAATTACAGGTGGAAGATCTTTGTCAGTCTTAACTGAAATTGATACAGGATCAAAGTCTTTAAGGAGATAGTTGCTGTGATCAATATACTCCTGGTATGCTGCTACAGGCTGGTGTGTGCCGATTGTGAAGTTAACATAAAGAGTAGCAGGTTTTCTTGAAATAGCTGCAAGCTGTTCAGGTGTGAGACCTAAGCTGAGGCTCTTAACTGTTGTACTCTCTGTCTTTGCATCAGCTACCATCTCAGTCTTTGTAGTAACGCTCTTTACAGTACCAAGGATTGATTTAGCCATTGCATCAAATTCTTCCTGAGTAATTCTGTTTTCAGCAAGACATTTGTTGTAGAAGTTAACGTTTGCAAGACAGTCATTAAGTGTAACTGTAATGATATTCTGCTGCTGAGGATCAGATGCGAGATCTGTATATGTCTGTGTGCCAAGAGCATCAATCTCAACTGTGATATCTTTAATCTTAACTGTTGTCTGAGGTGTAGCCATGATAGGTGTACCGTTTACAGGGATTGACTTACCTTCAACTGTTGTGAAGAGAATATCTTCTGCTGTAATCTCTCTTGTGTAGTATGTCTCATCATCGTTGTAGTCGAGGACGCCGTCTTTGTTAAGGTCTTTAATGCCTTCAGCATATTTAAGCTTGAAGAGCTGTGCATATACTTTATCATAGTATTCGCCGTCGATAGCTTTCTTTTCAGCTTTAACTGCGCTTTCATATTCTTTTTCAGTCTCATAGTCAGAACGTTTAGCCTGAAGATCATATTTTGTAGGCATGATTGTCATCTGGCTTTCGTTAGCAAGGAATGCATCGTAGTCTGCCTGAGGAACATAGTAAATATTCTGAATATCCATGATGTTGATAATTTTACCATTTTCATCAAATCTTACATCAAAATCAAGAGCTGCGTATGTATCAGAATTTGCCCATTCAGTAACCGGAACACCCTTCTTATTTACAGCGCCGGTCTTACGGAGAACAGGTACGTTAACGAAAAGCTCACATCTTCTGCCGTCCTGGCTTACCCAGATGTTATTTGATGTGAATGCATAACCATTGATATCGATTCTGTAAGGAGCACCTGTAGAATCTGTCTCAACAGCAAGAGCATAACCATCGCTACCGTATACAACGTTAGGATTCTGGTTTACATAAGCTTTGCCTTCATCGTAAGGTTCTGTAAGGCCATAGAAGTTTGTTGTATCAACAGCCATCAGAACGTTGCCATTCTGAATGTGGTTGTAGAAAGCATATTTCTTTGGCTTGGATACTGCTGTGATGTCAGGGTAGATGGAAAGCGCAGGGTTTTCGCTGTTCTTATACTGTACAACGTAGTAGTCGCCTGATGTATTGCCACCGATAACAACTGTATCAGTTTTAAGAGAGTTGCCTTTTTCATCAACATACTTGTCGCCGTCGGTAATCTCAGGATCAAAGAAAAGGTTAATCTTTGATGTGCTGCCATCGGCCTTGCCATACCAGTAATCCATGAGGATAGGACTCTCGTAGTGAATTGTAATAGAATAAAAATCAAGACCACCTGTACCGAGTGTACGGGTGCCTTCTGTTGCTGCGTCATTTGCAGTAACGAATAATGGAGCTGTCATTGTCAAAATTAATGCAAAAACAACTAATAAAGTAAAATACTTTTTCATAAAAACCTCCTGTATAATGAAATGATTCAAGAACACTCCCGTGTTGTTTAATATATGGATTTTAATACGAGATACGAACATTGTCAATAGAAGAAAATTCAAAATGTTAAATCTTTATTCATTAATTTATGTAATTAAAGGCGAAATATTAATAATTAATCCTTGACGCTCACTGCAATTAGTGATAAAATTCGGTAGTTGCCGCTCTGACGGGGCTCATCAAATCTGTAAGTTCATAGAATTTACAGTGCCTTACGGAATTGCAGCCACGCACAGGCTGTAAAATACAGGCGAGATTGTTATTTGGAGGTGCAAAAAAATGTATGCTATTTTAACTACAGGTGGTAAGCAGTATAAGGTAGAAGAAGGCGATGTTCTTTACATCGAGAAGCTCGACGCTGAAGCAGATGCAGCAGTTGTATTTGACAAGGTTCTTGCAGTTTCATGTGATGACGACATTAAGTTCGGTGCTCCTTATGTTGAAGGCGCTACTGTTGAGGCTAAGGTTGTTAAGAATGGTAAGGGTAAAAAGATCCGTATCATCAAACACAAGGCTAAAAAAGGTTACAGAAAAAGACAAGGTCACAGACAGCCTTATACACAGGTTACTATCGAAAAGATCAACGCGTAAGTTTGTCTAAGTAGTATGATTAATGTAAAGATTTTCAGAAATGATAACAAAGAGACAGTAAAGTTTACCGTTTCAGGACATGCAGGTTACGGACCGTCAGGCAAAGATATTATTTGTGCGGCCGTATCGGCGATAATGTATACCGCAGTCGGTTATTGTATGGAGATCGGATATGACGGCGAATTTGTAGAAGAAGATGGCTATGCCTCATTTACACCGGCAGGTGGCAAGAGCGAAGATATCACTCTGAAGGCAAATGTAGCACTCGATGCGATGTGCATAGGTCTTAAACAGATTCAGGAGTCATATGGGAACAGATATATTAGGATACACGAATTAATTCAGGAGGTGTAAACGAAATGATCAGAGTTAACTTGCAATTATTTGCACATAAAAAAGGTCTGGGTAGCTCAAAGAACGGTAGAGATTCCGAGTCAAAGCGTCTGGGTCTTAAAAAGGCAGATGGTCAGTATGTTTTAGCCGGTAATATTCTTGTGAGACAAAGAGGTACCAAGATTTATCCCGGTGAGAATGTAGGCATCGGTTCCGATTATACTTTATATGCATTGGTTGACGGAAAGCTTTCATTCCGCAGACTTGGAAAAGATAAGAAGCAGGCAGTTGTTACTGAGGCTTAATTTTTCACAGATTAAATAACTAAGACCGCTACCATATAATTGATATGTTTAGCGGTCTTTTTGTTAATTCACGTTATTTAAATGAGGTAGCAGAAAATGTTTATAGACAGAGCGAATATATTTGTAAAATCAGGCAGAGGCGGTGACGGTATCGTTGCTTTTCACCGTGAAAAGTACGTTAATGCAGGCGGTCCCGACGGTGGCGACGGCGGAAAGGGCGGCGACGTTATTTTCACAGTTGATACAGGCATGTCCACTCTTATGGATTTCAGATATAAGCGTAAATTTGCAGCGCAGAACGGCGAGCCCGGCAGGAAAAATAAGATGACGGGCAAGAGTGGTCAGGATCTTATTGTTAAAGTTCCGCAAGGTACTGTTGTTAAAAACAGTGACACCGGCGAGATTTTAGCTGACCTTACTGAGGTTGACCAGCGCGTTATAATTGCAAAAGGCGGCAGAGGCGGCCAGGGAAACATGCATTTTGCTACAGCGACAAGACAGATTCCTAATTTTGCCAGAGCAGGACACGAAGGTGTGGAGCTTAATCTTAAGCTTGAACTTAAGCTGCTGGCAGACGTTGGTCTTGTCGGATATCCGAATGTTGGCAAATCAACGTTGCTTTCAGTATGCACAGCGGCAAAGCCGGAGATTGCCGACTATCATTTCACAACAATCGTTCCGAATCTCGGTGTTGTTTTCAATGAAGGCGAGAGAAGTTTTGCAATTGCAGATATTCCGGGACTTATTGAGGGCGCGAGCCAGGGACTCGGACTCGGACATGAGTTTTTAAGACACATCGAAAGGACAAGACTTATTGTTCACGTTATCGATGTTTCGGGCAGCGAGGGCAGAGAACCTTTTGAGGATTTTCTGAAAATCAATGACGAGCTGATGCAGTTCAGTCCCGACCTCGCAGCTAAACCGCAGATTATAGCATTGAATAAGACAGATATTGACTCGGAGCGTGTTTCAGAATTCAAAGAGAAATTTGAAGCATGGCTTGAGGAGAATCGTGAAAATATAGAAGACACATATGAAAAGGGCGCGTGGCGTGTTTTTGAAATGTCTGCTGTTACAAATTCAGGCGTTTCAGAGATTATGGCATATTGTGGAAGCATACTTGATAAAATGCCGAATCAGCTTGCGACATTATCTATTAAGGAAGAGATTGCTGTTCACAAGGCTGTAGCCGATGAAGAACTTTTCACAATCAGGGTAGAAGGCAACGTATATATTGTTGAAGGTAACTGGATTAAGAACGTGGTAGAATCTACCAATCTTGAGGACTATGAGTCTACCGCATATTTCCAGAGAATTATACGTAAAAAAGGTCTTATTGACGCTCTGGTAAAGAAGGGTATCAAAGAAAATGATACTGTTAAAATTTATGATATTGAATTCGATTATGTAGAATAAGAGGTTTCGAATGTACGAAAACAACGACCAGCTTACAGCAAATAAAGTATTGATTCTGCATGTTCTTGACAAATTGGATATGTTCGTTTCGGAGCTGTATCTTACAGAAGTGATATTGTCGCCGGGACTTGTTAATTATTTTTCTATGCAGCAGGCAGTAGCACAGCTTGTTTCTATGGGAATGATTGACAGAATATTGGACAGCAGCGGACTTCCTGTTTATTGTGTTACAAACAAGGGCAGGGAGATTGCGTCATCTTTGAGCTATATGATAGCAGGCGGACTTGGCGCAAGATACGATAAATATATTGAAGAAAATAAAGATACTATTTCACAGAAAATGAATACGAATGCCGATGTTTTTGAAGATGAACGCGGCAATTATTACGTAAGATGTTACGTGCGAGAGGGGACAAATTGTATTGTTGACCTGAAAATTCCGGTTGGAAGCCGGAAGGCGGCGTCTGCTATCAGTGAGGCGTGGAAGAAAAACAGCACTAAAATGTATCTTGAACTTACTGAATTGTTTTACAGATACGGTGGTATAAATTAATTTTTACGGAGGTATTACGTTATGGAATGCGGAAAATGTACATGGTTTATTCCCGATGCTTTTTACCCGGAAACAGACATCGGAAGTTATGTCAGCCACGAGGCTGTTTGTGTTCTCAACACAGGTGACAAGGATGCAAACATTTTAATTACATTATATTTTGAAAACAAAGAACCTGTTTCCGGCTTTAAAGCGATTTGCGGAGCAAGAAGAACTAACCATATAAGAATGGATAAGATTGTAAGTGAAGACGGAAAGAAAGTAGAACGAGGAGTACCATACGCTATGCTTGTTGAAAGTGACGTTCCTGTAGTTGTTCAGTACAGCAGACTTGATACTACACAAGCAGAAATGTCATTTATGGGATTGCTTGCGTATTGAGCAATTATTTTCTTGCTTTTATCTGATTAATATAGTATTCTTAGCGTGTTATTTAATTTGATAATTACATATTTTTTGTTAAGGAGTGTATAAAATGAACTACGTAAAAGAAAGTTACGAACTTGCTAAAAAACGTTATGCAGAATATGGTATTGACACAGATGCTGTACTCGAAAAGCTTAAGAACATTCCGATTTCTATGCATTGCTGGCAGGGCGATGACGTAATCGGTTTTGAAAATCCTGACGGAGAGCTCACAGGTGGTATTCAGACTACAGGTAATTACCCCGGAAAAGCAACTACTCCCGACGAACTTCGTGCAGACATTGAGAAGGCTCTTTCTTTGATTCCTGGTAAACACAGAATCAATTTACATGCGATTTACGGCGATTTTGAAGAGAATGTTGAACGTGATAAGATTGAACCTAAGCATTTTGCAAAATGGGTAGAATGGGCTAAGAAGAATGGAGTTGGCCTGGATTTCAACCCTACATGCTTCTCACATCCTATGTCTGCTGACGGCCTTACAATCAGCCATCCTGATAAAAACGTAAGAGATTTCTGGATTCGTCATTGCAAAGCTTGCCGTGAGATTGCAGCATACTTTGGTAGAGAGCTCGGTACGCCGGCTGTTACAAATTTCTGGTTCCCGGACGGCATGAAGGATATAACAGTTGACAAGTTCGGTCCGAGAAGTCGCATGGCAGAAGGCCTCGACGAAGTATTTTCAGTAGAGTATCCTGAGGAATACACTCTTGATGCTGTTGAGAGTAAAGTATTCGGTATCGGCGCTGAGAGCTACACAGTTGGTTCAAACGAATTCTGCACAGGTTATGCTATTTCAAGAGGCAAGCTCGTTTGTCTCGATGCAGGCCACTTCCATCCGACTGAAGTTATCTCTGATAAATTATCAGCTATCTTCTGCTATTCAAAAGAAGTTCTTCTCCACGTTAGCCGTCCTGTAAGATGGGATAGTGACCACGTAATCGTTCTCAATGACGAACTCAAGAACATCGCTGAAGAGCTCGTTCGTAATGATTTTGTTGACAGAACACACATCGGTCTTGACTTCTTTGATGCAAGTATCAACCGTATCGCTGCATGGGTTATCGGTATGCGTAATATGCAGAAGGCTCTTCTTCTTGCTTTACTCGAACCTACAGCTATGCTCAAAGAGTACGAAGTTAACTTCGACTTCACATCAAGACTCGCTATACTCGAAGAAGTTAAGACTCTTCCTGCAGGTGCTGTATGGGATTACTTCTGTGAGATCAACAACGTTCCTGTTGGTGACGCTTGGCTTAAAGAAGTAAAAGCATACGAAAATGATGTTTTACTTAAGAGATAATCATGAAAATCAAAGATTTATTTATTGAAGGTAAGCCCTTGTTTTCTTTGGAGATTTTCCCTCCAAAGAAAACAAGTCCTATCGAAACAATATATTCAACATTAGATGAGCTGGTCAAAGTTAGACCGGCTTTTATCAGTGTGACGTATGGTGCCGGCGGAAACGGCACTGACAACAGAACTGCTGAGATTGCTTCTATTGTTAAGCATAAATACGGTGTTGAGTCTGTTGCTCATTTGTCATGTCTTTACAATTCCTGCGCTGACGTTGATGAGACGCTCAGAAGGCTTAAGGAAAATGATGTTGACAATATTCTCGCTCTTCGTGGCGACGTTGTGCCGGATGTTCCGAAGCTCAACGATTTTCACTATGCTTCTGATCTTGTAAGTTATATTGCAAAATCTGACATCGGTGATTTTGATATATGCGGTGCATGTTATCCTGAAGGTCACGTAGAGGCAGGCACTATTGAAAAGGACGTTGAAAATCTGAAAATTAAGGTTGATGCAGGTGCTACACATCTGATAAGCCAGCTCTTTTTTGATAATAATTATTATTATGACTTCCTTGATATGGTAGCCAAAAAGGGTATAAACGTGCCGATTGAGGCAGGTATTATGCCTGTAACAAACAAAAAACAGATTGAGCGTATGGTTACGCTTTGTGGCGCAAGTCTTCCTCCCAAGTTTGCCAAAATGATGCAAAAATACGGAGATAATCCTGAGGCAATCGTTGAGAGCGGTATTGCTTATGCCGTTGACCAGATTGTTGACTTGCTGTCGTACAACGTAGATGGTATTCATCTTTATGCGATGAACAATCCATATGTTGTTAAAAAAATCTATGGTGCAATTGAGAAGCTTCTTTGATGAGGCTTCTTTTTTATATGGTAAAAAGAGGTAAAAATGAAATCTAAAGTTTTTTTCACGAAGGATATTTCACCGGAAGGTGTTCTGAAAATATATAAGGCATTGAATGCTGATTTGCCTGGGCGCGTGGCTGTAAAGGTTCACTCCGGTGAAAAGGGCAACCAGAACTTTTTGCGTCCCGATTTCTGGAAGCTGATTATGGAAAATGTTGCTGGCACGATTGTTGAGTGTAACACTGCTTATGAAGGCATGCGTAACGTTACAGACAAGCATATAAAGCTCATGAAAGAGCATGGCTGGAGTGAGTTTTATAACGTTGACATTATGGATTCCGAAGGTCCCGACCTTGTCCTTGATATAGAAAACGGCAAGAGAATCAAGCAAAATTACGTTGGTAAAAATCTTGCAAATTATGAGTCTTTGCTTGTTTTGTCACATTTTAAGGGACATCCTATGGGCGGGTTTGGTGGCGCGCTTAAGCAGCTTTCTATCGGCATTGCTTCAAGTTATGGTAAAGCATATATTCACGGTGGCGGAGATACTTCCGATTATTGGAATACACAGCAGGATATTTTCCTTGAATCAATGGCAGATGCTGCCTCCGGTGTGGTTAAGTTCTTTAATGGCAAAGCTGCGTATATTAACGTTATGAAAAATATGTCAGTTGACTGTGACTGTTGCGCTGTTGCAGAAGACCCATGCATGCAGGATATTGGCGTGCTGGCGTCGTTTGATCCGGTAGCAATTGACAAGGCTTGTCTTGATCTTGTTTATAGCTCAGATGACCCCGGTCGTGACCATTTAATAGAAAGAATTGAGTCAAGAAATGGTATTCTGACTGTTAATGCTTCGGCCGCACTTGGTGTCGGCTCTCTTGAGTATGAATTGATTGAAATATGAAAATAATTATTGCTCCTGATTCTTTTAAAGGCAGCCTCAGCGCAATGCAGGCTGCTTTGTGTATTAAAAATGCAGCTATGGCAGTTTATGGAAATAGCTGCGAGTGTATTCTCATGCCCGTTTCTGATGGCGGCGAGGGTTTTGTTGATATCTGCTCTACAGCATGCGAGGGAAAGGTAATTACTGTTAATGTTTCAGGTCCGCTGGGCAGGCCGGTTGATGCCAGATATATGATTCTGAATGACGGTAGCTGTGTGATTGAAATGGCCGAAGCAGCCGGTCTTACTCTTGTGAATCCGTTGGAACGCAATCCCTTGTATACGTCAACGTATGGCGTCGGAGAACTTATTAAAGATGCGCTTGATAAAAATGTAAGGCGTTTTATTGTTGGTCTCGGCGGTAGTGCCACAAACGACGCCGGCACAGGTGCCCTGTCTGCTCTCGGTGCTGTTTTTAAGGATAAAAATGGAAATGCTCTTAAGGGTTGTGGTCTTAATTTGCCAAAAATTACCAGTGTGGATCTGTCAGGATTTGACAAACGGATTTATGAGTCGGAGATTATTCTGGCATGTGACGTTGATATACCACTTTTTGGCGAAACAGGTACGACGCTTCTTTATTCGCCTCAAAAGGGGGCGACTGAGGAGATCAGCCATTATCTGGAAGCAGGTATGAAGCATTTTGCTACAATATCTCCCGGCTCGTGTGAACATAATCCGGGCGCCGGTGCAGCCGGCGGTGTCGCTTTTGGACTTATGGCATATTGCGGTGCCCAAAAAGTGTCAGGTATCGACGCAGTTCTTGATATTCTCGGCTTTGAATCAAAGCTAACTGACAGCACTCTTGTTATAACAGGCGAAGGCAAGATTGATTTTCAGTCTGTTCAGGGCAAAGCAGTATCCGGCATCGGCAGGCGTGCGCTCGCAAAGGGCGTGAGTGTTATTGCTTTTGGCGGTATAGTAGAGGCTGATGAGGAATGTTTACATAAAATGGGAATAAGCAAGGCGTATGAGATCAGGGGAAGCTACTCAACACAATATGCGATGGAAAACGCATCGCAACTGCTTGAACAGAAGGTAAGGAAAGTGCTGAGTGGGGCTGATTGGTGAAAAGTAGACGGTTTTAGGGAAACTTTATGTGATGAAATAAAAAAACGAACTATTGTGAAATAGTTCGTTTTTTGTCTTATGACTCATAGGAGAATCGAACTCCTGTTTCCGCCGTGAGAGGGCGGCGTCTTAGCCGCTTGACCAATGAGCCGACTTGACTTGCAAATAATACTATAGGGTAAAGGAAATGTCAACAGTTATTTTATTAAAAAGTAACAAAGTGTAAGCCATTTATGATAATGTCCTACTAAACCACAAGGGAAAATGTCCCACTTGTAGTCGCGGTGCCCCTCCGGCATTGATGTTTCAACTTTTTCAGGATGTTTCCACTAATGGTTGAGATTGCTTCAATAAAAAAAGCGAACAGAAGTTCGTGAAAATGTATTGCACACACGAACAAGTGGTGGTATAATCGAAACTACCGACAAATAAACGAAAGGATCTTCAGAATGACGCACACACAGAATGCTGTTCAAAATAATGAATCGAGACGAGCCCGTATTATTAATATAATTAATGATACTGTAGCGACATATTCTGAAAAAACAAATCGTTTATATACGGATTCCTATCAGGAAGAACCTATTATTAAAACAGCTTCG
This sequence comes from Clostridia bacterium, assembly GCA_045546695.1. Classification (GTDB taxonomy): domain Bacteria; phylum Bacillota; class Clostridia; order UBA1212; family UBA1255; genus SIG424. The sequence goes on along the minus strand of JAZQDE010000051.1, from coordinate 32,326 downwards.
CAGCTTAATAATTACACTCCCGATAAGATTATTAAGATGCGGCAGATATTACAGCAGGGCAGCATGTCTCCGCAGGAGCTGTTTTACAGGCAGGGGATTTTCATGGCGGATTTTGAGGATGATTTCTATAGACCGCCTGATACACAGTTGATTTCATATAAATATCCTACTTATCAATCCATGCGTAACAAAGACCTGCGTATGTACTTTACATGGCGAAGTAAAGTACGAAAGAGCGGAATAATTGAAGAATACATCCCGGCCTTTGTGATGCTTTACGTATATGAGATATTGAATCTGATAGGTTTTGAAGATAGTCAGAGTGCGTTTTGTGAATTAGTGAAAATATATGATAGGTTTTCCGGTTTTTATCAATTAACATCATATCTGAACACATGGTACAGAGATTTTGTTGCATATTACAATCTGGATATAAGTTATCTTGATAAGTTGCCACAGCTTGCAAGGCATAAGGTTCGCTGGAAGCTTCTGGATATATCGTGCTGTGACGAGGAGTTATTCGATGCTATCTGTGCCAGTTCAGTTATGGATATTAAATCCTCTCCGGGATATCAGAAAAGTGAAGGCATGTATAAGCAGGTGATGTGCGATGCTTATCGCAGGCTGTATGTCGCAAAAAAAGCTGAGAATAAATCTCTCTTAGAGGAGTTGTTTTCACCTGTTGATACAGTGCCTGTTCATCTGTTCAGCGGTGCTGTGTTTTATCAGAAGGAAAGGATTAAGGAATACACATATGGCAATGAATTATACCAATTGTCATGCAAGGACAACAGATGGTATCTGAGAAGTTACGACCAGATTCTTCCAGGCAAACCTATAAAAATGTTTGTCAAATTCATGGACCATCATCTCAGAACAGAATTGAAGGCCCGGCCGTTTAAGAATGAACCTGAGATTCCAAATGAGTATAAGGTTCACGTACATGACGCCATAATAGCATATAAGCACAGGCAACAGGAGCTGCTAAAGCCGAAGATTACAATCGACGTATCGCTGCTCGGAGATATACGTGCGGCGGCTGATATTACTATGCATAAGTTGATTGTAGAAGAGGATATATCATGTGAAAATGACTTACCCTGTGAAAATGAACCGGAGGAATTATTTCACAGCGATCTGCTTGATGACATTGAGGTAAAGCTTATAAAAAAGCTTATAAACAATGAAAAATATAACGACTTTTTAAGGGAAAATAAACTTTTATTATCGGTTATCGTCGATAATATAAACGAAAAGTTATTTGATACTTTTCAGGATACGGTAGTGATTACCGATGGTAATAACGCAGAATTGATTGAGGACTACATTGAGGATTTGAAAGGACTTGTTAACTTATGAAAATACCAAAGAGAATTGCATCTACAGTTATAAATTCATTAAAAGGCGGCGTTGTGCCGAGAGTTGGATTGCCATATATTACCGTAGGCAGAGACAGAGAAATTACAGCTCTTTTACACGACATAGATATTGTCGCAGACGGCGGAGCGACTTTTCGTTTCATTATGGGAAAATATGGTAGCGGAAAGAGTTTTCTTCTACAAACAATGAGGACATACGTTATGGACCGTAACTTTGTCGTGGTTGATTGCGACCTTTCACCGGAAAGACGCCTTCAGGGAGCTAAGGGGCAGGGACTTGCGACTTATAAGGAACTGATTAAGAATATGTCTACAAAGACAAAGCCTGAGGGCGGTGCGCTCACATTGATTCTTGACAGATGGATCAATAATATACAAAGCGATGTGATTAGTCGCGAAGGGATTGAAATCGGCTCGCAGGAGCTATCTGACAGGGTAGGTAAAGAGATTTATTCTGTGATTAATTCGCTCAGCGAGATGGTTCATGGCTTTGATTTTGCAAGACTTCTTGATTTGTATTATAAGTCATATGTTAATGGCGACGATGACATGAAGTCACGTGTGGTTAAGTGGTTCAGAGGCGAATATTCCACAAAGACAGAGGTAAAGCAGGAGCTTGGAGTAAATATAATTATTACTGACGAAGACTGGTACGAATATATAAAGCTTTTTGCAACTTTCCTTAAGCTCGCAGGCTATAGTGGCCTTATGATTATGATTGATGAACTTGTAAACATATACAAGATTCCGCAGAGCATTACAAGGCAGTACAATTATGAAAAGATTCTTACGATGTACAACGATGCACTGCAGGGCAAGGCATCTTATCTTGGCATTATTATGTGTGGTACTCCGCAATGCATAGAGGACCAAAGAAGAGGGATATACAGCTACGAGGCGCTGAGATCACGGCTTGCTGAAGGTCGTTTTGCCACAAAAGATGTGAGCGACATGCTGGCCCCCGTAATAAAGCTTGCTCCTCTTACTTACGAACAGATGCTTGTACTGACAGAGAAGCTTACAGACATTCATTCACAGCTTTTTGAATACACACCGAGATTGAGACAAGATGATCTGATCTCATTTATTAAGATTGAGTATGAGCGGGTTGGTGCAGACACACATATCACGCCAAGGGAGATTATACGTGATTTTATAGAATTGTTGGATATTGTATACCAGAATCCGGAAATAAATCCTGCCGCACTTCTTAAATCAGAAGATTTTTCGTATGCGCAGGCGCAAGTCTGCGAAGAGGCAATTCATATGGAGTTTGCAGAGTTTGAGGTCTGATAAGGAGGCTTAAATGGGCGTTTTTGAGCGTTATGCTCCTTTTATACAAGATTTTATATATGAAAACGCATGGCAGCAATTAAGGTCTGTTCAGGTCGCGGCAGGAGACGTTATTTTCAACAGTGATGACAATCTGCTGCTTTGTGCCGGCACGGCATCAGGCAAGACAGAAGCAGCTTTTTTTCCGATATTGACATTGTTCTGTGAAAATATGCCAAAGTCAATCGGTGCCATCTACATTGGGCCTTTGAAAGCACTGATAAACGACCAGTTTTCAAGACTGAATGATCTGTGTAAAGATGCAGATATTCCCGTATGGCATTGGCACGGGGACGTTTCTCAATCACAAAAGGAAAAATGTCTTAAGAATCCGTCAGGTATACTGCAAATTACACCGGAGTCTTTAGAGGCACTTCTTATGCACAAACACTCGTACATATCAAGGCTGTTTTGTGACCTGAGATTTATTGTAATTGATGAAGTTCACTCTCTGTTAAGAGGCGACAGAGGTGGCCAGACGATGTGTCTGATTGAGCGTTTGTCACGCATTGCCGGCGTTATCCCAAGAAGAATCGGGCTGTCTGCTACAGTGGGTGATATTGAGAAGACTGCTGAATTTTTAGCTGTTGGTACAGGCCGCAGGACGGCAGTGCCGGATATCGCAGCTAAATCAGCAAAATGGCGCATATCAATGGAGCATTTCTACGTTTCAAAGCAAACAGAAGAAACAGAAGAAACAGAAGAAAATTACGATACTGACGAGTGGTCGGCGCCGCTTGATATAAAAAGTGATGATGCTCCCAAAGAAGCAGATCCGGGGCTTGGTTATATCTATGAACATACGAAAAACAAGAAATGTCTTGTTTTTGTAAATTCAAGAGAAGAAGCTGAGACAGTTACCGCCACACTAAGGCAGTACTGTGAGATAAATAATGATAAAGACAGATTTCTCATTCATCATGGTAATTTATCGGCTTCATACAGAGAAACGGCCGAAGATATCATGAAGGATGAAGACGAAGTACAGACAACAGTCACGACCGCTACCTTAGAACTTGGCATAGATATAGGAAGGCTTGAAAGGGCGTTTCAGATAGATGCGCCGGCCACAGTTTCATCATTTTTACAAAGACTTGGAAGGACCGGCAGGCGTGATTTACCGCCCGAAATGTGGTTCGTGATGAGAGAAGATGAGCCGGAGGCAAGGGCTATGTTGCCGGAGACTGTTCCATGGAAGCTTCTACAAGGAATTGCTCTTTTGCAGCTCTATATAGAAGAAAAATGGGTCGAACCAACAAAACTGGGCAAACTTCCTTATAGTTTGCTATATCATCAGACAATGGCGACTTTAGCTTCTTGTGGTGAGATGTCAGCCGCGCAACTTGCATCAAAAGTACTTTCGCTACCTGTTTTTTACAGAATTACGCAGGATGATTATAAAGTACTTTTAAGGCATCTTATAGAGATAGACCATATACAAAGGACAGATGAGGGAGGCCTTATTGTAGGTCTTGGCGGCGAGCGGGTGATAAATTCGTTCAGGTTCTATGCTGTTTTTCAGGAAAATGAAGAATATACAGTCAGGTCTGAATCAACAGAGATCGGTACAATCGTAAAACCACCGCCGCCGGGTGACAAGATTGCTATCGCAGGGCACGTATGGGTTGTTGACGAAGTTGATCACAAAAAACACGTTGTATATTGTACAAAGGTAAAGGGCATCGTTCCGGCGTTTTTCGGTCTTTGTCCCGGAGATATTCATACAAAGATACTTCAGAAAATGAGGGCTGTTTTAGATGAAGACAAGACTTACCCATATCTTATGAAGAATGCGTATATAAGGCTCGGTGAAGCAAGGCAGGCGGCTAGAGTATCTACGCTTACAAAGACGCCACTTATAAATCTCGGAGGAGATATGTGGTGCTTATTTCCCTGGATAGGTACGTACGCATTTTTTGCAATGGAACGTTTCCTTAAGATTAAGTGTTCAGACAAACTTACTCTCAAGGGGTTGAGTTCATCAAGACCATATTTTATACAGTTTACAATGAAGGCAACGGCGCATGAGTTTTATCAAGTTCTGAAGGGGGAGGCAAATAAGGAGATTGATCCGTTGAGTCTCATATATCCGAAGGAGAATCCCGTCTTTGAAAAGTACGATGAATATGTGCCGCACGAACTTGTATGCAAAGGCTTTGCGTATGGTGTGCTTGACATAAAAGGGATGACTGATTGCATAAACTCGTGGGATGAGGCTTGTTTCGTTGACATGTAATAGTCGCTGTGCTAAAATTCACGCCGTTACAAAAGAAGCAATTTAAATGATTTTACAGAAATGGACAGTGAGATTTAATGGACAGCGCACTGGCGGCTTTTAAAGCAATATCTATATTGACATTCTTTGTTGCAATTGGTTTTGTGACAATGAAGACCGGTTATGTAAAAAAGGAAACAGGAAGTTATCTTGCCCATATTGTTACAAAGCTTGTTATGCCTGTCTGGATAATGTCCACACTTTTATCTGATAACGTTACTGTTGAAAAAATACTTGAACGAAAATCACTGTTTTTCACAAGCATTGTAGTTTGTCTGATACTGCTACTGACAGGTTTGCTACTTGCGAAAATATTCAAAATAGATGACAAACGTAAGTATGTTCTGATGCCACTTCTTTATTCAACAAACAGCATATTTGTCGGAATGCCGGTTTGCAAGTTGATGTTCGGAGACAGCGGTGTGCTCAGTTGCACTATCCTTGGCTTTGGTACAGAAATAATCACATGGACACTTGGTATTTTTCTTGTTACAAGAGGCGCAAACAAATTAAGACCGCCTGAAGAAAAAATAAGATTTCCACTGCCTGCTGTTACGATAGTATACGTTCTTTGCTTTATATTGAAGTTCTGCGGTGTCAGTCTACCGTCAATTATAGAGCCGTCATTTGCGGCGCTCGGTAATAGCGTATCGTATCTTGCAATGCTGTTTTTAGGGATGACACTTGCTACAATCAGTTTTGGCAAGGTATTCAGGGATAAGATGTCATATTTCTTTCTTGTTGGAAGATGTTTTATCTTGCCAATAACAGTGAATATAATTTTGCGACTTGCAAACTTCATGCCTATGGAATACATAGACGTAGCTACAGTAATTTTTGCAGTATCACCGGGCGTTGCTATGACTATGTTTTATAAAGAATATGATCTTGACTATAACTTCGGAAGCGCCATGACTTTTTCGTGCGTTCTTCTGAATATCATCACTGTACCGCTTGTGCTTTTTATCACACAAGCAATCCCGCTGTGAAAAATGAATATTTCCCGGGAAATTTTGACGAAAAACTAAATGTAATGTATAATCCGAACACTTTTAAATGAGCGATGTTTTCCCGATTTTCGTTACTCATGTAAAAGACAATATAACTATGTCAATTTACAAGGAGGAAAAGTAAATGGAAAACAATCAAGAACACGTACATTTCAAGTACGTTATTAAAATGACACTCGGAGACCTGTCTAAAGGCAAAAATGGTTGGTCAAAACAAGCAAACATCATTAAATGGAATAATGGTTTGTTCAAACTCGATATCAGAGACTGGAATAGCACAAAGCAGCAAATGCGAAGGGGTATAACGCTGACGAGAAGCGAGGTTCAGGCTTTGGTTAATCTGCTGAAAAACATTGATATGAGGCTTATTGATGATTATGAAATAGAACAGGTTCGCACGGCTACTTTCCGCATGCCAACATCGCATTCGACAATTGAAAATATACAACCCACAGAAAACACACAACACGTTCAGACCACTGTGCAGATATCAGTCGAACAACCGGCAGTCGAACAGCCGGCGGGGGAAAACCCGGCAGTCAAACAACCGGAATGTGAGCAAACAGAAAGCAGACCGTCTGTTGACGATCTGCCTGAGTTTATGCCACTTGATGATATGTCAACCGAGCCTACTCCGGTTATTGAAGGCAACCGGGAGTTAAGCGAGGAGTCTGCGTAAAATTATTCGTAGTATTCCATAATGTCGTCGAGATACTGCAGGAAGTATCCGTCTTCACCTGTACGGTTCTTTGCCCAGTAAAGCAGAGAGTGACGTGAATCGCCGATTGAAGCTTCCGTCCACTCAGCATAATTAAGGTCGGCTTCCCAGAAATGCTCACCAAAAGACTTTTCAAACATAGCAAGCTTCATCTCATTTTTGATAGCTTTGTATGATTTTTCGATTTGTGAGGTGAGCTTATCTGCCGGCCAGATTTCTGTGGCAAGCTTAACACAATAATCATAAAAAGCTTTCCGGAAACCGTCATTCTGCAGGCAGAAGTGGAAAAGACCCTGTGTGTATAAAGAGTCGGGATACTTTTCATCGGAGATTGAGGGCAGGCCATTAGACTTGCCGAAGTCAATATAATTGACTAATGTGAACTTGAAGTTAGAAGCATCTGCCGCGTTGTAAAGCTCAACAGGCATGCCGTGATTGGAGCCTACCGTATATCGTGACATAGACAAATCCTGGTCCTTGAACATAAAGCGCCACTTACCGTCAGTCATTTCATTTTCGGGATCATATTTGCCTGTGTATCGCCAGATACGAAGATTGTTATGTGGCCAGTCGGTATTACAGATAAACAGGTTGATAGCGTAATACTCCATGACATTTTCCATGTCTATGTACTTCGAAGCCTCTTCGTAAGTATATAGACCATGCAGAATATCATCAAAGAAATTGCGAAGAGCATCTAGTTCAGTTTCGCGGCCATTGTCAAGCACATAATAGAACCACATACCGTCATAACGTCCGCCAAGAGAAGTATCCAGCTCGTTTGATATCATGGTGATATTGTCAGTGTCTTCGATACCATACATATTCTCGATGAAATGTTCATCGTTGCGCTCACGCATATTAAGCACGCCGTAGTACTCACCATTAAGGAGAACAACTACAGGTCTGTAAGCCATGCCGTCAACGTGCTCTGACGCCTTACTGCCGATAATATAGGCAAGACCGTCACGCATAAATGTAGAACGGTGTCCCTCTGTACCGGAAAAGAAGGAGTCGTTACCGCCGTTTCTCAGAATAAAGGAGTCGTATACAGCAAGCTCGTTGCCGTTTCCGTCGAGCCTGCCGGGGAAAAGGTTGTGGTAGAATTTACCACCGCCGCTGAAAATATCTGAATCAAAATATGAAGGCTTGCGCGCTGTTATTCTGAGTGACTTCTGAGCAAGACCTCTTGAACTGTTGCCGAAAAGACGGATTCCGGCATCCTGAGATATAGCAAGTTTGCCATTTGTTTCAATAAAACTGACGTGTACCGGACGCTCCCATTCTTTGCCTTTGTTTGACGTGTTGCCGGGCGCCATAATACCGAACTTTTTGTCGTACAGATTCTCATCTTCAGTAACGAGAGAAACAACAGGCATTGAAAAACGATCTTTGTCCGGCACCTGGATGTACGTGGCTGTCTGAACCTCGCCGACAATTTCTCCGTTTGAATCAAAGCAGGCAGCTCTTACAATCGTAACGTTGATATCGTATTTTTCATCACCGAATTCAGTCTCGATGCTCTCGTTGCAGGGAAGCTCGATCGGGTCTTTGTATGATTCAGAAAGCCAGTCGGGGATGGAATTGTTCAGAGTATAGCAAATATCATATCCCGAGTCTGCAAACTCATCCGGAAGAGACATCTCAAGCGTCATTGTACCGGTGAAAACACCGCCAAGATCTGAAAAAATCGGTTTCGTCCCGGTCGTATCGGTAGATTTATTGATTGTGCCATTTGAATTGAAAACATCACAACCCGCAGCAATAACAAGGACTAAAAGCAACACTGAAAGTACGGGGATAAGATATATTTTTTTTCTGAACATTTTTATGACCTCCGCAAAAAACTGGTTTGATTATATATCTAAAGGGTGATATAATCAAGACTGTATTTTTTCATACGGAGGTCGATAAAAATGTTTAAAGACATTAATCTTTCATTGGTTGATATGTTAGGAGAAGACTTTATAAAAAGCGTATGCGAAGCAAACAGTTTTCTTAATTTCATGACATACGACGAAGCTTATTCAATCGCAGGTCAGAAGGTGTCATTCTTTTCGCCTGAGGCACAGAAATTCAACGACGAATTACTCTCAAAAGTAGCTACACAAGTTATAAGTCCATGTACATGTAATAATAAAGGATGTCCTACAGACTCATTTGCAAAAGCTACACATATAGAAGCAAGTCCCGTTACAGGATTTGGTTGCTACCGTATAGGTCAGGACGGCAAGCTCTACCTGACAGGTAAATCAGAACATTATCACTCATCACTTGGACATCGCTTTGCCGGATACAAGCTTATTGACAACGCACGTAAGCTCGGCATCCTTAATCCTACACATAACAACACAAGAGGATATGTAACACGACTTCTCGAAGAGACAATTGTTAAAGAGATTAACATACCGAAGCTTGACAGAATCATCAACCTTGAGACAGGTAGCCTTGCAGTAGAGGCAGGCGTGAAAATGATGCTCACAAGATTCTACAAGCTTGATAAATCATTTGCCGCACCTAAGTATTCGGGCAAGACTCCTGTATTCTTTGTAATGGCTGACAAGACCGGCGCAAGCGAAGCAAACTACCATGGCACAACTGTTATAACACAGACATTCCGTAATATGTGGCCTGAATTCTATGCAAAAGCAGAAGCTGCAGAGCTTTACAAAGTTGTTCCCGTAATGATCAACGACATTGAAGATTTCAAGGCAAAAATGGAGAAGTATAACCAGGGCAATTACAAGACAGCCGGCTTCCTCCATGAGATTATCCTCATGAACTACGGTGGCATCAAGCTCCATTATGACTACCTACAGGCAGCTCACAAACTCTGCAAAGAGACAGATACGCCTGTACTCGTTGATGAGATTCAGTCATGCATGTGGTACAAAGGTATGTTCCTTTTCAAAAAATATGATCTTGAACCTGACTTTGTTGTTATCGGCAAGGGCTTTTCAGGTGGCGAATACCCGGCAAGCAAGATCATCACAACAAAAGAGATGGACGTACTCAACCAGTTCGGCGCTCTTGTAACGAACGGACAAGAAGAGCTTGCTTCACTGTCATACCTCATAACAATGAAGTTTATGGAAATAAATGGCGACGAAGTAGAACGCGTATCAGATTATTTCGAAAAGCGCCTCAAAGAATACGCAGACACGCATCCTGAAAAAGTTCTTTATGCGGAAGGTATGGGACTGCTTGCAGCACTTCATTTCAGCACACTTGATGCTGCAAAAGATTTTGCAAATCATCTCAATGAAAAATGCATTGATTCAAGTGCACAGATTTACAAAGTGAATTGTCCTCCGGCTGTACTTCTGAAGCCACCGGTAATCTCATCCTGCAAAGTTATCGACTATATTATTGATCAAATCGAGAGTGTGTAATTTATGAGTAAAAAGTATATTTTAGGTATTGATGTTGGAACAACATGCACAAAGAGCATATTGTTTGATGAATATGGTAAAATAATCAGCTCTTCTATGATGCCTTATATTACATATAATGACAAACCTCTTCATATGGAGCAGAATGCCGATGACTGGTATCTGACTCTCAAGAGGACTGTAAAAGATTGCCTGCACGCATGCAATCAGCCTCAGAACGTAGTTGCGATGTGCGTCTCGACGCAGGGAGGCACACTCGTGCCCGTTGACAAAGATATCAAGCCGTTAAGACGAGCAATCGTCTGGAGCGACGACAGATGCGAAAAAGAGCGCGATGAATTCATCGCCGAATTCGGAGAACCGTATTTATACGAAGTATCAGGCTGGTTTATATGTATGGGAATGCCCGTACTTGAGACTTTGTGGATCAAGAAAAATGAGCCTGAAGTTTTTGCAAAAACAAGATATCTCCTGACTGTTCCGACGTATGTTTCATACAAGCTGACCGGTAAGATTAAAGTTGACGTATCAAACGCCGGCATCGACCAGTTCTTTGACGTACGAAATCTTGAATATCCACAGAAGTTACTCGATTATATCGGAATTTCACGTGATATGCTTCCTGATGTTGTAAATTCAGGACAGATAGTCGGTAAATTGACAAAAGAAGCAGCAAAAGACCTCGGACTCAGTACTGAGACAATTCTTTGTACAGGAGCACACGATCAGTATTGCGTTGCACTCGGAGCAGGACTTCTCAATCCGGGCGACTCGATGATAGGCTCAGGCACGTCATGGGTTGTTACAGGTATCCGTGAAAAATGCCCGGCTGACCATGCATCACACATATCATTCAGCCGTCATAGCGTGCCCGGCTTGTGGGGAGGACTTATTTCTCTGTCAAGCGCCGGTAGCAGTCTCAGATGGTTTAAGGATAAATGTTTGCCTGAGGGTCAGAAATCGAAATATACATTTATCGACGCAGAATGCGAAAAGCGTATCGGCCATAACAAAGGTCTGCTTTTCTATCCGTACATGACAGCATCAAATTATCCGTGCGCAACGAAAGACAAAGGTGGATCATTCCTTGGCTTGTCATTTACACACGACATATATGACATGACACTCAGCATTATGGAAGGCATTGCTTTTCACACTGCATGGATGCTCGAAGCTGTGTGCGGAAAAGGCTTGTCTACAATTAAGATGACAGGCGGTGCTACAAACAGCAAGCTCTGGACACAGATTGTGGCAAACGTTACGGGAATACCTGTACAGATTCCGTCTGTTGCAGATATCGGATGCGTTGGAGCCGGAATGCTCGCCGGCCTTGCAGGTGGAGTATTCACAACGTACGAAGATGCCTGTGAAAAAATGTCACCGGAATACAAAATCGTAAATCCGGATGAAAACAAAGATTATTATCAGGAAAAATTCCTTAAATTCAAAGAAAAATACGGAGGTATATATGAATCTTAAAGTTACAGAATATGATAAGTATATTTATGAAACACAAATTAAAGATTTCCTGCCTGACAGTGTTTTCGATTTTCATACACACGTTTGGTATGATGCACCGAAGCCCGGACAGACTGAAGAAACAATGGACAGTCGTACAGACGGTTGGTCTTCATTGGTAGCAAAGAATAATTCTATTGAAGACTTGACAGAATCTCTCAGACTTCTTTTCCCCGGAAAGAAAACAAAAGCACTTATTTTCTCAAACGGCGTAAGAAATCACAACGCAATAGAGAGTAATGAATATATAAGAAATGCCAGCAAAACATCAGGTTATCCGGCACTTTATTATTCACGTCCTACAGAGTCTCCAAAAGAGCTCTATGACGCTATATTAAAAGGTCAGTTTTACGGCGTAAAGTCATATCTTGAGCTTGCGGCTCCGTATATTCCGTCAAACGAAATCAGAATTTTTGACTTTTTCCCGGAAGAGCAGTTAAAGGTTCTCAACGAACTTAAAATGGTTGTTATGTGCCATATTCCGAGAAACGGCCGTTTCCGGGATAAGGTAAACCTCAACCAGCTTCGTATAATAAATGACAAATATCCTGACCTTAAGCTGATTGTAGCTCATGTAGGCAGAGCATATGCGATGGAAGATCTTGGAGATCCTTCTTTCACATCATTTGATTATCTTAAAGATTGCAACAATCTTTATTATGACATTACTGCAAATACAAATGCAGAAGTTTTCACAAAGATGCTCGAATATATCAGCCCGGACCGCATTTTCTTCGGCAGCGACCTTCCGATTACATATATGCACATGAGAAGAATTGTCGATGAAAAGGCATGCTACTGGAATCTCGTTCCTCCGGGAATATATGGTGACCTTACAAACGTGCCACACATGCGCGATGTAAGCGCTGAAGAAGGCGAGAAGCTCACATTCTTTATCTACGAAGAGATTCTTGCTATGAAAAAAGCAGCTGAAAATGCAAAACTTTCCAAGCAGGACGTTGCCAATATTTTCAACGACAATGCTGAAAGAATGATTAAAGAAATAAAGGAGAGATATCATTATGAGTAATATTAAAATCGGTTTCCTGCCACTTTATCTCCAGCTTTACGAAGATATAAAGCCCTGGGCAAAAGAACCTATGATGCCACATAAAGAAGAATGCATCAAAAGACTTAAAGACATGGGCGCTGAAGTTATAGCAGTTGATCTTTGTACAAAAGAAGAACAATTCCTTGCGGCTGCAGACCTTTTCATCAAAGAAGATGTAGACGTTATCGTTACACTTCACATAGCATATTCACCGTCACTTAAGTCAATCGGCGCATTTGTAAAAATGAACAAGCCGGTAATCGCACTTGACGCTACACCTACGTATGATTTCAAAAGCTCAATGTTCGTCAAAGATGAGATTTTCCCGAATCATGGTATTCACGGCGTACAGGATATGTGCAATCTTCTTCGCAGAAACAACATTCCGTTCAAAGTTGAAGCAGGTCACATTGATCATTCAGACGTAATTGAGCGCGTGTTTGCTGACTGCCAGGCAGCTAAAGCAGCTAAAAATCTTAAAAATATCCGTGTCGGCAGAGTTGGCGGCTCATTTGATGGCATGGGCGACTTCTTCAAGACTCCTGAGGAATTAAAAGACGAGCTCGGCGCTACAGTCGTTCCGATTGATCTTGACCTTTATAACAAACTCTACAGCGAAGTTACTGATGAAGAGATTCAGGTGCAGATTGCATATGACAAAGAAGCTTTTGAATTCTATCCCGACGTAAACGAAGACGATTACTATATTGCTACAAAGGCAGGTATCGCTCTTGAAAAATGGATTGAAGCTGAAAAACTCGGTGCGTATACTGTAAACTTCCTCGGCACAGGTACAGGCGGCATTCATAAAATGCCTTTCCACTATATCTGCAAAATTATTGCAAAAGGTATTGGTTACGCAGGTGAGGGCGATGCTCTTACAGCAAGTCTTGTAGGCGCACTTCAGGAAGTATATCCGCAGACTTCTTTCACAGAGATGTTCTGTCCTTGCTGGAAGACAGGTGAGATTTTCCTCAGCCATATGGGTGAAATGAATATCAATCTTTCATCACGCAAGCCTAAGCTTAAGAATTGCGGCTTTAACTGGACTGACGCAGGCAACACTGTTCAGCTCACTGCATGCCTGATGCAAGGGGAGGCCGTACTCGTTAACCTCGCTCCTTGCGCAGATGGCAAATATACACTCATTCTCGCACCTGTTGAGATGAAGGACTTCCGCGATGAAAATGGTGTATATGACACTGAAATCCGTGGCTGGTTCAAGCCTTCAAAACCGATTGAAAGATTTTTGGAAGAATATAGCAATTATGGTGGTACACACCACTGCGCTGTTGTATACGGTGACAATCTCAAGTCATTGGAACTTTTTGGTAAGTTCATGGGCTTTGAAGCTGTAGTTATTAAATAACAGGTTGACACTGCATGCCATCAGTGATACAATAATAAAGCAATTGTATGATTGAGCTTACGAAAGAGTGGGTTGATTCCCACTCTTTCATTGTTAAATAAGGCAATTAGCATCAAAAAAGGAGTGAAACGAATGAGTGTTACAAAAGAAGTAACAGCGCTCGCTCAGCCTGTTATCGAAGGCCTTGGAATGGACCTGGTAGATACAGAATATATAAAAGAAGGCTCAAAATGGGTACTTCGTATATATATTGACAAAGACGGCGGCGTAGGTCTTGACGATTGTCAGCAGGTCAGCGAAGCTTTAGACGAGCTGCTCGACCAGAAGGACATAATAAAAACACCATATACGTTTGAAGTTTCTTCACCCGGACTTGACAGACCACTTAAGACGGACAAGGATTTTCAAAGATATAAAGGTGAACAAGTTGAGGTGCATTTGTATGCTCCGATAGAAGGTAGTAAGATGTATACAGGCGCACTTGTCGGAAGGCAGGACGGCATAATACAGATTACGTGTGAAGGTAAAGAAATGTCTTTTACAGAAAAAGACGTAGCAAAGATTAACAGAGCAATTATTTGGGATTGATTATCAGGAGGTTATTAAAAAATGAGTGCAGAATTATTATTTGCCTTAAATGAATTGGAAAAAGAAAAAGGCATTGACAAGGAAATTATTATTCAGGCTATTGAAGAAGCATTGAACACATCATACGGTCACGAAGAAGATGACACAAACACACGCGTTGAATTCAACCGTGAGACAGGTGAGATTAAAGTATTTGCCCAGAAAGAAGTTGTTGAGACAGTATGGAATGATGCTACAGAGCTTTCAATTGCAGAAGCAAGAGAAATCGATCCCGAATTTGAGATTGGCGACCTGGCAGAATTTGAGATTACGCCCAGAAACTACGGCAGACTCGCAGCTCAGAAGGCAAAGCAGATTATTATCCAGAAGCTTCGCGAAGAAGAAAGAGCAAAGATTTACGGACAGTTCATTGACAAGGAAAAAGATGTTGTTACAGGTACTGTTCAGAGAATCGAAATCAAAGAAAACCGCGACGGCACAAAAGAGAAGATTATTCACGTTGACCTCGGCAGAATCGAAGGTATAATGCTTCCTTCCGAGCAGGTTCCTGGTGAAAATTACAAAGTATACGACAGAATCAAAGCTTACGTTCTTGAAGTAAAAGACAAAGGCTTTAAGAGCAAAGAACCTGTTGTAATGATTTCAAGAAGCCATCCGAACCTCGTAAAGAGACTTCTTGAAATGGAAGTTCCTGAGATTGCAGACGGCACTGTTGAGATTGTAAACATCGCAAGAGAGCCCGGCTCAAGAACAAAGATTTCAGTATATTCAAAAGACGAAAACGTTGAGCCTGTTGGCGCATGTGTAGGCCAGAAGGGTATGCGTATCCAGGTAATCGTAGACGAACTCAAAGGCGAGAGAATCGATGTTATCAAGTGGAGCCCATATGCAGATGATCTCATCGCAAGCAGTCTTAGTCCTGCAAAAGTTGCACGAGTATTCATTGAAGAAGCAGATGCCAGCGCAACAGTAGTAGTAGAAGACAAACAGCTTTCACTTGCAATCGGTAAAGAAGGCCAGAACGTAAGACTTGCTGCAAAGCTCACAGGCTGGAGAATTGACATCAAGAGCCTTTCACAGATTTGTGCAAACGTTGAAGAAGAGCTTTTCAACGATGCAGCACTTGAAAACAATGACACAGCATCAGCGGAAATATCTCCATTCGATGCAGAGGGTAATTTTGACCCGGACCTTATCTAATTAATCAGGAAGTGATTTTTGTTGAAAACAAAGAAAGTACCTTTAAGACGTTGTATCGCTTGTCACGAATCAAAAACGAAGCAGGAACTGCTCAGAATCGTGCGCAGGAGTGAAGACGGCGACATAGTTCTCGACACGACAGGTAAAGTAAACGGCAGAGGCGCATATATATGCAACAGCAGTGAGTGTTTCGGAAAAATGGAAAAAGGAAATAAGCTAAGTAAAGAATTCGATACAGAAATTAATCTGAATGTGTACAGTAAATTAAAAGAACAATTTGATTTACTGCAGGATGTAAGGAGAGAGAATTAATGAGTGAGAAAAAAACAAACAATAAGAAGAATGATGTCGTTATATTAAAACGAGTTGTTGTCGACTCTAAAGCTCCGTCTGCAGCTGATGATGCACAGCAGAAGAATCAAAAGAAGCCCCAGAAGGTAAGTAACGTAGCTTCTTCGGGCCTCAGAAGTGGATATGAAGTAAGAAAATCAGACGACAGCTATGCTGTTGCTACTGAGAATCAGACAACTCAGAGTCAGGAAACACCGGCGGCTCCAAGCACTGCTACTCCGGTATCAAACGGCCCGACTGTAAGACGTGTAAAGAGAATTGCCAAAGATGCACCTACAACTGCACCTGCAGAGCCGGCAGTACAGCCTGCTAAAGAAGAACCAAAGACAGTTACAAGAATTGTCAGGGAAGAGCCTGCTAAAGAAGCTGCTCCCAAAAAAGCAGAAGCTGCTGCACCTGTAAAAGAAGTTGAGGTTCCGGTCAAAGAAGAGGCACCCGTAAAGGAAGCTACACCTGTAAAAGAGGAAGCACCTGTAAAGGAACTTGGATATGGAGAGATGGTTTACAGAGAAGAGATAGAAATTACACTCAAGCCTGTAGCAGTGCCGGTAGCTGAAGCAAAGACCGAAGCTCCCACACATCAGCCTCGTACCAATGCGCATGCAGATGCACAGACACAGCGCAGACCTCAGCAACAGCAGCAACAGCAGCAACAGGCACAGGGTGGACAGAGATTTTCACAGGGACAAAGAGATAAGAGCAAATTTGGTGCAATTGACGCTCCTGTTGTATCATCTAATGAACCAAAACGCGATTATTCAAACAAAATCTATGAAAAAACAGCCAAAATGGATAAGATGACAAAGAAGGAGAACCGTGAAAAGCCTTCTGCTTCATCTTCATCCAAGGACAAATACCGCAGTGCAAGGCAGCTTGTAGGTGAGCAGAAGAATCTGTCAGATATTTACAGTGACGATCATCATACTTCATACGATGACAACATGGAAGGATATGGCAGACGCGGCGGTTCAAAAGGACGTAAAGATGCTAAAAAGGATAAATATGCCTCTATCCGTGATATGATGCCGGCTCAGACAGCAGTCCTCACAAACGTAAAGATTCCTGACACAATCACGGTAAAAGACTTTGCGGAAACAATCAAAAAATCAGCTGTTGACGTTATCAAAAAGCTTATGCTCATGGGCGTTATGGCAACACAGAACCAGGTAATCGACTTTGACACTGCTACACTTATCGCTGCTGAATATGGCATTACTGCTGAAAAGCAAGTTATCGTTACAGACGAGGATATCCTCTTTGAAGATCCGGACGAACTTGAAATCGACGACACATACGTAGAAAGACCACCTGTAGTAGTTGTAATGGGACACGTTGACCATGGTAAGACATCACTGCTTGACGCAATCCGTTCAACAAGTGTAACATCAGGCGAAGCCGGCGGTATCACACAGCATATTGGCGCGTATATGGTACGAATCAACGACAGAAAAATTACTTTCCTCGATACACCGGGACACGAAGCTTTCACATCAATGAGAGCAAGAGGTGCTCAGGTTACTGACGTTGCAATCCTGGTTGTAGCTGCTGACGACGGCGTAAAGCCTCAGACAGTCGAGGCTATCAACCACGCAAAAGCTGCAAAAGTATCAATCGTCGTTGCAATCAACAAGATAGATAAGCCCGGCGCAAACCCCGATAAGGTTATGAACGAGATGGCAGAACATGAGATTATCCCCGAAGAATGGGGTGGAGACGTTCCGTTCGTACCGGTATCTGCTAAGACCGGTGAAAATATAGAGCTTCTTCTGGAAACAGTTCTCCTTTGTGCTGACGTTCTCGAACTCAAGGCAAGTCCTGTAAAACAGGCAAAAGGTACTGTTATTGAGGCAAAACTTGATAAAAATATCGGTCCTGTTGCTACACTTCTCGTACAGAGAGGTACACTCAAGGCCGGCGACGCTATCATCTCAGGTATGGCATTCGGTCATATCAGAACGATGGTAGACGACAAGGGCAACAACATCAAAAAGGCAACACCTTCAACACCTGTAGAGATAACAGGTCTTCAGGAAGTGCCGATTGCCGGAGAAACATTCTACGCAATTAAAGACGAGAGAGTTGCAAAGCATCTTGCAGACCAGAGAAAAGCACAGCTTCGTGAGAGCACAATTCACGCACAGACAAAGATCTCGCTCGATGATCTCTTCAGTCAGATTCAGGCCGGCGACGTTAAAGATCTTAATATTATTGTAAAAGCTGACGTTGTTGGTAGCGTAGAAGCTGTAAAACAGTCTCTGCAGAAGCTCACAACAGACGAAGTAAAGGTGAATATCATTCATGGTGCGGTAGGTGCCGTTACAGAATCAGATATCCAGCTTGCTTCCGTATCGAATGCTATTATCATCGGCTTCAACGTAAGACCCGGTGCGAATATTATGGAAAGTGCAAAAGACGCAGGCGTTGACGTAAGACTCTACAGCGTAATTTATGACGCAATCGAAGACGTAAAGGCTGCTATGATCGGTATGCTTGATCCTGAGTATAAAGAAAACGTAACAGGACATATTGAAGTAAGACAGACATTCAAAGTGTCAGGCGTTGGTACGATTGCCGGCGGTTACGTACTCGACGGTAAAGTCCTCAGACATTCTGACGTGCGCATCGTACGCGATGGTATCGTAGTATTCCAGGGCAAACTCGCATCACTCAAGAGATTCAAAGATGACGTCAAAGAAGTTGCACAGGGCTTTGAATGCGGTCTGTCATTTGAAAACTACAACGACATCAAAGAAGGCGATGTTGTAGAAGCTTACGTTATGGAAGAGGTTAAACGCAATGGATAGAACTGCCAGAATCAGCGGTGAAATGAAAAGGGTACTTTCAGACATTATACGTAATGATCTGAAAGACCCCAGAATTCCCTTGATTACTTCAATTACAAATATAAAACTTACAAAAGATCTCAAATACGCAAAAGTGTATGTCAGTCTCTATGGCACTGACGAAGAAGCACAGGCGGCTTTGGAATGTTTTGAAAAATCAAAAGGCTTTATCCGTACAATGATAGGCAAGAAGATGACAATCCGTTGTCTTCCTGAACTTACGTTTATACGCGATGATTCTCTTGAATATGGCGCGTACATGTCAAAAAGAATTACAGAGCTTGTAGGAAAAGAAAACGAGGAAGAATAATGCAGGAGTGGAACGCCGTTCAAAATGTAATAAATAACAATGAAAGCTTTGCTTTGTTTACTCATTTTTCAGCTGACGGCGATGCTCTGAGCTCCGCTGTGGCACTCGCACTTTTTCTTAAAAATCAAGGTAAAAAAACAGTTATTTTTATAGAAGAAGAGCCGCAGAAAGTTCTTAAGTATATAACACTTCAGGATGTTGACGTGCGTGTGTATAATGAAGGCACAGAATATGGTGCTTTTGACGCATCAATCGCAGTTGATACAGCTACAGAAGAGAGACTCGGAAAGAGACAGAATCTTTTCAGAAAAGCACCTGTAACAGTATCAATCGATCATCATCTGACTAAAAATCCGTATGCACAGTTAAATATATGCGATACTACCTGGTCTGCTACTTGCGAGGGCATATGGGAGCTGATGAGCTTATACGGCCCTGTCACCGATAAAAACATAGCGCAGACGATTTTCACGGGAATAATGACTGATACAGGTTGTTTTGCATATTCAAATACGACTGAAAACACGCACAGTATTGCGGCGAAGATTATTGCGCTTTGTGGCGATCAGTCGTGGCAGTACAGAAATATTTTTGAATCAGTTGAAAAATCGGAACTTGCATTAAGACGGATTGCATATTCTAAACTGGAATTTTATGGAAACGAGACAATTTGTTTCCTTGAGATAACAAAAGAAGATATCGAAAACAGTAACGCGACGATGGAGCAATTAGAAGGATTTGCGGCATTTTTACGCACGATAAGCGGTGTAAAAACTGCAATATTCGTAAAGCCCGGTGACACACCCGCTGTACGCAGACTGAGCCTAAGGTCAGATGGTGACTGCAACGTAAGCAGCGTTGCGGCAGGATTTGGTGGGGGCGGTCACAAATGCGCATCCGGAATAACTTACACTCCTGAAAAATTCGATATCACTTTTGAAGAGTTTAAGACAAAACTTATTGAGGAAATTGTTTCATGGACGGAATAATCAATGTATACAAGCCGGCCGGAATGTCATCTTTTTCCTGTGTGAAAAAAGTATCACGACTTCTCGGTGAAAAAAAAGCAGGTCACGGAGGCACGCTTGACCCGGAAGCAACCGGAATTTTGCCTGTTTTTTTAGGAAAAGCTACGAAAATGGCTGATTTTATGCATGATTATGATAAAAGCTACAGAGCCGGTTTTCTGCTTGGAAAAACAACTGACTCGTATGATATCTGGGGAAATGTGGTTTCTGAAACAGATGCAGACAAGCTGTCATTAATAACAGAAGAGCAGATAAGACAGATATTGGAAGGTTTTGTAGGCGAATGCACCCAGACACCGCCTGCATACAGCGCAATAAAAATTAATGGAACACCGGCGTACAAGCTTGCAAGAGCAGGCAAAGACGTTGAAATTAAATCAAGAACAGTAAACATCTATACAATAAATATCGTATCATATGATGTGAAAAATCACACAGGTATTTTTGATGTTTCATGTTCTAAAGGCACTTACGTAAGGTCGATTTGCCATGATCTGGGAGTAGCGCTTGGTTGTGGCGCGTGTATGTGCAGCCTGGAGAGGACTCAGTACGGACCTTTCTGTATAGAAAACAGTGCTGTCCCGGATGAGTGCACAGAAAACAATGTACTTGCGTGTGATTATTTATTGCAGGACGTTCCTGTTGTGGAACTATGCGATGATGATGCAAAAAAATATGCTTCAGGTAATCTGAAAAACGTCAGAAAAAGTGAAGTTTGCGGTGATTTAACTGAATCACAAGGTTTTTTGAGAATATATAACGGAGGGAGGCTTTTTGCTCTGGCTAAAATTGACAAAAACTGTTCAGACGATTATGTGGGTCTGATGTCTTTTAAATTTTTTGGCTAAGCCAGATACATTATGAAATATATTGTTTTAATACCGGCATATAATCCGTGTGAAAAAATGGTATCTTTTCTGAAGATATTGAAAAAAAATAATATAGAAGTTATTGTTGTAAACGACGGCAGCAAGGCAGAGTGTGAAAAGTATTTTGACTTTGCACGAAGCCTCGGTTACCACGTGCTCTCTCATCCCGAAAACAGAGGAAAGGGCTGTGCTCTTAAAACAGGCTTTTCGTATATAATAGAAGCAAAAAACGACATTGATTATGTAATTACTGCCGATTGCGACGGACAATACGATATCGAATCAATACAGACCGTGGCAAAAGCAGGAGAAGAATCAGGTAACGAGTCAATAATACTCGGTTTACGTTTTTGTGATAAAAATTTAAAACATCATGTCAAGGCAAATATTGGAACGGCTTTCACACGTGTTGCATTCAGACTTGCGACCGGTCTCATAGTACGCGACACAAGGACAGGTCTCAGGGCGATTCCAAAGTCTCTTTTCAGAAAAATGTGCAGACTCAAAGGAGAAAGATACGAATACGACATGAATATGCTCCTTAAATTGAATGACTGGGGAGTACCTTTTAAAGAGGTTCCTGTAAAAAGTGCATATAATAACAACACTTCATATTATGCACCATTTAAGGACTCGGTAAGAATTTTGTCTCAGATATTGATTTTTTCACTCTCGTCATTTGTGTCATTTGCAATGGATTACGGCTTGTTTATCCTTGTGAATCATTTGCTGTTCAACATTACCTCTTATCACGTTCCGATTGCGTATTTTGTGGGCAGGGTAATCAGTAGCACGTTTAATTACACTGTAAACAGCAGACTTGTTTTCAAGGAGTTCAGCTTAAAGAGCATATTTAAATATACTCTTTTGTGTTTACTCATAATGGGCCTTGGCGCAATAGGATCGTATCTGCTTGAAGACCTGGCAGGCATACCGGGCGTAATATGCAAGCTGGTAGTTGACTTCCCGCTGTTCTTTATCAGCTACTTTGGTCAGAAAAAATTTGTATTTACAAAGAAAGGAAAGAAAAAATGAGCGGTGTATACGTTTTTACAGGTCATTTCGGAAGTGGCAAGACAGAAACTGCCGTTAATTTTGCTTTAAAATTAAAAAATTCAGAAGGTGGCAACAATAAAAAAATAGCCCTTATAGACATGGATATTGTAAATCCTTTTTTCAGAAGCGCAGACAGCAAGGCTGCTTTAGAAGCACAAGGCATCCGTGTTGAAATACCACTTTATGCCAATTCAAATGTTGACGTACCGGCGCTTACACCGGTTATGGAGGCACTTATTGAAGACGAGGAGTACGATGTTATTATAGATGTCGGTGGCGACGATATTGGCGCAAAGGCTGTCGGTCGCTATTCAGACGTTATAAGGCAGCGCAATTACAAACAGTTTTTTGTTGTTAACGTCAAAAGACCATTTACATATAATCTTGAGGCAGCTCTTAAAATATTTGATGAGGTGGAGCTTACTTCAAATATCAAGGCAACCGGCATTATAAACAGTGCAAATATGATGGAAGATACTACCATTGATGATTGCCTTGAAGGATACAGACTTGCTTGCGAAATAAGCGAAGTAAAAAATATTCCCGTTGAATATCATGCCGTTACGGACAAGATTGCAGACGAACTCATCAAAGCACACGGTGATATTTTCACCGATGAAAATGTAATCAGGATTAACAGAATGGTGAAAAGGTTGTTCTGAAATGGAAAAAGAGATTTACGGTAAAATAAGTTCGCTTAAAAAGAGTACAATTGAATACATGAAGTCATTTATCGGCAACGTATATTCGCCGGGCTCATTTTTACCTGAAGAAATTCTCGCAATGATGGAAAAAGTGACAGGCGAATACGGTGACGAGATTGCATGCTGTATCGACAGGCACAACAGACTACTTGCGATAAGCTATGGCGATTATCATTGTGTAAGTGTGCCCGAAGTGGCATCAAGACGCGGTGAAAACAGGCTGTCCGGCATCAGATTCCTGCATACACATCCACTAAAAAATGACAGCGTTCACGGCATGCTGCCGTCTGACGTTGATATAAACACTCTGATAAAAGAACGCTTTGACGCTATGGCAGTTATTGGCATTTATGACAGTAAAATTCTGGGAGTATCCGTTACAATGCTCAGCCACAATGAAGAAGGCGAGCTGAAGAATTACGATACAATCGGTCCGTGGCGCGCAAACAAGGTAAAGTATTTTGACAGCTTGTTTGACGAGATTCAGTTGATCGAGAAAAACACAACGAAAACGACACACATTATTAGTGATGACGGTGAAAAGGCGATTTTGGTCGGTGTTATGGATGAAAAAACATCTCAAAGCAGCGAAGATTATCTTGCAGAGCTTAAAGAACTTGCCATATCAGCAGGTGCTGCTGTCGTTGATATGTGCACGCAAAGGAGAAAAGCCCCGAATGCAGGCACGTATATAGGAGCTGGATTTGCAAAAGATTTATCATTAAAAAGGCAGGCTCTTGGTGCTAATCTTATAATTTTCGATGACGAACTGACTCCTACACAGATACGTAACTTAGAGAGCACAACAGGCACGAGAGTAATTGACAGAACAGCGCTTATTCTCGACATATTTGCTGCAAGAGCAAAATCGACAGAAGGTAAATACCAGGTAGAGTTGGCGCAGCAGAAATACAGATTGCCCAGGCTTACAGGTCTTGGTACTGTGCTGTCAAGACTTGGCGGCGGTATTGGCACGAGAGGTCCGGGAGAAACGAAGCTTGAAGAAGATAAACGCCACATCAGACGTAAGATTTACTATCTCGAAGACAAACTCAAGGAGATTACTACAAGACGCAGTCAGATGAGGGCTGAGAGGCAGAAGAACAACGTACCGACTGTTGCTATCGTCGGATATACGAACGCCGGTAAATCAACTCTTATGAATCATATGTGTCAGACAGACGTTATTGCTGAAGACAAACTCTTTGCGACGCTTGATACAAGCGTAAGGCGCATGGTAAATGACGACAAACAGGATATTCTGATGATTGATACCGTCGGATTTATCAAAAAACTGCCGACTGACCTTATCGAAGCATTCAAGGCGACGTTGGAAGAATCTGTATATGCCGATTTGCTTGTACACGTTGTTGACGTCAGCGCTGAGGGATACGACTCGTGTATGGAAACGGTAGAGGACATTCTTGAAAAAATAGGTGCCACACAGAGCCGCAGATTCCTTGTTTTCAACAAGATTGATAAAGGTTTTTATGCGGACATAATACCGACTCCAAAAAAATACAGCGGCTATGACAAGGTTTTCTTTGTCAGCAGCACAACCGGTCAGGGAACTGATGAATTAAAAGAAGCAATTAATGAATTTTTCACGCAGAATGTTGTTGATTTTGATATTGTTATCCCGTACAGCGATATGAAAATTCTCAATCTTCTTCATGAAAATTGTGAAAATCTCAACGAAGAATATATTGATTCGGGAGTAAGTGTCAAAGGCAGTCTGCCAGATAAAATGAGCTATATCATCAAGGATTACGTGAAAAACAATGAGTAATAAACAAAAAGAAGAATTCTATACACTTGAAAAAGAAGCACAGAGCTTGTATGAAATAAAACGTTCGCGTTTTATTGGCTACGCAAAGCCTGTTGAAACAAGTGCGCAGGCGCAGGAATTTATTACTCAGATTAAGACGTTAAATCGTGATGCAAGGCATAACGTATACGCTTATACAGTTACAGAAAATGGAAATGCATATACTAAATACAGCGACGACGGAGAACCGCAGGGGACTGCCGGGCTGCCACTTCTTAACGTTCTACAGAAAAATGAGATTGAAAATGCAGTAATAGTCGTTACAAGATATTTCGGTGGTATCCTGCTGGGCGCACCCGGACTTCTCAGAGCATATACCACGAGTGCTATGGAGGCAATCACGCTGGCCGGCAAGAAAAAAATGGTTTTATGCAGAAGAGTAAAGGTTACTGCTGACTATAAGTATATTTCAGGACTTATGAATATTTTTTCATCACAGGAGCTACATCCCGTAGACAGTCTTTTCACCGAAAAAGCAGAATTTATTCTTGTGGTCGAAACACCGAAAGTAGAAAAACTTTGTTATAATATTAAAGAGCTTACGAGTGACAATGCTATTGTGGAGTTAGGTGAGTATGAATATAAATGATGGTGCAAAAAAAATAATTGAAATTCTTGAGGGCAAGGGTTATGAGGCTTATGCCGTGGGCGGATGTGTCAGGGATACGATAATGGGTAAGATTCCAAACGACTGGGATATTACCACAAATTGTATGCCCGAAGATATGATTAAATGCTTTGAAGGATATCGTATTATTGAGACGGGCCTCAAACACGGCACTGTTACTGTGCTCATCGACGGACAGGGATATGAGGTTACAACATACAGACAAGACGGGGAGTATACGGATAACCGCCATCCTGATAAAGTTACTTTTGTGACCGACCTTGCCTCTGATTTGTCGCGAAGAGATTTTACAATAAATGCCATGGCGTATAATCCCGGAACAGGTCTTGTTGACTTGTTCGGTGGCAGGGAAGATATCGAAAATAAGATTATCAGGTGTGTAGGCGAGCCGGAAAAACGTTTTTCCGAAGATGCTCTTCGCATTTTAAGGGCATTGAGATTTGCCTCTGTGCTTGATTTTTCAATAGATAAGGCAACGTCCGATGCTATTTTCAATCTGAAGGACACGCTGGAAAATATTTCCAGAGAACGCATAAACGTTGAGTTTACAAAGCTCTTGTGCGGAAAACGTGGCATAGATATCATCAGAGAATATTTTGACGTTATTTGCGTATTTATTCCTGAAATGAAGCCGATGAAGGGCTTTGACCAGCGTACGCACTGGCATATTTATGATGTGCTTGAACATACATTGCATGCACTGGAATATACGAATGATGATTTTATTGTGAAAATGACGATGCTTCTTCACGATATTGCAAAGCCGCACACGTTTACTTTTGATGAGAGGGGCGGTCACTTTTTCGGGCACCAGGCAGAATCCGGTAAAATAGCGCGTGAGATTTTAAACAGGCTCAGATATGATAAGAATACAATATCAACTGTCGTGAAATTGATTTGCGAGCATGACAACCGTTTCAGGCCTGAAGTCAAAGCTATAAAACGTGTCCTGAACAAGCTTGGTCCTGAGGACACAAGGCGTCTTATTGTTATACAAAAGGCTGATAATCTGTCGCAGAATCCGGAAATGGTAAAAAGTGGAATGCAGTCGTTATTTGAATCTGAAAAAATTCTGGAAGATATAATTAAAGAGGGAGAAGCCTTTTCTCTTGCGCAACTTGAACTGACCGGAAAAGAAGTTATAGATATGGGTGTAAAGCCCGGTCCGGAAGTTGGAAACGTACTTCAGATGCTTCTTGATGACGTTATCGACGGCATTCTTGAAAATGAGAAAGAGGCACTTGCTGAGCAAGTGTTGAAGTATTTGAAAAAACAGGTATAATAACTATGAGGTGTTAAGATGAATTCTTGGTATAAAAACAAAAAATCATTTGCGGTATTATTTATTATCCTTATTCTGATTATAGTTTCTCTTATGATTGCAAATATTGCAAAAGCATGGATTCAGAAGATGCGCGAAGAAGAAGCTAAGCAGGCTGAGGAAATAGTGGATATGTATAATGCCTCAAGATATTTCTTCCGCGTTTATTATCCTGTTGACTGGGACGTTACAGGCGGCACAAATGGTTTTATGATCAATGCAAATAACGGACTCGTTTTAGAAGCCTATCCATTAATTGAAAATCCTGTTACACCTGAACCGACCATTGAAGCGACTGCGACGGCTACGCCTTCTATGACGAACGGACAGACTGCAAAGCCGACTGCTACTCCTGATCCGAGAGAAGGTATGATCAGATACCAGTATGCAACAGCCCGTTTTTACTATAGAGAATATACAGATTTTGGTATAGAAAAGAAGGATCCGGCCACAATTGCCCCGGATACTACGCCAAACGTTACAGCTACACCAGACGCTACCTCAACGCCCGCTACTACAGGCGGCCAGTCGCCCTCACCGACGGTATTTGACAGTGACACGCCCGTATCATTGGAGGAGGTCTTTGATGCAGTTAAAAACTATATAGATAATCAGGATTATATGACCTTTATATACAACATTGATGAGGGTGAGATTATCGAGCTCGGCGGTAAACGCTTTGGCAAAGCAACCTACACTTATACTGATATTAATGGCATGACATATGAATGTGACGTGTACGTTGCTGTGCGCGGCATGGCATATTACGTTATTACGTTTGAAGCTGTTGAAAATAACGAAGTAAAGGCTTACACAAAATATTCAGAGGAATTCGAAGAAATGGTAAGCGACATGCTTTTCTCTGTGTTTGATTACTGATAATGAAACAATATAAAAGATTTTTCACAAAGGTTGTATTGCAGCCTCTTGCCGATACAATGGATTACGCATCCGTCTGTGATCCCGGTTCTGTTTTTTTCAACGGTTATTATTATCTTGGATATACTTCTACGATTTATGGTGGAGGTGTGTCAAACAACTGTTTTGTAGCAAGGTCTTGCCGGAGAGTTCTTCGACGGAACAAAATATTTATATAAGATAATTATACTTCTTCTGATAAAAAAATTGTATATGTAAGCCCGTCAGGCGTTGCAACAGCCAGAGAAAAGGGCAGTGCAACTGTTACTGTTTCGTGCGGTCAATTTTCATATGATATAAATATAACTGTCATCTGATTAACAGCTTTATAATTGTGAACAATGTTTGACATGTATATAAACAATGTGCTATACTCACTTTATTGGTGATTCGAAGAGCACATAGGTGCTCTTTTCATAAAAAATATTGGTACAGGAGGAATGTATATGAAAAGTTCGGATTTACGTAACGTTGTTTTATTAGGTCATGGTGGCACAGGTAAGACATCAATAGCAGAAGCTATGTTGTTCAATGCCAAAGCAACTGACAGATTGGGTCGTGTTGCTGACGGTAATACTGTTTGCGATTTTGACGCTGAGGAGACAAACCGTCAATTTTCGATCAATATGGCACTCGCTCCTTATAACTGGGAAAATTCAAAAATCAACATCCTGGACACTCCCGGATACTTTGATTTTGAAGGTGAAATGCACGAAGCTATAAGCGTAGCGGACACGGCTATTATCGTTGTAGCCGGTAACGTGGCAGTCGGTGCCGAAAAAGCATGGGATGAAGCAGAAAAACGTAAGCTGCCCCGCGCTTTCTTCATCAACAAGATGAATGAAGAGACTGCAGATTTTAACAAAATTTATGACGAGATCAAAGAAAAGTTTGGTAAGAGTTGTATAGCTCTCCATCTTCCTATAAGAGAGAATAATAAGCTCATCGGTTTTGTAAGTACTATTTCTAAAAAAGCATATCACTATGATGCTAAGGGCAACAAAGAAGTACCACTGCCGGCAGAGCTCGTAGATACAATTGAACAGCTTCATATGGACGTTTGCGAGCATGTTGCTGAGAGCAGCGATGAGCTTATGGAAAAGTTCTTTATGGGCGAAGAGTTCACAGATGCAGAAGTAAGACAAGGTCTCAAGAGCGCTATCAACAAAGCAATCTGCGCACCTGTTCTTATCGGTAGTGCATATGAAAATATCGGTATCCGTCAGCTTTCTGACTTTATCGTTAAGTACACTCCGTCTCCTGTAGACAGAGGTCCTATCGTTGTTAAAGATCTTGACGGTAATGACATGGAGCTTCCTATGGATGCTGAATCCAACAGAGTTGCATTTGTTTTCAAAACAATCGTTGACCCATTCGTTGGCAGACTTACATTATTTAAAGTTTATTCCGGTACATTCAGAGCAGACGCCGGCATTTACAACGTTACACAGAATCAGGAAGAACGTATTTCACAGCTCTTTATGTTAAGAGGTAAGAAGCAGATTCCTGTTGACGAAGTTATCGCAGGCGATATCGGTTGTGTAGCTAAGCTCGTAATCACACGTACAAACCATACAATCGGTTCAAAGACACTCAAAGTTATCTGCCCGCAGATTAAATTCCCTGTACAGCAGATTTCACTCGGTATTGCACCTAAGGCAAGAGGCGACGAAGAAAAGATTGCTTCATCACTCAATAAGCTCAGAGACGAAGACCATACATTCAAATTTGAGACTAACGCTGAGACAGGTCAGTCACTCATCTCCGGTATGGGTGAGCAGCACATCGATATTATCGTAAGCAAACTCAAATCAAGATATTCAGTATCAGTTGACTTGTCAGATCCTAAGATTGCATACCGTGAAGCTATCCGTAAAAAGGTTACTACAGAAGGTTTGCATAAGAAACAGTCAGGTGGCGCAGGTCAGTATGGTAAGGTAGTTATCGAGTTTGAACCCGGTGAGCAGGAAGGCCTTGAATTCTGCGAGCGCGTATTTGGTGGCGCGGTTCCGAAGCAGTTCTTCCCATCAGTTGAAAAGGGTCTTCAGGAGAGCATCAAGAAGGGTATCCTCGCAGGCTATCCTATGGCAAACCTCAAAGCAACTCTTATCGACGGTAAATATCACCCCGTAGATTCAAAAGAAGTTGCATTCGTTTCTGCAGCAAGAATTGCCTACAAAGCAGCTATGAAGATTGCATCTCCTACGTTGCTTGAGCCTGTATACCAGATGAACGTATACGTTCCTGAAAAGTACATGGGCGATATCATCGGTGATATGAACAAGCGTCGTGGTCGCGTTCTCGGTATGAATCACTTCGTTACTGAGACAGGCAAGAACCTCCAGGAAATCGTTGCCGAAGTACCATATGCTGAGATTTTCAGATATGCTGTTGACTTAAGAGCTATGACAAGAGGCAGAGGATTCTTTACATCAGAGTTCGTAAGATACGAAGACGTTCCTGAGATGATCGCACAGAAGATTATCGAAGCAGCTAAGAAAGACATGGTTGACGACGAAGAATAATATTGAAAATAGTTTGATTTACCCGACAGATTGCTTGCAATTTGTCGGGTTTTTTCTTGAATATAGGATTTATAGGTGCTATAATTATTAACAACTTGTTAAAACAGGAGGACGTTATGAAAAAGAAAGGTATTTTATTTGCGCTTTTGATAGTCGTTGTACTGTCAATTGCTGTTATGGCTACGATCAGTGTAAATGCTGCTACGGCAACGCCGACACAGGAAGCCGAGACTGCTACAGATACTGGTCGTATTGATATGTTTAAGGGAGGCAACTCCGCACATAACATGAATACTGAAGACATAATCGCTTCACACTTTTCAATTGCTGCGGATGCTACATTTATAGGTGTATGTTGCCCGAGCTGGAGTGACAACGTAGGTGATATGAATGTTGAACTATATGCGTTCGATAAGGATTATGATACTACAATTGCAGGTACACCGATTGCTACAAATCTGTTTGAAAATTACAACGATAATGACTTTTTGGGATTCAGCTTTGACAGTTCAGATCCTCTTAAAGCAGGCGAGTACGTAATCAGACTTCTTGATGCATATGATTCAAGCGGTTCAGGTGTTGGAGTATGGAAACACGGCGGATATCCGGGACAGGAACTTTATCAGGATGACCAGCATATTCCGGATTCATCATTAAAATTGGCTGTTAAGTTTGTAACAGCTCCCGAAGGCGAACCCTATGGCACACTGACAGGTTACAGCGATGCTGAGGTAGAGATTAACAAAGTTCCGAATCTTGACAATATGCTCATATTCAATTCAGAAGATATGCTCGAACTCATCACTCCCGGCCTTGGTTGCCAGGATTTCACAATTGAAGACGGATATCTTCACATTGACGTTACACCGACAAACGATTCTCAGTTCACAATTGCACTTCCGTACTGGGCAGATGATACTGTATACTGCGAGGAATCAAAAGCAATGCTCGTAAAGTTCCGCAGGTCAGAAGGCTCACCTTTGTCCGGTGAAGTATTTTTCTCTACAACAATGTTTGCAGGTCCTACAGCGGGTGGCTCTGTTGCGGCAGATTACCAGGATACAACTGACTGGCAGTATGCGATTTTCAACTTTGCAACCAATACTAAGTATACTCAGGAGGATGCAACGTTAAATGCTTTCAGATTTGATATATTCGTACAGGAGAATGAAGAAGCATCGTTCGATATTGAATATATTCTCTTCTTTAATAACAAGGAGTCAGCTGAAGCGTGGGATGGTAATTTTGAAGCTATCGCAACTCCTGTGCCGACGCAGCGCCCTGTAACACCAACACCACCTCCGACAGAGGTTCCGACGAAAGCTCCGGCTACAGAAGCTCCAAAAGCTACTGACGCTCCGGCTGAAGAGAAAGAAGAAGAAAAAGGTGGTTGCGGTTCTTCAGTTATCTTTGCACACGCTATGCTCGTAATTGGCGCTGCAATGATTATCAAAAAGAAAAAATAATGTTCTAAAAGATAAAATAAGCCTGCACGTTTAGGCGGATGTCCGTAAAAAGGTTAAAGATAAATTTAACATTTTACGGCATTTGTCAGGCAAGGTTGGTAAACAACAAAAAAGAGTGATGCAAGGTCGAAAGACCGAGCATCACTCTTTTTGCATCATCTCACTCGAAACAGGAGGATTTACCATAGCTAATAATTGACTAATATCTGTTACGGAGATTATAACATCCCTAATATAAAACTTTCCTAAACCGAACCTATTGAATGGAACTGCTGTTCCTGTATCTGAAGGAGACCGGAGAAACCGCTATCCGCCGCATGGAATCGCTTGAAGCGGAATTATTGAGAAAAAAATTCTGCATCAGACAAGGCTACGCAGCAAATGGTATGGGTACAGCGCATGAATATGATGAAGGATCACTTTTGCAAAACAGAAAAAGTTCGAAATTCATATTTTTAAAAAATATGTCAGGCATTTGACAATTAAGGATATACGCTGTATAATATTTAAAAAAATAAAGCGTCCTAAATACGTACAAATACTCTTTTCTTCAAATCATATAGGAGAATCTGAAATGGTTTTTTTGAAAAACAGGAAAACGGCTGATGGATGCGAGGCAAAATGTGGTGCAAAATTGAAAGTAAAAA
>JAZQDE010000050.1:0-28923 GCA_045546695.1 Clostridia bacterium | reverse complement strand
CTGTTGAAGAATCGCAAAGTATCCGGACCCTCTCACCCAATATTTGCTGGTGTTTTATTCACTTACACAGCTCCGACCATCAAGTGCTATTGTTTCAACTTTCCCGGGACTTTTTCGCTAATGGTTGACATTCACTTTTTCTTGACACCGCCGCCGGAACATGGCGGTCGGTCCGTGCTTGATTTAGCAAAAAGTTTGCAGAAAACCCCAATCCCTGCAAACTTTTTGCCGCCAGGGGCTTGTCCACGGCTGTTTTCACTAAAAAGTTTGCAGAAAACCCCAATCCCCGCAAACTTTTTGCCGCCAATGGCTTGTCCGCAAATTTCTAATTGTTTTCTTGACACCGCCGCCACAATAGGATAAATTAAAACAAAAAAGGAGACGCAAAAAATGAACGTTGCAATCATAACAGGCACATCATCGGGACTCGGAAAAGAATTCCTCAAACAAATATACAGCCGCTACACATTTTTAGAAGAAATCTGGATTATTTCACGAAGAGAAAGCAAATTAAACAGCATAAAGAAAGAAACAGAAAAAGACGGCGGGCCGAAAATCATTCCAATTGCGATGGACCTTACGGACGAAGCTTGTTTTGAGATACTGAAAAGCAAACTCGACGAGCAGAAGCCGGATGTGAGGATATTGATAAACAACGCAGGGTGCGGACTTATCGGCGACGTGCTGGGCGCGGACTACAAGGCGCAGGCAAACATGGTCGACCTCAACAACAAAGCGCTGACAATTATTACCACACTGGTGCTTCCCTACATGCGCCCCGGCAAAAAAGAAGGCACACGCGTCTACCCATATATAATCAACGTATGCTCGATTGCGTCATTCGCGCCGAACCCGAGAATGTCCGTGTACTGCTCCACAAAAGCATACGTACTCAGCTACACAAAATCACTCAACTACGAACTCAAAAAGCGTTTCGGCAAACACAGGATAAATGTGCTGGCAGTCTGCCCCGGACCGATGAGGACAGAATTTCTCGAAGTGGCCGGAATCGACCCCGGAACATCAAAAACATTCGACAAACTCCCCTATTGCATACCGGAAAAAGTAGCACTGGGCGCGGTGAAAAATGCAGAAAAAGGCAAGACAATATACACGCCCCGCCTTTTTTACAAATTCTACCGTATTCTGGCAAAAATCCTTCCGCATAACTGGATAATGCCTATGAGCAAAACATAATCAGACCTTCATCTTGAACTTGTTGCCACATTTTGGGCAAGTAACCTGAATAGTACAATTCTTCTTAGGAAGACGAAGCTGTGCCTTGCATGCAGGGCACTTTTTGTATTTATGAGTCTTTCTTTCCTTCCACTTGCGCTTGCCCCTTACGAAGAAATTCTTTATTCTGTAAAAAAATCCCATAAACACAGCATTTTCCTTTCTGCGTTTATATAGATTCCGTGAAAACGTTCTGAAAATATTCCAGATAATAACAAGCAAAGCCACACCGAGCAAAATAGAATGCGCCACGATATTCCTTACAAACAGGCTGGCAATAATAATAGCCATATACAAAAAGAGCAAAAACAAGTTCAGACCGTCCGAACCATTCCTGCCCATCATAAATTGCTGAAGTTTATACATTAATTTTCTCATAAAATCCCTCCGACATGCCTAAGTATACACCCTAAAAAAAATAACACCAAGTGATTTTTAACATTCATACATGCCTTTTCATATGATATATATGTAAAGTATCTTCATCGGAGTACAATACAATGAAATTCACAATAGCAGGCGGGGACAGCAGGAATCTCACGCTGGGAAATATATTGGCCCAAAGTGGGCATAGCGTCGAATATATGGTACCGGGAGAAGACATTTTCAGTCCGGTTTATACAGATTATGTCATCGGACCCATCCCTTTCACGACTGACGGTGAAAATATTAACGCGCCCTTATCAAAGCGTGCAATCAAGGCCAAAGCCTTTACAGACTCGATAATGAGTGCCAAGG
Source organism: Clostridia bacterium (assembly GCA_045546695.1). GTDB lineage: Bacteria > Bacillota > Clostridia > UBA1212 > UBA1255 > SIG424. The sequence goes on along the minus strand of JAZQDE010000050.1, from coordinate 26,949 downwards.
CGCTCATAGCCGGAAAAATTCCGGAAACTGTCAAAAAAGAGCTGAAAGAAAAAGGAATCAGGACTTACGACTACCTTGACAGAGAAGAAATGGCAATCCTGAATAGTATTCCGACGGCAGAAGGCGCAATATCAGTAGCAATGCAGCAGCTTGACGTTACACTGCACGGCGCAAAAGCACTTGTTATCGGCTACGGAAGATGCGGAAAAACGCTTGCAGGCAAATTAAAAGCACTGAATTGCGACACGTATGTATTATGCCGAAAAAAGGCTGATCACGCTGCGTGTGAAGCAAACGGGCTTTACAGCATATCAGACAGCGAGACCACACAATTTTTACAGAAAATGGATGTAATCTTCAACACGGCGCCGGCGCTCGTATTAGACAGGCTCAGATTGGCAGAATTAAAGCCCGGAGCTGTCATCATTGACATTGCTTCCCTGCCGGGAGGCTGCGACGATGCGTACGCAGACGAACACGGGATCAAAATAATTCACGCACTGTCACTGCCCGGCAAAGTAGCCCCTGTGACTGCGGCAAACATACTATACAAGGTTATTGAACATATCATTAATGAAAGGAGCTAAAAAATGGAAAGTCTCAAAGGTCTGCGTGTTGGCCTCGCCGTTACCGGATCGTTTTGCACACACAGATGTCTTGCCGCAATACTGGATAACCTTGTAAAAGAAGGCGCCGACGTTTACCCTGTACTGTCTTACAACAGTTCTGAAATGTCAACGAGATTCATGGCAAAAGAAGAACTGTACGAGACGCTCTTGCGCATCTCAGGGCACGAACCTATATGCACTATAAAAGACGCAGAGCCGATAGGTCCGAAAAAACTGCTTGACGTTGTCGTGGTGGTGCCGGCTACGGGCAATACGATTGCCAAACTTGCAAACGCTATAACAGATACGCCTGTGTGCATGGCGTGCAAATCACATCTGCGCAACAACAGGCCCGTCGTCATTGCAGTGTCTACAAACGATGCCCTTTCGGCAAACGCCAGAAATATCGGCCTGCTGCTCGCGATGAAAAATTACTATTTTGTACCTTTTTACCAGGATGACTATATCCGCAAACCATTTTCACTGATTGCGGATTTTTCACAGATAAATGAAACAATAAAGGCAGCCATGGACGGCAGACAGCTTCAGCCTGTTATTGCCTCCAGAAATTGATTTTTTGATGAAAAATAATGAATAATTAGAAATCCACCTCATATACATTGTCTTGTAGACCGTAAACATGCATCAACACAAGGGAGGTATATAGGTGGATAGATATGATATTTATCAGCAAATAGCACAAAGAACAAAGGGAGATATTTATCTTGGCGTGGTAGGACCTGTAAGAACAGGAAAATCCACATTTATTAAACGTTTTATGGATTTATTGGTCATTCCGAATATTTCTGACAATTTTGAAAGAGACAGAGCTATTGACGAGTTGCCTCAGAGTGCCTCCGGCAAGACGATAATGACGACCGAACCTAAATTCATACCGAACGAAGCGGCTGATATCACTGTCGGCGAGCATATAAATTTAAGCGTAAGACTTGTAGATTGCGTCGGATATCTCGTAGAAGAAGCGCTGGGACATCTCGAAAACGACATTCCGAGAATGGTTTCTACACCGTGGTTTGAAGAAAAGATTCCTTTCGGTGAGGCGGCAGAGATCGGCACGCGCAAGGTCATCAACGAACATTCGACGATAGGCGTTGTTGTTACGACAGACGGCAGTGTCACAGATATCAGCAGAAGTTCATACGAACCTGCCGAGGAGCGCGTGATTGAGGAGATGCACGCGACAGGCAAGCCTTATATTATTATCCTCAACTGCGTGGACCCGCAGGCAGATAATGTCATTTCCCTGAAAAAGGAAATGGAGACGAAGTACAGTGTGCCGGTGCTGCCTGTAAACTGCGCGCTTATGACGATTGACGATATTACTGATATAATGCAGATGATTCTGTACGAGTTTCCTATCGGAGAGGTTTCTTTTTACGTGCCTGACTGGATTGTTGGTCTTGATTACGAAGATCCGCTTAAGTCTGCGCTCCTTGACGCGATTTTAGAGTCATTTTCACTCGCTGAAAAAATCCGTAACGTCAAAACGTCGTCTTCCCTGCTCGACAATTACGAGTTTATCAAGAAAACTGTTATTAATTACATAAACGCAGGCGACGGCAGTGCTTCGATTGAGATTCTGCCCGCAGATGAGCTTTTTTACAAGATTCTGTCAGAAAAGTCAGGGCTGGATATTACAGACGACAAGGCGCTTATCACTATGATTGCCGACCTCGGCAGAATTAAGCGCGAGTACGAACGACTTGAAAATGCGCTCAGAGAGGTCGAGCTGAAGGGTTATGGTATCGTTATGCCGACGATGGGCCAGATGGAATTAGAAGAACCGGAAATTGTCAAACAAGGCAGCCGTTTCGGCGTAAGACTCAGGGCAAAAGCGCCGTCGATTCATATGATCAAGGCAGATATTGAGACGGAAATTGCGCCTTTTGTCGGCACAGAGAAACAGTCAGAGGAGCTTGTTGATTATATTCTTAAAGAATTTGAGGGCGACCCGTCTTCAATCTGGACGTCGAATCTTTTCGGAAAGCCGCTTAATGAGCTCATGGGAGAGGGGCTTCAGAACAAATTAAATAAAGTCCCCGACAGCGAAAGACTCAAGCTGCAGGAGACTATTGAACGTGTTATCAACGAAGGCATCGGTGGCCTCGTTTGTATCATACTGTGATTACTTGTATTTTTTAACAAGATTGTACTCCATATAACCACCAAAAATATCCAGGGCGCTGCCGACGGTAAAGTCTACCCGGCCGCGTCCGACTTTATTTATTACCTCTATATCTTCGTAGCAGCCGATGCCGCCTGCATACGTTACAGGTACCGGTGAAAAGGAAAGCAGTGCTATCAACTTTTCATCAACGCCTTGCTTTTTACCTTCATTCATCACTGCATGAACGAGAAATTCATCGCAATGAGATGAAAGTTTATTAAGAAAATCATCATTGACTTCAACGTCTGTAATCGTCTGCCACCTGTCTGCCGCGATATAATATTTGCCATTTTTTTCCACAGCACTGAGGTCGAGAACTATTTTCTCTCTGCCGCACGCTTTTTCGAGCAACGAAAGATTATTTTCATTAAAACCCGTGCTGTCAAAGACGTAAGAAGTCACGATGACGTGCGATGCGCCAGCATTTATATATTCCATGGCATTATCGGCCGTTATGCCCCCGCCTACCTGAAGTCCGCCGGGATATGCGTTGAGAGCTGCGATAGCCGCTTCGCGGTTTTCACAGGATTTACCAAGCATAATGACGTGGCCGCCACGCAGAGCGTCATCTTTGAACATACGGGCATAATATTCACTGCCAAAATCTGACACGTAATTTTCCTGCGCGCCGCAATCGTCCTTCAAAGAAGAGCCGACAATTTGTTTTACTTTACCCTGATGTATATCAATACATGGTCTGAATACCATAAATTACCTCCTACGTCATATGAGGCGGTTAAGACATTTTATAACAGACGGCGTCATAACGTGGTTCATATGCATACAGATAATGATATCATCCACATCCTTATTTGCAAGATATTTTTCAAGATTAAGACCGTTTTCAATCGTTGTATTTACGTGTCTCGGGTCGATAATGTAGAGATTGTCGTAATTGTGCGCCAGGAAAGGAATCAACGCATTTGCGTATGAATTCTTTATAATCACAGCCGACCTGCCTGTGCCTGCTGAACTTTTTATGACAGTCAGCGGGTTGTCGCCTGAAACAAATACCTCATATTTGTTATTGCCGTCAGGGCGCGCCACGAGCGCGATTTCCTTCGTTTTTGACAAATCTTCCCTGTCGTAGTGAGCTATGCACGTCGACGCGACGGCCGGGATATAATATTTCACCTCGTCCGGGTTGTTTTTAAGGACGTTGCTGTTTGTGGTAGTGTACATAGTGCCGAGGAAGCCGTCTATAGACTGACTCTTAAGCCTGCTGACATCAACCGGCGTCATGCCAAGGCGCCCGGTGAGAGCCTCGTATGCAAGATGCGCGCCCGTTACTGTCCAGTGGTGGTCAGTGTTGAAATAAATATATTCGTTTTTGTGCGCCTTGAGTGTGTCGAAAATATCTATGCTCACTGCTGTATCAAGGCGTGTTGAAATATAATCAATCCATGCCTTCTGGTCCTGAAGTCCGCTGATATATTTTGACGGGCCATACATTGAAATAGATGTCGGCGCAGTCAGCGATATTACGTTTTTGTCCTTGAACTTGTTACTTAAATTATTGACAAAGTCAATATAGGCGTCGGCCGTTTCCTGTGTGCCGTTGAAAACGTCCATTCCCCTGTCGCCCTGAATGATTACGCCGCCTTTGACTTCTTCACTGCCGCCGGGCGCTACAGTCGGAGCCGGTGCAGGGTCTGCAGGATTTGTTTCTGATGGCGGAAGTGTCGCTGCCGGGCGTGGTGTCGCACCGGGAAGTCTCGTGCCGGACGTATCCCATTCGTAGCCCTCGTTCGGATTCACAACAACTACGTCATCGTCATCCCACGGGCTTTCTTCGTTGTCAGACTGCGTGCCGTCATCACTCGTACCGATGAAAATCTCGTCGTTTATCGTAACTGTCATGAGCTGTTTTAGCGTCGAGCTTGCCGAAACGAAGAATTCTCTCATCGGGAATGTGTCAGCATATGCGTCCTGAGTATCCTGCATGAAACTTCCGTCAAAATATGATGATATGGAAAAATCAGGAAATTGCTTGAGAGGCCTTTGTTCTTTTTCTGATACTGTCGGATTTTCATCGACAAGGCTGTATATGCCCATTCCGCCTAAAAACAGGACGAAAACTGCAATCAGTATAATTTCATATATTTTTGTAATTTTTTTACTATCTTTCATATCAGCTTGCCCCCTGTCAGAATCTGAAATACAAGAACGGGTTATATGCCGCGCCAACTAAAGCTGCCACGCATACGAACAGCAAAACAATGTTGAACGTCATGCTTGCCGCAAACCATACAGTCGGCTTTGTTTCCTTGATTTGCCTTACCTTTTCACCGACAAATTTACCGATTGGCAGGCACGCTATGATGCCGATTGCGATGAAAGCGATGTTGTTTATAACAGGTGTCGTGAGCGACGAGCTCCACAGCGGCGCGCCGCCGAGGCCGAACATATTTCCAAGAGCTGTAAGGCACTGGCTCATATCTTCAAAGAAGAAAAGCACCCAGCCGACTACAACAATCAGCAGCGTAATTACGTTGCTCAGAACAGGAACCTTTTCAAGCTTGCGTCTTAAGACAAATTTTTCCAGCGCAAGGAAGACGAAATAGTATAGTCCCCACAGTACGAAATTCCAGCTTGCGCCGTGCCATAATCCGGTAAGAGACCACACCACAAGCAGGTTTACGAGTTGGTGTTTTCTGTTGCCGCCCATCGGTATGTACACGTAATCTCTGAAAAATGAGCCGAGCGAAATATGCCATCTGCGCCAGAATTCGGTAACAGATCTGGAAATATATGGATAATTGAAGTTTTCGCCATATTCGAATCCGAACATGTATCCAAGGCCGATTGCCATATCCGAATAACCGGAAAAGTCAAAATAAATCTGCAATGCGAGGCACAAGGCGCCAATCCACGTACCGCCGACCGAAACGCCCTCTGCTATATATTTTTCTGTGAAAATCAGCGTCGCGACCTCACCTATCGTGTTTGCAAGCAACACTTTTTTGGCACATCCGACGATAAATCTCGTTATACCGCGGCAAAAACCATCTGTTGTCGTTGTTCTGTTTTCAAGCTGGGCTGCCACATCGGAATATCTGAGAATCGGGCCTGCGATAAGCTGAGGAAAGAGAGATACGAACAGCAAGAATGTGAAATAATTTTTCTGAACGCCGACCCTGTTTTTATATACGTCAATCGTATACGACATAGTCTGGAATGTGAAAAACGATATACCTATCGGCAAGGCAATATTTGTAAGCGGCAACCTTGAAAACGGAAGCAGACTGTTTATGGTCTGAATCAGAAAATCAAGATATTTGAATGCAACAAGGAATCCTATTCCGACAGCGATAGCACCGATCAGCGCCATTTTTGCATATACGGTGCCTCTTTTTTTATCAATAATCAGTCCTGCACCATAATTTACAAATGCTGACAGTATCATCAGAAAAACCCATATCGGCTCGCCGATTGCGTAAAAAGTAAGCGATGCAATGAGCAGTACTACGTTTTTTGCCTTAATGTTCGGCATCAAGAAGTATGCCAACAGGCAAACCGGTAAAAATACAAATAAAAATGGCAATCCAGAAAATACCATCTGTCAATTCTCCTTATTCTGAAAAATAAAATACGTCTTTTTCACTTGTCTCTGCCAGAATCCGGCAGGCCTGTACGATATTTTTTACCATATCCTGCCACACAACGTATTCTCTTGTGCTGTGCGCACGGTAATATCCCGAAGACAGATTCACACTTGCCCTGTCAAAATGTGGCGACAGCACGCAGATGTCTGTAAACGTACCTTTGCCCTTTGCGTAGTGCTCTTTTGTGATAAAATCAATAAATCTTTGATTTTCACATGCATAAAACACCGCGTCATAACAGCCTTTTCTGTCAAATTCTATAATATAGTTAAAAAATGGTGCCTCCGCATCCTTGCTCAGGACGTATTTTCCCGATCCGACACCATGCAATTCTTCATCCTCGCAAAAAAGCACAGAACAATTGTATTTTTTCAGCACCTCGAAAATCATATATACGCCGCACCTGTCGTCTCCGCCTATACCCTGCGGACTGGTAATTATTCCCAGCGAATCGTATACGATAATCTCTTCGGGAAGGCTCTTGTGGACTGTGTCTATGTGAGCAACAAGAAGCACAGGAAAGCTGCCTTTTGCCAATACGTAGCCGTCACCTTTTCTGACATCCGTATGCGTCTTTTTCAGACGTCCGTATACGTATTCTTTTAACTCTTCCTGTGAAAAGCGACATATGTTTATAAATTCCTCCACCGCTTAGTCCTCCTTTTTGCGTAAAACACTACCTGCGATTCTACCACAATCGCAACAGAATGCAAATACATATAGTTGTTTTTTTCGTATTCTATGGTAAAATAGAGGGTAATTAATTTAATTGAGGTATCGCTTTGAATAATAACACTCACAACGAAAACATAACAGCGGAAAACAAGCATAACAATACAGTTATGAGACTTATTTTGATTTTTGTGGCGGCTACAATATTGATTACAATATCCGTCATTATTTTCTTTACAATGAAGAAAGATGCTCAAAGGTCGGGCAGCGTTCATTTTTCCAACGTTACGCAAGAATATATTGACTACATCACAAATCCACAGAATAACCTGAATGATCTTGAGGATCTGGACAATGTTGACGACGTGATATACAGCGAATCAGACGAAGAATCCTTTGTTTCCATAAAAACAAGCGATATTCCTTCTTCTAACAAGAAAAATGTAAACAGTGAGTTTTTCAGAAAGAATCTTTCCGACAACGAAAAGGTTGTCTATGATTCTATTCTTTATGCGTATTCGGTCGGATACAACTACATTGGCTTTTCAACAAAAACTTTCACTCCTGAAATGTTGTCAAAAGCTTCATTCTACGTATTGTGCGACAATCCTTTCATCGAGATCAATTTAGAGCGCACGATTCTGACAAGAAATAATTTTGTATATCTCTTCTTCCCCAATATGAATGAAGAAAAAAAGGAGCAGAATGAGCTTGCGTATGAAAAGGCGCTCAGTATTGTAGAGAGCATCCCCGAGGAGTTTGAAACGGAATACGAAGTTGCAAAATATTTGTATGAATACCTTGTTTGCAATACGGCGTTTACAACGGATGAAAACTACAACAGCAATACAGTCTGCGCGCTATACGATGCTTTGTGCGGTGGCACAACAAATTGTGATGGTTTTTCCAATGCATTGACGATGCTTTTCAACATGGCTGAGATTGAATGTTTCAGTGTGTTTTATGCCGGCGATGCAACTTCCGCAGGTCACGCATGGTGTGTTGCCGAAATAGATGGCTCTTATTACCACCTTGACCCGTCGAACGATGCCGCAGTTTATCAGGTTATCCAGTCCACAGACGTTTTTTCTTTCCTGTGTGCTTCAGACAAAGTTAAGCTTGCAAATTCATATTATGATGATTCGATAAAGGACCTCGTCCCTGCATGTACAGACGAGCGTTATGATTATCAGAATGTTGACGTGAACATCGACGCGACCGACGTTCAGGCAGCCCTGGACAGTGCGGTTGAATACGTTGACGGCCTTGGTCTTCAGGAAGATATGACCGACAAAGAATTTTTCCTCATTAACTTTGCTTTGCTCAACGGCATGGAAAGTGGCGTGCGTGATTCTTTCATAAATGGTTTTCTTCAGAAGCTTTCCGATAAATACGTTGTTGAAGGCCATGCATATATCGGCGCCGGCACAGTGTTCGTTCTGCTCACTGTTTAATACCCGTGAAAAGAAGGTGCGGTTTTGAATATTAAGTATGTCCCCTCGTTTAATCCCACTGGTGAAAATGAGGGGATTTTTGCGCTTACATATGATTCTGTTGAAAAAAACGGCAAGAAAACTAAGGTTTTTGCGTATATGGGTGTGCCCGACAGCATTCCCGAAGGTACAAAAGTGCCGGCTGTTGTGCTCGTGCACGGCGGCGCCGGCTATCCTTTTCCTCAATGGGTAAAGCAATGGAACAATCGCGGATACGCGGCTATCTCAATTTGTACGGTTGGTCTGTTTCCAAAAATTGTCAATGCCGGTGTGCAGGAGGGCTGCGAGGTTACCGAATGGACGCGCAATCTCGAGGGTGTGTTTGCAGAAGATGGATATACCCCGGCTCCTTATAACGACGACATGAAGCTCAGTGATACCCAGTCTCTTGATGAAATGTGGATTCACCACGCTGTTTTCCAGGTGCTTCGTGCGTACGACGTTATCACAAGTCTTGACTGCGTTGACCCCGGTAAGGTAGGCGCAGTTGGTATTTCCTGGGGCGCCGTTATCTTGTCAATCGCGCTCGGCTATGAAAATCATTTTGCTTTTGCAATTCCTGTTTATGGTTCAGGCTATCTTGACGAAGCCCACTCGTTTATGAAATCCCGGTTTTCAAATCCGGTTGCATCTCGTCTGTGGCTTGCCCAGGACAGATTCGATAATGTAAATATTCCCATTTTATGGCTGTGCATGAATGATGATAATTGTTTTTCTGCAAATTCCAATACAAAATCTTTTTACCATACCCGCGCTTTTAACAAGTATACCCAGCTCAGTATCAAGTCTGGCTGGGTGCATGGTCACAGTTGTTGCTGGAATGAAAACGCGTATCCTTGTCATGAAATATACAGATATGCAGATGCGATGATAAAAGACCCCGGTTTGTTTACTTATATTACGGGCGAGTCCGTCGGCGTTGAGGGACCCGGCATTGAGGGGCCCGGCGTTGATGCGCCCGGCCGCTTTTCTGTTCTTTTCACCGGTGAAAAGAATCCGGCAGCCACATATGAAGCTACCATTTATTACCAGACGGAGCATCCATATGAGTACGTTATTCCTGAGGATGATACTAAATCTTACCTTCCCTATAAATGGAAAACCTCCGCTGCATCAATCGTCCGACTTGATGGTGGACAATTCATGGCGGAGGCCATTTTACCTGATAATGTTACATATTTTTACATAGAAATCGCTGTGAATTCAAATGGTAAGAAATATGTAGTCAGTTCCGGTCTTCACTGCTGATTATTGTGCAGCGTATCCATATAATGACAATTCATAAATACTGAAGTATGGGTGACCTGAAGGTACTTCCATATCATCATGGAGATATGAGTAAACTTTAAGATATCTGCCTGCTACGGGCTCTACGTCAGTAATCTCATAAATCTGTGAGCCTGCGCCAATCCATTCGTCCTGCTCATACAGGTCCATGATTGTTGTCCATTCTGTCTCAATGCCTTCTCCGTATTCATTTGCGATTGCAACAGCGCAGTTAGCAGCTACGTATTCGAAGTAAAGACTGATCTCAGCAACTGTGTATACAGCGCCCAGGTCAATAATGAGATAATGGTCATAATCTGTCATAGTATATTTACTTGCAGCATATGCACTCCATCTTGTTGTCTCATCGCCATCGACTGCGTTTACAGCTGCAGTTGCAGCAGACTCTTCAAAGTCAAAAGCAAGAACTGTCAGGTTGTCGATAGCAACCAATTCCGGCTCTGGTGTAGCATTAGGATCTCGTGTCGGAGCCTCTGTCGGTACAAGTGTGGGTGCCTTTGTCGGTGCTGCTGTCGGAGCTTTTGTAGGCTGAGCTGTCGGGTCAGCGGCAGTGTCCTCTCCGCACGCTACAAGTGTAAAGATTAATGATAAGGCCAATAAAAGAACTAATATTTTTTTCATAAACGTCCCTCCGTTTTTTCTATTCAATAAATAATGTCACAAAATTCACAGATTGTCAACAAAAAATAGTAGGGGCTTGTCTGCGGCCATTTTCATGAAAAAGTTTGCAGAAAAGTCGAATCTCTGCAAACTTTTTAGCTTTTGAGGCCTGTCCACCGCCGCCAACCGACTACGCCCTGAAGTCAAACGGGTCAAGCAATGCCTTTTGCGCGAAGCGGATAGCCTGCGCTCTTTCCTCCTCGCTCATACCGGCAGGAAGCCAGCGGACCGTTGTGATGTCCTTATCGGTAATACTTCCAATAACTGTAAGTGCAGCCATATATCTGCCCATACCGAGCGTAAGATGATACCCGTCACGCGATATTTTCACCGGCGCATTTCTGGCGTTCTGAACAGCAGCGCCTGTCGGCACAACTTTCCAGAACTGACCTGAAGCAATTACATTTTCACGGATTCTGTCAGAAATCATTGACATAACGAGCTCCTGGTCGCCATTATACAGTGCAAGTTCTTTACGCGGATTATCCTTTTCACTAAGCCACGTCATACTATAAATAAGTTTTACATCCGGGCGCGCAAGTTTTTTTACATAATCTACCAATTCAGGCAGCCTCTCGTATGACTCTGCTGACGAATGAACACTGCCGTCTCCTGTTCCCGGGAAAATACCGATTATATCCCAGTCATCGCTCTTGATGGCGGCAGAAATAGAAACGTTATTCTCCTGAATCCAGCCGGCACCATCATTTACATAATATGTATATTTCGCCTCATCACCGAGAGCGTGATTAAGATGCATCTTAAGCGAGCATGAAGCGTAATACAAATCGCCGACTTTAATATCAGATATACCAAGATCGTGTGCTATATCTACAGAATGTTCCAGTATATCCATTGAAAAACTGTTGCCAATATATAGTAATTTTAACATTTTAACGACCTCCTTACGTTATGCATATTACACCATTTTTTTCGCTGTTTTTCAATATTAATTTTTCACACAACCACCACATGCTTTTCACCATCATCCACAAGCTCAAAACGGCCTTTTGCGCCGGAATGAATACGAAACTCGTACACAGAAGCGCCATATTTATATGAAATCAGAACATTTGCGTGATAGTGGCTGTCTATCTCAACATGGCTCCCCTTCTTCACAAAGCCAAATAGCGACTCCAGTATCGTCGTGTAATACCACGACGCAGAACCGGTATACCACGACCAGCCGCCGCGACCGGTGTTTCGCCCATCAGAATAAATATCGGCGGCCAGCACGTATGGCTCGATGCGATAAACAGCACACTCACCGCTCGTTTTACTGTGATTTATTGGATTTACAGCTTTCAGAATCTTATAGCCCGTGTTGCGCAGAGACTCCTGCCTGAGCATCGCGCGCGCAAGCCATATAGCGGCGTGCGTGTACGCGCCGTTTTCGCGGATACCGGCAGGATAAGCCGCGATATAACCGATTTTACTTATATTTTTCTGTGAAAAAGGCGGCCAAAGCAGGCGGACAATGCCAAGATCCTCGTTGAAAAGATAGTCAGCGGCACTTTCGAGCGCCGCAGTACTCCTCGCCCTGAACGAATCAGACAGGTCGCACATGCCACTTAGCACACTCCATGACTGTGAAATAGAATCAATCTTGCACTCTTCTTGCGTGATGCTGCCAAGAGGCTCATCATCGTCAGTATATGCCCTCAGATACCACTTGCCGTCCCACGCATTTTTATGGACAGACATAGCAAGATTTTTTGCCATATCCTGCCATTTTTTCCGGTGAAAAGAATAGTCCCCGCCGGGAATCATTTTTGACAGCTCGCATATAGCACCAAGGCAACTATACAAGAAAAAAGCAAGCCAGACGCTCTGCCCGCGACCGGACGCACCGACGTTATTCATACCGTCATTCCAGTCGCCGCCACGCATAAGAGGCAGACCGCTTAGGCCAAAAACTGCGGCATATTCAATGCTTTTTATGAGGTGTTCAAACAAAATATCCTGAGATTCCGGCGCGTCAATATAACCAATTTTTTCCAGCAAAACAGATGAATCGCCTGTGTTTTGTACGTATTGATATGTCACATACACGAGCCACAACATGTCATCACTATATTTACTTTTTATACCTGTTTCTGCCACGTCACGATACGCCGGGTGCCACCAATGAAGGACATTTCCGTCGGAATATTGATGAGATGCGTGAATAATAATCTGCCGGCGTGAAATACTGCTGTCCGAATAATTAACGCACAGTGTATCCTGAAGCTGGTCACGATATCCATACGCGCCGCCCGACTGATACATTGAAGAGCGCGAAAACAGCCTGCAGGATATTGTCTGGTACATAAGCCACCCATTCATCAGAATATCAAACTCACGGTCTTCTGATTCAACCCTTATTCTGCCAACAAGTTGCTGCCATTTTTTGGATACGTCACAAAGCACGTCAAGGCAAAAAGAATAATCTTTGTACTTTTCCATAAATTGGTCAGGCAGATGTCCTGCCTTAGCCCCCGCCATAAAAACAACACGCAGAGTCTGCCCTTCTTTTATTCTGATATTGTGCGTATCAAAAGAAGAATCTGTGAAAAGCTCGTCAGGCTCTGTTGGTAGTATATGGTAATCCAGATTAGCACAAACATCTGCGTGGCTGGCAGTTATTTCCACCAAAGAAAGCTTCACAGGCTCGTCGGGCGGCACAAATACTGTCACTTTTGTTTCCAGATTATGGAAGCTCTTGTAAAAAACTGTATAGCCAAAACCATGGCGCACCTCGTCATTTTCACAAATAAGACGGCATAGTGCTCCTTGCTTTTCACCATTAATTTTAAGCTCAATCCATTCATTGGGCTCCGATACAGTACACTTACCGGACCATTTCGTCAGGCGGTTTTCGCGGCTGTTGTAATGCCAGATAAAGCCATCGCCTTTTTCTGTAATAATAAAACCGAAAGGGTATCCCGAAACGCACGATATGATGTTGCTCCATGCAAGAGGTGTGTTTTTTGTACCATCAATCACGTACTCATCATTTCTGATATCAAATCCACCATAACCATTGTAAAAAACAAGATTCTGATTATCCATAAATCACCTCATTATAGCTGGTAAAAAATGTCAGCATTTTCACTCAAAGCAGTCGGGCAACTTCCGTTTTCCGGCGATAAAATATAAATCTCCCCATGATATGTGCTGCCGATTGACAAAGCGCGCGTAACGAGCGTGTCTGCCATATCGCGTATCGGCGCGATGTAGCCGTCCTCATCAAGACAAACGAGCGCCAGATCCACCGCAAAGCCGCGAAAGCTATAAAACGACCACATTCTCATGATTTTTTTCAGCTCTTCCACCTTTTCGGGATGCATAATTGAAACGCAGATGAGCGGCCTGTCTCCTGAGATTCCAAATTGCCAGAGCTTACGTCTGGCAGACATTGCCGGTCTGGGGCTTATCAGATTCGGAAGACGCGCAAAGAACGAGTTTACATCCTGTCCTGCCAGATTCAGGTGTTCTGTTTCTATCCTGCCTCTTGCTTTAGAAAGTTCAAAAGCCCTGTTTATATTACGAAAATCAGTGTATTTCCTGCCTATAGCCCGTATTTCTTCAATAGATTTACCCGCCCCAATGAAAAACCCGATCTCCTCATCAATTGGCATTTTCAGGCTGAAAGCAATGCACGGATTGATGACTGCGCCAAGATTACCTTCTAATGGTTTCGGCCTCGAAGACTGAAAAATGCTCTCCGGAGTGTTGCTCCTGCCCTTTACACTCAGCGAATCAGTGTCAAATTCCGGATGAACACCTCCCGTCAGCCCTGCGCACATAAACATCTGCCCCTGCTGCGTGCGGCCGTCATTTTTCGAGGCAAAAAGCACCGGCGTGTTGTTATTTTTTTCCATATGTGTTACAACAAAAATATCGCAAAACGCAGGGTGTGCCGTATAGTCCTTGTCTGTTGCCATTTTCAGGTCAGCATAAATGGTAATAACTGTATTTTTCTTTGCCTTTATTTTGCAGGCAAGACAATTGTCTTCTGCGCTGACACAACTCTCTATATCTATCGCACCCCAATGAGTCTGCTCCGTCAGAGCAACTTTCTCGGAATAAACATACAGGCTTTTTATTTCATTTGTTCCGCCTTGCGGCATGATATAAATTCTGTCAGTTATTGTCACACCCGCGCATAGAGTTTTCACAATGGAATTCTGGTGAAAAATGGCAGAAAATTCGCCGTTTGAGTAAAGTCCGACAGGCTTTTTACAAGCATATGAATACTCATTTCCAACATCCGGCACAGGATACTCATAATTTTTATCAGGCTGTTTCACGAGTATTTTTTTGTTATTTTTTTCAGCAAGCAGATATTCCGAGGAAGCCACAAACGCGCAAGTCATAAAACTCTCACGCACATAATCGTTGCACAGCAAATTGCATATCGCGGCAAGTTCCATACCAAGATGGTGCGCCATAAAAGACTTTACAACATTTGTTTTATTGTCGGAATAATCAATCGCCTCGTAATATCCATACTCCCCCAGCCCACCATCGTTTTCCAGTTTTTTCAAATTCCGCATGACATTTTCAGGGAGTCTGTCAATCGCAAGTATTGATGAATACGCACTTATAACGAGGCTGTCTTCTGTGCACGCACACAGAGCACATGCCTTTACTCCATGCGCTTTATACTTGTAATTCATGGAAATATCCTGCCTGAAAAAACCTGATTCAGACACGCCCCACGCGAGATTTTTTTCACGGGCATAATCAATCTGCGCCTTTATCATTGCACGGCAGACGCTGTCCCACATGCTGACATAATCTGTCTTGAAAAACAGTTCGGGAAGCAGATATTCAAACGACGTTCCCGACCACGACAGGAGCAAATCCGGGTCTTTATGTGAAAAGCGGCGTGCAGCCGACGTATAACAAGAAAGCGGCAACTGTCCCAGCGCCACTGCAATATACATCGTAAGACGCGATTCAGATGCAAGAATATCGTAAAAAGACGGTGCAATTTTATTGTCCTCAATTATAAAACCTGTTGAAAATGCTTTCTTCTTGTTGTCATATAAAAATGTGAAATCTGTATGGAAAATAATATCAGCAAGTCTTTTCCTTATATTGTCAACACGCACTTCTTCTGACGGCTTTTCACAATTATACGAAAGCAGCATTTGCCTTACGCATATGCAACACGCAATAAAATTGCCGCTGTCGACTGTTGATATAAAAAGTGGCTTCATCGGACTCAGCGTCACCGTATCTGTCCAGTTATACAAATGGCCTTTGTACTTCGGGAGCTTTTCTATCGTATCAAGCATATTCCCAAGGCGATTTATAGCATCGTCCCTGCATATAAAGTCAAATCTGTGACTTATCGCAATTGACAACATGCAAAAGCCGATATTCGTAGGAGATGTTCTGCGGGCAACTTTTTCTTCTGTTATAAATTGGACGTTGTCAGGTGGCAGATAATGATTACTTTTGTCGGCATACACGTCGTAATATTTCCATATTTTGTACGCAAGACCTGTCAGTTCCTTCCTGTCTTTTGCTGTTATTTTGTGGCTTTTGTTTTTCCTATGCATGTTCTTGGAAGTAATATAGGCAATCAAGGGTGCCAATACCCATATTATAGACAATACACCTCCTAAAAAACGGAAACAGAGCACTGCAGCAATGAGATTTGCCATCATTTCACTATAATAAGTAAAAAGACCTCCTCTACTCTTTGATTCCCCGTCTGCACTCGTAACCCACTCAAGCATATTCAGCCTTGAAACGTTTGTTCTCCATATCGCCCTTATAATCGCATCCATGAGATGTACCGCTTTATGTGGTAAAAAAAGGAATTCAAACATTACCTCGCGCAAGCTGTAGCAGGCAAGCAAAGCAACACCCATTATCGTTACCCACAGATATTTATATGCAGGTATAAACAGGAGTCCGAAAATCACAGTAAATAATACAGAAGCCGGCAAAAGAGATGACAGCAAATTTGCAGCCATTTTGAATTTTGACGTTCCATTTATTGGATTTCTGACAAACCTACCTGCCTTAGAACGGAAATTTCTTTTTATATATGGAATTAGTTGCCAGTCGCCCCTTGTCCACCTGTGCAGTCTTGCCGAACTACTCAGATAATCAGGCGGATATTCGTCATACAATCTTATATCCGAGGCAAAAGCGCACCGCAAAAAAGATCCTTCAAGTAAATCGTGACTCAGAATACTATTATCAGGAAAAATATCACCCAAAATGTGGAGATAAATCTCAGGATCAAACATTCCTTTTCCTGTATATATTCCTTCCCTGAAAATGTCTGCATAGAAGTCTGAATATTTTGCTCCGTAAATATCAAAGCCACGACTTCCTGACATTATTTTACTGAAAACAGACTGACTTTTTCTGGTAAGCGGCATGACAGCAGGCTGAAGTATTCCGTATCCATTTACTACCACAGCAACGTTATTTACAAGTTTAATCTCAGGTTTATTCAGAGGGTGCATCATAATCTGCGCCATTTTGCAGACAGTTTCTCCCGGCACAGTCGTGCCGGCATCTATAGTAAGTACGAAATCAACGTGCGGCAGCCTGCCGGTTTTTATATCCCTGCAAAGTTCAAGCAACGCGCCTCTTTTGCGCTCGTATCCTCTCCATTTTTTGTCATTTTCATAATACGTACGCTCCCTTATTCTGTAAAAAAAGCGCGCCTGCCTAGGACAATATTTTTCATTAAGTAGCGCTATCAATTTTTCGCAGATATCATGAATCACCCTGTCTTGCGGAGCATCTTTGAAATTGCTTTCCGGAAGGTCTGCCAGCAATGTATAACAAATATTGTCATCATGATTGGAAAAATATAGCTTTTCAAGCTCTGAAGCAAGCTGCAAAGCCCTTTTTTCTGACGAAATAAGGCACGGAATCACGATCATAATATGGCAATTCTCCAGTAGCCTGCCATTAAATTCCAGTGCAGGCAACACGTTCGGCCTGCTTGACTGCATCCTTCTTTTTTGCGCAATCCTGATTGCAATATTAAATGAAATAATGGCAAGACATATGACAATCACGAGCGAGGCAAGTGTTATCGCGCAATTCAGTACAACATCCCTTGTGGCTGCCATTTTTTGCCAGAGTGATACTATTTTCTCAACAATAAGAATATCAGGCACAAGATTAAGAACAAACATTGTAAAATACAAATAAATGTAAAAAGCTCTACCACTTTTTGTATTTTCATTCAATTTATATACGTAATACCCGACATGCTTTTCAAGCGGAGTACAAGTGCCCGAAGCCCTTTGAGCCTTTTCTAAAATTTCCTGCGCTACAGTTTCCGGTTTCTGTCTTGTTTTCTTACAATATTTGTCAATAACAGCTACGTATTCATCGGCAGATTCATCTGTCATACGGGCGTATATCCCTGAAGGGTCATTCTTCAGAATCTGCTTCACAACACTGATACTGCTCATGATTTCTTGCCAGTCCATACCACTTAGTGCCCGCATACTGTTAACCAGATTGCCAGCAAGAACGCCGTTTGTAATGGCATTTTTATGCTCGATTGCTATAATCTCGTCTATACCGGTGCTTCTCCCGGCGAGTTTGCGTGTCAGAATCTGCCTCATTTGAGTTGTGTCTTCCAACTTCGATGCGCATAATTTCAAAACAGTCTGGGCAAACACAGGAGTAATATCTCCGACTGCGTTGAGCCACGCCTCTGTACTTTTGTCTTCGACGCTACCTATATAATTCAGATATCTGCCAAATAATGTCTCTGCCTTCTCCGTCTCACTGCGCACATTTTCTATATATTCACACACATTTGCAAGCTTACTTATCAACGCAAAGCGCAAAACTTCTTCGACGCAGGCGATTTCTTTGACAGCAAGCGGCTTTGTCTTGTTGATTTCCCTGAAATATTCTATAATCCGGCGTTCATCTATAACGCCATTGCTTTTTTTGACAATTTCTGTCATGTGTCTGTACAAATTATTTATCTGAGCTTTGTTAATCATCCGTGGCAGGTTCTTATATGACAGGCGGCACTTATCCAGATTTTCACAGATAACATAGTAATTGTCACGTATCCATTCTTCCGCCGGCTGAAGCTGTCTGTTAACATCGTTTTTTGTGATTTTTTCGTATGTTTTTTCTATTATTTCCACATATTCCTGAAAATTCATGTAAAAATCCTTCCCTATCAATTGCAATACCAACGGCTTTTATGCTATTATTGACATATACTGTGAAAAATATGTAATCGGGGGCGCGTAGCATGGCTTTTTCTCGTAACAAAATTAACAAAATCAGATTTGACGATCCCGTAAACTTTCTGACGAAAACACAAAAGGCTTATCTGGACAAGAGCTGGGCAGGCTATTTTGCGGAGGAGATTTTTCCAAAAATTGACGAGTCACGCTACCAGGTTCTGTATTCAGCGAACGCAGGCCGATACAATACCCCTATCAATCAGATGGTAAGTCTTCTGATTCTCAAGGATCTTACCGGACTCAGCTATGCCAATCTGATAAACGAGGTTGCCCTTGATCTGAGATATAAATACGCCCTTTGCTGCACGGACAAGGTTGATTCACCTGCCGGCGCGTCTACTTTATCGAATCTTCGCACGCGTATCAGAAATTACAAAAAAAAGACAGGTATAGATCTTTATCAATCTACCCTGTCTGATATTCGCCCTGAGCTGGACGAACTCATTTCACGATATAATTTCCGTAAGATTTAATGCCACATTTTTAGTCTTTAAGACAGCCAAGCATTTTTCCGACGATTGGCGGAATTCCACTCCGACAATTGGCGGATTATCTGATATAAATATAATTGAATCTCATATTCGGAGCGCAGTCGCCCTTGTCCATAAACTCCATAACGTCGCCGTCATCAACAGAATTGTCAGCCCATTTGAACTCAAAAGAATTATCAACCTTAATAAGCTTGCGGCTTACCTTTATCTGGATAACGTTCGCATCCACGTTATACTCAGCCTCACCAACTTTTATTGATGTCCAGCCGCCGATAAAAGCCTCAACATCAGCCTTGCCTTTTTCACGCGCCCTGTTTAACACAAAATCATAACCATACCAGCCATTGTCATATCTGCGGTCTGAATTTATGAAAAGATTCATCCAGTTTGTACCTTCCGGCTTTGTAATATCATTTGCGCAACGTGCGTAAAAATATACAAACTCATCATCCATAGACACTTTCATCGAAACAAAATCGTTGCGGCCGGTCTCATTTATATAATGGAAATTTCCAACATATGAATCAGCATTTCTCGGCTTTGTATCATTTTCATAATCGAAATATTCAGGTCCGACGTCCTCCCACTGAGACAAAGCACCATAAATATCAATCGTTTTGGCGCCGACAGCTACCGGCACCTGCCTTGTACCTTTATATTTCCTGATATTGGAAACCATCTGGTAGTAATAATTGTCATTGTAAAGTCCTTTAACCGGCTCAATATCGCGAGAATACTCTCCATTCAGGTTGTCAACAAAATAGTTGCATCTCTTAGGATCACTCGCCTCTACCTTATATGTATTTGCAATTGTCTGACCCTGTGCAGGATTGCCACCATTTGGAAGCGTATTGTCCCATCTGCCTGCCCACCATTCGTTCCAGCCGGTAATCATAATCAGCGGCGGGTCAACCTCGCGCGCATACTCAAACTGCTCTTCAAAAGCAAGGCCGAGCGGCGACGTCTTGTTTACAAGTGAAAAGCCATAGTCGCGGTCTGTTTCATTGTCAGGTTGCTTTCCCTTGCAATAGCTTCTGCCTGCATTCGTTCCGTAGCTACCATTTACCCAGAAGCCACACATAACAATCATCTGCTCTATCTCGCCCTCAGGAGATTTACCCGGCTTTTGCGGATACATATCCGCCCATGGCCACGCACCACAGCCGTCTGTAGCTGTATACCATTTGTCGTTTGTATTTGCCCAGCTGCTCCTGAATGTAAAATATTCTCTCACGTGTTCAGGCAGTGCCTCAACAAGCGCAGGCGGTGCCACAATAAGCGGTTTTCCTTCCCAATGGAACCATAAATCGGTGAAAAGTCCCTGGGAGTAGAACTCATTCCATACTGCTGAAATGGATTTTTCTGCCAGCATCGTATTGTCACCACTAAGGAAAATAACGTCGGGAGTCTTATATCCTTCTTTGCGAATCTCTTCCCATACACGCAAAATCGTTTCACAGACAGGCTTGTATATAAGGCCGTTCGTTACGTCAAAGAATATAAAATCGATACCTGCATCACAAAGCATGTATGCATGACGCCTTATAACCCACTCGTCATCAGATCTGTAATAACCAAAATATGGCTCAGCCCAATAGTGACCAAAACCTCTTCGTCCTGACGCCATTACTCTTTCAAACTCCTCAATGCCGCCTACAGCATATGCCAGAGAGTGGTCCATAAGCTCGCCGCCGGCACCCTGATGCCACATAAAATAAAAAATACCTACTTTTTTGTCTTTCTTTTCAACGTTAACATTAAGTGGCAACGCTCTGTCCAGATCGTCTGTTGCCGCCCAAGTGTCCTGGTATAAATCAATATACTCTCCCATCGTTTATACTCCCCTTTCTTATATATTGTTTTCAGCATTCCGGGCGAGAATCGAACTCGCACCAGCAGAGTCGGAGTCTGCTATCGTATCCATTAGACTACCGGAACAAACGCACTTAATTAAAAGTGCTTTACATTAATTATTTTTTACACCATTCCTGCTTAAATATTTGTTTGCCGCTGGAGATGAAGCGCTAAGAGCTTTTAACAATCTCTCGTCGGGATCAAAAACAAACATATACTGACCTTTGCTCTCAAAGTTGCACGTAAAATAGTAGCTGTCTTCTTTGATATCTGACTCTCCGCAGAACTCAACCTTTACACTGCCTTTGGCAACACTCTCGACATCCTCGTCATCTACTCTGCCAAATTTTGTAAAATCTGATACGTTTACATTCACAACAGGCTTTCTGACCTTCTGTCTCAGAATCTTATCTATATTCAGATTGCCTGCATTATATGAATACTCAAACTCACAGTGATTCTGGTTTGTATTGTACTTATATGAAAAAGCATAGCTCGCAAAGAGCAAGAACGGGAGCGGAACAAACGCTACAACGCCGGCAAATTTAAATATTACGATAAAAATGCCGATACCGACAGCAAATATAGCCAGATCAATGAAAAAAGTCATTGGATTCTTCTTTTTCTTTACGAAAATCTCAATCGAATTAAGTCCCATATCATCCTACCCCTTCCAAATTAAATTAATCTGCAAAAACGTCCGGTTTTTCAAGAACACCAAGTGAATCGAGAACGTAATCATACGTCCACCAGTCACCTGTTGTTCTCCACTGCGGCGGGTCAATCCACACACGCGTCGGACGATTCCTGTGTACTGCAGAAAAAGCATTGTATCTATGTCCGAAAAGCGCAATCTTAATAGTATGTCTGCCTTTTTTCACGCCGCACATCCTGAGTCTGTACGGAGGATAGCAGATAACGCCTGCATCATTATCATCAAGATATACTCTGATAACAGCGCCGTTAAACTTCGGAATACTCATGTTAAGGTCGCAGTCCTCTTCAACGTCAATATCCATAAAGTAGTCGATATTTCCACCATAAAATGGCAACTTCTGCTCTACAACAGATCCAAACTCCAACATTTCGGGACGCTTAACAATCGTTTTCTTTCTCTTGTCCAGAATCACGCCGAAGTCACCGAGCAGATACATCCACTCTGTGTACGTTGCAACGCCGAACGGCTGAATAACCTCAATAATATTTTCACCGACTGCGAGCAAAGGAAGCTCAACCTTCATAATGCACTCGTCAGTATAGTAGCCGTCGATTTTCATTTCAATCTCGCTGCCGTTCAAAAGTACACGGCTGACGTCGGCATTTTCCATAGCAATCCATGCCTTCTGACCTTCAATCGTATTATTGATGGTGAAAAGCAGCCTTACACTGTGCTCAGCCGGAATCTTGCCTGTAACCCACGGCTGCTTGATCTGGCCGCCGGCCTTCGGATAGCCGAGACGCTCTCTTAAAATATTGTCGAGTCTCAGAATCTCCTCTTCGTCATCTGTATAAGCTTCGTCGTCAAGCGCATATTTTGCCATATCCAGGAGAACACAGTTGTCATCAGACAAGGTGTAATTCATCTTCGCAGGCAATGCAATATCCTTAACGTCATCAAGACGCAAGAGCAAGCTGTCGTATTCATAGAGCTTTACGTCGATAACAGTAACGTCGCCGTCAACAATATAATCAATTTTCTTGATATCGCCTGTAATCGTATCATACAAAACAGGTGAAAATCTACCCTTGATACGAACCGTAAGATTCTTTGAATTGATTGTTCCGCGTGCAGACGGGTATATGCTGCGTGCCAGGAATAACCATTTATTCTTGTTGTCAATGCGGACTCTGCTGATGTACTCAGAAGATAATACGCCGTTTTCATAAACGCCTACAAAGCGGTCAGATTCAACGCTTGCAATAATCTCATCGCGCTCGAAAGGTACTTTTTCTGCATTTTCATACAAAGCGTCAATGAGCTTGTTTTCATCAGGAAGCGCGTCAATGTATTCAGGCTTTTTACCGAGGAAAATAATTCTGCCGCCTTTTGCCGCAAATGAATTAAGAGCAGCGACTGTAGAAGACCTCAGAGTCTCATTTTCAGGAATAATTACTGTATTATATGACATCTGGCCTACTGTAAATACAGGCGCGTCGTTTTCCTTATATATATCTGCAAGATGTGATTCTGAAACGTAGTCAAAATCTATCTGCGCGCGAAGGAGCCATGATGTAATATTTGAAAAATTCTGTTCAAGTTCGTTGCGCCTTGCCAGAGTCTCTTTTTCACTGCCCCAATGGAGCCAGAAACTCTCAATAGGATGAATCACACAAACGTTTACCATAGACTTTCCGCGTGTAAGGCATGTGTTGATTCTCGCAAAGTGGTCCTCAACGTATGAGTACTGTGTATACCATGGAGACTGGTAACTTATGGAAGCCGGATAGTCT
The DNA here is from genome assembly GCA_045546695.1 of Clostridia bacterium. GTDB lineage: Bacteria > Bacillota > Clostridia > UBA1212 > UBA1255 > SIG424. The sequence continues at coordinate 3,400 of JAZQDE010000050.1, read as the reverse complement.
CTTTTTGCCTCGCCGTTCATGGAAAGCATTGACAGGTGCGGAACGCGGACAGATATGCCTAAAGCTGCCTGCCAGTCGCCCTGGAATTTATACGTACGGAAATCTTCGTTCCAGTTGGATACGCCGTAGAGCTCTGACAAAGCTGCTTCCCTGCCATACTGGTTTACTGCCGAGCCAACCTGTTTTGCCGTTGAAAATTCTATAAGATTACAAAGCAGGTCCATTCCGGGAATTGTAAATGAGCGATACGAACGCATCGCCTCTCCTGTTGAATGTGTCTGACTTGCAAGCGTAGGCTCCTCCATAACGTGACCTGTCAGTGAAATGCCGTTATCTTCGCACCATTTGCCTATATTGTCTGCAAAAGCCTGTGCAAATCTCTCTGCCACGTGATTATGATATCTGTATCTGTTTACAGAAATCTTTCCGTCGGGAAGCTGCCAGAAAAGTTCAGGAATATGTTCAATAATATCTGTACCGTAAGCCTTTTTGAAAGTCTCATCCAGGTCGCATGCCCACGGAAGTCTTGCATCATTCGTTGAATCAGCACTTGGGAGCATACATTCCATATCAAACTGAGGCTCATCTGTGAAAATTGCCGGCACAATCTTGTCAAACTCGTCGCCTACAGATTCTTTGTACTTTTCATGAGTAACCTCAATAAATTTATCAATAGCTTCTTTGCTGAGTGTGTCAACGTATGAAGAACCATTATACCAGGTAAGTGCGGGCTTTGCGCAGCAATAAGCAAATCTCGCCATAGCACCTTTTTCCTGTATAGAAGCTTTAACAGCCTCAAGCGTGAGCCCTGTAGTATCTACCTTTTCATAGGCACTCATCGTGCCATCTTCTGCCAGAGTAACAGCATATGCACCAAGCAAATACGTTTCTGCCTTTAAATAAGCTGTTTCTTTGTCAGTAAATGGAAGAATCTTGTCTGTGACAAGCATAAATCTTCCTCTGTAGCGCGGTTCTTTTGTAACAGTGCCGCCCGCAGAGCCGGAGGGCCATCTGTCTTCGTCGTAGAGCCATGCAAGCATGTTCTCTTCATTTGCTTTATCTACACAAAAACGTACCATTTCCATGTACTCGTCGCCAAGATATTCCGTCGCAAGACCGGTCCTCGTGTGCATGTGAAAACCACCGAAACCCATTTGTTTAAAACAATCTATCTGCCTTGCAAGCTGATCTTTGTCAAGCTCGTTATTCCATGCCCAGAATGGAGTACCTCTGTACTCGCACGTAGGGCTACGAAACAACGCGTCATCTAATGTTTCTGATACGTTTTTCTTGTATAGCATTGTAAGCCTCCGTATATTATTCAAAGAATTTGATTTTTGATGCCTTGAGCACGCCTTCTATTGACTTGAGCTTGTTGAATGTCTCTTCAGATACATCCTGGTCAACACTTACTAAAGCTTCTGCCTTTGTCTTTGTCTGGCTGCGGCTCCACTGTACAGCGTCAATGTTTACGCCGTCGTTGCCTAAGATAGTACCGATCTTACCGATCATACCGGGAACGTCTTTGTTCTGGAGCGCAATAACGTGTGTTGTAGGTTCAAAGTCAACTTTGTATCCGTAGAAGTCAACAATTCTGATCTCTGATTTTGCAAATACTGTACCTGAAACAGAAATAGTCTTTACGTCAGATATGAATGTTACTGTGATAGCATCGTGATACTTGTCCATCGCAGGTTCAAACTTTTCACAATATTTGATGCCTGCCTGCTCGAGCATAGCCTCAGCATTTACGTAGTTGATTCTCGAAGCACATACAGGTTCGAGCAGTCCTTTGATAACTGACAAAGTATAAATGCCGCAAGCTGCTTTATCTTCTGCGAGGTCACCATAATATGTAATCTCAAGCTTTTCTAAAGTAGGATTCTCTGTCTGGTAATAAATACGGCCGAGAACTTCAGCAAGACTGATATACGGCTTCATTTCATTAAAGTCTTTACCTGCAACAGAAGGCATATTTACTGCCTGAACAACCTGTCCTTCAAGTGCCATACCAACAAGCTTGGTAACAACCATACCAACGTTGTAGTTAGCTTCTTTTGTTGAAGCGCCGAGGTGAGGTGTTGCAATACAGTTGTTGAGCGTCAATAACTTATTCTGGTAATTCTGCTCGCCCGGTGCTTTGTTGTAGTTCGGTTCAGGATTGAGAACGTCAAGACCGCATGCAGCAACCTTGCCTGATACGAGAGCATCATAAAGAGCATCTTCGTTTACAAGGCCGCCTCTTGCAGCGTTTACGATACGCACGCCGTCTTTACATTTTGCAATCTCTTCTGCACCGATTATATTAATAGTTTCTTTATTCTTAGGTGTGTGGATTGTAATCAGGTCTGCCTGAGCAAGGAGTTCATCAAGAGTATGGCATCTTTTTACACCCATACGCTCGAACTTTTCATCAGTTACGTACGGATCATATGCAATGATATTCATATTTGAGCCTTTGAGCTTGTTTGCAACAATAGAACCGATGCGACCAAGTCCGATAACGCCTGCAGTCTTGCCATCAAGCTCACTGCCGATAAACTTACCTCTTCTGAAGTCGTCATTTCTGCCGGCCATAACTGCCTGTACGATATTTCTGAAAACAGCGTATGCAAGACCTACTGCAAGCTCGGCTGCTGCCATACTGTTACTCTCAGGTGTATTTACAACGATAATACCCTTGTCCGTAGCTGTCTGAAGGTCAATATTGTCAACACCGTTACCTGCTCTGCCGACAACCTTGAGCTTCGTGCCCTTGTCCATGAGCTGTTTATTAACCTGTGTAACGCTTCGTACTATAATAGCGTCGTATTCGTGTATAATATCGAGAAGCTCCTCTGCTGAAATACCAAACTTAACGTCAACGTCGAATCCGTCATTTTTTAACTGCTCTATGCCTTCAGCAGCAATGCTTTCTGTAACTATGATTTTCATTGTAAAAATCCTCCTTCATATACTTTAAATGCTTAATTCCAAAATAAATATTATCTTCGGTTGTTTCTTGTAAGAACCAATATTCTGAGTAAGTTTGCAACTGATACCGCAAGAGCTGCGACATATGTCATTGCAGCGGCCCGCAATACTTTGCGTGTGCCCTTGAGCTCCTCGTCAGACATTACGTTGCTCTGTCTGAGCACTTTAACAGCGCGTGATGATGCGTTGAATTCAACAGGAAGTGTTATCAGCTGAAAAATAGCTCCGAAGCTGAAAAACACAACGCCCAGAGTGGTAAGTTGAGGAATACTCAATACGATACCAAGTATGATTACAATCCATGAAAGGCTTGTTCCGATGTTTGCGACAGGCACAAAAAGACTTCTTAGTCTGTACGGAACGTAGCTGCACTCGTGCTGAACTGCGTGACCTGCCTCATGACATGCAACACCCAGGGACGCAACCG
>JAZQDE010000049.1:0-111616 GCA_045546695.1 Clostridia bacterium | reverse complement strand
GACGCTCTTACACATGCAATCGAGGGCTATATCACATTAGGCGCATGGGAAATGAGCGATATGTTCCACCTCAAGGCAATTGAGCTTATCGCAAAGAGCCTGCGTGGCGCTGTTGCCAACACAGACGAAGGCCGTGAAGGCATGGCTCTTGGTCAGTATATCGCTGGCATGGGCTTCTCAAACGTAGGCCTTGGCATCGTTCACTCAATGGCACACCCGCTGGGCGCAGTATATGACACACCACACGGTGTTGCAAACGCTATCATTCTGCCGACAGTTATGGAATACAACGCACCTGCTACAGGTGAAAAGTATCGTAACATCGCAAAAGCAATGGGCGTGTGCGGTGTAGATGAAATGTCACTCGACGAAGCACGCAAAGCAGCTATCGATGCAGTAAAGCAGCTTTCTGTTGACGTAGGCATACCGGCTGACCTTAAAGAAATCGTAAAGGCAGAGGATATCGACTTCCTCGCTCAGTCTGCATATGACGACGCTTGCCGCCCGGGCAACCCACGCGACACAAGCGTAGCAGAGATCAAAGAATTATATCTGAAGCTCATGTAATAATACAAGATGATATAAAAAAATTCACCCTGTCGCTTATACGGCAGGGTGATTGCTTATTATAGGTCATGTTATTATAGATAAGATAAGTTCTTCCCAGATTTTCACCATTGCGTAAGTATCAAGTTCGCAATATTTAAGCAAATTATATCGTGCCATCTGTTGATCTTCAGGTGGCATGTTTTTTATTTCAGGGAAAATGTTCATAGCCTCCGAGCCGTTGTGTATCTGGTCAAGATTATGATAATCAAGAGAAGGATCATCAGGGAATATTGCAGGCAGAACGCTTTTTATTGAAAAACTGCCGCCCATACCTTTGAGAATATTGGCAGCAAAATATAATTTACAATTTATGGAAGATGTTTTATCATAAAAAGCATGAAAAAATGCTGAAAATTATGTGGAGGCAGAGCATGGAAAAGAAAAAGCTTATATTGATCGGCGGTGGCAACCGTGGGAATACATACGCCAACATCGGCAAAAATATCGGAAAGTTTGAACTTGTGGCTGTGGCAGAGCCAATTGAATCACGCCGCAGATATATTGCAAAAAATCACAATATACCGGAGGATATGTGTTTTGACAGTTGGGAGCCGCTTCTTGCTTTGGGAAAGATTGCAGACGCTGCGATTATCGCTACGATGGACCGTGATCACTTTCTGCCTGCGATGGCGGCAATAGAGCAGGGATACGACCTTTTATTGGAAAAACCTGTCTCTCCTGTCCCTGAAGAATGTGAGAAAATAGAAGCCCTGGCGCGTGAAAAGGGCGTGTGCGTGCTTGTCTGTCACGTGCTTCGTTACACACCATTCTTTCTGGCACTTAAGAAAATCATTGATGATGGCAAACTCGGCAGAATTATGAATATACAGCACACAGAAGGTGTGGGAAACGTACATCAGAGCCATAGTTTTGTAAGGGGCAATTGGGGCAATTCAGAGCGTTCTTCATTTATGCTGCTTCAGAAATCCTGCCATGATCTGGATATTCTACAGTGGCTTGTAGGCAAAGATTGCAAGCGTGTACAGAGCTTCGGCTACCTGAGCTTTTTCACCAAAGAAAATGCGCCTGAAGGTGCGACTCAAAGATGTTTCGACGGCTGCCCGCATATAGATACGTGCGTATACAGCGCAAAGAAGTTATATATTGAAAGAGAAGACGGCAACTGGTTCCGAGGATCTGCTACAAAAATGCACGAGAGGGCTGACGATGATACAGTCGCTGCTGCTCTTGCAGAGACAAATTATGGCAGATGCGTTTTTCTGTGCGATAATGACGTTGTTGACCATCAGATAGTCAATATGGAGTTTGAAGATGACATAATCGTGACTTTTACGATGAGTGCATTTAATCTGGGTGGCAGAAAAATCCGTATTATGGGTACTAAAGGTGAACTGACCGCGGATATGGACAATCCACAGATTGTTTTCAGCGATTTGATTACACAGACGAAGACGACGATTTCTGTTGATGACATAGTCAGGGGAGACTCGATTATTGCCGGCCACGGCGGTGGTGATACGGGAATAATGAATTCTTTTTACGAAATATTATGCACCCACGATGATAGCAAATATTCCAACATTTCGATATCTGTAAAGAATCATAAAATTGTTTTTGCGGCTGAAAAATCAAGGCTTGAGGGGACTGTCGTTACGCTGGATTAAATCTGTTTGCCATAGTGTTTGAAACAGTTTGACAACATAATTCCATCTGTTACAATTTATACATTATGGCTAAAAGTAGGCGTAATACTTACTGATTATTTTATAACTTTTACTTAAAGAGACAAAACATGAAGTCTAATGTAACAAAAACAATTACCGATAAAAAGGAAGTACTTGATATAAAAAAAGCCAATCCGGGCATGCATAATGTATCGCATGAGGTATATGATGCAAAGTCTATTTCCAAGCACATGATAGCAAATCCGGACGATATTTCGACGTATGTTGATTATTTTGTTGACACCCTTAAGCATATACATTCAATCAAAGTAAAAAAAGGCGAACTCCGCGATTACAAGGATTGGGTTGTCGGCTATACACGTATCCTGCGTAGAAGCATCCGCAGAAAAGAAGGACCGGAAGTTGTCGCACATTATACAAAGCAGCTTTGTGACCTCCTCGATATTGTTGACGATCTGAATATCTGATTTGCAATTTGTTGATTTACAGGACCGGTTTACCCGGTCTTTTTTTTATATTATCATTGAAAAGCAACCGTGTATCCTCTATAATTACAACAGCAGTTATGAACGGAGAAAAACAATGTCAAAAAACAAAATAACAGTAAAAGAAGAGATTCACTCCAGAAAAATCAAAAGGCCGAATGTTATGTATAACATACTTGGCACTGTATGGAAGCTTTTTATGTACAAAAAGTATAACGTACACTACACATTTAAAACAGATTTTCGTAAAGAAAAAGGACCGTTTTTTTTCATCAGCAATCACGCATCTAGACTCGATTATATTTTCACAGGAGTGCCACTTCTGCCACTCAAGATGAACTATGTGGCTGGGTATAATGAATTTCACAGGTCACATCTTGCATTCGTATTCAAGCTCCTGAGGGTTATTCCGAAGCGTAACTTTATCCCGGATTTATATACCGTAAAAGAGATTAGCCGCGTTTTAAAAGACGGCGGGCACGTGTGCATTTTCCCGGAGGGGATGAGCTCGATTTCCGGCGCAAATCAGCCGGTCGCGATTGGTACCGGCAAGCTTCTTAAACACAATAAAGTGCCTGTGTATTACAGCGTAATCAAAGGCGGCTACCTGACCAGCCCGAAATACAACCTCAGGGACAGATGTGGCAGGATAGAGGTAGAATTTGACAGACTTTTCACCGCTGACGAGCTTGAAAATCTTGAGCCCGAAGAGATAGAGGCTATTATAAATGACAAAATTTACCATGATGATTATGCTTGGAATAAAGAACGTCAATATCATTATGATATCGGTGAAAACGGGGCAGAAGACCTTGAAAATCTGCTTTTCTGGTGTCCGAAATGCGGCCGTCAGCACACAATGGCAACAAAAGGAAACACCATTTTTTGTAAAGAGTGCGGCAACGGTGCCACGATAAGAGATACATACGAGATGGTGCCTTTTGACGAAACGTGCGTGATACCGCAGACGCAGACAGAATGGTTCAATATGCAAAGAGAAATAATCCGCAAGGAAATACAAAACGAGAATTTTGTACTGGAAGAAAAAGTATCACTCGGCGTTTTGCCGGAATATGAACTGTTGAAAAACCAGGCAACATCTGCTATTGTAGGGGAAGGCACCCTGAGGCTCGACCGGACGGGGCTTACGTATACAGGAACGAAAAATTCAGAGGCGTTTTCATTCCATATCGGTATAAAAACATTGCCAACATATGGAATGTGCACAGATTTGAGTCGCTTCTATACGTTTCTTGATGGAGAATTTGTGGAATTCTATCCGGAAAATAAAACTGTAGAAAAATTTTTCCTTGCAACAGAGGAATTGCACAGAAGGAATGGTGGAAAATGGAAAAATACACGTGTTATGACAAACCAATAAAAGTATTCGGAGTACCTTTTTTTGAAGAAAGACAATCTTTAGAGCGCTTGCCTGAAGAGGTTATTAAGCAGGTTCCGCATCTTGAATATTTAGGACGCAGAAGTGTAGGCGTCAGAGTGGCCTTCAAGACAGATTCTGTCAATGTAAATATCAGAATTACGTACAAAACGATGTCCGTTGACCGCGGAATGTCAATTTATGCCAGCCAGTCCGGCCAGGTAATGATAGGCGAGCGCGATAATTGCAGATATGCCGGCCTTGTGGCACCTGCTGATTATGGTGTAAAAGAAGCTGAGACTACTTTTATTAAGTCCTCCGAGATGGAGCAGGTTACGCTTTATCTTCCAAGAAATGAGCATATCGATACTGTGGAAATATCTGTAGATGACGGTGCAAAGGTGCTTGAGCCTACACCGTACAAATATGAAAAACCTGTGGTGTTTTATGGCTCATCAATCACAGAGGGCGGCTGCTGTTGCAACGTTACGAATGTATATTCGGCAATTTTGTCGAGATGGTTTGACTTTGATTATTACAATTTTGGTTTCTCCGGCTCGGCAAAAGGCGAGACGGAAATAGCTGATTTTATTGCTTCCCTTGATATGAGCGTGTTTGTTTATGATTACGACCACAATGCGCCGACACCTGAAGACCTTGCTCGTACACATAAACCATTTTTTGACATAATCAGGGAAAAACACCCGGATCTGCCGATTATTATGATGACACGTCCGTATGAAATATATGGTGAAAAGGAAATTGCAAGACGCGAAGTTGTTTTAAAAACGTATAATGACGCTGTTGCGGCAGGTGACAAAAACGTATATTTCATTGACGGCGAGACATATTTTGGCACAAAAGACAGAAATATGTGTATGGTAGATACGATTCATCCAAACGATATTGGTTTCCTGCGTATGGCAGAAGTTATCAGGCCTGTTATGGAGGAGGCTCTTAAGAGTATATGAAGAAAATCGTTTTTCTGTTCCTGGCTGTAATGATGCTTTTCACCGGGTGTGCGGCGCCGGATAAGGCTCCAGTTAAGGACCCTGTTAATACTCCGGCAAGCCCGACCGACATTATGCCGACCGGGACTCCTGAAACCAAACCTATTCTCACAGGATGGGTAGAGCAGGCAGGAAAATATTACTATTTTCTGGAAGACGGGACGCTTGCAACAGGCAAGCATGTAATTGATGGCAAGGAATGTTGTTTTGGCACTGATGGCGCGCAGATAATTCTTGTAAATCCCTGGAATTACAAGCCGGAAGGATACGATCCTCCACTTGTGAGTATCGGTGGTGGCAAATATGTTCATGCGATGTGTTACGACGATCTGATGGATATGTTGGACGCGTGCCTTGAGGCGGGTCATACGTATAATATCGATTATGCTTACAGAAGTTTCCAGCTTCAGACGAGATTATATCTCGGCGCAGTTGACAGCTATCTCAAAGCGGGCTTTTCACGGAAAATGGCAGGCAAACAGGCAGGTAAGGCGACTGCAGTGCCCGGAACAAGCGAACACGAGCTCGGACTTGCGCTTGATATCGTTGACAAAGACCATCCGGGCAGGAATTCTGCCCAGGCAAACACCGACACGCAGAAGTGGCTTATGGCAAACAGCTGGAAATACGGCTTTATTCTGAGATATCCCAACGGAAAGACGGATATTACGGGCATCATTTACGAGCCGTGGCATTATCGCTACGTAGGCAAGGAAATTGCCGCAGAAATATTTGAATCCGGCATGTGCTTAGAAGAATATCTTGCAGCAATGCAATAAAAAGAGAGGAAATTAAATGGCAACAGTTGTTATTATCGGTTCGGGCATGATGGGAAGCGCACTTGCTTTTCCTGCCCGTGAAAATGGAAACACGGTACGCCTTGTAGGTACGCATCTTGACCGCGAAATTATAGAAACTTGTAAAAAGACAAACAGACATCCTAAGTTTACGAAAGACTTTCCGGCAGGTATTGAATATTTCTGGATTGAGGAAGTAGATAAGGCAATAGAAGGCGCTGATATGATAATCGGCGGCGTGTCGAGCTTTGGTGTAGAGTGGTTTGCGAAGGAGATCCTGCCGAGAATTCCTGAAAACGTGCCGGTGCTTACTGTTACAAAAGGTCTTATGGATACTGAAGACGGAAAGCTCATTACGTATCCCGCTTTATGGAAACAATCACTGGCAGAAAAAGGTAAGAAGCTGTCGCTTAATGCTATTGGTGGGCCTTGCACGAGCTACGAGCTTGTAGCACACGATCAAACAGAAGTTGCTTTTTGCGGAGAGGATATGCAAATCCTGAGGAAACTTAAGGAAATAATGGCGACTGACTATTATCATATAAGTTTATCTACAGATATTACGGGAATAGAGAGCGCTGTTGCACTCAAAAACGGATATGCACTCGGTATCGCACTGACAATAGGCATAAATCAAAAAGAATTTGGCATTGACAGCGAACTGCATTTCAACTCGCAGGCGGCCGCTTTCGGTCAGGGCGTCAAGGAAATGTACAGATTGCTTCAGTACCAGGGTGCGGGCGATATTGAAAATCTCGTTGTCGGCGCAGGCGACTTGTACGTTACAGTATATGGCGGCAGAACACGCCTGATTGGTATACTTCTTGGCAGAGGAATGGATATTGATGAAGCAAAAAAAGAACTCAAAGGCGTTACTTTGGAGTCTCTTGTCGTGGCTGTCAGAGTCGCGCGTGCAGTCAGAATTGCCGCGCAAAATGGAGTCCTTGACTTAAAAGACTTTCCGCTTCTTACTCACGTAGATGATATAATAACAAATAAAGCAAAGGTAAATATCCCATGGGAAGAATTTACGTTTGAAAAGTAAAGGGGCTTTTCACCGGTTATGAATTGGATAGAATTAGAAAAAGCAATTTCAGAATGTCACAGATGTCCGCTTGCTGAAGGCAGGACGAACGTTGTTGTGGGCAGAGGAAACAAGAATGCGCCTATTCTGTTCGTGGGCGAAGGTCCGGGTGCAAACGAGGATGCGCAGGGAGTTCCTTTTGTCGGACAAGCAGGAAAACTTCTTGATATGGCGCTCGAATCCACGGGATTTAATGAGGAGGATTTTTATATAGCAAATATTGTCAAATGCCGTCCGCCTCAGAACAGGAATCCGCTTGCCGAAGAGTGCGAAGCATGTATGCCTTTTTTAAGAGAACAATTCAAGCTGATAAAGCCGAAAATTATTGTTTGCCTCGGCAGTGTCGCGTCAACATCGATGATCGGAAAAGACGCGAAGATTACTTCCGTACGAGGCAGATGGATTGAACGCGGAGGCGTTCTTTTCACCGGCACATATCATCCGGCTGCGCTCTTGCGCGACCCTTCAAAAAAAATCACAATGTGGAAGGACCTTAAAAACGTATGGGAAAAGCTACAGACATTGAAATAAACAATGAGTATTACAAGAATCTGGTAACACAAAGAGTTCAGGAGGATGCCGGATTATGGGAGGAAATACGTGGATGCGGTTTGTCGTTTGTTTATGCAGACGGCGCCGCTACTTCAAAGGTTATTCTGATAGGCGAAGCACCGGGCAAAGATGAAGTCAGATGTGGCAAACCATTTTCAGGAAAAGCCGGCGCGATTCTCGACGAGATTCTTGAAAAAACAGGCATCGCACGCGATGATTTATATATTACAAATACTGTAAAATACAGGCTGGCTGCAAATGGCAGCAGACCGGGGACTCTTAAAAACAGACCGGTAAAAAGTCAGGAGATTATATATGGTCTTGACTGGCTTAAACACGAGATTGAGACAATCAGACCTGCACTCATTATTACACTCGGAAATGTTTCTCTCAAGGCTATACTATTGTTAAAAAAATGTGCTATAATGTCAGTAAGTGCTTGTCATGGAAAAGCGCAGAATATCAGAATCGGTGATGCTGACAGCATACTTGTTCCATTGTATCATCCGGCAAGCCAGATTTACAATCATGATTTAAGACAAGTTTTTGAAGAAGACTTTTATTATATAAGAACTTTATACAGCACAATCCTGCAGGAGGAGAAGTAAGATGTTCAGAAGAAAATCATACAAGAGATTGATCGCTTTTATAACGTTGATTGCCGTTATGTGGTCGATGTTGCTGTCATGGGCAGTACAGGCAGATTATACTGCAGAAGTTGCGAAGGGCTATTATCAGGCTGCAAACCGCGAGACCCTCAATTGCAAGTCATATGCAATCGTCGAGATCAGCACGGGTACTATTGTCGAGACAAAGAATCCCGATGCAAAGATTGAGGTTGGTAATATTACGAAGCTCATGACGATGTATCTTGCTTTAGAACATATGGTAAGCAAGGGTGACAATCTCCAGACCCTTATTCCTGTATCTGTCAACGCACAGCTTGCCGCAAGAGGCAGAGCTACAGTATATCTTGACGGATACAAGAGAGAACAGATTACAATAGAACAGGCTCTTACAGCCGTGTCAATCGCGTCTGCGGTAGATGCTGCGTACGTACTGGCAGAATATGTCAGCGGAAGTGAGAGCAATTTTGTTGCTCATATGAATGCAAAAGCTAAAGAAATGGGCATGAATGATTCATATTTTGCGGATTGTTCAGGTGTGACAGTTGATGGACAGTACACTACGGCTCACGACCTTGCGATACTTTCATACAATCTTCTCAGTAAACATCCCGAGATTACAAATTATACCAGACTTACATATGGCAAATTCGAACATAAGACAACAGATGGCAGTTATACAGAGATGGTATCTGCCAACAATCTTACAAGAAACAAGTTCTTTTCACAGAGTGACGGACTTCTGATTGGTTCTTCTAAAGAAGACGGATATTCAATGGTAGGTACTGTACAGAAGGATGGCTCGCGCGTAGCTGCCGTTGTTCTGGGCTGTCTTGACCAGAATTACAGAGCTGCCGAGACACGCTTTTTACTTGAATACGGTGTCGAGAATTTCGAATACCGCAAGATAGAAGTCAGCGGCACTTTTGTGCGCAAGGTTGATATCAAAAAAGGCGAGGAGACGAGAATAAACACTGAGACACTCGGCGAGTTTTCAGCGATTCTTAACGTAAATGATTTCGAACGTGTTCAACGCAAGATTGTTATCAACAAAGAACTTGTCGCGCCGATAGAGGCAGGTACGGAGGTGGGCGAGATTATTTACTCGCTTGACGGAGAGGAGCTCGGCCGCGTGAAGGTTATCACGAGCGAGAGCATGGAAAAAGCCGGTTGGTTTAAGTTGCTTGTAAGAGCTATTCTGGAATTTTTCGGCTTTGTATAAAAAATGTTATAATCCGCATGCAAGATACATTTTGCTTGCATTTAGGCGGTTATATGATACAATTTAAACTGATTTTAAAATCAAGGAGGATTTTTGATGAAAACTAAAGCGGTACGTTTACACGGAGTAAATGATTTAAGACTTGAGGAAATAGAACTTCCTGCAATTAAAGATGATGAGATTCTTGCTCGCATCGTTTCTGACAGTGTTTGTATGTCAACATACAAAGCAGCTCAACAGGGAGCAGCTCATAAGAGAGTTCCCAACAACGTAGCAGAGAAACCTGTTATTGTTGGTCATGAGTTCTGCGGTGAAATCGTTGAAGTTGGTGCTAAATGGGCAGATAAATTCAAGGCAGGCCAAAAGTTTTCAATTCAGCCGGCTCTTAACTATAAAGGTACATGGGATGCTCCCGGTTATTCTTTTGAATATATCGGCGGCGACTCACAATACGTAATTATTCCAAGCTGTGTTATGGAAATGAACTGCTTACTTGATTATTCAAATGAAGCATTCTTCTATGGCTCAGTTGCAGAACCTATGTCATGTATTATCGGTACTTTCCATGCTATGTATCATACAAAGCAAGGCTCATACGTTCATGATATGGGTATCGTTGAGGGCGGTAATATGGCTATTCTTGCAGGCGTTGGCCCGATGGGTATCGGTGCTATCGACTATGCTATTCACTGTGACAGAAGACCTTCTCTTCTCGTTGTTACAGATATTGACGAGGCAAGACTTAAGAGAGCTGCTTCAATTTATACAGTAGAAGATGCTGCTGCAAACGGTGTTAAGCTCGTTTACGTTAATACTGCTACAACAGAGAATGCTGAAGAATACATTATGAGCCTTACGGATAACAAAGGTTTTGATGACGTTATGGTATTTGCACCTGTTAGGCCTGTTGTTGAGATGGGCGACAGACTTCTTGGTAAAGACGGATGTCTCAACTTCTTTGCAGGTCCTTCCAATACAGCATTCAGCGCTGAATTCAACTTCTACAACGTTCACTACGCTTCCACACACGTTGTTGGTACAAGTGGTGGTAACACAGATGATATGATCGAAGCTCTCGATATGATGAGCAAAGGCAAGCTCAATACAGCTTCTATGATTACTCACATCGGTGGTCTTAACTGCGTAGTTGATACAGTTCTCAACCTGCCTAAGATCCCCGGCGGCAAGAAGCTCGTATACTCAAACATCGACTTCCCGCTCACAGCTATTGCTGATCTTGAGACACTCGCTGAAAAGTGCGACATCTGCAAGGGTCTTTACGAGATTTGTCAGCGTCACAACATGCTCTGGAGCGCTGAAGCAGAGAAGTACTTACTTGCTAACGCAAAGCCTATATGATTTGATTAGACTTATAAGAAGATAACGGAGGTTATTTCAATGAAGATACTGGCATTTGACTACGGTGCAAGCAGCGGCAGAGCTATCGTAGGCACATATGAAAACAAAATTCTTTCACTTAAAGAGGTTCACAGATTTGCAAGCGACCCTGTTTATATGAACGACGTTTTCACATGGGACTTCCTCAGACTCTTCCTGGAGCTCAAAAGAGGTATTCTCAAAGCTTACCAGGGTGGCGACAGTGATATTGCATCTATTGGTATTGATACCTGGGGCGTTGACTTCGGTTTGCTTTCCAAAGACGGACAGCTGCTGGGCAATCCTATTCATTACAGAGACAGCAGAACAGACGGTATGATCGAAAAAGCATGCCTTCGCGTTCCGGCAGAGAAGATTTACGAGATTACAGGTATTGCTTTCCAGAAGTTCAATACACTTTATCAGCTCCTCGCTCTTAACGAAGCTGACAGCGTTCTTCTCAAAGATGCAGACTGCATGCTCTTTATTCCTGACCTTTTCAACTATTTCCTTACAGGTGAAAAGAAATGTGAATACACAATCACAAGCACATCACAGCTTTACAACCCTGTGAAGGGCGAGTGGGCATACGATCTCATCAAGGAGATTTGTCCTAAATTCAATACAGATATCTTACCTGAAGTTATTCCTGCAGGTACAAAAGTTGGTAATCTTTCAGAAGGCATTTGCAATGAACTTGGTGTAAAATCAATCCCTGTTATCGGTGTTGCAGAACATGACACAGGTTCAGCTGTTGTTTCAGTACCATTCTATGATACAAAGAGTGCTTACTTGAGCAGTGGTACATGGTCACTTCTCGGCGTTGAGCTCGACAAACCTATCATCAACGATACAATCCGCGAGCTTAACTACACAAACGAAGGCGGTATCAACAATACAGTAAGACTCCTTAAGAACATTATGGGTCTGTGGATTCAGCAAGAGTGCAAACGTCACTGGGAAAAGCTTGGTGAGACAGTTTCATTTAACGAACTTGATGCTGCATGCGAAGAAGCAGCTCCGTTCGCCGCTGTTATCGACGTAGACGATCCTACGTTCTTCGAACCGAACAATATGCCTATCAAGATTCAGGATTATTGCCGCAGAACAAATCAGGCAGTTCCTGAGACAAAAGGTGAGATTCTCCGTCTTGTTATGGAAGGTCTTGCACTCAAGTACAGAGAGTCAATCGAGGGTCTTGAGAAGATTGTAGGCTACAAGATTCCGGCGCTTCATATCGTAGGTGGTGGCTGCAAGAACAAAGTACTCAGCCAGTTTACAGCAAATGCTATCAATCGTCCTGTTTATGCAGGTCCTATCGAAGCTACAGCAGTAGGTAACCTCGTAACACAGCTTATTGCAATGGGCGAGATCAAGGATCTTGCTGAAGCAAGAGAAGTTGTCCGCAACTCATTCCCGATTGAGGAATACGTTCCGGCAGACGTTGATGCATGGGAAGATGCTTATAACCGCTATAAGAAGCTTACCGGCAAATAATAACCAATTTATTACAATCAACACAAACCTCAGCGCGCGTCATCGTGTGCTGAGGTTTTTCTTCAAAAGAAAGAAGCAAATATGCACATAATAATAACAGCAATTGTATTTATAACATTATTATCATTTATCGGCGGCGCGAATTATTATCTCGCAAGACGTATTTTCCAGTGCGCAAACTATTTTCTGCCAAACATGCGTTTCTGGCCATTCTTCGTTTTTTTCATGGCAATGGCAGTGATAATGATACTGGGCTTTGTCGGCGCTTTTATGCCTCTTAGCCGCGGCATTGCACGTGTAACTGACGTTATCAGCTCGTATTGGATGGGAATATTCTTATATCTGCTGATTTTTGTTATTTTATCTGACTTAGTGCTGCTTATACTGAGACTTTTCAAGGTTGTAAAATGGCCGCTTGAACCGAATGTGCGCATGGTCAGCGTGATCGTAGTGCTTCTTTTCACCACTGTAACAGTCACTTACGGCCTTATACATGCAAATAATATCAAACACGCTTCGTACAATATTGAGCTTGAGGGCAGGCAGATGAACCGGGATTTGAATCTCGTGCTGATTACAGACCTTCATCTTGGCTCGGCAAGGTCTGAGGCGCGCCTGGCTGACATTGTAGATGAGATAAACAGCCGGGACCCTGACGTTGTGTGCATAGCAGGTGACTTTTTCAATACTGATTTTAATTGTATATATAATAGTGAAAAGGCGGCTGAAACGCTGCGTGGCATTTCGTCAGAATATGGCGTGTATGCGTGCCTTGGAAACCACGATGCAGGGGAGAGTCTGCCTCAAATGATGGATTTTTTTGAAAAGTGCAATATTACGCTCCTTAATGATGAATATGTTGAGATTGACAACCTTTTCACGCTTGTGGGAAGGCTTGATGGCTCTCCTATCGGAAAATATGATGATATGAAAAGGAAGAGTCTGTCGGCCGTTTTAGAGGGCGCAGACGAAACTCTTCCAATAATTGTTATGGACCACAACCCGGCTGCTATCAGCGAATATAACGGCGAGGTTGATCTTGTACTGTCGGGACATACTCACCACGGACAGGTATTTCCCGGAAGCCTTATCACGGGTGCTATGTACACTGTGGACTACGGACTGTATCGCGAAGAAGGCGGGACACAGATTGTTGTTTCCTCAGGTATCGGCACGTGGGGGCCTCCTGTGAGAGTCGGAAGCGACAGCGAAATTGTAAGTATTCATTTTAATTCAAAATAAATTTCACTGACTGCGATGTTGTGCGCAGGGGAGTCTTTGCCAATGAAAAGCTCGCCGCTGTACGAAGAATCGATAGTCAATTCTACATTTCTCGTGCCAAAGGACCAGAATTCACCATTACTTCTTGTAAGCGTGCCAGAGGCAACGATGTTACCGGAAGAATCCCTGAGGTGTACTTTGTGCGTGCTTATATCTGCATTCGGATCGGCGCCGTATGAAAGGATAATTTTTCCATATTTACTAAGGTCGTGGCTTCCGATTGACAGGCCTTCTTCTGAAGTGACAAGCAGAACAAACTTTTTATATCCGCCCGCAAAGAAATCCTGCGCTGTCGGAAGGTTTGGTACGTTAATTTCAACAATATTGTCGGGCTTCTTTGTTGGAGCTGCAGTCGGCTCTAAAGTCGGAATCGGCGTAGCCGGCTTCTTTTCAGGCATATGGTCAGCATTTGGTCTGTAAGCAAAAAGGAAACCGGTTATTTCCTCCTTAAAAGGCTGCTGGCCGGCTGTGACTTCAGTGCCTTTGTTGCACTGGATTCTTGCATCACTGCCGTGATCGTAGCGAAGGTAGACGTTGCCGCCGAGATTCTTGCTGGCGCAGAGGAATACGTGGTCGTCGCCGGGCAGACCGTTTGTATCGATAAAGACGATATCTCCTGCTCTTAAGTTTTCAACACTTGTAATTCTTTCAAAGTTGCAAGCGTCAAAAATTGCCATCATGTCACCGCCGTAGAAGAAAGGCTGGTAATCTGTAAAACCTGATCTGCAAAGTATCCAGCTGACAAGTCTGTCGCATGAAACGATTCTTTCACTCGGGTCGATAGCTTGTTCTACGCTCAGGTGTTCCCAGTTTACGGCTGGATTGATCTTTGCATTGCCGTACCGGAATTCATTGTCCCTGGCAAAATCTGTAATAACCTGTGCCTCGTAGAGCATTCTTTTTATTAAAGACTCATCATCTCCGTCTACAACAGGCGGTGGGCTGGAAAGAAATGGGTCACAGTCATCGGGGGAGATTTCCCAGAGATTGGAATCATCCTTGCATCCCGCAAATGGTAAAACCATAATAGCGCACAGCGCTAACAATATAACAGTTCTGAAAATTTTCATAGGTCCTCCTCAGAAAAAAGAATATACTGTATTCTATCATACAACAGGTGAAAATCAAACACCGACAGGGTTGACAATATTTTTTCACCGCGGTATACTTTCACGGTAAAAATAAATAATACTATCAAAGGCAATGATGGAGAGAAGTACTGAGACTTATCACTCAAAGCGAGCGCAGGATGGTGAGAGCTGCGCAGAATGAATTTTCACGAATAACACTCCGGAGCCGCGACCTGAACGAAGAGCACTTTTATTAGGGAAGCCGTGATTTACGCGTTAAGTAAAAAGGATTGAAAAGATCCGTAAGAGTGGCCGGCCATAATGTGGCAAGGCAAAATAGGTGGTACCGCGTGAGCATAGCAAGCGTCCTATTAGGCAGGAAGCAAGCTATGCATTTTTTATATTCAGGAGGCAAAAAATGAAACATCTGGACATTAAGATTGTAAGAGAAAACAAAGATTACACAGGCAAAGAAGTTACAGTTTGTGGATGGGTAAGAACGGCAAGAGATTCAAAAAACATGGCATTTTTTGAACTGAATGACGGTACGTCTCTTAGCCATATTCAGGTAGTTATTGACAAGGCAGGACTCACAGTAGATGACGAGGCACTCAAGCTCGGCGCGTCTGTAAAAGTAGTCGGCACAGCAGTTGAAGGCAGAAACGGCGTAAACGAGATTAACGCTACAGAGGTTACTTTGCTCGGCAAATCACCGGCTGACTATCCGCTCCAGAAGAAGAGACACTCACTTGAATTTTTAAGAACAATGCCACATCTTCGTGTCAGAACAAACATTTTCAACGCAGTTCTGAGAGTAAGATCAGTAATGGCTGACTCAATTCACACATATTTCCAGAAAAACAACTATGTATATATCAACTCACCACTCCTGACAGGCAGTGACTGCGAAGGCGCGGGCGAGACTTTTACCGTAACGACAATCGGTTACAGCGATAAATATAAAAACAGCGACGAATATTACGCAGACGACTTCTTCGGAAAGCACGCATCTTTGAGCGTTTCGGGTCAGCTCGAAGGCGAAGTAGCCGCTATGGCGATGGGCAAGATTTACACATTCGGACCGAGCTTCCGTGCGGAAAACAGCAATACTCCAAGACACGTTGCCGAATTCTGGCACGTTGAGCCTGAAGTTGCTTTTGCAGAGCTTCCCGATATCATTGAAATTGCAGAAGATATGATTAAATATGTTGTAAGAGATGTTCTTGAAAAATGCGCTGAGGAGATTAACTTCTTTAACGAGAGAATTCCGGAAAATAATAAGGGCCTCATCGACAAGCTCAACAATCTTATCAACAACGAATTTGCTGTGCTTGATTACACAGACGCAGTAAAGATGCTTCAGGAATCCGGTAAAAAATTCCAGTATCCCGTTTACTGGGGTGCTGACCTTCAGACAGAGCATGAAAGATATATCACAGAAGAAGTATTCAACAAGCCTGTTTTCATCACAAACTATCCGAAGGAAATCAAGTCTTTCTATATGAAACAAAATCCCGACGGAAAGACTGTTGCAGCAACAGACCTGCTCGTTCCGGGCGTTGGCGAGATTATCGGCTGCAGCGAGCGTGAAGCTGACTACGACAAGCTTCTTCAGGCGATGAAAGACCGCAATATGAACATCGACGAGTACGCTGACTATATCGATCTTCGTAAATTCGGCAGCGTGCCTCACAGTGGATTCGGCCTCGGTTTTGAAAGAATCATTATGTACGTAACAGGCATGACAAATATCCGTGACGTAATTCTTTACCCAAGAACAGTAGGTAGCATACGATGAAAAGACTTACTTTACCAAAAGATTATGCCTCTGCACTTACGCAGCGCGACACACAAAGAGCAATAAAGCTCATCAAAGATACGTTTCAGGTAAAGCTCGCAAAAGCTCTTAACCTGGACCGCGTCACAGCTCCGCTTATCGTTACGAAAGCAAGCGGTATCAACGACGACCTCAACGGCGTTGAGAGAAAGGTTAACTTTACGCTCAAAGAGCAGGAAGATACTGAAGTTGAGATTGTCCAGTCTCTGGCAAAATGGAAGCGTGCTGCATTGGCAAAATATGGTTACAATCCGGGTGAGGGAATATATACAGACATGAACGCCATCCGCCGCGATGACGACGTTGACAATCTCCATTCTGTGTTCGTTGATCAATGGGACTGGGAAGCTGTAATCACAAAGCAGGACAGAACGCTCGATTATCTTAAAGAAACAGTTCGCCGTATTGCGCTTGCTATCAACGAGACTTGCCGGATTCTGACAGCAGCTTATCCTCAGCTTTCTTTTGTAAGTGAAAAGGAAGTATTCTTTATCACAACCCAGGAACTGGAAGACATGTATCCTGATTTTACTGCCAAAGAGCGTGAAAATGCCATCACAAAGCTTCACAAGACAGTATTTATAATGCAAATCGGCGGAGCACTCAAATCGGGCAAACGTCACGACGGCAGAGCTCCTGACTATGATGACTGGTCTTTAAATGGTGACCTTTTCATGTGGCATGACGTCTTAGGCTGCGCAGTTGAGCTGTCTTCTATGGGTATCCGTGTAGATTCCGCTTCTCTTGCACACCAGCTTGAAATAAGCGCGCAGCAACATCGTATGAGTTTTCCTTATCACAAAGCTGTTGCCTCAGGTACATATCCGCTGACAATCGGCGGTGGTATCGGCCAGTCAAGACTTTGTCTGGTGCTCCTCAGCAAGGCTCACATCGGCGAAGTACAGGTATCTGTATGGCCGGAGGATATGGTAGATACGTGCCGTGAAAATAATATAATTTTGCTTTAAAATGTAAAAATGGTTAACAAAAAAAGTCCCGGGAAATCCGACCCGGGACTTTTTATTATTCTTAAGTCATCTTACACAAGCTCAAGCTCTTCGCTGCACAGAACCTTAAATCCATTTGATGTCAGTACGTGGCATGCTTTGTCATTGTAATCAACTCGTACAACAAAACAAACGAGATTATTGTATGTTTTATTGAAAGCATACAGATATTCGATGTTGACGCCACTATTGCTCAAAGCGTTGATCATCTTTGACAAACTACCCGGCTCATCTGGAATAGCAACAGCGATAACGTGATTTACTCTTGCCAGAATGTGGTTGTCGAGCAGAATATCGCGAGCTTTGTCTGCATCAGAAACGATAACACGCATGATACCAAAATCAGCAGTATCAGCTAAAGAAAGAGCTCTCATATCAATGTTGGCCTTTGCCAGTACGTCAGTAACGATGCCGAGTTTGCCTTCTTTGTTTTCGACGAAAATAGATAATTGTTTAATATTCATAACACGCCTCCTGTCAAATCAGTGTAATTTACGTTTGTCAATAACTCTTACTGCCTTGCCTTCGCTGCGGGCGATAGACTTAGGCGCAAGTAAGTGAACTTTAGGATTGATACCGAGCATAGTTTTGATGCTCTCTGTAAGCTTCTTTTCATAAGATGCAGTCTCTTTGACTGTATCGCCGAACTGCTCGGGAAGAAGCTCAACGTTAATGTCAAGTGTGTCGGTGTTGTTGATTCTGTCAACCACAATCTGGTAATTCGGAGCGTAACCTTCTTTGAGAAGAACAGCTTCAATCTGTGACGGGAATACGTTTACACCTCTGATGATGAGCATATCATCGCTTCTGCCCATAGGTTTGGACATTTTCACGAGTGTTCTGCCGCAAGAACACTTTTCACGTGTGAGAACGCAGATATCGCGTGTGCGGTAGCGAAGAAGAGGAAAGGCTTCTTTTGTAATGGAAGTAAATACCAGTTCGCCCTTGCTGCCCTCGGGAAGAACCTCTCCTGTGTCAGGATCGATAATCTCCGCAATAAAATTATCTTCGTTTATGTGCATTCCTGCCTGCGCTTCGCACTCAAATGCAACGCCGGGGCCGGAGGTCTCTGTAAGACCATAAATATCATATGCCTTGATGCCCAATGACGCCTCGATATCGCGGCGCATTTCCTCGGTCCATGGCTCGGCACCGAAAATACCTGCGCGAAGCTTGTTGTCCTCAGGCTTGAAGCCTGCTTCTTTAAGACTCTCGCCGATATATGCCGCGTATGAAGGTGTGCAGCAGATAATGGTAGAGCCAAGGTCCATCATAAACTGAATCTGACGCTCTGTATTGCCTGAAGACATTGGGAGCGTAAGACAGCCGACCTTATGTGAGCCACCGTTGAGTCCGGGGCCTCCTGTGAAAAGACCGTAGCCATAGCAAACCTGGCAAACGTCATTTTCATCACCGCCGACAGCAACAATCGCACGAGCGCAACAATCTTCCCACAAATCAACGTCGTGCTGTGTATAAAATGCAACAACTCTCTTGCCTGTAGTGCCTGAAGTAGACTGAATTCTTACACAATCCTTAACCGGTACGGCAAGCAGACCGTAGGGGTAAGCATCGCGCAAGTCACTTTTTGAAAGGAAAGGAAGTTTGTGAAGGTCATCAATCCCTTTGATATCGTCCGGAGTAACGCCCTTTTTATCCATCAGATCGCGGTAATAAGGAACGTTCTCGTAAACGTGTTTGACTTGTTTTACAAGCCTTTCTGACTGAAGAGCCCGCATGTCCTCATATTTCATAGTCTCGATCTCTTCATTCCAATATTTTTTAGCCATTTTCATTATTCACCAGAACTTTCTGAATTAATAGTTTACCTGGGTGAAATAGTATCATTTTCACATGGTATTTGTCAATAAAATAACTCAGATATTGCAGTTGTTCTTGACTTTTACAGCAACTTGTAATACCATTCCCAAGGTATACATATCAATCGGGAGATGATGTTTTGAGTACAATTTCAGATATATTTGCCAGCATGGTTTTCAACGACAGTGTTATGCGAGAACGCCTGCCAAAAGAGACCTACAAAGCGCTTCGCAAGACTATGAGCGAAGGTAAGACTCTGCCCGGAGATATTGCCGGTATCGTCGCAAATGCGATGAAGGACTGGGCGATTGAAAAGGGTGCGACGCACTTTACGCACTGGTTCCAGCCGATGACAGGTATTACCGCTGAAAAGCATGACAGTTTTATTTCTCCCGTCGACGATGGCCACGTTATTATGGAATTTTCAGGCAAAGAGCTTGTAAAGGGTGAGCCGGATGCTTCCAGCTTCCCATCGGGAGGTCTTCGTGCTACCTTTGAGGCGCGTGGATACACGGCATGGGATCCTACGTCTTATGCATTTATTCGTGAAAAGACTCTGTGCATTCCCACTGTCTTTTGCTCATTTGGTGGAGAAGCTTTAGATAAAAAAACACCGCTTCTTAAATCAATCGAAGCAATCAACAAACAGGCCACCAGAATTGTTCGTCTGTTCGGTGTTACAAACGTAAGACAAGTAAACGTTACAGTCGGTGCAGAGCAGGAGTATTTCCTGATTGACAACGAAGTGTACAAGCAAAGACGCGACCTTATTTTCACAGGCAGAACATTATTCGGAAGCCGTCCACCCAAAGCTCAGGAGCTTGACGACCATTATTTCGGCTCGATCAAGCCACGTGTTAAAGACTACATGGACACTCTCAACGAAGAGCTGTGGAAGCTGGGAATTCTTGCCAAGACAGAGCATAATGAGGCAGCTCCTGCACAGCATGAGCTTGCGCCGATTTTCACAGATACAAATAAAGCAACCGACCACAACCAGATTACGATGGACGTGATGAAAAAGGTTGCACAAAGAAAAGGACTTGTTTGTCTGCTTCATGAAAAGCCGTTCAGCAGTGTGGCAGGAAGTGGTAAACACAACAACTGGTCGCTTTGCACAGATACAGGTGTGAATCTGCTTGAACCCGGTTCATCTCCGTTTGAAAATGCACAGTTTTTGCTGTTTTTGTGCGCAGTTATCAAGGCTGTTGACCAGAATCAGGATTTGCTTCGTATATCAGTTGCAACGCCCGGCAACGACCACCGTCTCGGCGCTGCAGAAGCTCCACCGGCAATTATTTCCATGTTCCTGGGTACAGAGCTTACAGACATCCTGACTGCTATTGAGACAGGCAAGACATACGACGGCGCGAAGTCATCATATATGGAAATCGGCGTACATACGCTGCCGAATTTCCCAAAAGACAACACAGACCGCAACCGCACGTCGCCATTTGCATTTACAGGTAATAAATTTGAATTCCGTATGCCCGGCGCGTCACTGTCTATTTCAGGTCCAAACATTATTCTCAACACTATTGTTGCAGACGTTCTGATGGAATTTGCCGACAAGCTTGAGAAATCAAAAGACGCAGAGGACTTTAAGGCAGAACTTAATGATATTATTAAAACTACTATCAAAAAGCACAAGCGCATTATTTTCAACGGCAACGGCTATACACAAGAATGGCGCGACGAGGCGAAGGCAAGAGGTCTTCTTGACCTTGCGTCTACACCGGAGGCACTCAGCCATTATACAGATAAAAAGAATATTGAGTTGTTTGCACGACATAATATTTTCACAGAGGCAGAAGTGCACTCACGCAGAGAGATTCTTCTGGAAAATTATTGTAAAATAATTGCAATTGAGGCTGCGACTATGGTAGATATGGCAAAAAAAGACATTCTGCCGGCGGCTCTTAAATACACGAAAGAGCTTTGCGATATGCTGAATGCCAAGGCAAATTGCAGGATTGCACTTGCAAGTGCGGCTGAAGAGACTCTGGCAATGCAGCTTTCCGGCTTGTGCGACGACCTTTACAATGCAATCAATGCACTTGAGGCTGAGATTAAGGAGGCAACGTCTGTTGAGGCTCTTGACAAGAAGGCAGAGTACTTGCGCGATATGGTAAAGCCCGGTATGGCGCTTGTCCGTGAAAAGGCAGACAGCATTGAGCTTCTGATTCCATCTGATTATTATCCGTATCCTGATTATGGAACATTGTTATTCAGCGTATAAGAAAGGAAATGATACGATGCATAAATATAGAATTTTTGATGCACATTGTGACACACTCACGACGTTGCACGGGGATGATGATATAAAGAACGCCCCCAGACATTTTAATCTTGAGCAGGCAAACGAGTACGCAGGCTATACCCAGATAATGGCACTATGGACTGATATCGGCAGAGTCAAATCGCAGGAAGATATTGACATAAAAGTCAACAAGTATGTCAAGGTTTTCAACGAGATTGCGCAGGAAAATCCTGAGTACGGTATTATTAAAACTAAGAACGATTTACTTGATACACGTTTTTCACATAAATTGATGCTCGCAATAGAGGGCGGAGAGGCTGTCGGCACTGAGATTTCAGGCGTTGAAAAGCTCTTTGATATGGGCGTGCGTGCGATCGCTCTTACGTGGAATCACCCTTATATGATAAGCGATACAAACTGCATGGCGATGCCCGGATACGAGCGCGGCGGACTTACAGAATTTGGCGTACAGGTTGTTAAAGAAATGGACCGTTTGGGAATGGTTGTTGACGTTTCACACATTTCAGAAAAAGGCTTCTACGACGTTGCTGAAACGACTGTGAATCCATTTATTGCATCACATTCAAATGCTAAAGCGCTGTCAGGACATTCCAGGAATCTTACAGACGACCAGTTCCGCGTGCTTATGAAAAAAGGCGGCGTAACAGGAATGAATCTTTACAACGCATTCCTTACAAATGATGGCAAGCGTGCGACAATCGACACAGTAATTGAGCACATTGAGCATTTCGCATCACTCGGCGGTATCGACAATATAGGCATAGGCACTGACTTTGACGGTATCGACCTGGCTCCCGAGGGCATCAACGGCGCCAGAGATTTATACAGACTTTTCAACCGCATGGCGGCTTTGAATTATACAGACGAACAGATTGAAAAGATTTCTTACAAAAATATGGAGAGAGTATTTATGGAGGTTTTGAAATGATTGATATTAAGATTTTGCGTGAAAATCCTGACTTTGTCAGAGAAAATATTAAAAAGAAATTCCAGGATCATAAGCTTTGCCTGGTAGACGAAGTGCTTGACCTCGATGTTAAAAACAGACAGGCGATTGCACGAGGCAACGACGCCCGCAAAGAGAAAAATGAGATCAGCCAGAAGATTGGTATGCTCATGCGTGAGGGCAAAAAAGACGAGGCAAACGCTATGAAGGCAAGAGTTGCCGAGATTAACAAGGAACTTCTTGATATCGAGCAGCAGGAGGCTGATTATGCAGCTGCTATCAAAGAACGCATGATGAAGATTCCTAATTTTCTCCATGATTCAGTGCCGATCGGCAAAGATGATTCAGAAAACGTCGAGGTTAAAAAGTACGGCGAGCCCGTTGTTCCCGAGTACGAGATTCCTTATCACTCAGACATTATGGAGCGTTTTTGCGGCATCGACCTTAACGCTGCACGCAAAGTAGCAGGTAATGGTTTTTACTATTTAATGGGTGATATCGCAAGACTTCACTCAGCAGTACTTGCATACGCAAGAGACTTCATGATCGGCAAAGGCTTTGTTTATTGCATTCCGCCTTACATGATCAGAAGCGAAGTCGTTACAGGCGTTATGAGCTTTGAGGAAATGGACGCTATGATGTACAAGATCGAAGGCGAGGACCTTTATCTCATCGGTACTTCAGAACACTCAATGATCGGCAAGTTCAAAGACGAGATTCTCAAAAAAGCAGACCTGCCATACACTATGACATCATATTCACCATGCTTCCGTAAGGAAAAAGGCGCACACGGCATCGAAGAGCGCGGTGTTTACAGAATTCACCAGTTTGAAAAGCAGGAAATGATTGTTGTATGCGAGCCTGAAGAGAGCTACGACTGGTATGAAAAAATGTGGTCATACACAGTAGAACTTTTCCGTGATCTGGATATTCCTGTACGTACACTTGAGTGCTGCTCAGGAGACCTTGCGGACCTTAAGTCCAAGTCTGTTGACGTAGAAGCATGGAGCCCACGCCAGAAGAAATACTTCGAGGTTGGTTCTTGCTCAAATCTTACAGATGCTCAGAGCCGCAGACTCGGCATCAGAATCAAGGGTGAAAATGGCAATTATTTTGCTCATACACTTAATAACACAGTAGTTGCACCACCTCGTATGCTTATTGCATTCCTTGAAAACAACTACAACGAAGACGGCAGCATCAATATTCCTGAAAAGCTCAGACCATATATGGGCATGACAGAGAAATTGATTCCTAAAAAATAAGGAGCTAATATGTACGAAGAAGTTGAGATTTGCGTTGAATTAGTATCTCCCGACGTTCAGCTCCCTGCATACTCCAAACCGGGCGATGCAGGCATGGACGTCAGGAGCACTAAAGATATTGACGTAATGCCGGGCCAGACAGTCCTTATACCGACAGGTCTTAAGGTTGCGATTCCGGAAGGTTATGAGATTCAGGTTCGCCCCAGAAGCGGTCTGTCTTATAAAACACCGCTTCGCGTATCAAACAGCCCAGGCACAATTGATTCCGGTTATCGTGATGAAATTTGTGTTATAATGACAAACACGTCCGCGACCGAGATTTGCAAGATTGTCAAAGGCGACCGCGTTGCACAATTTGTTTTACAAAAAGTGCCCATGGCCGCATTCAAAATTGTTGACAGCGTTGCAAATATAGGTGAAAATAGGGGCGGAGGTTTCGGCTCTACCGGGACCAAATGATTTCAGTTAAGAAGGCTTGTAAAATATGTTATGTGCAATAGGACAAGATTCACACAGACTTACGCAAGGCACGCAAAAGCCATTGATTTTAGGCGGCGTGAAGATTGAAGACGCTACATATTATTGCGAGGCAAACAGCGACGGCGACGTGCTTTTTCACGCACTGACTAACGCTGTGTCAGGAATCACCTGCAGGAATATTTTAGGTAAGATTGCTGACGAAATGTGCAAAAACGGCATTACAGATTCTTCGGAATATCTGAGTCTGGCACTTCAGGATTTGCAAGAAAAGGGAATGAAGCTCGTGCACGTTTCATTCACTGTTGAGTGCAAAAGACCGCATCTTTCGGGTTATATTGACAGTATAAGGCAATCTGTTGCCCGGAGGATTGAGGGCTTTTCACCGGAAAATGTTGGTATTACGGCGACCTCGGGCGAAGGACTTACAGCTTTTGGCAGAGGAGAGGGAATATCGGTATTCTGTATAGTCACCGCTGAACATAAATAAGAACCATTTTATGGCAGCGTACATATATTTATATTATTTGGAGGATAGTTATGAAAAATTACAATGTAGGTATTATAGGTGCGACAGGTATGGTAGGACAGAGATTTATGCTCCTGCTCGAAAATCACCCGTGGTTTAATGTTAAAGTGCTCGCAGCGAGCAGCCGTTCTGCAGGTAAAGCTTACGAAGAGGCTGTAGGCGCAAAATGGGCAATGACCACTCCGATACCGGAAAAATATAAGAATATGATTATTAAAGATGCCAACGCTGATGCTAAGGCTATTGCAGAGGAAGTAGATTTTGTTTTCTGCGCAGTTGACATGAAAAAAGACGAGACAAAGGCTCTTGAAGAGATGTATGCAAAGCTCGAATGTCCTGTTATTTCAAACAACAGTGCAAACAGACTTACTCCCGACGTTCCGATGATTGTTCCGGAAATCAACCCTGAACACGCAGCTATTATTCCTGCACAGAAGGCAAGACTTGGCACAAAAAGAGGTTTCATCGCCGTTAAGTCAAACTGCTCACTCCAGAGCTACGTTCCGGCTCTTCATCCACTCCGTCAGTTCGGTCTTGAGAGAGTTCTCGTTTGTACTTACCAGGCAATTTCCGGCGCAGGCAAGACTTTTGAAACATGGCCTGAGATGATTGACAACGTTATTCCATATATTGGCGGCGAAGAAGAGAAGTCGGAGATTGAGCCACTCAAGCTCTTTGGTACAATCGAAGGCAACGTTATCAAGCCTGCTGAGTCACCGATGTTTACAGCTCAGTGTCTCAGAGTTCCTTGTTCAAACGGCCACATGGGCGCTGCATTTGCTAAGTTTTCAGGCAAATTGCCTCCTATGGATGAGATTATTGACATCTGGAACAACTACAAGGGCAGAGCGCAGGAGCTTAAGCTTCCAAGTGCACCTGAGAAGTTCCTGACATATTTTACCGAGGATAACAGACCTCAGACAAAGCTTGACCGTGATCTTTACGGTGGCATGGGTGTCAGCATCGGCAGACTCCGTGCAGATACACAGTATGATATCAAGTTCGTATGTCTGTCACACAACACACTCAGAGGTGCAGCCGGCGGCGCAGTTCTCATGGCAGAGCTCCTTTGTGCAGAAGGCTATATTGACTGATATCAGAGTTATTTTTTAGGAGGCAATATAATATGAAAAAGAAAATTTTCACAGGCTCCGGCGTTGCAATCGTAACACCCATGATGGGTGATAATGCTGAAAAAGTTGATTACGATATGCTTGGAAAATTAATTGATTTCCAGATTGAGAATAAAACAGACGCTATTGTTATTTGCGGCACAACGGGCGAGGCTTCCTCTATGCCCGACGACGAGCATCTTGCTGTTATTGAGTATGCAGTAAAGAAAGTTGCCGGTCGTGTGCCGGTTGTTGCAGGCACAGGCAGTAATGATACTGTTCACGCAATCAAGCTCAGCAAAGCTGCTGAAAAGCTCGGTGCGGACGCTTTGTTGTCAGTAACACCTTACTACAATAAAACATCTCAGCGCGGCCTTGTAGCTCATTTTACAGCTATTGCAAACAGTGTTAATATTCCGATTGTTCTTTACAACGTGCCGGGCCGTACAGGTGTGAATCTCGCGCCTGCTACGATTGCTGAGCTGGCAAAGCTTGACAATATCAATGCTATTAAAGAGTGCAATCTCCTTCAGGTTCCTGAGGTTAAACGTCTTTGTGGCGACAACATCAATATTTACTCCGGTGAAGATGGCCAGATAGCTTTCCTGCTCGGCGCAGGTGGCTCAGGTGTTATCTCAGTGCTCGCAAACGTTGCTCCTGAATACACACATAATTTGTGTCAGGCATATTTTGATGGCGACGCTGAAAAGTGCTGGAAAATGCAGACAGACGTTCTTCCGCTCGTTAACGCGCTCTTCTCAGATGTTAACCCGATTCCTGTTAAGGCTGCTGTAAGTCTTATGGGCTTTGAATGTGGTCACGTAAGAATGCCACTTGTTGACATCTCAGATGCCGGAAGGGCAGCTCTTGCAAAGGCTATGGAAGATTTTGGTATAGTGGTGAAGTAATATGACAAGAATTGCAATTAATGGTTGTAACGGCAGAATGGGGCAGGCTATATCAAACCTTATTCTGGGTGACGCCGAAGGGCAGTATGACTGCACTGTTGTTTATGGTATAGACGTTGTGGATACGGTTTCAAATCCGTATCCTGTCTTTGCTTCTGCTTCTGACGTACCTGCTGATATGTCAGTTGATTGTATAATCGACTTTTCACATTTTTCAGTTGTAAGGTCAATTATTGAGTTTGCAATCAGCCGCTCAACACCGATTGTTGTTGCTACGACAGGCATTACGGCAGAGGACAAGCTTTTTATGCAGGAAGCAAGCAAGCAGATTCCGCTTTTCTATGCGGCAAATTATTCTATTGGCATTTGTGTTTTAAAGGACCTTGTGCGTCGCGCATCGCTTCTGCTCGGCGAATCTTTTGACGTTGAGATTGTAGAAAAGCACCACAACAAGAAGCTTGATGCTCCGAGTGGTACGGCTCTGGCACTGGCAGATGCTGTAAATGAAGCCAATGACGACAAGTACGAATACATATATGACCGTCATCCACGCAGCGCAAAGCGTGCCAAGACAGAAATTGGTATCAGCAGTGTCCGCGGTGGCAATATTATCGGCGACCACGACGTTATTTTTGCCGGTGAAAATGAAGTAATCGAGCTGTCTCACAAGGCGATGTCGAGATGCGTTTTTGCAAATGGCGCAATCCGCGCAGCTGTTTATCTGGCGGACAAGCCGGCCGGTAGCTACAACATGGAGTCAATGCTCAGCTGATTCTATAAGGAAAAATTTTAACGGCGTGATTTTAAACACGCCGTTTTTTGTGTGTAATATAATTGTTCCTGCAGGAACTGACATCTGGCTCAATAAAACAGCGAAACATGAATTTCAATGCGTTTTTACGTTCTATTTCTAATTTTCGCATATGAAGACTGAATTCCTCAATAAACTGAGAAATTTCCAGGCTACTTAATTGCATTTTTCACCTCTGTTGCCATCGACGCCCCTCCAAAAAATAAGGGACATTCTAACACATACGTTTTTGTTTTACAATACTTGGTAAGAAGGTGGTTTTTTTATAAAAACATGAATTTTTTTTATTTATTTTGTTGATTTTTTGTTAATGGGATATTATAATCATTGAAAAAACGAAAGGGTTTTAATTTATGAAGAAATTTCTGTTCACAATGATCGCAATTTGTCTCGTGGCAGTAATGTTCGTTGGTTGTGGTGAGGATACAGGCAAGACTGATCCTACAGCAGCTCCTACGAATGCAGCTACAGCAGCACCTACGGCTACTCCCGAACCTACAGCGACACCTGTTCCGAAGCCGACAATCGCTCCCGGACTTGTTGACGCTATTATCACAAACTTTGACGAATATGATGAGTCCTACTGCAGCTTTAATGCATGCGAAGGTTTTATCGATGGCAATGATCCGTTCCTGACAGTTACTACAGGTACAGGCGATGTTTATTTCTCAGTTCCGTTTATGGAGACTGTGAATGCGGAAGATTATCCTGTTTATGTTCTTAAATATAAGACAGGCTACGGCACAAGTGTTAGTGCAGGTAACCATTTTTATGCAATAACAACAGGTGGTGGCCCATCTCCCGAGGCTGGCTGGTGGATACATCCGACTCTTGAAGAAGATGGTGACTGGCATGTTCTTACACTGAATTTTGCTGAGGCTTTCCATGGCGCAGGCACTGAGTTTACATCTATGAGACTCCCTTGCGTTACAAATACAGGCAAGAACTTTTACGTTGCATACATGGGCGCATTCAAGTCTGTAGAAGATGCTGCAACATATGACGCTGCATACGAAGAAATATATGGTGACGTTCTCGTTGCAGATGCACCTCCGTCAGACAAAGTTGAGAGCATTCCTGACACAGTTGACAAGTTCACAGAATACACAGAAACATTTGATGATTACTTTGACAGTCTGTTTGCGAATCTCGCCGGTTCAGGCCTTGACGACATCTTCAAGATTTCAATTGGTGCAAATAAGTCAAATCTGACTTCTCAAGGTGATAACATGGTTGCAAACCTTGTATTTGATGCTCTTGCTTATTTAGAACGCGCAAAAGAGGGTACTGCTTACACTCTGAACTTCAAACTCAAAACTGACAATACTGCAAAAGACTTTGGCGGCTTCATTATTAACTATGGCTACGAGAACAACGAGTCCAGTAACTTCTACGAGACAAATGGCCTCAGAGCTGATGGCGCAAGTTCTCTTGTTGGCAACAGTGGTATCGGTTTTTCATTCAAACAGGGCGGTGTTGTTGAGATTTACGTTGTAACATTCGGCGCAGACAACAAACTCGGATTTATCTCTTATGAAGTTGACACAGGTATTAATTTCTCTACTGATTATGCAACAATTACTGTTGTTGATGATGGCACGGGCAGTGTTGTTTTCAAAGCTAATGACACTTTGATTGCTACAATTAAATACGCTGACGCAGGCCTCCTTCCGGCTACAGCTGCGGCATACAACGAGCGTTACTACCGCACCGCATCTATTTGCGATGCATCAGGTGCTGAGGTTGCAAAGACAGATAGTGCTCTGATTTCCGCAACCAAGACTTTTGGCTTTGGTGGCAGATCACACAGTATTTTTGTTGACGACATCTCAATAAAGAACAACTAATAGCATACTTGCTACGTCGGGGCTTATCTTCATAGATAAGCCCCTTTTTTTGCCTTGACAACCCTCTATAGTCATTCTTTTCAGCTTTTACGCCACCTCCTGTTTTTTTCAACAGAATTAGTAGTTGCTTCAAAAAACGCCTGTGAAAAAAGGAGAGAGGCCTCATGATATAGAAAAAGCACGTCGTCAGGCGTGCTTTACAGGTGAAAATTACATAATTTGGCAGGATAAACGTATGAGAAAAAAAGCCACCTATCTTTTTCTTTTTTCAGAAGATTTATATTTATGACGTTTTGGCAGATATTTTTTAGCAGAATTTGCAATAAATTGTTTAAATTTTGTAGAAAAGGACCAACTATTAGCGGTATCCAAATGAATAATTCCCGGAAGTTCATTTATGTTTGATTTGGTCAAAAGACTGCGACCGGCTGCGATCTGGCGCAAAGCACGAATCGCCGGCTCAATTTGAATAGCACTTGAATCGCCTGAACAAAAGGCAATGAGATTGTATCCTTGAATTATGCCGTTTTTTGCATAGAATCTGAGTTTTTCACAGGCATCTTTGAAATAAGCAGGGTCATTCATCTTACCAAAATACTCGATATAGTATGTTTTTCCGGCACACGTACACTTAAAATCAGGATAAAAAACTTTTTCGTAGGTGTACGACAAACCGGACTCGGGATCTTTATCTGTCTGAGACAATTCAAGACGCGTTTCATATTGCGGTGTGAGACCGCACTCCAGAAAAGCGTCGTGCAAAAGCAATTCACCACGCGACATAAACGCCTCGGCATTTTTATTTATACATTTATACTTATCAGAAGCCCACGCGTATCGCTGTGACAAGTGATCTTCTCGACTGTCGTCAGAGCGTGACATTTCTTTGTAAACGAGCTCTTCTTCTTCAATCAAATCCGGGATATCGTCGGGATGATGATAGAATCCGGAAAGAATCATTTCTTTGACGCGATTTATCATTTTAATAACATCCTCCAGCTGTCCTTTAAGAAAATGATAAAGTGCAGATGCTTGTTTTTTTTCCTCGTATTTATCATTTTTTAAAAAACGCGTAGAATGTCGTGTTTTTTCTCGATTTTTCTTGTCAAGAACCTTTTCTTCTGTCCTGATATAGTGGCAATTATACTCGTAAACACGTGGCTTTGATGCACCTTTAGGCGTATATTTAACACGCTTTTTATAAAAGCGTATTTCACCCGGATCCGTCATCCCTTTAAGGCGATTCTCGATTTCCCGTTTCGCTTTGATGGCAGATAAAAACTGTGTGCGCAAAAGAGCGTACACATCAACAGTTGCATTATTATCGATAGGGAGATCTGAAAAATATGCCATGCAATAATTCTACGCTAATAATACCGCCTTGTAAATTATTTCCCAATGAAGTTTCATTTTTTTAAAAAAGCTGTGCTTTTTCCTCGTATTGTAATACCAAAGAAGCAGAAAACGTTATTTTTCACAAGGAGGGTAGGGATACGTTATTTCCCGGATGAAGCTTTTGCATACACATTCAGAATTTGTTGAAAAAATTTTAAAATATTTTGTACGGGGGTATTGCACTATGACTAATATTGGTGTATTATAAGCGTGTCGGTGGTAAATGGCGTCATTTTGAGGTGAATAGTGGTAGAAAAGCCGAATACAACCAAGTTGAACGATTTACACAAATATTTTTACAAAAGATAAAACGGGTTCTGACAAACGGACCCGACAAAGTACACAAGAAAAATCATTTTTTACAAAAGACAAAGTTTTTATTTACAAAAGACGAATTGCACTTCAGAAGCAAAATGTACTAAAGAGAAAGAGGTTACGCCAAGTGTTTTTTGGAGGTTTTTATAACACCATAGACGCTAAGGGCAGGGTCGTTATTCCTGCCAAATTCAGGGAAGCCTTAGGGGACAAGATTATAATCCTCAAGGGAAATGATGCATGCGTAAACATTTATCCGGAGTCAGAGCTCAATAACATCATGGAGCAGTTCAAAGGTCAGGATCTTGACAACAAACAAATCAGCTACAAAGTAAGAAATAAGTTATCTTATATGCAAGAATGTCAGTTCGATATTCAGGGACGTGTTACTATTCAGCAACCGCTTCGTGAGCTTATCAGGCTGGAAAAAAATGTGCATATAATTGGTGCTTATGACCACGTTGAGTTGTGGGATAAGGATGTATTTATCCAGTATTGTGAAAAGCACAAAGACGATGAAACGTGATAGAGAAATAATAACAGAAAATGGTAGCGAAGCAGAGTTTTCACATATACCTGTGCTTCTTGAGGAATGTCTGGACGGATTAAACATAAAGCCGGACGGGACTTACGTTGATGGCACGCTTGGCGGAGCGGGTCATTCCTCGGAAATTCTGAAGCGCCTTGGGACCGGCGGTCTGCTGATAGGCATAGATCAGGACGAAGAAGCGATTAAGGCAGCAGGTGAAAAGCTTTCAGTCGTTCAAAGCGAGGGCTCTTATGTCGTTATCAAGTCGAATTTTTCAATGATTCAAAAAGTTGTTGAAAAAACGACAGAGGAGCAGGGAAGGCCAGAGGGCGCAGATGGTATATTGCTTGATTTAGGCGTATCGTCGCATCAGCTGGACACCCCGGAAAGAGGATTCAGTTACCGTTTTGACAGTCCGCTGGACATGAGAATGGATAAGGACGCGGAACTTACGGCCGCAACAGTAGTAAATGAGTACAGCGAAAAAGAGCTTACAAAAATACTCAGAGACTATTCAGAAGAAAAATGGGCAGCAAGAATAGCCCAGATGATTGTGAAAAACAGAGTTCAGAAGCCAATAATGACGACTTTTGAACTTGTAGACATAATAAAAGCTGCAATACCGGCAAAAGCAAGGGCAGAAGGCGGACATCCTGCAAAAAGAACATTTCAGGCAATCCGCATAGAAGTTAACCAGGAATTGGCAGTGCTTGAAAAAACTATAGACGCAGCAATTGATACTTTAAGAGAAGGTGGAAGATTATGCATAATAACTTTTCACTCACTTGAGGACAGAATTGTAAAAAATAAGTTCAGAGAAGCGATGAATCCATGCACATGTCCACATGATTTCCCAATCTGCGTGTGTGGAAAAAAATCAAAAGGAAAGGTATTAACAAGCAAGCCAATAATAGCAACAAACCATGAATTGGCAGCAAACAATCGTTCGCACAGCGCAAAGCTGAGAATATTTGAGAAGAGAGAAAGCAAATGAGAAGCACAAGCCCGTTAAAATATGATACATATGGAGCAGAGGACCAATACATCAGTGTAGAAAGGCCCAAAGAAACTAATCCTTTGTTACAAGAACTCAAAATGAAAAAAGAGGACAGAAAAACCAAGACACATGTGATAGTGCTTGTTGCTGTTCTTTTTCTTCTTGGACTTACTGTTGCATTCAGATTCGCTTCAATAACACAGATAAACTACACAAACCACGAACTTCAGCGCGAATATGACGAACTGATGTCTCAAATTAAAATTACAGAAGCAAACATAGAAGGTGCCATGAGCATATCGGAAATATCACAGATTGCTACCGAAAAACTAAACATGCATAAACCGCTTTCTTATCAAATAACATATATAGACGTTAAAATCGAAGATCAGACAGAAATAGCAGATATTGTCCTCACACAAAACATAGATACACGGGCATGGTACGAAAAATTTTTTGATAATATTAAACTGTTCTTTGGCATAGTATAATATGTGAAAACATAACGAGGGCGTGCGGAGACTTGAACAAAAAAGAATTAAAAGCAAAAATAAAAGAATCCTTTACATATAAAAGTGAAGACAATCATCCGAGCACAAGATGGAAATCATACTTCTTGTGCAGTGTTCTTTTGACAGTACTTTGTTTACTCTTGATGAAATTTGTATATTTGCAGATAATTAAGGGGGATTTTTACCAACAAGAAGCTTTTAAACAGCAAAATTCATGGCGCGTAATAAGTGCTAACCGAGGCACAATCACTGACCGCAACGGTAATGTCCTCGCTGTCAGCATCGGAGCAAATATAGTAACAATTGACCCACAGACAATACGAAAAACAGACAATAAAAAGCCGGGATACAAAGAAAAAGTAGCAGGCGGATTAAGCTCGATTCTTGACGTTGAATATGAAAAAGTCCTGGAACTCATAGAAGCAGACACACAATATAAGGTAATTGCAGAAAAAATTGACGTTACACTCGGAGACGAAGTGGAAGCATGGATAAAAGAAAATAAAATTTCAGGCGTTTACGTCGATGAGGACAGCGTAAGATATTACCCGAACGGAAGGCTTGCGTCACATCTTATAGGAATAACAGGTAAAGACGATCAGGGCCTTTTGGGAGGTATTGAATCGACTTTTGATAAATATTTATCAGGAACACCCGGAAGAATTATAACGGCTGTGGATGTATATGGAAACGAGCTGCCTTACGATGAAGTGACACGCCTTGATCCGGTAAATGGATACGATGTTGTAATGACTATTGATGCAACAATCCAGAAAATGGTAGAAGAAGAGCTGAAAAATGCCATAGATACTTATGGCGCACAACGTGGTGGCAGCATAATTGTTATGAATCCTGATACAGCTGAAATCCTTGCGATGGCATCCTATCCGGATTACGACTTGAACGACCCGTATGCAAAACCTGAAAGCGTTATCAGTGATAATTGGAACGGACATACAACACAAGACGTTCAGACCTTATATGCAACAGTATGGCGCAACAAGGCGCTTGTGGATACATATGAACCGGGTTCAACGTTTAAAACAATAACGTCGGCTATAGGTCTTGAAGAAAATCTCATTACACCAACTACAGTTGTAAGCGATGCTCCGTACTCGCTTGCCGGTTGGACTATCAATTGCTGGAGAAGAGATAATAACCATGGCGAAGAGACATTCGAAGAAGCTGTGAAAAACTCCTGCAACCCTGTTTTTTCCAAACTGGCAGTGGAAAAAATTGGCATACCTCTGTACTACCAATATGTTAAAGCATTTGGATTTAATGACAAAACAGGCATAGAATTAGAAGGCGAAGCAGGCAGTATTTTTCACACAAATCCGACAGATATCGACCTTGCGGTAACGGCTTTTGGCCAGCGAATCCAGATAACACCAATCCAGATGGCAACCGCATACTGCGCAGTTGCAAACGGTGGAACACTTCTTACACCACACATTGTAAAAGAGGTTGTAAACAGCGACGGACTTATAATTAAAAAATATGACGAACAAGTCGTGAGACAGGTAATATCAAATTCAACCTCAAAAACACTCCTCGGAATACTGGAACAAGTTGTTTCAGATGGTACGGGAAGCAACGCGTATGTGCCCGGCTATAGAGTCGCAGGCAAGACAGGTACGTCAGAGACTCTGACAACTGATACAGACGGCAGATATATCGTATCATTCTGCGGAATTGCACCTGCAGATGACCCGCAACTGGTAATTCTTGTAGTACTTGATCATCCGACCGTAGGCTCAGCCTCCGGTGGACGCCAGGCAGCCCCTGTGGCAGCAAATCTATTTGAAAAAATACTGACGTACATGGAAGTAGACCGTCGGTATACCAAACTTGATAATGAGAATATGATGGTGAAAAGCTACGTACCCAATATCGTCGGCATGACAGTAAACGATGCAACTGATCTTCTGCTAAAAAAAGGTTTTTCATTTACGCTCTCTGATGTAGACGGGGACTACGATACAACAATTGTAACACAGCAGATTCCGGCGGCAAATACATATATCAATAGCAACTCAAAAGTGATAATATATACAACTGAAAACCCGGTAAAACCGATGGTCACAGTGCCAAACCTCATAGGACTGACATTGACAGAAGCAAATGACCGCTTAAGTGACCTGGGCCTTAACATGAAAGCAGACAATATCGGCGTTGTAATATCACAGTCAGTAGAACCGGGAACGAAGGTAGAAAAAGGAAGCGTAATTACGATTGTACTCGAAAATAAGGATACGGAGGCGTTTGGATAATGAAGTTAAAAAATCTTTTCAGATTAGATGATAATCAGCTTCAATACGCAGATATTGAAATTGACAACATACAGATTGACAGCCGCCGATGCAACGAAAAATCAATATTTGTATGTATACGCGGCTACGTAACAGATGGCCATAAATATATACCACAGGCAATGGCAAACGGCACCAGGGCTTTCCTGATTCAGGAAGATTCAGGTGAAAAGGATGTGCCTGAAAATGTTGCATACATGGCAGTCCCCGATACACGCAAGGCAATCGGGCCTCTGTGCTCGATTCTGTACGACAATCCGTCCTCAAAACTGTCATTAATTGGCATAACAGGCACAAAAGGCAAGACAACAACCTCATATCTTTTAAGATCGATTTTCACACATTCAGACATTAAATGCGGTCTGATTGGTACTATGTTCAATATCATAGATGATGAGCAGATTCCGGCTGTCCGTACAACTCCGGAAGCCTGTGACATACAGCCCATGCTCTGCAAAATGATGGATCGTGGCTGCAAGACGTGCGTGATGGAAGTTTCATCCCAGGGACTGGCACTGAGCCGTGTAGGTGGTCTGGGTTTTAAGACGGCTTGTTTTACGAATCTCAGCCCTGACCATATCGGTGAAAATGAACACGCCAATATGGAAGAATATGCGCTTGCAAAGGCAAAACTCTTTACAATGTGCGAAAATGCTATAATTAACGTTGATAACGATTATAGTGGTATTATGCTTGATTCGGCACAAAAATCAGATAAAAAAGTTAAAATATATACACTCTCCACAAAGAAAGACAAGCAGGCTGACTTTACAGCAATAAACATAGAAAAGCACCCTGACAGGGTGGAATATGATATTTTTAAAGCTGAGGATAATGCCATTATCTGCCATATCACAGTACCTATTCCCGGACTTTTCACCGTGTACAATTCAATGACGGCCTTTATAGCGGGATATATAGACGGACTGCCCGTTGACAGAATTTGTCAGGGATTACGCAATGTTTTCGTACCCGGAAAGGCAGAAAACGTTCCCACAAACAGGGATTTTTCAGTGCTTATTGATTACGCTCATAATCCGGATTCAATTGCAAATATTATTGATACAGTAAAAGAATACGCAAAAAGGACAATTATTTTATTCGGATGTGGCGGAGACCGCAACAGACCACGAGCACTCATGGGAAAGACTGCCGGAGAACATGCAGATTTTACAATTATTACCTCCGATAATCCCAGAACCGAGGATCCGGCATCTATTGTCCGCGACATTGAAGCAGGCATTAAAGAGACTGGTGGAAAATACGTTTGTATTGTTGACAGGAGGCAGGCAATTGAGTATGCTATCTTGAATGCCCAGCCGGGGGATGTTATAATTCTTGCCGGCAAGGGACACGAAACAGAGCAGATTTTTAAAGATCGTACTGTTCATTTTGATGAACGTGAAGTAGTCAGAGAAGCTCTGGAAAAGAGGCAATAATATGACAATAACTCTCAATAAAATTTGTAAATATCTGGAAACCAGTGCATGTGCGGAAAACGATATTCAGATATCTGAAGTCTTTGTAGATTCGCGCAAAGTAACGCCGGATTCTGCCTTCGTAGCTCTTCACGGTGAAAATACGGATGGACATTCATATGTTGCCAGCGCAATAGAAAAAGGCGCCGTAGCAATTCTTGCAGAAGAAAGCTACAGACAAAAACTGGAAGCGAGTATACCAGTTGCACTGAAGACTAAAACGCATATTATATATACAGAAGATACGCTCATGGCTATGGGCATTATAGCTAAAGGTCTACTCAGTGATCTGCCGGAGGATAAACCTATAAAAGTAGCTGTAACCGGCAGTGTTGGCAAAACTACTACAAAAGAAATGATTGCATGTTGCCTTTCAGCCGGCGGCAAAACGCATAAGACGCAAGGAAACCGCAATAGTGAGATTGGTTTTCCGATGACAATTTATGAGATGCCGGAAGATTCAGATTATGCTGTCTGTGAAATGGGCATGAGAGGGCTTGGCCAGGTAAAATACTTGACAGAGATTTACAAGCCGCACATAGCTGTTGTTACAAATATTGGTATAGCTCATATTGAACTTCTCGGTACTCAGGAAAATATTCTCAAGGCTAAACTTGAAATTGCCATTGGCATGAAAAACAGCGCTGAAAGCGTTTTACTCCTCAACGGTGATGATAATTTCTTGTCTGACAAGAAGCTTGTTACACAAATTCTTAAAGAGTACAATGCAGATAATATAACAATAAAATACTTTGGGAATGCCGAACATTGTGATTACAGAATTGTAGATATAAAAACTGATGGCAAGGAACAAAGCTTTACACTTAGATTTGCAGATGGCAACATCATAAAGGAAAAAAATGTTAGACTTGCAGTG
The DNA here is from genome assembly GCA_045546695.1 of Clostridia bacterium. Taxonomy (GTDB): domain Bacteria; phylum Bacillota; class Clostridia; order UBA1212; family UBA1255; genus SIG424. The sequence goes on along the minus strand of JAZQDE010000049.1, from coordinate 73,726 downwards.
CCCGGAGTGCACAATCTGATGAACGCAGCTGTTTCGTTGGCGTGTGCTCACATAGGTGGAGCCGACGTAGATAAAGCGTGTGGACTTCTGGCTGATTTTGGTAAAGACGATGCTATAAGACAAAGAATCATAACTACTCCGGCAGGCTATCTTATTGACGATGCATACAATGCCGGTCCGGAATCAATGAAGGCGTCACTTTCAGTCCTTGCGGGCCTTGATGCTGACGTGAGGATTGCAGCTCTTGCAGACATGCTTGAGCTCGGTGACTTTTCACAAAAGGCGCACGAAGAAGTAGGGCAGGCAGCTTCTTTCTGCGCAGACATACTTGTTGCGCATGGCAGACTTGCTGAGTATTACGCAAAAACATTTCAAGGTCGCTCGTTTATGACTGATGAATTGCAAGATACTGTAAACATTGTAAGAGAGCTCATTGACCATTGTGCAAATCAGAACAAAAAGGTCGCGATATTGGTAAAAGGTTCCAATTCAATGAAAATGAATATTGTGGCCAAAGAAATACAGGAATACATGAACAACAAATAAGAGGTGGAAGAAAATGGTAATCGAAATGTGTGTATGTTTTATAGTAACATTCGCGCTGGCAGTACTTGCCGGACCGATTTACATACCGATGCTGAAGAAACTTAAATTCGGACAAACTATAAGGGACAATGGTCCGCAGACACATCTTGCAAAACAAGGCACGCCGACAATCGGCGGTATAATCTTCCTGACGGCTATCTTACCATGTACTCTTTATATGGGAATTGCAAAAGGCTATACACAGATGCTTGTGGCGTTGACTACAGTACTGGCTTTTGCTCTTGTTGGATTTCTTGATGATTTCCTCAAAATTAAAAAGAAAAGTAAAGATGGATTGAATGCAAAACAGAAGATGCTTTTCCTGATACTGGTTTCAGCTGCTTTTGCTTGCTACCTGTATTTCATCGTTGATTACAACACTGTTGTTATTATTGATTTATTTGTAAAAACTGTAAGCTTTGACATAGGTTGGGCATTTATTCCGCTGACAGTTATTGTATTGATATCAGTGACAAATGCTGTAAATCTTACAGACGGACTTGACGGACTGTGTGCAGGAAGCTCCTTTATTGTTTTCGTGTTTTTTGCACTGGCATCATATTTCAGATTACATAACGATGATGTACTTTTCTTTTCACTTATAATGGCGGGCTCGCTTGTGGGATTTCTGATTTACAACTATAAACCGGCAAAGGTTTTCATGGGAGACACCGGATCTCTTGCTCTCGGCAGTGCTATCGGCATATGCGCGATTTTGCTCAATCGTCCACTTTTGCTCCTGCTTGTTGGCTTGTTATTCGTAATTGAAGCATTGTCGGTTATTATTCAGGTAACATACTTTAAACTTACACACGGAAAACGTATCTTTAAAATGTCTCCGATACATCATCATTTTGAGCTTTCAGGCTGGAGTGAAAAAAAGGTCGTTCATGTTTTCTGGGTTTTCACTTTGCTTTGTTGTGTTGTTGCATATTTTGCGCTTGCATAACATAAATATTTAAAAAGAAAAGGGAAGGAGATAGTAAAAGGAATGGAGAAAAACCAGGAGACAGTTAAGAAAACTTCTATGAAAGTCGCTGAAAAATTCAGAGAAACTATTCGTTCTGAACAGATGGACTTCTGGCTTCTTTTGTCAATAATTCTCCTTGTTGGTATGGGTACGATGATGGTATTCAGCGCATCATCGGCTGCGGCATACCGACTGACTACCTCTTCTACTTCATATACAATTCTGACAAAACAGATTTTTTTTGCTGCGTCTGGCCTTGTTCTGATGCTTGTAATTGCCAATTGGGTAGATTATAAGTTCCTGGCCCGTTTTTCGATTCCGTTTTTTATTGTGAGCATCGGTCTGCTTGGAGCGGTCTTGCTATTCGGTAGTGAGTACAACAATGCAAAGCGCTGGCTGAATCTGGGACTTGAATTCCAGCCGTCTGAAGTTTTTAAAATTGCACTGATTTTCTTCCTGGCATACGTATTGTCCCGGCCGGGCCTTGCATATAAAGCACAAAGACTCATGGGCGTAGTTATTTATCTTATTCCGACTGCAGTAGGACTTCTTTTGATTGCAATGCAACCTCATATGAGCTGTGTAATTATTTGTCTTTTTGTTACAGCTGTGATGATGTTTCTCGGAAAAGTCCGCCTACCTACATACATATTGATTTTTATTGTACTTGCAATGGGTGTAATCGGACTTGTATTACTTACAAAATACTTCCCGGATTTGTTTGCGTCAGAAACATTTTCACTGAACTATATAGTAGACCGTGTCAAGCTTTTCTTTAATAAAGAGAGTTCCGGGCAGGTCGATGATTACCAGATAAGACAGTCCCTGTACGCAATTGGCTCAGGAGGATTATTTGGTCGCGGTTTCGGGCAGGGTGTACAGAAATACATGTATCTTCCTGAACCATATAATGACTTTATTTTCTCGATTCTGGCAGAAGAACTTGGCTTTATTGGCGTAACAATCGTAATTGCTTTATTTGCTCTTTTCATCTTCCGCGGCTATAAGATTGCTGCAAATGCACCTGACCGCACAGGCGCCCTCCTTGCATCAGGCATTACGTCTCTTATAGCAATTCAGGTTATTATGAATCTTGCCGTGGTATCCCAATCTATGCCGGTTACAGGTATTTCACTGCCATTATTTAGCTATGGCGGTACATCATTAGTTATTCTTATGGCATCGATGGGAGTCCTTCTGAATATATCGAGGCAGTCGCATTACAATAAGTTTTAATCACAACCAGCTCGTTATAAATATCTCAAGGCCTATGAAAATCAGTATAGCGCCACCGAGAATACCTGCTTTGTCGGCCAGCTTTGTGCCGGCTTTTTTACCGATGAAAACGCCCGCAAGGCAGATAAGCAAAGTAACAACGCCGATGAGCAGGCAGGCAAGAATAGCCTCCGGCAGATTATAGTCAGATATTGTAAAACCGACTGACAGCGCATCAATAGACGTAGCAACGCCCTGCAAAAGAAGCGCACCGAAACATACGGCTTTTCCTTCCTCACAGGAGGATTTGTTATGCATGCTGTCATAAAGCATTTTTCCTCCGATATAGCATAGTAAAACGAGCGCAATCCAGGGAATTGCCTTTTCAAAAATATTGAAATATCTGGCAATTGTAGAGACGCAGATCCAGCCAATAAGTGGCATAATTGTCTGGAAAAAAGAGAAAACAGAGGCAATCACAAACATCCTTCTTTTTTTCATGCAAGGCTCATTAAGACCGTTTGCCAGGGACACAGAAAAAGCGTCCATCGCAAGTCCGGCTCCGAGCAGCAGACTATGTAAAAAAAAGTAAAAACTCAGGTCCATGTTTACCTCCAAACCTCCACATATTATGTAAAAAAAGTAGATATGTCAACAAAATTTGATACATATTTAACTTACGATAGCTCGCTCTTGCCGGTGTAAAGGCTGTAGTATCTTCCTTTTAATTCCAGCAATTCCTCGTGAGTACCACGCTCAATAATCTCGCCCTTTTCAAGCACCATAATCGCATTTGAGTTACGCACGGTAGACAGACGGTGGGCGATAACGAACGTAGTTCTGCCGGACATCAGGCTATCCATGCCTTTTTCGATGAGGCGTTCCGTACGCGTGTCGATTGAACTCGTAGCTTCATCGAGAATCAGAACCGGCGGGTCAGCGACCGCAGCCCTGGCGATAGAAATAAGCTGCCTTTGTCCTTGTGAAAGGTTCGTGCCATCGGCTGTGAGCATCGTATCGTATCCGTCAGGAAGCCTTGAAATAAACGAGTGCGCATTGGCAATTTTTGCCGCACGCTCAATCTCCTCGTCCGTCGCATCAAGCTTACCATAACGTATATTTTCACGGATAGTACCTTTGAAAAGATGAACGTCCTGAAGCACGATGCCCATCGTACGGCGCAAATCATCCTTGTTTATATCGCGCACGTCGATGCCGTCATACGTAATCGTGCCTTCCTGAATCTCGTAAAAACGATTGATCAGATTTGTAATCGTCGTTTTGCCTGCGCCCGTAGAGCCGACAAAAGCAATCTTCTGACCCGGCTTTGCATATAAAGAAACGTTTCGCAAAACAACCCGGTCCTCAACATATGAGAATGTAACATTGTGGAAACGCACGTCGCCCCTAAGTTCGGTCACCTCATTCGTTTCCGGATTATTCCAGCTGTAATTATTTCCGTTTACTTCCAGACGGACCTTACCATTATTTTCCTCCGGCTCAACGTCTATAATCTCAAAAATTCTCTCTGCACCGGCAAGTGCACTCAAAAGAACGTTTACCTGGTTGGATATCTGTGTGATTGGCTGTGAAAACGACCTTGTAAACTGTAAAAAAGAGGCAAGAGTACCGAGGTCCATTGCGGCGAAAATTGCCCAGTTTCCGGGATTTACTATCATAATCGCGCCGGCAACAGCTGTGATTGCGTAGTGGAAATACGAAAGGTTACCCATTATCGGCATTATGAGTCCCGCAAAAGTCTGCGCATTGGTAGCAGCGTGTTTAAGTTCTGCGTTTTTAGCGGCAAACTCCTTGCACGTAGCATCTTCGTGGTTAAACACCTTGATAACTTTCTGACCTTCAACCATTTCCTCAATATACCCGTCAACATTTGCAAGTGCTTTTTGTTGCTCGCGGAAATATCTGGCACTTCGGCCGCCGACAACTTTAACAATTTTCAGCATTATAAACAGCATCAGGATTACGATTATGGTGAGCAGGGGACTTAAAACAAGCATCATAATAAACGTCGCTACTACGGTGAAAAGTGACGTTATTGTCTGGGATAAGCTCTGCTCCAATGCCATTCCCACGTTGTCCATATCGTTCGTAAAGCTACTCATAATATTGCCGTTTGGTGTGCTGTCAAAATAGCCGATTGGCAATTTCTGGAGCTTGTTGAAAAGCTCTGCACGGATTGTATTAGTGGTTCTCTGCGCGATGGAAACCATGATACGGCTGGAAAGATATGAGAATATCGCACCGAGAGCATAGATTGCAGCCATAACGGCAAGTGAGCCGACGAGAGACTCCATTATATCGTGTTTTGCAGCCTGGAGAGCTGCTTCTGTCAGGTCGTCACCGACAATTGCACCAATATCGGTGTCAAGGTTGTTGATGATAGGCTTTAACAGGTAGTTGCCTGTGACACCTGCAAGGGAGGAGAACACGACCATAAACAAAGCCACAATAAGCAGCCCCAGGTTTTTCCTGAAGTATACGAACATTCGGAGCAAAGTTTTGCCGGTATTTTTTGGCTTTCTGTATCCATGTCTGTTGGGGCCGCCGCCGGGGCCGCCTCCCGGACCGCCGGGAGCTGATTTGAATTTCTGCTCACTCATTGCTCCATCACTCCTTCCTGCTGTGAAATATAAATATCACGGTAAATTTCATTATTTTCCATCAGTTCGCTGTGCGTACCGACAGCGTTGACCGTGCCTTCGTCGAGAACGATAATTCTGTCAGCAGTCTGGATAGACCTGATTCTCTGTGCAATGATAATCGTTGTGACGTCCTTGAGCTCACGTTCAAAAGCTTCCATAATATGGGCGTCGGTCGCCATATCCACAGCGCTCGTGGAGTCATCTAAAATAATGATTTTCGGCTTCTTAAGCAGCGCTCTTGCGATACAAAGTCTTTGCTTCTGGCCGCCTGAAAGATTCACGCCGCCCTGACTTAAGTCGGTATCAAGTCCATCGGGGAAGCTGCTGACAAAATTCCATGCCTGTGCATTTTTAAGTGCATCAGTTATTTCATCGTCAGTTGCATCAGGCTTGCCCCATTGCATATTTTCACGGATAGTACCGGAAAACAGCGTGTTTTTCTGCAGAACCATCGCAACGCTGTCGCGCAGCACTTCAAGATCGTACTTGCGCACGTCAAGGCCGCCTACGCTGACAGAGCCGCTCTTGACGTCATAAAGGCGAGGGATTAGCTGCACCAGGGTTGACTTGGCAGAGCCTGTAGAACCGATGATACCAATCGTTTCACCGGACTTAATGTGGAAAGAAATGTCTTTGAGAGTGTCGTCGATTGTGCCGCCTTCGTATCTGAAACAAACGTTATTGAACTCAATAGAGCCGTTTTGAACGGTGAAAACAGGTTCGTCGGGGTTTCTGAGGCTCGGCTCTGTGTCAAGGACTTCGAGTACACGCTCTGCAGAAGTTCTTGCACGCGTAAATTGCAAAAACATCATAGAAAGCATCATAAGGGACATAAGAATCTGCGTTACGTATGTAATAAGACTCATGAGATTGCCGGCCATCATGCCTGTGTTTTCCTCAATAGTTCCCAGTAAATGGCCGATCGAAGTGTCGAGGACGATGCTGCTTCCGAACCATAAAATGGCAATAATACAAGCATAAACAATAAGCTGCATAAAGGGCATGTTCATAATAACGAGCTTGATTGCGTTTATGGCAGTATCTGTCAGCTTGTCATTTGCTTTTCTGAATTTTCCTTTTTCATAATCTTCACGGACAAATGTCTTGACAACACGCGCGTTTACAAGATTTTCCTGTACAGATGTATTGAGGTTATCAATTTCGTGATGGAATTTACTGAAACGCGGGTGCGCCTTTCTCATTATTATAACGATGACGGTGGCAAGAATCGGAACAGCTATCAGGAAGATAGACGCAAGCTTTGCGTTTATGAGAGCTGCTGCGATGAAGGCAAACAAGAACATAAACGGGCTTCGCACAGCCATTCTGAGCACCATCATTGATGATTGCTGCAGGTTGTTTACGTCAGTTGTGAGCCTTGTGATGAGGGAAGGGGTAGAGAATTTGTCAACGTCTGCAAATGAAAAACTCTGTATTTTCACAAATAGATCTTCTCTTATTTCTGCGCCTGCTCCCATGGAAGCTTTTGCCGCCAGACGGTTGCTGTAACCGCCGCAGAACATGGCAAAAAGTGCCAACGCTACCATTGCGCCGCCTATCAATGCTATGTATTCGATATCTGCTGCCGACAGCGAGGCTTTGCTGACGCGGTTTAAAATCAATCCCATCAACATCGGGATTGCAACGTCTGCCATTACTTCGCAAAGCATCATTATCGGGCTTAAAATCGCATAGATTTTGTAATTCTTATAATAGGAAAATAATCTTTTAATCATCTTTTTCTTCCTGGTCCTCCGATAGTTTATTCAGATTAAGCTGTACTTTATCAAGCATAGTAAGAAATAACTGAGCTTCTTCATCCGTAAAGCCGCTTAACATTTCTTTGTCAATTTTTAGCATCTGAGAAAGAGTCTCGTCGTGCATTTTTTTACCTTTTTCTGTAAGCGAAATTTTGTTGTAGCGCAGATCACTTGAATCGGTGTCCTTTTTCACCAGACCCTGTTTCTGAAGCACCTTTATAGTAGACGACATAGCTGCCGTTGATATGTTCATTCTATTCGCAATCTCTGTCTGGGTAACACTGCCGTGGCGCATAATATCGCCGAGAATACGCGGGTGAGTGTAGCAGATATCGTGACGGGCGAGCATAGTATTTATAATCATCATTCTGGAATGTTCAATATTGCGCATCTTCCAGTGAAGCTTCGCACCGGGATTATCTTTAAGAAAATCAGGCTCTTTTGGCGTCTTGCGACAATTCTTATCCATTTTATGCCTCCTTGATACAAAATGATTAACGTGTTAATAGTTAAGCCGTTAACTAATTGCAGATGATACACTTTTCACCGCGTGAAAAAGTGGCAAAAGTGTTAATAAAATGTGAAAACCGGTCATCCTATTTATTTTTAATTTTTTTTGTTGTAGAATAACGACTCCAGCGTAATATATTTTGCAGGCGCTGATAAATAAACAAAAGAAGGCATAAAAATGTATAAAATTACTAACAAAAAAGTCCTTAATCCAACAGTTACAATGATGGAAATTGAGGCGCCCCTTGTTGCAGCCAAGGCACAGCCCGGCCAGTTTATTATTCTTCGTGTTGACGAAGAAGGGGAGAGAATTCCGCTTACAATTGCCGGTTACGACAGACAGGCAGGTACTGTCAGGATTATTTTCCAGGTTGTGGGTACTACAACTACACTTCTTAATAAAAAAGAGCAAGGCGAATACATCCGCGATTTTGTTGGTCCTCTCGGAAAGGCTACAAAGCTTGACGGTCTCAAAAAGGTCTGCATCGTTGGTGGCGGAGTAGGTTGCTCAATTGCGCTTCCTATCGCGCAGAAGCTCCACGAAATGGGTTGTGAGGTTCATTCAATCGTTGGCTTCCGCAGCAAAGATTTACTTATTCTGGAAGATGAATTCCGCGCATGTTCGGATAAATATACAATAATGACAGATGATGGCAGTATCGGCAGACAAGGTCTGGTAACTGCGGCTCTTAAAGAGGCTATTGAAGCCGGTGAAAATTACGACGAGGTTATCACTATCGGGCCTCTTGTTATGATGAAATTCGTTGTTGCAACAACGAGACCATACAATGTACCTACCACCGTGTCGATGAGCCCGATAATGATTGACGGCACAGGTATGTGCGGCGGTTGCAGACTGACTGTAGGTGGCTGCACAAAATTTGCGTGCGTTGACGGTCCTGATTTTAACGGCTTTGAGGTTGACTTTGACGAGGCAATCTCAAGAGGCGCTATGTACAGAGATTTCGAGCGTCATTCTTATGAGGAGACGTGCAATCTTTTCAAAAAGGAGGTCGAGTGATATGGCACATAATATGTCGCTGATAAAAAATCCCATGCCGTCACAAGAACCCCTGATCAGAATAAAGAACTTTGACGAAGTTGCATTGGGTTATACGGAAGAAATGGCTATAAACGAAGCTATGCGTTGTCTTGACTGCAAGACGATGCCATGTGCAGACGGTTGCCCGGTGAAAATCCATATTCCGGAATTTATACGTAAGATTAAAGAATGTGATTTTGAAGGAGCTTATCAGGTGATATCTCAAAGCTCATCTTTGCCGGCGGTCTGCGGTCGCGTATGCCCTCAGGAAACACAGTGCGAAGCAAAGTGTGTAAGAGGTATTAAAGGTGAGAGTGTCGGTATCGGCAGACTGGAAAGATTTGTCGCCGACTGGCACAACGAGCATTGCAATACTCTGCCTGAAAAACCACAGCCGAACGGCCATAAAGTGGCAATTATAGGCTCAGGTCCTGCCAGCCTTACATGCGCAGGAGACCTGGCAAAAAAAGGATATGCCGTTACTGTTTTTGAAGCCCTTCACTTAGCCGGAGGCGTACTTGTTTATGGTATACCGGAGTTCAGACTTCCAAAGACTATCGTTCAAAAAGAGATTGAGTCTCTTGAGGCTCTCGGCGTTGAGATTCAGACAAACGTTGTTATCGGCAAGACACTTACGATTGACGAACTTTTTGAAAATGGCTACGAGGCTGCTTTTATCGGCTCGGGCGCCGGATTGCCGCGCTTTATGGGCATACCCGGAGAGGCTCTTAAGGGCGTATATTCTGCCAATGAATTCCTTACGAGAAACAATCTCATGAAGGCATATAAAGATAATTCTTCTACACCAATCATGCATGCCAAAAAGGTTGCCGTTGTCGGTGGCGGAAATGTCGCTATGGACGCTGCCCGCACAGCCCTGAGACTCGGTGCAAAAGAAGTATCAATCGTATACAGACGTACTTTCGAGGAAATTCCTGCCAGAAAAGAAGAAGTGGAACATGCGAAAGAAGAAGGCATTGAATTCAGACTTCTTCATAATCCGGTGGAAATTATTGGTTACAACAATCCTGAAGACAAACGAGATCCTAAAAATGGTTTCGTCACAGGTATAAAATGTATCAGATGTGAGCTTGGCGAACCTGATGAGCGTGGACGCCGCAAGCCCGTTGATATTCCCGGCAGCGAAGTGGTTATTGATGCAGATTGCGTTATCATCGCAATCGGAACGACCTCCAATCCTCTTATCAAATCATCTACAGAAGGCCTTGACGTAAACAGGCAAGGTGGCATTATAGTAGAGGAGGAGACAGGCAGAACAACGAAAGACGGCGTGTACGCAGGAGGAGATGCTGTGACAGGCGCAGCTACAATTATTCTTGCAATGGGCGCCGGAAAAACGGCTGCAAAATCAATTGATGAACAGTTGTTGAATTGATAGAGACCACTCTAAAATCATGTTGCAAAAAACAAGAGGTGTGTTATAATGAACCACGGATTTGTGGTTGTTATGCACGCCTCTTTTTTGGTCGCGCATAACTTTTCACGCGTCTTATTATGAATTACTTAAACAGGAGGCTTCATATGGCTCACATTAATGAAAAGGCAGTTGCGCGTATTCGTGAGATTTGTGCATCGTATGCATCTGAAAATACGCCCCTTATGATGATTCTCAGTGATATCCAGAATGAATTCGGTTATATTCCGCTGGAAGTACAAGAGATCGTATCTGAAGAAATCGGCGTATCAGTTGCTGATATTTACGGTGTAGTAACATTTTATTCTTTCTTCTCCCTTGAACCAAAGGGCAAGTACATTATCGGTGTATGTCTCGGTACTGCTTGCTACGTAAAGGGTGCAGGCCCTGTTCTCGATAAGTTTGCAGAAGTTCTCGGTATCAAACCGGGCGAGACAACAGCTGACGGACTTTTCACTCTGGATGCTCTTCGTTGTATCGGTGCTTGCGGTATCGCTCCCGCTGTTACAATAAATGGTAAGGTATATCCAAAGGTTAAAGTTTCTGACGTTCCCGGCATTATTGAATCATACAAGAATGCTTAATTATTATATGAAAGGAAATGGCTAAAATGATAAAAACACCTGAAGAACTCAGACAAAGAATAGAAAGCTGTGCTGCTAAGCTTGCTGACAAATTCGAAGGTAAAGACGGCAAGAGAGCAATAGTTCTCTGCGGCGGTACAGGCTGTCTTTCTTCAAATTCTGCAGAGATTATGGCAAAGTTAAAGGAAACAATCGCAGCAAAAGGCCTTAGTGATAAGATTTCAGTTAACCAGGCCGGCTGTTTCGGTTTCTGTTCACAAGGACCTTTCGTAAAAATTTTCCCGGAAGATACCCTTTACAGAATGGTTTCAATTGATGACGTTGATGAGATTGTTGAAAAAGATCTTATCGGCGGTGAAGTTGTAGAAAGACTCCTTTACGTTGATCCTGTTACAGGCGAAAAAGTACAAAAACAGGATGATATTACATTCTATAAAAAACAGCACCGTATCGCTCTTAGCGGTTGCGGTACAATCGATCCTGAATGCATTGATGAAGCATTTGGCTGGGGCGCATTTGCCGGCCTCGCTAAAGCTCTGACAATGGAGCCTCAGGAAGTTATCAATACAATCCTTGATTCAGGTTTGCGTGGCCGTGGCGGCGGCGGATTCCCGACCGGCAGAAAATGGCAGTTTGCCTACAACCAGAAGAGCGACGAGAAATACGTTGTTTGTAATGGTGACGAAGGTGACCCGGGCGCATTCATGGATCGTTCTATTTTCGAAGGTAACCCGCTTGCAGTTATCGAGGGTATGGCAATTGCCGGATACGCAATCGGTGCCAGCAACGGCTACTTCTACGTTCGTGCAGAATATCCTATCGCAGTTAAGCGTCTTAGACTTGCTATTGAAGAGGCAAGAGCAGAAGGCCTTCTCGGTGAGAATATCTTAGGTACGGGCTTTAACTTTGATTTACATGTCCGTCTTGTTGCAGGTGCATTCGTATGCGGAGAAGAGACAGCCCTCCTTAACTCAATCGAAGGTATGCGTGGTATGCCTCGTCCAAGACCTCCGTTCCCGGCAGTTAAAGGTTTATGGGAGAAGCCCACGATTGTTAACAACGTTGAGACACTCGCTTGTGTACCTTATATTCTGCGCAATGGCGTTGAGTCATTTACACAGTATGGTACAGAGAAGTCAAAGGGTACAAAAGTATTCGCGCTCGGCGGTAAAGTAAACAACGTAGGTCTTGTTGAGATTCCTATGGGAACAACTCTTCGCGAACTTATTTATGATATCGGCGGCGGTATTCCCAACGGTAAGAAGTTTAAGGCCATCCAGACAGGCGGCCCTTCAGGCGGATGTCTTACAGAAGAATTCTATGATGAGCCAATCGACTTCGACTCACTGTCAGCTAAAGGCTCAATGATGGGTTCAGGCGGCGCTATCGTAATGGACGAAGACAACTGTATGGTTGACGTTGCTAAATTCTACATGGAATTTATTTGTGACGAGTCTTGCGGTAAATGCTCACCTTGCCGTATCGGTACAAAGCGTCTTCTTGAGATCCTCAACAAGATTACAGACGGTAATGGTACTATGGAAGACCTCGAAGAGTTAGAAGAACTTGCTGCTACTATCAAAGCAAATTCTCTTTGCGCTCTCGGTCAGACAGCTGCAAACCCCGTAATGTCTACACTCAAGCACTTCAGAAATGAGTATATTGCTCATATCCAGGAAAAGAAATGTCCTGCTAAAGTTTGTAAGAACCTCATGCAGTACAAGATTGTTCCTGAACTTTGTAAGGGCTGCTCACTTTGCTCACGTAAGTGTCCTGTAAACGCTATCTCAGGCGTTGTAAAGAGTCCTTTCGTAATTGACCAGAGCAAGTGTATCAAGTGCGGCATGTGCGTATCAAGCTGTAAGTTCAATGCAATAATTAAAGAATAATAGGAGGGTAAACTATAATGGCATTAGTAAACATTAAAATTGAAGGTTATCCCTATCAGGTAGAAGAAGGTCTTACAATTCTTGAAGCTGCAAAGCTTTGCGGCTACGAGATTCCTTCTCTTTGCGCATACAATCATGGTGAATGTTCAAAAGGTTCTTGCCGTGTATGTCTCGTAGAAGCAACCGGCGCACGTGGCCTCGTTGCATCTTGCGTATATCCTGTAGCTGAGGGTATGGAAATTACAATTTCTTCTCCCAAGGCTGTAGAAGCACGTAGAGCATCTGTTGAACTTCTCCTTTCAAACCACTCTCTTAACTGCCAGCAGTGTGACAAAAATGGTAAATGTGAGCTTCTTCACGTTGCCAAGATCACAGGCGCAAGAGAAAACAAATATATCGGTTCAAAGACACCTGTTACTGTTGATGAGATTTCACCTGCAATCATCCGTGATACATCAAAATGTATCCTTTGCGGTCGCTGCGTAGCAAGATGTGCAAACGCTCACGGCCTTGGTGTGCTCGGCTTTGAAAACCGTGGTTTTTCAACAATCGTTGCTCCTGCAGGCAACCGCTCATTTAATACATCTCCTTGTATCATGTGCGGCCAGTGCGTAAACGTATGTCCTACAGGCGCTCTTATGGAAAAATCAGAAATTTCCAAGATTGACGCTGCTAAAAAGGCAGGAAAATATATCGTTGTTCAGACAGCTCCGGCAGTACGTGCAGCTCTTGGCGAAGAGTTCGGCATGAAGATCGGTACTCCTGTAACAGGTAAGATGGTTGCAGCTCTCAAGCGTCTTGGCTTCAACAAAGTATATGACACAAACTTTGCAGCTGACCTTACTATTATGGAAGAAGCTACAGAGCTTCTCGACAGAATCCAGAATGGCGGCGTGCTTCCTATGATTACGTCATGCTCACCGGGATGGGTTAACTACGCTGAGTTCTACTATGGCGACCAGCTCGACCACCTCTCATCATGCAAGTCTCCTCACGAGATGATGGGCGCAATCGTTAAGTCATATTTCGCTGAAAAGAACAACCTCGATCCTAAGGATATCTTCGTAGTATCAATTATGCCTTGTACAGCTAAAAAAGGCGAGGCAGTAAGAGACCAGCTCCAGAAAGATGGTATCGCTGACGTTGATGCAGTACTCACAACACGTGAGCTCGGCGACCTTATCAAACGTTCAGGTATCAACTTCAACGCTCTTCCTGATGAAGAATTTGACGCTGACTTACTCGGCGACTACACAGGCGCAGGCGTTATCTTCGGCGTAACAGGCGGAGTTATGGAAGCAGCACTACGTACAGCATATCACGCTCTTACAGGCAAAGAGCACGAGCTCATCAAATTTGAGCAGGTTCGTGGCCTTGAGGGTATCAAAGAAGCTTCAATCGATATCGAAGGTAAAGTTATCAACGTTGCTGTTGCATCAGGCATGAAGAACGCAAAAGTTCTCCTCGATGAGATCCGTGCAGGCACATCAAAATACACGTTCATCGAAATCATGGGATGCCCCGGCGGATGTATCGCAGGTGGCGGACAGCCTTACGTTAAGCCTTGCTTCCTTCCTAACGAAGATCCTGACATTCTTGACACATTCAAAGCAAAACGTGCTCAGGCTCTTTACAGCGAAGACGAGCGTCAGGCAATCAGACAGTCACACAACAACGTTCAGATTCAGAAGTTGTACGAAGACTACCTCGGAGCTCCTAATTCACACAAAGCTCACGAGCTTCTGCACACAACTTATGAAACAAAGAAGAGATTTAAATAATCGCACTTTATGCAGGCAGCATTCATGCTGCCTGTTTTTTTTATACAAAGGATTTTTTCAATGGATATCAGAATTATTGACATAAATGAATACCGCCCTCAAATAGCAGCATTATGGCTGGCTTGTTTTCCGGAAGACGATGCTGAATTTATTGACTATTATATCAGCCATCGTCTTATTGCGGACGACGCCGTATGCTTTGCTGCTTTTGATGAAAAGTCACTTGTTTCAATGATAAACGTCATTCCTCAAAAGACATATTATGACAATAAAAAGTCGCTTGTAAGCTCAGGCTTTATTGTCGGTGTATGTACTCATTCTGCCTTCAGAGGGCAGGGTATCAGCCGGAAAATAATGGATTATCTGTCTGATTATTATGGTGAAAACAAAGCGCTGTCTGTACTTCAGCTTTCTACTGAAATACCTGCCTTTTACGAAAAAAGTGGCTTTGAAACTTACTCTGAGTACTGCCCGGCGGCGTTTTTCACCGAAGAAGAGAAGGCAAATATTACCATATACACGAGCAGCGATATGACAGAAGACCTTGCTTGTAAATTGCTCGACTGTTATGAAAAAAATGCCAAAGACGGGTATTTCAAAAAAACAATCGGGGATATGTGGCAGATGGCTGATATGTATGAAGAAATCCACGTGGTAAAGAATCCGGAAAATGGATTTGAGAAGATGATTTTTGTTGATAAAGCTTACGAAAACAGTAAAACTTTCCAGATGGCAAAGTGCCTTGACGGGCGGTTTGCTTTTACAGGCAATACTGAAAATTATTGACACAAATCTGAATCTGGAGTATTATTTGTGAATAAAATAACCTAGGAGGATAATATGAAGAAATTAACACTTTTTATAGTTGTGGCATGTATGCTTATCAGTATGTTTGCTATAACATCTAACGCAGCAGTTGAGATTCCTGCAGAAGGTTCTGTAGCACTTGATCCGAATGCGGCAACACTTACATCCATTAAAAATGGTCAGCTCAAACTTGAAGAAGGCGGTAACTTTGGTTATATTACAGCTCTTGACGAAATTTCATGGGAAATTACGGTAAGCAAACCGGGCGTTTACGAAGCTGTTACACCTATTTGCTCAAATGCGGGCGCAGGTAAGGTTGGTTGCTCTATCAACGGTGCTCCGCAGAGCGTTGTAAATGGTTTTGCCGCAGCAGGCAACTGGACAACATACACAGACCATAAGTTGTATTTTAAGGTTGAAGAAGCCGGTACATATAAGTTCAGTATCAACCTCATTGAGTCAGGTATAAACGTAAAGGCTCCGACTATTTCTTATTATGGCGAAGCATTCCCTGAGGGAACAAAGGTTTCACTGTCACCTGTTTCTCTTGACTCTACTACAAATCACTATAGCACGGCTGTCGTTATGGGCACAGGCGTAGGCCAGTATTATGCACAGCACTTTACAGTTTCCGGCGCTTTCCAGGAAATAGCATTCCAGGTAATGCGTCCAAATGGCGGCGTTACCTTTACAGTTGAGATTTATCCGTATGATGAAGACTGGGGCGATAAGAACTATGGTTCAAACCCGGGCGCTTTTGAATATGATGAAGATCCGGTTTCTTCCACAGAAGAATTTTCATCTGATACAAACCAGTACTGTGTATGTACATTCGATGAACCTATTCCTGCAGGCGAATACTTATTAGTTCTCCAGGTTACTGAGACATTTGATCCCGTAGAGGCAGGTAGCCCACAGCTGTGGATCGGTACAGGTCCGATATTATACGAGGATGAAACTGAAAACGAATTATATTTCCAGAAATGGACAAATGCTACAAACCGTAACCCACAGGGTCGTCATTTATGGTTCTCACTTATTGCAGAAGCAGGTGCACAGTTTGTTGAATCAGGCACAGAGTTTGAAGATCCGAACGCTACACCTGAGCCTACAGTTGAACCTCCAGTTGAGCCTACAGTAGCTCCGACTGAAGCTCCGACAGAGGCTCCGACAGAGGCTCCGACAGCAGCTCCTATCCAGGCTCCGGCTAAGGAAGAAGAAGGCGGCTGCGGCTCATCAGCAGTTATCGCTCACGTTGCAATGATCCTTGCAGCATGCGTAGTTCTCAAGAAAAAGAGATAATATTGCTTTTTAACTCAGACTCCCGGCTTTTTCACCGGGAGTTTTTTTTTGAAAATATTGACATCCGTTTCGTTTATCTCTACTATTAGACAAAGAATTTTCGCCGGAAAGAGAAATATTATGAAAAAAATTACAGCATTGTTATTGGCAGGTTTATTATTGTTAACAGGAATGGCAGGCTGCAAACCAGAGCCGCAGGAGCCGCCGTATGAAGTTTTCAACGACAACGCGTACACTATCGCGTCAGACGGTGTGACTCGTTTTTCAATCGTATATTGTGAAAAAGAATCCGAGGCAGACTGGGACCTTAAAGACGCTGTTGAAAAACTCCGTACAATAATTGCCGACAAGACGGGCGCACAGATACCGGCTGAGGTGCGTCAGGCGCTTTTGTACGAAGAGGATATGTACGAAATATACATAGGCGACACAACTTTTCCCGAGAGCGAAGAAGCAAGAGCTCCTTTAATGTTCAATGATTACGTTATAAAGCGCTCCGGTAAAAAAATTGTCATCACAGGTAGCAGCGTTAAATCAACAATAAAAGCTGTGGAGGCTTTTTGTACCGCACTTGAAGAGACAACGTTTGAACGCGACAGATATCTTGAATTCAACAATACAATGGAGGCTGCGCTCACGGGAGAGTATACTGTTGGAAAAATGGTAATAAATGGCAATGATATGAAGGATTACGCCATTGTGCTCGACGAAAATTGTTCTACTATCGAGGAAGAACTTGCTCATGTAATCAGACAGGAAATAGCAAATAAGTACGGCCATTTTCTAGAAATAGAAGATAAAGGCAAAGAAACAGGCAAGGCAATTTACGTTGGCAAAGCGACAGGCTTGCTTGACGAAATGACTCTTGTCAATTATTCTCTTGCAATCAAAGACAGCAACGTATATATCGCAGCCGGCTCGACGTATGCATATGACGAAGCATACGAGAAGCTCTGTGAAAGGCTTTTCACCGGCAACGAGTTCATCTTTGAAGGAGAGTGGGAGGTAAATGAAGATCTCACTGAGAAGTTCGAAAAGGAAAATAATGCCATTCTCGGCAAAACAGGCGAGCTCAGAATTATTGACCACAACGTATATGGCAATGACAGGACGCCTACCATAAATCCGACACGCCGCTATAGGATACAAAGAGATATATATAACGAATTTGACGCGGATATATTGATTTTCCAGGAATTCAAAGAAAAAGCGTACAACCTCGTTTCGGGCTACATAAAAAAGTTCGGATACGTGCAGGGGAAGGTTGAGACCGGCGCGATGCCGCTTTATACGCCGTTTTTCTACAAGAGCGACGTGCTGACGGCACTGGAGACAGGCTATCACCAATATACCTACGTTTATCCGGAGGACACCAGAATAGCCCCGGCTGCTACTAAGAGCGTCATATGGGCTGTTATGGAGGTAAATCAGACCGGTAAGCGTTTTATACTGATGAACACGCATTTGTATTATAATGCCGATAAAGAGTCTGCAGACGGCGTTGAATATGAAACAGACGACATCAGATATCTCGCCGGATCACTGGCCGGACGTCTTGACAACATTCGTGAGCTTAAGCAAGTGCTGGAGACAGTTAAATCTGTTCCGGAATATGCCAATTTGCCTGTTATCCTCGGCGGAGACCTCAACAGCGCATACAGAGACCTGGAGTTTACTGCAACTAAAGAACTGTATGATGGTCGTATAGCTCTTACGGAGCTGGAAGAATATGGATTTAAATCTGCGCAGCGCACATCTCCGGTTACGGATTTACGCAATACAACGTGCGGATATCCAAAATATGACAGATATTATGAGTACTATTATTCAATCGGAAGTGCAACAAAAGCGAAGCTCGAAAGGGCCATTGACCACATCTATTATATGGGTGATATTGAGCCTGTTTTCTTTGACATAATTGACCCGACTTTTATCCGGAAAACATCAGATCATCTGCCACTTTGCTTCGATTTTAACCTCGATAAATGGCCTGATAATTTTTAAAAATATTTTTAAATAGGGTGTTGACAGACATCGTAAAAGTGGGTATAATGTCACACGTTGCTTGAAAACAAGCACAAGCTGATGTAGCTCAGCAGGTAGAGCAACTGACTTGTAATCAGTAGGTCGGGGGTTCGATTCCGTCCATCAGCTTTGTTCCGAAAATTGAATATTTCGGAAGCTGGGAGATTTCCCGAGCGGCCAAAGGGGGCAGACTGTAAATCTGTTGTCGACGACTTCTGTGGTTCGAATCCACAATCTCCCATAAAAACCAAGTCTTATGACTTGGTTTTTTTGCTTTGTCGTGATATTATTAATCTGGATTTTATAGTTTAAAAGGTGGGGCGGAAGTGTTTGATCCGAAAACCGACAAATTTCCATATACAGCCAAAACAAACGGACACTATCTTAAGATAAAAAAGGATTGTGGCATTGTCTTTGATGCTGATTATCCATATATAGATAGCAGCAAGGGTTTCCGGTTTGTGGATTTTCTTATGAGGGTGCTTCTGAGGTGTGCCGTGTTGCCGGCTACCGTTGTCCGCCTCGGTCTCAGGACAAAAGGCCGCGAAAACATCAAAAAGCTCAAAAATAATGCTGTTGTTTCATGTTGTAATCACGTTCATATGTGGGATTATCTGGCAATATTGAATGCCATCAGACCGCGCAAATCACGCATTCTTACATGGAAGGACAATATAAATGGCGAAATGGGTTCTCTTATCCGTCATGTAGGAGGGATTCCTATACCCGAAGGCTCTGTCAGTGCTACCCGCGCATACACGCGCGCGATTAATGGTTTACTGGCAAATAATGGGTGGCTTCACGTTTATGCTGAAGGCAGTATGTGGGAATATTACGCGCCCATACGCCCTTTTTCATCAGGCGCGGCATATTTTGCCTGTAAAAACAACGTGCCACTACTACCGATGGCTTTTTCTTATCGCAAGCCCGGCTGGATCCGCAAAAAAATATTCGGTCAGGCAGCCCGCTTTACTCTGAATATCGGCACGCCTCTTTATCGTGATGAGAACTTACCTTTTAGGGAGCAGATCGATGATCTTGTCATAAGAAGTCACGCTGCTGTCTGCGTCCTTGCCGGTATAAATCCCGATGAAAATATTTATCCACCTGTTTTCACCGACAATGACAGGATTGATTATTATACCGATACATATGGCGTTGGCTACAAGGGCTCATGGTAAACATTTTGCTTGACACTATATTTTCACAGTGTTAGGATATTAAAAATATAGTTGAAAAATTCAGGAGGGCGTAATAATGTCATATAAACGGGCAGAGTGGCACAGTGGCCTCACATATATCCAGACTTGTCATTGCTGTGGTATAGCGGTTCAATATCAAGACACACACCTTGATTACAGACCATGGTTTCCGGATGGTTTTGTATATTGTCCTAAGTGTAAGACTCCCTTGAGACATAACGAAAAATACGCCATCAATGCACAGGTCTTCTCTGAACCAAACGCCCAGACACAGGGTACAGCTTCTTTTTGTACTCGATGTGGTAAAAAGTTCGGACCGGATGACAAATTTTGTGCAGGATGTGGAGCGAAAAGATGATAATAAATATTAACGAAAACGATTTAAAAGCAAGAGTCGCTCTTAACAGAAAACGACTTGAAACAGGTGATTATTACCAGTTTGATAATATTTTTGCGCCTGATGATTATGACTGGTATGCAGACAAAGAGGGCAGGGCATTGCTCGCATTTGTTTGCCACTACAATATGTCCGGCGAAAAGATTCCTTGCATGGATAAGTTGATGCAGGCCATGGATGCTCACCTTAATAGCGGTGGCTACTTCGGGCCTGTTTTTTCAGATAAAATACACGAACAGCAACTGTCCGGTCACTCGTGGCTTCTTCGCGGTCTTTGTAACCATTTTATGGCATTCGGTGACGACTACAGCAAGGCTTCTGTGCAGAAAATCGTAGAGAACCTTTTTCTGCCTCTTAAAGGCCGTTTTCACACGTATCCCATTAACAGGTCCGGTGAAAACACGGGCGGCGTTTCAGGCTCGTCAGGGCTTTGTATAGGGCAGTGGATTCTTTCAAGTGATATCGGCTGTGCATTTATGTCTGTCGACGGCCTTTCACATGCATATGAGATATTAAAAGACGCACGGATTAAGGAATTGCTCGACGAAATGATTGATGTTTTCCTTGCAATTGACAAGGTGGCGCTTAAGGTACAGACGCATTGTACGCTGACTGCCGCGCGTGGCATGATGCGTATGTACAGACTGTCCGGCGACGTCAGATATCTTGACGGTGCTGACAATATCTGGGATTTATATGTCAATGGTGGCGGTATGACGATGACTTACCAGAATCTTAACTGGTGGGGCAGACCGGATACGTGGACAGAGCCATGTGCGATTGTCGATTCATTGATGCTCTCTTGCGAATTGTATAAGGTCAGGAATGACGAGAAATACAGAGTTATCGCTGCCAGAATTTACCATAACGGTCTTGCTACGGCTCAAAGACCTAATGGTGGCGCCGGTACTGATACTATAATTCTGCCGGAGGCTGAGCACGAATCCCATACTCTTATGTACGAGGCGTTTTTCTGCTGTACTATGAGATTTGCAGAGGGCCTTGAATATATCACTGATAATTGCGACCTGCTTTATGCACAGACAGAGGGCAATGTGGCAAAAAATGGTTATCTTTTCACCGATGGAGATATTATTTATGCGCAGGTAACCGGTCTTCCGGATGACTATCCGGCGGAGGTTACAAGTGTGGACGGATACGACCTGATGCCGATTGTTAATTTATGGAAGTTGACAGAAGAACAGGCGACTGAAGTCAGACAGAAGATTTTATTTGACGTTGGAGGGGAAACATGAAAAGAGCGATATTATTACTTATTATGATTTGTTTTGCAATCGGGATGTTTGCATGCACGCCTGAACCGGAGCCGACATGGAGTGTTCCTGAAGGTAAATTTGGCGAAGGTCGCGTCAATTATACAACTGAGATAGTAGAAGGGGAGATTGTTGTGAAAGCAGAAGCGTTGCCCGGTCACACACTGGGCCTTGATATTACAGATAAAAAGGACCTTGTAAGTATTTGTTATTCTATGTGGTTCGATGCGATTAACGGCTCAGGTACGGGCCCGATTACTGATGTTTGCAACGTTGAAGAAATGACTGCAAAGTATGGCTTTAGCAAGGAGTATGGCTTTGGTGATGAGAATAAGCAGTATAATCGCGTTACAAAGTTCCACTACTGGTCTGAGCCTGCGCAAGGGTACTACAGAAGCACTGACACTGCCGCTATAAGAAACAACATGACGCTCCTTTATAACGCCGGCGTTGATTTTATTATTCTTGACTATACGTATGCTTCTGCCGGTGCTTATTCGCCCGGTCAGTCGGCATGGAATCAATATATTTACAACCCGTCTGTGGCTTTGCTTGATACTATTATGCAGATGCGTGCAGAAGGTCTGGGAACTCCGTACGTTGTGTATTGGGTGAGCTCTGATAGCATGTACAGATTCCTTGAAAAGTTTTTTTATGGCGTTGAAAAGTGGCAGGATTGTTTCGTATATTGGGACTCAAAGCCTCTGCTTCTTGACTGGCGCTATGATTTTGTCGAAAATGATTATTTCAAGATTAAGGGCATGTACGGACTTCAGAGTGTTGTTTATGAAAATCAGTGGTCGTACCTTGAAGTAAACAATTCGAATACTGTTGCTTATGACGCTGATGGTAATCCCGAGCACGTTTGTGCTGCTGTCGCAACGCAGGAAACATATATGTCTCTGCCGACTGCCCACGGCCGTGACGGTGGCAGATTCTGGAACGAGCAGTGGAAGACGGCTTTTGAGCATCATCCCAAAATTGTTACTGTTACATGGTGGAATGAATGGTGTGCGCAGCTTTATAAGGTCGATGGTGTCGGTTATATTTTCACCGACAACTTCAATCAGGAATACAGCCGCGATATTGAGCCTATGAAGGGCGGCCATGGTGATAAGTATTATAAATGGCTTTGTGAGTATATTCGTTATTATAAGTCCGGACTTGAGTGTCCTGCTTTGTATGATAAATAACAAGGAGGTATATTATGAGAAATTTTGTCAGAGTTTTGTCGCTTTTGCTGGTGTTTATGCTGGCTTTTGCGGGAGTATCTTGTAAAGAAGGCGATGATGGTGAAGAGGGTGGAATGACCTTGCGTGAACATCTTATGAAAGAGGCGCAGGTTGTTGCTGATTTTATTCGTGATAATGACTTTGTTTATGGTGATGCAAGAATTAACCCTGCTATAAACTGGGAACATCTTGACCCCGAGAAGGCTATTGATCCTTCCGAAAAAAAGGTTAGCTGCGACAGACTTGTCGACTGGATTTTATATCGTGTAGGATATACAGACCAGCCGTATACACAGGGCGTAACCGTATGGGCGCTTCCCGGATGGTGCGAGTCTCAGGGCTTTGAAAAGATTGAGAATCTTGAAGAACTTCAGGCAGGAGATATTGTTTTTGTAAATCCTAATGCTGATTATAAACCTGCGCATACGTTTATGTGTGCAAGCTCAATGAATGAAGATGGTACTTTCCTCAGATATGACGCGGGCAGTGATGCAAGAATTCAATGTAATAAAGGTACAGAGTATAATGCTGGTGAGCAACCATTTTTAGAGCCGATTACGGGCTTTATGTATGCATACAGACCGAATGACCTGATGCTCGACAAAGATTATCCTGATGATGACAACGATGACCCGTTGGCTCCTGTTGCAACACCAGATATCGGTATTTCTTTTGAAATCCATCGTGGAACAGCAACGGTTGACGCTGCAATTGCAGACGGCGAATACAAGACATCATACGTTATGGACAAAAGCTCTTGTTCTCCGTGGGTAGGTAGTGCTATCGGAAACAACAAGACTACAATTTATATGTCGTGGGACGACAGCGGCTTCTATTACGCTGCGGAAGTGACTGATTCAACCCCAGGCTATCGTGGCGATAAGGAATCATGGGTTGGCGCAGACTGTGTGCAGATTGCTTTTAATCCGGGCTATCTGATGACAGGCAATTATACTGACGGAATATTCTTCACTTTTGGCGCGAAAGAAGATGGCAGTGTTGTAACCTATCGTAATAATTATAAAGAGGGTATTATATCTGACAAGGTAACAGCGAAAGCCGCAGGCCACACATCAGGCAGTTCAAGCTACATCATTGAGGCATTTATTCCGTGGTCTGAAATGCAGCTTAAAGAGGGTAAAATTGATACCACTGCATTTGCTCCGGCAGCAGGCGTTGATATCGGTGTGCTGCCATGTGTTATAGACAGCAATGAAGATGGCAATACAATTAATACAGCATATAAATTCAAGAATACTACATTCAAGACTTCAGGCTATGTGCCCGCTAAATTAGTTGACTGAGCCTGCTGAGCCAAGTTTAACCGCGGCCGGTTTTGCATTTGCAAAACCGGCCTTTTTTACGCTGTTTATCATCTCGGTTTTGCAAATGAAAATGGCAAATTATTTGCAAAACCGGGGCATCAGGTGCAAGGTCGGCCATTACGCTATGCCGTTTTGCAAATGAAAGCGGCAAATTATTTGCAAAACCGAGGTAGAGCAGGCAAAAAGGGCTATCTCTCACTTGCGGTTTTGCAAATGAAGGCGGGGAACTATTTGCAAAACCGGGAGGAAGCAAGGGTGAAAGGCCCTGGCAGACGTCAAATTGCCAAAAAATGGCAGCAAGAGGGCAAAAGGGCAGAAAATTGACTATTCTTCAATTTTTAAAATGACATCACTATACTCATCAGGCGTCGATAAAACAGGATTTTCGCGTTTTTCCGTCTTAATATTGCGCTGACGAGACTTTGTCTTGTGTTTTTTGGGAATGAACCTCTTTGATTCTTCTGCAATTATATTGCAAAGATCTTGCGGTAAAGACCACGAGGAAATAGAGTCAAGACGCACTATACCTGGCATAGAAATATAATTATCCTTCTCAAGTAGAGATTGACCTGATACGATTTTTTGCAAAACTTTAACTACAACTTCAAGATTGATAGCACTTGAATCACCAGAACAAAAAGCAATAAAGTTGTGTCCGGGTACAAGACCATGTCTCGTATAATCTTCAATCTTACGACAGGCGTCTGCAAAATATGCAGGGTCATTCATCATGCCGAAATATTCAAAATAATACGTCTTACCATTGCACTCGCATGTAAAGTCAGGATAATAAGTCTTGCCGGCGTGGCGCGGACCGGAAATTTGCAAAGGAGCTTCATATTTTGGAGATAAGCCACAATGAGCAAATGCCTCATAAAGCAATAACTCACCCCGCGACATAAAAGGTAGAGAATGCAAATCAATACATTTATATTTTTCAGGCGAATAACAAACTCTGTTCTCAATATGCCAGCGGCGGGAGTCCTCAGAATCCTTTTCCGCACACACAGCAAGTGATATTTCAGAATCAATGTCGGGATAATCGTTTGGATTATAATAAAAAGAAGACAAGAGAAGCGCTTTTGTCCTGTCGAGAATATTATTCACGCATTCACGCGCCACTGAAAGATACCTGAACAGATTACTATCCCGCTGAATCTTCTCGTACTCCTCATTCGGCAGAATACGCGTAAAATAACGAGTCCTGATATTACCTTTTTTGTCAACAACATTTTCACTATAACGCAAATAATGACTGTTATATTCATAAACACGGGTAGTCTGAGAGCCTTTAGGCTTGTACTTCACATATTTTTTGTAAAAACGAATTTGACCGGGATCAACCATCCCTTTAAGCAACGAAGTAATCCGGAAGCTGGTCTTTGCTGCAGAAAGAAGCTGCGCACGCAAAAGCGCGTACACATCATCAATTGCATTCCGGCTGTCAGGTAAATCAAAAAATATGGCCATGGCAACAATTCTATTACAAGACAGCGTAAAAAGCAAAATAATCATGTATTTCCCGGGAAATACTCACCTTGACATATAAACGGGGACTATAGTAAAATCAATGTTAACAATTACGTAACAAATCAAGGTAGGTGTTTCTTATGCGCATTACAAAAATGATGAAAATATGTTTATCAATCGTTGCAATCGCCGTATTAGCTACAATAGTATTATCAATGGTAGCGTGCAAAACGACAGACAACGACAAAAAGAAGCCGGAAAACAACATTCCTGACGATCCGTTGAGCTTCGGCATAAAGGCGATAGAGCCGGGCGCACATGAAATAAATAACGACAGCCCACTGTCTGCAAGTTTTGCCTACTCAAGTAGCCTTGAAAACACAGTACAGGGCTTCTATGCAGATCCTACAAGACACTACTATGCACTCGTAAACACAGATATGAGCCTTGTGCATACGATGGACACAACAGATAAATTAAGCGTCAGGGATATAGCAAACAAAGACGGCATCTCATACGCACACGATACACTTGACGTATACCTCAAAGGTAAAGATGGCACAGTATACTCGTCAGCTTATTCACCAACGTACGCAAGAATGAACACAGTACGCCTGGGCTACTACTATTACGAAACACATATCCGCGAACTCGGCTTCGGCGAAGATATATCTGAAAGTGAGTTTCAGGATGAAATAACAAGCAGTGAAGAGTTAAAAATTGATACCGGATGGACTGTAAACCAAATGTCAAATCCGGAATACAAAAACGGAACAGTAACAATCAAAGCAACAGACACACACGACCCATACTGCTGTCTTAACAACTTTGAAGTTGCCGGCGAAGCATCAACACACATCGAAGTTACAATCAACTCAGTCGGTCAGACCTCTAATGCTGAACTTTTCATCGCGACAACATCAGGTAAAGGCTTCAACGCAGAACAGCGCCTCTCCTTTGGTATTGTATCAGACGGTACAGACCGCACATACAGAATAGACCTGTCGTCAATAAAAGGCGCTAAAGAAGGCCTCGTAGGTGTAAGATTTGACTTTGGCCAAAAAGTAGGCGATACATTTACAATAAAGAGTATTAAGGTAATCGGTAAAGAAGTCAGCACACCTATATACAAACTCGACAAGACTTTCCACGTATATTCTGATAAAGTACATCAGGAATATCGCCTTGTAAAAAGCAGAATTGGTGATGCGCTTACAGAATTTGAAACCTACGGCATCGAACTCAAAATTCCACTCGAAAACGTACTCGATTACAAAGTGTCATTCGATGAAAACGGCGAGCCGGAATACGTAGCTGCCAGCGTAAAATATGCAGGCGTTATAGGTTTTATTATTCCTAAAGACGAAATCGAATACAACGTAACAGCACAGCCGGAAGGCGAGTACCTCGTTATCAGACAGGAAATAGAATACAACAAGAGAATACTCACAATCGGAAGCCGCATTTATAACGACGAAACAAACTCGTTTGACGGCATTGCAGCAGAAGCAAAACTCGAGCGTAATCCTATTACACAGATTACGGCAGAATCTGCAAGAAAAGTAGGCGCAAAATACATAGAATATGACCCATACAGAGGTTCGTATCATATAAAAATGGGCGGCTCAGACTTCAACGTAGCGTACAAGAACAGAAATGAATACTACACAGCAGACGTGTCAATCACGAACGACACAGGCGTTGACCGCAACATGTACATCTGGACGAACAGTATAACAGGAGCACTCGAAGGCGCAGCAGTCGTAGATTCAAACGGCCTGCTGACACCTATCAACCCTCAGGTCTGCAAGAATTTCTCCGGTGAAAAAGAAGAGCCCTTCTACGAGCCTGCAGACACAGGATACGGCGACAGCTTCATTCCGCTGAAAATATCTGCAGGACAGACGCTTAATTACTCAATTCACCACCTGTACCAGAACTGGGGTAAATTCCCACTCAAACAAATATCATCAATCCAGTTCCACATTTCATATTACCACCTGTCAACAGGTGTAACAGAATCGAACTGTATCGCGCCATACTTTGTATATGGCAAAGACCAGTGGACACTGCCTGATTTCAGAGGCTGCAGCGGAACAATGTGGGCATCACAGCCACAGTTCAACGCAGTAGGCAGACTGCGCTTTGCGTCATACGTAAAGGACAACATAACGTACGCCGCTGAATACACGGACACAGACATAAGGTCTTCAGGAAACACATATGCAGATATGGACTACAACTATATCTCAGATTGCGGTTCATACGAGTACACGTTAAGACACGTTGAATTCCCGCAGGATGACGAGAACAGAACATACTACACAATGGATCTTAATTTCCTCAAAGATCTGACAATTGAAGACGTAAAAACAAACTTTACGTTATTCAGCTTCGACGGCAGGGCAGAGAATTTTGACTATGTCGGATATACTGATGAAAACGGCAACCCCGTAAACAAACGCACCACAAAGACAGACGGCGCATACGAACTGTTAAATATTGGCAACAAGGCACCGTATTTCACATACTACGGACTTAACAACGCCAATACAAATATCATGAACTTTGCCTACATTATGGTGGATTACGATATCGTAATCGGCGGTGAAAAATGGAATGGCGACTTTGCTTTCCGTAATGCATTTAACGGCAACCTGAACTATGGTGACTTGTCACTCATGGAAGATACTGTTAAATTCAAAAAAGGTGACTACATCAGACTCGACTTCATTCTGGTGCCGTGGGGAACAGGTACAGATACAGATGACAGCAACGTTCAGTATGTAAGACAAGACTCAGTTTTCAACAAGCTGAAGATTACGGCACAGACAGGCACAGTTGTTGAAGATACATATATTCCGATTGTTAAGGCTGACAACAACGCGGCTGAGTTTACGCTCTCCGGCGGACGCAACAGATTCACCGTAAGAATCGACGGCATAACATCAATGTCAGGCATTTCTATCCAGGAAAAAACAGGATCTGGCTGGACAGAATATGTAATCAATGAAAAAGATTTTGACGGACATCAGATTGACTACAACGAAGACGGCACGTACAGCTATTCATTCGTGGTTGAAATGGATGATAATGGTAGCGCAAGAACATTCAAAGTTAACATAAAATAACATTGTTTTTTTGCCGGCTTAGTGATATCATATGAAGACGTTGGTCGGACGCCAAACAAATATAATTTTGAAGAACAGGATTAAATCGTATGCAAACAGGATTTGATAATAATAAGTATTTGCAAAAACAGACTGAACAGATCAAAAAGCGCATAGAACGCTTTGGAGATAAGCTCTATCTTGAATTTGGAGGAAAACTATTTGATGATTTTCACGCAGCAAGAGTACTGCCCGGATTCAAAGCCGACGGCAAGATTCGTCTGCTTTGCGAATTCAAGGATATTTGCGAAATATTATTCTGTATCAACGCAACTGATATAGAAAAAAGCAAGATCCGCGCAGATTTAGGCCTTACTTATGATCTTGAGCTGCTCAGACTTATTGACTCAATGCGCGAACTCGACCTGAAAATTGACAGCGTAGTTATTACACAGTACAACGGTCAGTCGTCAGTTGACAAATTCAGGAACAAACTGGAAAGACGTGGCATACATACGTATCTTCATTATCCGATAAAAGGTTATCCGACAAACGTTAATTTGATTGTAAGCGACGATGGTTATGGTAAAAATGAGTACATACCCACGACACGTAAACTCGTAGTCGTTACGGCTCCCGGCCCGTGCAGCGGAAAAATGGCAACGTGCCTTTCACAGCTGTATCATGAAAACAAGAGGGGAATCAAGGCCGGATATGCCAAGTTTGAGACTTTCCCAATATGGAATATCCCGCTCAAGCACCCTGTAAATCTTGCATACGAGGCTGCAACGGCAGACCATAACGACGTTAACATGATAGACCCTTATCATCTTGAATCATATGGTGAGCTGACAGTAAATTACAACAGAGATATAGAAATATTCCCTGTAGTAAAGACAATACTCAACAAGATCCTGGGAGAGGACGTATACAAGTCACCGACTGATATGGGCGTAAATATGGCAGGGTATGCAATCGTAGACAACGACGTTGTATGCAAGGCTGCAAAAGATGAGATTATCAGGCGTTATTACCGTATTCAGGCAGACTACGTGCAGGGCCTCGTAGACGCTGAAACAGTAGACAAGATAAGCATTATTATGCAGCAGGCTGACCTTATGCCTGAAGACAGACTGGTTGTCAAAGCGGCGACCGACAAACGCATACAGTCAGGTAAGCAGGCTATTGCAATCGAACTTCCCGACGGCACGATAGTAACAGGCCGTGACACAGATCTTATGGTAGCGTCTGCCAGCAGCGTACTTAATGCACTCAAAAAACTTGCAGACATGCCCGATGAATTATTACTCATTTCACCGGAAGTTCTGACGCCGATTATTAAACTCAAAGAGTCCCTTAATGGTAAGAAGGACCTTATTCTGAACATTGAGGAGATTCTCATTGCCCTGACGATATGCGCCGCATCAGATGATAATGCCGCAAAAGCTCTGGCTCAGCTTGAGACGCTTCGTGGCCTTGAGGCACACTCAACTACGATTCTCAATCCGACAGATGAGCATATTCTCAAAAAAATAGGACTCAACCTGACAGTCGAGCCCCGTTTCGCATCAAATTATCTATATAACGGTAATTAATCTACCACACACTGGTAAACGTAATGCTGAAGCTTATGTGCAGTCTCACGCACGTAAGCTTCTTTTGTTAATTCATTGTTTGAAATAACACGGATACCCACGCAAGGGACGTTAAAGTGCTTACACACTTCAAATACTGCGGCCGTTTCCATATCCTCGGCAAGTTCACCATACATAGCATTTACCTTATTGATTTTTTCTGCATCCTTGTTGAATACGTCGCCGCTTCCGATTGTACCGGTGAAAAGACCCGTATTGTCAGGCTTGGCAGCACCTTCTGCCATTTTTTTCACGAGAGAAGCATCGGCGTCAAAGTACTTGAACTGATTGGCAAGAGGAATAGAATCATCATCGCTGCCAAAATTAATATTGATATTGACACTCTTGTCTGCAACTACAAAATCACCGACGTGGAGGTACTCTGTATGTCCTCCGGCAGTACCCTGGTTGATAATACAAGTGGGGTGGAATTCATTGATTGCAATAACAGTTGCAATTGTAGCATTCGTCATACCAATTCCTGTAAGACTTATAACGAGATCATCTGAAACGTAGAATTTGAAATCATTAATACAAACTTCCTTAAAGTCACGCTTTTCAAGGAATTTTTCAATCTCAACAAACATTGCACCCTGAATGAGAGTAAGGCCGCGGTATTTCAGCATACCGACATTCCAACCGGCAAGAACTTTAACCATATCTGATGCAAGAGCACGTGCCTGCGCCAGGTTATGTGAAAGGTAATTGCCGCATTCAATGCGCGAAACACCCGGAATGAGAGACGCATCACAGCTGTCTGCACCAAAATCTGCCACAAACTGCAGAGCTTCACGTACGAGTAAAATAGCGTCTTCATATGATACACTGTCACGCAACAACAGATAAAAACCTGTCATGCAACCCATAGGACCAAAATAAACGACACTATCTGCAAAACGGCTGTTGCGCACGTATGTAGCAAAAATATGCTCAATTGTGTGAGCTGCTTCAACACTTACATAAGGTGGGGTATTGGGTTTGATAAAACGAATGTCGTACGTTACCACATCACCGTCTACGCGAGAAATATACATTCCGGGATTAAGCACGTCGTGATTAACGTCAAAACTGGCAATTCGCTTCATGTCACTCATTTTAAATCAACAACCTCCTCCCACTTAAGACCAAGATTTTCTTTGCCGAAGTGACCGTAGTTTGTTGTCTTTGCATATAAAGGAGTACGCAAATTCAGATATTTGATAATTGAGGCCGGGCGCATATCAAAACGCTCAAGAACGCGCGCTTCAATCTCGCTCTCGGGAATAGTATTTGTGCCGAAAGTTTCAACACGGACACTGACAGGCTCTGCAACGCCGATTGCGTAGCTGAGCTGAATCTCACATCTGGAGGCAAGCTTTGAAGCTACGATACTCTTTGCAATGTGACGTGCCATATATGCACTGCTACGGTCAACCTTCGTCGGATCTTTGCCACTGAAAGCTCCGCCACCGTGACGACCCATGCCGCCGTACGTATCAACAATGATCTTACGACCTGTAAGACCTGAATCTGCGCAAGGTCCGCCGAGCACGAATCTGCCTGTCGGATTTATAAAGAATTTAGTATTTTCATCAATCAATTCAGCCGGAATAACAGCCTTGATAACGTGCTCCTTGATGTCCCTGCGAAGAACTTCAATATCAACGTCAGCCGCATGCTGGCTTGAAACAACGACTGCCTCTACGCGGATTGGCTTGTTGTTTTCATCATATTCAATCGTAACCTGTGACTTTCCATCCGGACGCAGGTAGGGGAGAATGCCGTCGCGCCTGACCTGTGTCAGCTTGTATGATAATTTGTGGGCAAGGCTGACAGGAAGTGGCATAAGCTCAGGTGTCTCGTCACACGCATAACCAAACATCATACCCTGGTCGCCGGCGCCTTCAATATCAACACCAAGGGCAATATCGGGAGACTGTTCGTGTACGCAATTAAGAACTGCGCACGTATGTCCGTCAAAACCGAGATCTGATGAATCGTATCCAATCTCAACAACAGTATCTCTTACTATTTTCTGGAAATCCACATATGTTGTGGTAGTGATCTCTCCCATAATAAGGATTTGTCCTGTCGCAGCAGTAACCTCACAGGCAACTCTTGCAGTAGGGTCATCGCTTATAATAGCATCCAGAATACGGTCAGCGATAGTATCGCAGATCTTATCGGGATGTCCTTCTGTAACTGATTCTGATGTGAAAAACTTTCTTGCCATTTTCATCATTCTCCTCATAAAATAATCATATTCTCACGGGAATACCTTTGTCGCTCAAATATTTTTTGAGCTCGGGAATACCCAGTTCTTTAAAGTGAAAAAGTGAAGCTGCCAGCACAGCCTCGGCGTGTCCATTTGTGAAACAATCGTAAAAATGTTCCATTGTGCCGGCGCCACCTGATGCGATAACGGGAATGCCGACGTTGTCGCTGACAATTCTTGTAAGCTCAATGTCGTATCCGCTCTTTGTGCCGTCGCAATCCATACTCGTAAGCAGAAGCTCACCGGCACCAAGTTCGGCACATTTTATTGCCCATTTTACAGCATCAATACCTGTATTTACACGGCCACCGTTCAGATACGCATCGTAGCCAACTATGTTGCCTAAAGAATCATAACGTCTTTTTGCATCTATCGCAACGACGATACACTGACTACCAAAGCGGTATGCACCGTCGGCGATTAAATCCGGGTTCTTCAGCGCAGCAGAATTAATACCGACCTTGTCAGCACCGGCAAGTAGCGTATCACGAATATCATTACTCGTTCTGATGCCGCCTCCGACTGTAAAAGGAAGGAAAATATTTTCTGCAATTCTTTTCACCATGTCAAGTCTTGTTGCGCGTGCATCAGAAGAGGCAGTGATGTCAAGAAAGACTAATTCGTCTGCGCCCTGTGCATCATAAACCTTGGCACACTCAACAGGATCGCCCGCATCAATCAGGTTAACAAAATTGACACCCTTCACAACGCGGCCGTCTTTGACGTCAAGACATGGAATAATTCTCTTTGTGTGCATAAAAAACTCCTTTTTGTAAATAAAGGCCTGTGAAAAAGGGCTTTTAATTATTATAAATCAGAGATATAATAAATGCAATTATGAATAAGGAGAGTTTTTTATGGAAGGTGTACTTGATCTGCTTGATAAGCACAGTGAATTAACTATAGACGAGATGGCGGTAATGCTCGGAAGAAGCGCCGGAGAAATCAGCGCGGAGATAGAAGAATATAAAAAAGCCGGTGTTATTGTTGGCAATAAATTGATTATCAACTGGCAGAAGACTGCCCGTGAATTTGTTACGGCTTTTATCGAAGTAAAGGTAACTCCACAATTTGGAAGAGGCTTTGACGAGATTGCAGAGCGTTTTTACCAGTATGAACAGGTTAAGTCTGTATATCTTATGTCAGGCGGATACGATATCGCGCTCATAATTGAAGGCAGAACTCTTACAGAAGTAGCACTGTTTGTTGCCCAAAAACTGGCTCCGATGGACACAGTAATAAGCACAGCCACACACTTTGTTTTAAAAAAATACAAACAAGACGGTATGCTTTTTGAGACTCCTTCTAAAGACGAAAGACAGGCGGTGTCATTTTGAATTTCAATCCTGATTTATTATTAAGCCCGACTCTTACAAATATAAAGCCGTCGGGGATACGTAAATTTTTTGATATAGCAAATCAAATGGAAGGTGTCATCTCTCTTGGTGTAGGCGAACCTGATTTTCCGACGCCGTGGCACGTACGCGACGCAGGCATCCGTTCGCTCGAAGGCAACCGCACTCAATATACGTCGAATGCCGGACTTGCTGAATTAAGACGCGCTATATCAGAATATCTGATGAGAAAATTTTCACTCGAATACAATCCCGACGACAATATACTTGTTACTGTCGGTGGCAGCGAAGCGATTGACCTTTGCATGCGCGCGATTATTACACCCGGAGACGAAGTAATAATTCCTTTTCCTTGCTTTGTTTGCTACGAGCCGATTGCTCAGCTTTGTGGCGCGACTGTTGTGCCGGTTTACCTTAAAGAGGAAAACAACTTCAAACTGACTGCAAAAGATCTCAAGGCTGCCATTACATCGAAAACCAAGCTTCTCGTTCTCCCATTTCCTAACAATCCAACAGGTGCGATTATGGACCGCGAAGACCTTGAGGCTATAGCGCATGTCCTCAGAGAGACAAATATTGCAGTTCTTTCTGATGAAATATATGCAGAACTTAATTACACACAAGAGGGCCACGTTTCGATTGCACAGTTAGATGGCATGAAGGAGAGGACTATCCTCGTAAACGGCTTTTCAAAGGCATATTCTATGACAGGCTGGCGCATGGGTTACTTGTGTGCGTCATCTGCATTTGTAAAACAATTTGTCAAACTTCACCAATATGCGATTATGTGCGCACCGACCACGAGCCAATATGCGGCTATAGAAGCAATCCGCTACGGAGACGACGACATCGACATGATGCGTAAAGAATATAATTACAGACGCAGATACATAGTAGACAGCTTCAACAAACTGGGATTTACATGCTTTGAACCACAAGGCGCCTTTTACTGTTTCCCGTGCATAAAGTCGACAGGCATGACGTCCGACGAATTCTGCGAGCGTTTGCTCATGGACAAAAAAGTCGCACTCGTACCCGGCACAGCATTTGGTGAAAATGCCGAGGGCTTCGTAAGAGTTTCTTATGCATACTCAATTGAACATATAAAAACAGCGATTGAAAAAATAAAGGAGTGGGTGAATTCATGAATAATACTGACTGCAAATGGATATGGACAGCCGACGGATATGATATAAATGAAAATCTGTACGTTCATTTCAGAACATCGTTTATTATAGGTGAAGAGATTGATGAAAACACCCAATACACTTTCAGAATCAGCGCAGACAGCCAGTACGCGTTGTGGATTAACGACCGTTTTGTAGACTATGGTCAATATGCCGATTTTCCGGAGTACAAGTGTTATGACACACTTGATGTGACAGATTATGTCATTCCCGGTGAAAACAAAGTGTACATTCTTGCGTATTACCAGGGACAGAGCTCTTTTACATATATTACCGGAAGAGCCGGCTTGCTCTTTACCTTGTCAGAAGGGAATACAATCATTCTCAGCAGCGACACCAATGTAGAGTGCGCAGTTGCAAAAGAATACAGAAATGGTCCTATGGAGAGGATTACAGGTCAGCTCGGTTATGCTTTTGAATATGACGCAACAAAATCTGCAGACAATAACTGGCAAAAAGCAGTCGTGGTTGGCAGGCCTATGAGAATGAACCCAAGACCGATACCGAAGCTTGTTATCGAAGGTAGACCACTGGCAAAAATTGTTGCGCAGGGCGTTTTCATGCATGCAGACAATGCACCGGGCGATACTACGGCACAAAAAATGCAGCGTGCGTATTTATCTGCGCGTGAGCTTGGCATGGTAGCTCCCGGCTCAGGTGCGGCTCCGTTTGTTTTAGATGGTGAAAAGCCATTTTCTGTTAATTGTGACTGCGATGACGGTGTATATCTTATAATCGACCTCGGAAAAGAAACGGCAGGCGTATTTGACCTCGTTATAGAAGCTGACCGTGGCACAGTGGTAAATATTGGTTACGGAGAACACTTAGATGACCTGAGGGTAAGAAGCAGTGTGGGCGGCAGATGTTTTGCCTGCAAATATACTTGCTCTGGTGAGGGGATAGAACATTTCACACAATACAATAAGAGATTCGGACTCAGATATATCGAACTTCTGGTAGAAAGTGGCAACTTTGACCTTTATTACGCAGGCGTACTGCCGACAGTTTATCCTGTGAAAAAGATCAGACGCCTTGACAGCGCTGACTATTTACAAAATAAAATTTATGATGTTTGTGTAGATACTCTGAGACTTTGTATGCACGAGCATTACGAAGACACCCCGTGGAGAGAGCAGGCCTTATATGCGATGGATTCGCGCAATCAGATTCTTTGCGGATATTATGCTTTTGAAGAGTTTGATATGCCAAAGGCGAGCATAAAGCTCCTTAGCTTAAGCCAGCTTCCGAGCGGTCTTCTTGAAATATGTGCACCGGCAAAATCTCACATAACTATACCGTCATTTTCACTCCAATGGATTCTTGAATTATACGAATATGTTTTATATAGCGGCGACACAGATTTCGGTCTCGAAATGTGGCCGTGCGCAGAGCGGATTATTTCCACTTTCTGGAGAAAAGCCGGTGGCAGGGATCTTGTTGGTCCGTGGTTCGACAAAGCATGTTGGGAATTTTATGAGTGGATGCCCGGCCTCAGCGGCGGATATATGGCAGATGTGCGCGACAGAAATAACCGTGACAATTATGATGCACCGCTGTCTTGCTTGTATATGGTTGCTCTCGACCGGATGACAAAGCTTACAAAAATGCTTGTCCCGTATACGAGTGAGGATATAGATTTTATGGAAAAAGCTTCATGGTTTGAGATGCTGTGCGAGGGAATCAAAGAATCTTTTGATTCCACTTTCTGGAATGAAGAAAAGCGCTGCTATACTACATTTATTGTCAACGGAAAACAGGCAGATCATTATTGCAAACTTGCAAATGCACTTGCTCTTTACGCAGGTCTTGTGCCAAAGGACAAAGTCATGATAGTTGCTGATAAACTCGCATACGATGATTCTATGATTGATACGAGCCTCAGTGCTTCTATATTCAAATATGAAGCGCTTCTGATGCTTGGAGATACGTATTCTGATTTTGTATACGACCAGATTGCCCAAAAATGGGGAAATATGCTCTTTAACGGTGCTACTTCTTTCTGGGAAACAGAAAACGGCGCGTGGGATTTTGATAATGCGGGCAGTTTATGCCACGGCTGGAGTGCAATTCCTGTGTATTTGTACCATAAATACTACAACGCCTGACATCTTATTTCTTGACTTTTCACCATGCAAACAGTATTATATGTGTTTGTTATACTATTTTAATGATTAAATACTTTAATAGGTGATTAATATGACATTCGGTAGCACGAGGGGAATGAGCAAAGGATATAGCTTTTCAGACGCAGTACTAAGAGGTATTGCACCTGATGGCGGTCTTTTTATTCCGGATGATTTTTACGTGTACGATTCATTTCAGCTATCTGAACTCTCTACAATGGATTACAAGAGTCTGGCTTGCGAGATTTTCAGCCGCTATGCGACAGATTTCACAAAAGAAGAGATTAGAAGATGCGTTGATAACGCGTACACAGGTTTGGACGTTAAGCTTACTTCTGTAAACGGATATCTTAATGTGCTTGAGCTGTGGCATGGTCCGACAGCCGCATTTAAGGACATGGCTCTGCAGATTCTGCCGGAGTTTATGTCAGTTGCACTCACAAAGAGCAACAGACATGACAAGATTGCGATTCTCACTGCGACTTCAGGAGATACAGGCAGCGCTGCACTCAAGGGCTTTAAAGACGTACCCGGCATAAAGCTCATGGTATTCTATCCTGCACATGGCGTCAGCCAGATGCAAAGACAGCAGATGATTACACAAGAGGGTGCAAACCTTAAGGTTGTTGCTGTAGAAGGTAACTTCGACGACGCACAGACAGGTGTCAAGAACATCTTTGCAAATTACGAATTTTCACAGGCAATGCAGCAAAGAGGCTATAGCTTGTCTTCTGCAAACTCTATTAATATAGGAAGACTTCTTCCTCAGGTTGTATATTATTTTTACGCATACTTCCTTATGTGTAAAAAAGGCGCGATATCCTTCGGTACAAAGATTAATTTCACAGTGCCGACAGGTAATTTTGGTAATATTCTTGCTTGCTATTATGCAAAAAAATGCGGTCTGCCGATTAATAGAATTATCTGCGCTACGAATGACAACAACGTAGTTTCCGACTTTATCAATACAGGCAAGTACGACGCTAACAGAAAGTTTATGGAAACTATTTCACCTGCAATGGATATTCTCATATCATCTAATCTGGAGCGTCTGCTCTTTGATATGACAGGTAGCGACAGCCAGGCAGTAACAGATATGATGACTGCGCTCAAAAGAGATGGCGTGTATACTGCAGACAAGAGCACAATGGACAATATCGGAGCACATTTCTGGTCTTCATATGCTACAGAGGATGACTGCATCAGGACCATCAAATCAGTTTATGACAGATATGGTTATCTGATTGATCCTCACACAAGTGTTGGCTTTGACGTTTACGACAAATATGTTATCTCAACAGGAGATACCACAAAGACAGTTACAGTATCCACTGCAAGTCCGTTCAAGTTCAACAAGACTGTTTCAGACAGCATCTTTGGTGAAAAAGACACGGCGGCAATGAATGAATTTGAAATTCTTGAGTATTTATCAACAAAAACAGGCAGTCCGATACCGTGGCCGCTTAAAGACCTTGATAAAAAAAAGATTCTGCATGATAAGGTATGCAGCAAAAATGACATGATGAAAGAGGTAGATGAGTTTTGTTCAAAATAGCTATTTTAGGAGGCGGCGTTGTAGGTTCAGGCGTTGCTGATATATTAATCGACAAGAGCAAAGCGCTTTCAGAGCGTTTTCACAAAGATATTTCATTAAAATACGTTCTTGATATCAGGGATATGACAGGCACAAAATACGAGCCTTATTATACAAACGACAAGGAAGTTGTGTTTGGCGATGACGAGATTAAGCTTATCGTTGTGACTATCGGTGGTCTTGACCTTGCAGCTGACTTCTGCAGACGCGCTCTTAAATCAGGACGCCACGTTGTTACGTCAAACAAAGAAGTTGTAGCTGCAGTTGGTACTGAGCTGACACTTCTTGCTGATGAAAATAACGTAAGATTCCTTTATGAGGCCAGCGCAGGTGGCGGTATTCCGATTATCCGTCCGCTCAATCTCTGCCTTGCTTCAAACGATATCTATGAAATAAATGGTATTCTTAATGGTACCACAAACTATATTCTCACATGCATGTATCAGGACAGACTCTCGTTTGATGTTGCACTCAAAAATGCACAGGCAGCAGGTTATGCCGAGGCAAATCCGTCTGCTGACGTTGATGGCTTCGATGCAGCCCGCAAGATTGCAATTCTTTCATCAATATCATACAACAAGTTTGTTGATTACAAAGACGTAAAATGCATGGGTATCAGAGACGTTATTTATGATGACCACGAATTTGCCGCAGGCGCAGGTTACGCAATCAAGCTTATCGCCGGCAGCCGCAATACTGACAAGGGAGTTACAATCAGCGTAGAGCCAAAGCTCGTTCCAAAGACAAATATGCTCGCGGCTGTAAACTCAGTTTACAATGCTGTTCTCGTTAAAGGCTCTTACACAGGTGATACACTTATGTATGGTCAGGGCGCAGGCAAGCACCCGACAGCAAGTGCAGTAGTAGGCGATATCATCGATGTACTCACAGACGCATGCAAGCAAGCACTTCCGGGCTTTGTATCTGCAAACGCCGTTGTTATTGAAGACAGCGAAGCTCAGAACAAATATTACGTTCGTATCTCTGTTGAGAATCACGACTGCGAAAGCGATGAGCTCAAGGTAGCCGTTATAAAATGCTTCGGTGAAAATGCATCATTCCTCGGCGCTTCACTTTCGGACAACAAGATTGCGGCATTCATCACAGATAAATGCACAGCTGCTGATTTTGAAACAAAACTGGCTGCTTTCTGTGACATCACAGGCGCTAAAGCAGAATATAAATTAAAAGTAATTGAATAAGCATTTGGTGGTAAGAAAAATGAAAGTTATAAAATTCGGCGGCAGCTCTCTTGCTGACGCAAAACAAATAAAAAAAGTATGCAAGATTATTTTATCAGACGACGAAAGACGACTTGTTGTTGTTTCGGCACCCGGCAAGCGTTACAGTGATGATAAAAAAGTAACAGATATGCTCATTTCTCTTGCAGAAGCAAGCTACAATGGTGAAAATACAGAAGCTATCCTTGATGAGATAGTAGAAAGATATGCAAGTATCTCACGTAGCCTCGGTCTTGATAATGAGATTGTAAATCTCATCAAAGATGACCTCACAGCTCGCATTAATACTAAGACAGAAAACTATGGCAAATTTGTTGACCTGCTCAAAGCTGCAGGCGAAGACAACAACGCAAAGCTTATTGCTTGCTACCTGCAAAGCAGGGGAGTAAATGCAGAGTATGTAAATCCTCAGGATGCCGGCATGATTCTTACGGAAGAATTTGGTAATGCTCAGGTACTGCCTTCATCTTATGATAAACTCAGCGAGCTTGCAAAACGCGATACAATCATGATTTTCCCCGGCTTTTTCGGTTATTCAGAAAAAGGAGAGGTTGTTACTTTTTCACGTGGCGGCTCAGATGTTACAGGTGGTATTCTTGCGGCTGCTATCAAAGCATCTGTATATGAGAATTTTACAGACGTAGATTTTGTTTACGCTGCAAACCCGAATCTCATTAACAATCCGTTCCCGATACCGCTTTTCACATACGAAGAGATGCAAGAGCTTTCTTACGCAGGTTTCAGCGTGCTCCACGAAGAGGCACTTGCTCCCGTTTATAAAGTGGGAATCCCTGTAAATATCCGCAACACAAACAATCCTGATGCAAAAGGTACGATGATTGTTCCGAGCAGCATAGCTCCGAAGCCGACACTTCCTGTTGTAGGTATAGCTGCAGACAAGGGATTTATAACAGTTCACGTTCATAAATATATGATGAACCGTGAGATTGGTTTTGGTCGCAAGCTTCTCCAGATTCTGGAAGAAAATAACGTTCCTTTCGAGCATATGCCTTCAGGAATGGACAGTATTTCTATTATTGTAAGAGAAAAACATTGCGCAAATGGTATTCTTGAGAAGATGGTAGAGGAGATTAAGACTGTTCTGGCTGTTGACAGTGTTGTTGTTGAAAAGAATCAGGCAATCGTCATGCTGGTAGGTAGAGGTATGACAAAGAGCGTAGGAGTAGCCACAAGAGCTACGGCCGCTTTTTCACGCTCAGACATCAACATCAAAATGATTAACCAGGGCTCTTCTGAAGTCAGCATCATGTTCGGTGTTGAGGAAAAGGATGCCAAGGCAGCTGTCGTTGCCCTGTATAACGAATTTTTCGAATAAGGTACTCAAAATGATCACAAACCTGTCAGAATACAAAGAATTTATATGTAATAAAAAGATTGCTGTTATCGGTCTCGGTATCAGCAATCAAGCTTTAATACGCTTTTTGAATGATTGTGGAGCGTACAATATAAGTATTTTTGACAAGACAACGGCTCAGGGATTTATCGATTCCTGTGAAAAGCTGGTATCTGCCGGCAGTGTGCGTGATTATTATTATGGGGAAGGTTACCTTAACCACATGGTTGAAGGCGGATATGACATTATTTTCCGTTCTCCGATTGTCCGTTTTGACACACCAGAGATAGCTCAGTGTGTAGCAAAAGGTGCTATTCTGACATCAGAAGTAGAGACTGTGCTACAGCTCGCTCCTTGCAAAACATACGGTGTCACAGGTAGCGACGGCAAGACCACTACAACAACGCTTATCAGTAAATTTCTGGCAGCTCATTATGAGGATACAGATACCAGGATCTGGCTCGGAGGAAATATCGGTATTCCGCTTATTGACGTTCTTCCGCAGATTAAGCCTCAGGACAGAATTGTACTGGAGCTCAGCAGCTTCCAGCTTATGGATATGAAAATAAGCACGGACGTGGCAGTTATTACCAATCTGTCCCCGAACCATCTTGACGTACACAAGAGTTATAACGAGTATGCGTTTGCAAAAAAAAGTATTTTTGCTTTCCAGAATAAGGAAGGTCGCATTATTATGAATGCTACAGACGAGATGTCAGTCCGTCTTCTGGGCGACAGAAGGGAAAATGTATCTTATTTTTCCGCAAAAACTGATATAGTGCCTGATTTTGCTGCCGGAAATGCGCTTCTTACAGAAAATGGCACTGTTTTATGCTATAAGGATGATAAAAAATCCCTGAAAATGGAGCGTGCTCATATCCGTATTCCCGGTTTTTTCAACGTCGAAAATTTCCTTGCTGCTATGTGTGCTGTCAAGGATGAAGCTGATATAGACGATATTATTAAGGCAACCGATGCTTTTCGCGGGGTTGAACATCGCCTTGAATTTGTCCGCAAAGTCAGTGGCGTCAGCTTCTATAACAGTTCTATA
Source organism: Clostridia bacterium (assembly GCA_045546695.1). Classification (GTDB taxonomy): domain Bacteria; phylum Bacillota; class Clostridia; order UBA1212; family UBA1255; genus SIG424. The sequence goes on along the minus strand of JAZQDE010000049.1, from coordinate 31,355 downwards.
GACAGTAGTCCCAAACGTACGATATCTACTTTATCAGTATTCAATCAGAAAATAATTATGATCGCCGGTGGCAAAGATAAGGGAATCTCTTACGATGAGATTGGTCCTGCTATCTGTGAAAAAGTCAAGGTTCTTGTTCTTGTAGGACCGACTTCAAAGGCTATCGAGGATGCTATTTTGCTTGCAAATCCCGGTCATAATATCACTATAATCAAAAAAGACAATTATCCTGACGCTGTTGCCTGCGCGTATGAAGCAGCGGGCGAGGGAGACATAGTTTTGCTGTCTCCTGCAAGCACCAGTTTCGACCTTTTCAGAAATTTTGAAGAGCGCGGCAGGAAATATAAAGAAATTGTAAATTTGCTTTCCCAAAAATAAAAATATCTTAAAAAATAAAAAGGTTACAGTTGACACTGTTGCATAAAATCTATATAATCATTTTGTTAAGTTTGCCCAAATCTGACTTGGGCGTATTTTGTGTTATGTTTTGAGTTAATAATCGTTTCACAATCTACAATATGGAAGGTTGAGCGTATGAATAAAAAGAAGAAGAAGAGAATTATTCAGTTATCGGTCGTAGCCGGTCTTCTTGTTATTCTCATCGCAGTCCTCGTAGTAAATTCTCTCACCAAAGAACCCGGTGCGCAGCAATTTGCTTATGAGAATTATGATGAGATGGATTTCAATCCGTTTATAACTAACGAAGACAGACTTGATAACAGTTTGCTGGAGTACGGTAAGGTACTCAGCAAATATGCAACGAAGGGTTACAAGTATTACGAAGGTGAGGATATCAGTCTTGATTTCTCAACTGACGCTAATGGTAATCTTACTATTTATGAGACAGGCAATCCCGACAGCGCTGTTGTTGTCGAGGGTGATGATGCGTCCGAAGCATTAAAGCTGTTTTCACAAGTAGATAAGTTCAAAGATGGCTTTAAATATACAGATCCATCCAAGGACGAAGAAGTTACCGTTACGGACATCGAAGATGGCTTGTACGCTTCTACAGGCAAGACTACTATTACATTCGAGGTTACAATTCCTGAATCGGCATTGTATTCATTGAACCTCGATTATTATCTTTTGAGTGGAAAGTATGCTGACATGCTTGTTTCATTGACAATTGATGAGAAATATCCTTTTGCTGAAGCAAGTAACCTGTCACTCAAGCGTACATATACATTCTATGATACTGACTACGCTAACAACAAAGATATCGTAGGCAACCAGATCCGTGGTAAGACAATGATTCTTTATAAGCAGAACAGTCAGATTATGACAAACCCTGATGGCCTTTATAAGGATCCTTACAGATTCTATATGACAGAGGGTACACATATTGTCACCATGACATTTGACAGAGAACCCGGTGTTATCAATGGTATCAGCTTTGTAGCACCTCCTGTTATTGGTTCATACGAAGATTACAAGACAGCAAACGGCTTCAGCGAAGGCGCTATCTATAAGGGTGGCATCATCAAGACTGAACTTGAGGTTGCTGACTTTGTCACAAGTATCAGTACACGTATGGAAACAGATGGCAACTATTGCACATCTTCTGACGTTAATGCATCTCCTTATAAAGTGACACTTTACAATATCTTCGGCGGTGACAACTGGAATACAGGTGGCGACATGGCTCAATGGTCATTTGAGGTTCCTGAGACAGGCTGGTACGAGATCGGTTTCAGATACAAGTCACAACTCACATATGTTGCATGCTACAGAGAAATTAAGATTGACGGCGAGATTCCTTTTGAAGAGATGAAGGAATATTGCTTCCCATACTCAGATGGCTGGATTGCTACTTCTCTTTGTGATGCAAACCAGAATCCTTACATGTTCTATCTTGAAGCAGGCACACATACGATTACTATTACAAATAAGGTTGGTCCACTCAGACATGCTCTTGTAGCACTTGAAGAGTCAATGGATTCAATTTCAACTCTTATCAACAAGATCGTAAAGATTACTGCTTCTACACGTTCAAGCTCGGGTGGCTATATTGTTGATGCAAACCGTGACTGGGATTTGCAGAAGTACATTCCTTCTATCCAGGATGACGTTGTTACATACAAGGAGCTTTTTGCTGAGACATATAAAGAGATTCTTGCTCTGAATGGTAATAAGGTACCGTCTTACGCATCAGCAATTCAGGTTGCAGAGGAGCTCTTTGAAAAGTTCGAAGAAGATCTGGAAAAGATTCCTACATCTCTTAACGATATCAACAATGCTCTTTCAGGTCTCAGTACGACACTTTCATCAATCAAAGATCAGCCTATGACTGCTGACTACATGGTTCTTTGTACAGATGGATATGATTATCCGGGTACAGTCAGCTCAGGTTGGCAGAATCTTAAAGTTGGTGTTGTAAGATTCTTTGATTCATTCGATACAGAAAAATATTCTAACTATGGTCTGAGAGAAGGCGCATCAGATGCTGACACAGAGATTACCGTATATGTATCACGTGCCAGAGAGTATGTTACAATTCTCGAGAACATGATTGGTGAAGACTTTACTTCAAGATATGGTATCAAGGTAAACCTCAACATGGTTGCAGGTGCTTCTGAAGGTCTTATCATGCCACGTTATGTTGCAGGTACTGCTCCTGATGTTGCTATATCAATCGGTGTAGGTACTCCGTTTGAATACGCTGTAAGAGATGCGCTTGTTCCGCTTGATACATTTGAATCAGGCGAGTTCAACGGCGAGGCATACCTCGGATTTGATGACCTTAAGGCATCTTCATATTATGAAGAAGTATTCAAACCTATCAACTTCAAGGATCACTGTTATGGTTTCCCGGAGACACAGGGTTGGTCAGCACTTTTCTACAGAACTGATATATTTGAAGAATTAGGAATCGTTGCTCCTGATACATGGGAAGACGTATATGATATTATTCCGATTCTTACAAACTCAGGTTACGATTTCTGTTATAACTATGGTGTAGGTGGCTACACACCATTCCTCTACCAGCACGGTGGTACATTCTATGATGAACATGGTATGACATCTGCTCTTGGTACGCAGGCAGCTTATGATGGATTTATTGAATATTGTAACCTCTATTTACAGTACAATTTCGTTTACGCTGCAAACTTCTATATGAGATTTAAATCAGGTGAGATGCCGATTGGTATCGGTGATATGGGCTTCTATTGTCAGCTCAATTACGCAGCTCCTGAGCTTGAAGGTAAATGGGCTATGAAGCCGGTTCCCGGACAGGCTAAACTCAACGAAGCAGGTGAGGTAGTAATTGACAGATCAATGAACGCTGTTGCTACATGTTCGATTATGATCAACAATCACGAAAGACCTGATTTTGAAAAGACAAAAGAAGCTTCATGGGTATTCATGCAGTGGTGGGCTTCTGACGACGTCCAGGCAGAATATGGCAGAGAAATCGAAGCTACATTCGGTGTTGCCGGCAGATGGAATTCTGCGAACAAGAATGCTGTACAGGAATTACCTTATACAGCAGAAGAACTCGAAGTTATCAATGCTCAGTGGGATTGGATCAAAGAGACTCCTCAGACTCTTGGTGACTACTACACATCAAGGTACTTGCTTACAGCTCTTAACCAGACAGTATTGCAGGGACAGAGTGCAAGAGTTGCTCTCGAAGATGCTATCCGTGAGATAGATAAAGAGATGAGACGTAAACAAGAACAATATTGGGATATCCTGGCCGATGGTCCTGATCCGAGTATTGGTTCATGTCTCCATAGTCTTAAGGAAGATTAAGAGGTGAGTAGAGTGTCAAAAAATAAAGATTCAAACAAAAAAGAATCGGCTGTGCCTGCAGTTCAAAAGCCTAAAAAACGTTTCTTCAACGTTGAGAAACGTTTTGGCTACACACTGCATGAGATGTGGCGTTATAAAATGTCATATGGTCTCATCGCACCATTCTTTATAGTATTTATAATTTTTTCACTGCTTCCGTTGATTGCATCAACAGCATTGAGCTTTACTTATTGGAGTATTCTTGAAGATCCGGTATTCAATGGTCTTACAAACTATCAGTACCTTTTCGTTGATGACCCGCTCTTCTTAAAGGCTTTCAGTAACACTCTCTATTATGCTGTTATTGTTGGTCCTTGTGGATATGTTGCATCATATTTCTTTGCATGGCTTATCAACCAGGTTCCTGACAAAATCAGAGCAGTCTACGTTCTGGCATTCTATGCTCCGTCACTTACAAGTGCTGTAGCGATGACGGTTGTATGGGGAGTACTCTTCTCTAACGATAGTACAGGTTACCTGAATGCGTTACTCTTGAAGATGGGCTTCATAAATGAGCCTATCATGTGGACTCAGGACGTTAACCTTATCATGCCGGTTACAATCGTAGTTGCTTTGTGGTCATCACTTGGTACAGGATTCTTGTCATTTGTTGCCGGTTTCAGAGGCGTTGACCGCGAGCTATATGACGCAGCTGCCGTTGACGGTGTTACATCAAGATTCCAGAGACTTCTGTATGTTGATATTCCGCAGACAATGCCACAGTTGCTCTTCGCAGCCGTATTACAGATTACAGGTGCGTTTACTGTAGGTTCTACGATGGCAGGTCACCCGTCTCCGGAGGATGCAGGTCTTACGATTATGTTGCACTTAGGAGACTACTCCGGTACACGATTTGAGGTTGGTTACGCGTCGGCGATAGCCGTTGTGTTGTCAATATTAATATTGGGTCTTGGACGTATTGCGTTCAAACTCTTACAAGATAAGGAGTGATGCATATGTTACAAGTTGACGTTGATTATTTAAAAAAAGCGAGAAAACATAGAGATTACTCTGGTAAGATAATTGTTATATTCCTGTCCCTGGCAGGTATCCTATCATTCCTTCCTTTGATTTACCTCGTAAGCACGGCCTTCAAGCCACCGGAGGAATTGTTCCTGTATCCGCCGACGTTCTTCGTTAAGAATCCGACGCTACAGAACTTCTCTGACCTCAGTACAGTAACATCAAACAGCTTGGTACCATTTTCAAGATATCTTTTCAATACAATATTTGTAACTATCTGTTACTTGTTTGCATTGATTATGGTAGACACAATGGCTTGTTATCCGCTTTCAAAGCATAAGTTCCCAGGACATAAAGCTTTGTTCAAGCTCATTACAACAGCCCTGATGTTCGTAACAGCAGCTGCAGGTATTCCTTCATACCTGATTATTACAAAGCTCGGTATTGATAATACATATTTTGTTTATATTATCCCGGGTCTGGCTTCAACGACAATCCTCTTCCTTATGAAACAGTTCCTGGATCAGGTTCCTGATTCGATTTTTGAGGCTGGTAAGATTGACGGTGCAAGTGAATGGAAGCTGTATACAAAGATTGCATTGCCGCTTCTGAAGAATGCTCAGGCAACAGCTATCATCCTTTCATTCGGTGGTATCTGGGGCGATGCAGGTACATCAAACACATACATTTATGAAGAGAACTTAAGAACACTTGCGTTCTTTATGTCAACAATTGGCGGTAACGTTGCAAGAACAGGTGCGACAGCAGTTTCATCGTTAATTATGACGTTGCCAAGTATCATAATATTCATAATTCAGCAAAGCCGTGTTATGGATACAATGGCACATTCAGGTATTAAATAAGGAGGTTACAGATTATGAAAATGAAAAAATATGTTTGTTTACTCCTGTTATTTGCTCTCGTATTCACATGTACGTTTACTGTAAGTGCCGATACTCCATATCCGAACTATTATCTGAATATGTACAACGGTGCTCTGGATAAGCCTTATCCGATTCCGGCAGCATACGAAGTTTGCACAGTTATTGATAAACCTACTAAAGAAGAGGGTAAACTCAGCAAACCGGAAGATATTTTCATTGATGATGATGATAATATTTATGTTGTAGATACCGGTAACAACAGAATAGTAAAATACGATTCTGATTATAATTTTGTATTGGAAGTATCAGGTAAGGGTACATATCCTGAAGATCAGTCAGCACTCAAGAATCCTATGTGTGTTTACGTTGATTCAGGTTCAGGTACAATCCTTGTAGCAGACTCAGGTAATTCAAGACTTGTTGAATATACAAAATATGGTAACTTGAGATATTCATATGAAATGCCGCAAAGTGAACTTTTATCAGTTGATTTTAACTATCAGCCCTTAAAAGTTACAAAGGATACCAGAGGTTATATTTACGTATGTAACACAGGTGACTATAACGGTATCATGCAGCTTAGTGCAGATGGTGAATTCAGAAGTTACTATGGCACAAACAAAGTAAACCTTTCCTTCTGGGAATCAATTGCAAAAGTACTCTGGGACAGAGAGGACAGAAAAGGTTCTATCGTTACGCTCCCGTATACTTTCACAAACATTTACGCATCTGACGATGGTTATATGTATGCGACTACAACAACAGATACACCACCTCAGGTAAGAAAGATTAACATTGCAGGTTCTGACGTATTGTACGGATCATTCAACTTCAGTGATACGAGCTTGTCAAACAACTATTCAGATGTTAACCAGACATTTATCGATGTAACAGTTGACAGCAATGGTAACATGTTCATTCTCGATCAGAGATATTGCCGTATTTATTCATATGACGAATGGGGCAACAACCTTTGTGTATTCGGCAGTGATGGTCTTGGATACGGTCAGATCAGAGTTCCAATCAGTATAGAAGTTGACAGCAGAGGTAGGGTATACGTTCTTGATAACGCAACTTCAACAATTACAGTTTACGAGCCGACAGATTTTATCAAGACGGTTCATGAAGCCAACAATCTCTTTATTGATGGTAAATATGATGAATCTCTTCCGATCTGGAAAGAAATTCTTGAAAAAGACAGCTTCTATACACTTGCTCTTCTTAACATGGGTAAAATAGAAATGCGTAAGATGCAGGAAGAGAACTACAAGATAGCATACGATTATTTTGTAGATGCAGAAGATGCCACAAATGCTTCTGATGCGTTTGACGAGATCAGAACATATTTTATAAGAGATTACTTTACTGTTATTGTTATCTCAATCATCGCATTGTTGTTACTTGCTATTGCGTGGAAGACATTCAAACGTTACAGAAAACGTAAGTATGGTGTTCCTCCGGAGAAAAACAATGCGTTTACTAAGGTCAAGAAGTTCTTCAGCAGAAGCTATGGCGTGGTACGTCATCCTGTTGATGGATTTGAAGGTATCAGATATGAGAACCAGGGTTCTTATACAGATATGGTGCTTGTAATGTTACTTTACACTGCCGTTTCAGTTGCTTCTGAATATGCTACAAGCTTTATATTCAGAGGAGGCTCTTCTCTCGACCTGATTAATCCATTTGAGACAATATTGTTCTCATTGATTCCATGGCTTGTTATGTGTGTTGTTAACTACGGCGTTACAACAATCATGTATGGTGAAGGTCGTCTCAGAGACGTATTTATCGCAGGTGCATATTGTCACGTTCCGTGGATGATAGCATTACTTCCACTTCATGCTTTGACACATGTTCTTACTCTTAATGAACAAAGTCTGTGGAATCTTGCGAATACAATCCTTATGATATTGGTAGTGTTCCTTGTATACTTTGCCATCAAGGGTATACACGGCTTCCACCCGGTTAAAGCATTTGTTGTATTTTTCATAACAGTTGTCGGTGTTTCAGCAGTTGCAATGTTATTCATTCTCGTATATGCATTGACAAGTCAGCTGTTCACATTTATCGCACAATTGGTAAAGGAGTTGAGTTATCTTGTTTAAGAAAAAGAAAAAAGATATTGATGTTGAAACCAAAAAAACTTCTTTATATATTGATGAGGCAGAAGCTGCAGCATATGCTGCCAAGATGGCAAAAAAGAAATTCTACCTCAGAATTGTTAAGATTGTTGTAGCTCTTGTTACAGTATTTTTACTCGGCTTCCTTATTATCAAGGTGGGTTTTGCTGAATCATCTTTAATCTCATTCAGCGACGAAGGTATAAAGAGCGACGTACAGGTATCAGCACCACTGAAAGATAAAGGCATTAACGGTCAGATGCTCGGAGACGAGGGAATGACAGTTATTGCACAGAATGAATATCTCACAATGAGCTATTCCCCAAAGAATGACTTGTTTATTTTCAAGGATAATGCAACAGGTGAGATCTTCAGAAGTTATCCTGAGCCGATTCAGGCGACAGAAGATGATCCGGGTGATATAGATATTTTCAAGAAGGGTACTTCTACCGGTAATATTATTACTTCACCTGTATTCATTGGATACACAAAGATGTCCGGCCGAGACAGTGGTCTGTTTGTCGGTGTAAATACTCAGGAACATGTTAAAAATGTATACTATATCGAAAATGGTATCAGGTTGACTTATGAAATGGTAGACCTCGAACTCGAGTTTTCTGTGGAAATTACACTTGATGGTAATGAAGTTGTATATTTCATTCCTAAAAATGGTATCATCGAGCGCCCATATCTGAGCGATGATATTGAAGATCAGACAGCAGAAGAAAGACCACTTCTTTCATCTCTTGCTGTTCTTCCATATCTTTTTGCTCATCGTAGCGGTGAATCCGGTTACTTTGTTGTTCCGGATGGTTCAGGTGCAGTTACTGACTTCTCAGTATCAAGAGTAAGTAACTCAAGTGAATACGCAAAAAGAATTTACGGTTGGGATTATACAATTGACTCTGTAACGGATGCTGAATCTCAGCCAAGATATAACAACCATACAATCCTTCTTGGGGCATATGGTATTATTGAAAATCTGAGTGAGGATGCAAAAGACGTTAATAAATATGCAAACTCAATGATTACCGGATTTATTGAACAGGGTGAAGCAAATGCATACCTGAGAGTATCAAATCCGGGTGTAAGAAACGTTCCGTTCTATGCGATATACGTTCAGTACACATATAGAGAGTATTTCAACAGACAGGTTTCAAAGTCAGGTTCTTCATATTCAGATATTACAAGAACTATGCAGCTCGGTGACGTAGAGCAGCGTATCAGATTTGATTTATCTGAAGAAAAAGAATATAGTTACAACGACCTTGCAAAGACTGTTCAGACAAAAATGATTGCTCAGTGGAAAGAAAGATACGGAGTTGACGTTACAATCGGAAACATTTCTGATGCTGATATTCTGAATCTCAGAACATTCATGGGTGCAGAAAATGCTGTAGGTGGCGTAACAAACCAGCTTAAGGTAATGACAACATTCAAGGATGCTCAGAATATTTATAATGATCTCAAGAACAAGGGAATGTCAGATATTACCATGACAATGGTTGGTTGGATGAATAATGGTTATTTCTGGAATTCCACATCTAAACTTAAGCCCGACAGCAGCTATGATGATGGCCTTGACATGGAAGAATTCAACGCATGGGCAGAGGAGAATGGTATAACAGTCAACTATGATAACAACTTATTGTACCTGTATGGTTCACCGTCAGGCAGTGCTACACTCAGAAATTCTGTCGTGAAGATTCCAAGTACGTTCTATCTGAACTATAAGCTCAAGACAGTTTCCGGTGCTTATTATAGAGGTGGAAACGGATATATTCTCAGTCCTTTATACTTTGAGAGTAAGATTCTTTCAAAGAATATCGGTAGACTCCGCGACTATGATGTATCAGGCGTTACTCTTCAGCAGATTGGTGATCAGCTTTATTCAGACTATAACCAGTTCAATGCATTATTCAGAATTCAGTTAATCAATAAATATGTTGACTGGCTTATCAAATACAATGAAAAATTTGATACTGTATCAGTATACAATGGTAATTCATATGTTGTTCCTTTCGTATCATCAATTTACGATATGTCTATGACAAAGTCTTCACACGTTGTACTTGATGAGGAGATTCCGTTTGTACAGATGATTTACCATGGCATAGTACCTTACTATTCAATGCCAATTAATAACTGTGACGTAGAATATGATGCATTGCTCAGATCCATTGAATATGGTGCATTAGGTTCAATTGAAGTAACAAAAGAAGAATCTGCGTTGCTTAAGTGGACATATTACAATACATTATATAAATCAGAGTATGAACTGCTTGATCAGCTTGGTACAATTGAAATGGTTTATAAAGCAATTGAAGAAGCTGTTGCTCCTTTCGTTAACGAAGAGATTGTAAACCATTACAAGCTTTCAGCTGATGCTGAAGTATACTGCACCGAATATTCAGGCGGAGCAAGAGTATACGTTTGCTACGAAAAAGAAGCAATTGAGATAACGGATCCTTACACAAATGACGTATTATCATTTGATGGTCAAGGATATAGCGTAATAAGCGCTAAGGGGGAGTAATCTATGGCAGATAATAAAAAAACAAAAGTTTTAACAAAGAAACAGCTGGCTCATAGAAGAGTTAAGACTACGTTTTTATCTTTCGAAAGAAGACGTAATCTTGAAGGCTTGGTTTTCTCAATTCCATGGTTAATAGGCCTCGTTTGGTTCTTGTTTATTCCACTCTTCATGTCTGTAAAAATGAGTTTTTACAACGTTAACGGACAGGACTTGTGGTGTAATACAGGCCTTAGTACATGGGTAGGTATTGATAACTATATTGAGGTTATTCAGGATCCTGAATCGGGTCAGGTTGTGTTAAATTCATTTTTGAATGCTCTTTATCAGGTACCTGTAATCGTTGCATTTGCATTGTTTGTTGCAGTACTGTTAAAGCAGAAATTCCCCGGAAGAGTTTACTTCAGAGTTATATTCTTTATCCCGGTTATCCTTTCCGGTGTTATCATGTCATATCTTTTCAGTGATGACGTTGGTAATATTAGTATCTTCGGTCAGATTGTTGCAAACAATCAGTTCCTGAGAGGATTCGGAGGAATTGCCTCAGAAATTGGTCACATAATGTGGAGAAGTAGTGTAGAGATTCTTATCTTCCTTGCTGCTCTTCAGAGTGTTCCGGATATCCTTTATGAAGTTGTTGACCTGGACGGTGCGTCTGCATGGGAATCATTCTGGCATATCACATTACCATACGTATCTCCGTTCGTTATCCTGAACTGTATTTACGCGCTTGTTGACTCATTCGTTGATTCATCTAACCCGGTAATGGGACTTCTCAACAATATGGATAAATACGGAGAGAGAGCTGCTCTTAGCTGGCTTTACATGTTGATGACATTAATTGTTATTCTCATATTCATTCTCTTCACAAGGAGGTGGCTGAGATGAAGCGATTGATAAATAGAATCAAGGAGTTTTTCCTTGGCCTTTACACTAAATACGAAAATCTTGGCTATAAAGTAAAGAAAAAGATTAAGTTTGTAATCGGAAGAGTTTTCTTATACTATGTGCTCATAGAGCTTGCTTATCTTTTCCTGTTACCATTTATCTACATCTTTACGACGTCGATGATGTCAGCTCAGGATTACATGGATCCTACTGTACAGTACATACCTACACATATTAACTGGGAAAACTTCCAGAAAGCATGGATGGGTCTGGATGTCTTTTCAGTAGATCCGTCACTGGATCTTGATTTGGTTGATCCCGGAATAGGTGATTATTACTCAACTCTTCTGAATACCATCATTCTTTCACTTGGCAGTGCGATTCTTCAGTCCGTTTCATGTGCTCTTGTAGGATATTCATTAGGTAGATTTAAGTTCAGAGGCAGATTGTTTATAATGTTATTTGTTATCATTATTCTCTTAATCCCGCCGCAAACAATGATCACAGCATCATTCTTCATGTGGTCACAGATGGGAATGGCAGAAGGTTTCTACGCTATATTGATTCCGTCACTTTTCGGACATGGTCTGAGAGGCGCGTTGTTCATCTTGATTTATATGTACTTCTTCCAGAGAATTCCGGACGTTATGGACGATGCAGCGAGAATCGACGGCGCCGGTCCAATCAGAGTATTTGGTCAGATTATGTTCCCGCTTGTTAAATCAGCGCTCACAATCGTATTTATATTCTCGTTTGTATGGCATTGGAATGATAACCAGGAGACATTGACATATACTTACTTGCCACAACATAATACATTCCAGGAATCCCTCAGTAAGATTCAGCAGAATTATCTTGAGGAGTTAGGTTATGATGGCGGTGCTATCAGTGAAACTCTGAGAGCTTCTTCAGAACCGGTTCTTTTCGCAGGATGTCTTATGGTAATGTTACCTGTATTAATAGTATATATTCTTGGTCAGAAGAGACTTGTTGCCGGTATCGAACGAATTGGTGTCATTGAGTAATTTTGTAGGAGGGCTATATTAATGAATAAAAATATAATTAAAATCCTTACAATGTTGTTAGCCGCAATTATGGTATTGTCACTCATCTCATGTTCGGGAAAAGATGATGATGAGGACGAATTCATCGGCTTATCAACTCCTGTACCGATTCCTGAAGAACTTATCGGCTCTGTTGTATTCTCTTCGTATCGTTGTGATGACGGTGAGATTGCAAGCTTCAACTATATGCAATCTTTTGTAATGCAGTACCCGAGCGTAGACATAGAGCTTGATCTTGCAGACAGCGCTGAAGAATATTTTTCAACATTAGAAGAAAGAATCGAAAACGGAACAATTGGTGACGTTTTCACCATTGATTCAGCTATGCTTGCAAAGTATGCAGAAAAAGATTATATAATTGACCTCAGCGAACACAGTGAAGGCGTTATCGACTATACAAGTGATGAGTATACAAAGCTTTATCCTTCAAAGCTTTTCTATCCGGCTGCTCTTGCAAATTCAATGTATGACGGAAGACTGTTTATGTGTCCTGTTGAATACAACAACACCGTAATGCTTCTTAATATCGATTTGTTGAATGAAATCGGAATCAACCCTGTCGTACCAAAAGATGACTGGACATGGCAAGAGGTAGAAGAGATTGCAAAAGCTCTGGTAGAAGCAGGTCACAAGTCTCCTATCGTTATGGATTATGCTGATTATTCAGTATGGGGTGCATTTGCAAGAAGCAAGAGTGCAGCGCTTTACAATGAGGTAGATTTTGCTGAAAATGATATTGCATTAAAACTTACAAATCCTGCTGTTCTGAGCGGTATTGAATATCTTGCAAATAACTTCATTAAAACAGGTTTTGTTGCGGATAAAACACCTGCAGAACTTTCTGCAGCAGATCTTGCAAATTATGCTATGGTTATCTGTAATCACTCAGATATCGTAAGATGGGCAAATGGTCTTGCCGGAAGCAATTCAGACGGTTTTGACTGGGAGCTTGCTCATTTCCCGAGATTCTATGATGAAAAGACTGAAACGAGTGTTGCTACAATCGGTGTTCAGACAATTGGTTTAGCCGCATTTAACCGTGAACACTACAACGTTGTTAATGGCGTATACGATGCAATAACTGATGAGGTTCTTTTGGCAGAAGAAAAAGAGAACGTTGAAAACACAATCAAGAATTCAATCACATTCGCTCTTTATGCGATGGTTGAAGAAGCCGCTGTTGCCATAACAGGCGAGGATGGATATCGTGTTCCTGCTCTTATCACAGCAAACGCAAAGAAATATTGGAGAAATTTCCCTGTAGATGGTAAAAACACATCTGTATTTTCACTGTATAGTGCATTTGATTATCCGGCAGAAATCACTTCATTCCTGCCACTTGCTCCATCTGCAGAGATTAACGATGCAATAGGCGAGGCAATCCGTCTTTATGCAGAATCAGATGATATTTCATTTGATATTTACATGCAGGAGATACAGGATGCTGTAAACACACATTAATTGGTGAATTGTAATAAAATATTCATCATATTATTGTTTACTTTTTTTGAAACTATGATATTATTATAGTAAATGTAGAATACTACTTAGGAGGTTTATTTAATGAAAAAGATTGTAAAAAGAGCAATTGTCTTGTTCATTGTAACTCTCACTTTATTCGGAATGGTTGCATGTAATCAGGCACCTATCGTAAACGTTACTAACGTTAACGCTGATTACGATGTAAACGTATCCGGTGAGATCACTTGGACATTCAATGTGTCAAATGCTTTTGCTAAGAGAGCAGCTACTTCTTTTATCAAAGCATTTGAGAGTGCATATCCAAATGCATCTGTTAAGCTCGATTCATCTGACTCATCAGCTACACGTGTAAACGGTGGTACAATCGGTGACGTTTTCTACTTCGCTGAGACACAGATTTACGAGTATGCTGTTACATGTAATGGTCTCATGCCACTTGAGGGCTATGTTGCAGCTCTTGACCTTGACTTGTCAGACGTTTACATGGGTATTTATGAGTTAGGTAAGATTGATGGTCGTCTGTACTATGTATCAAGAGACTACAACGCAATTTGCTTTACATACAACGTAGACAAATTGAAAGAGTACAACCTTGCTACAATGGTTAAGAATGACTGGGCTTGGAGTGACCTTCTTGAGATTTCCAAGACTGTTACAGAAGCTACATCAGAGACAAACGAGAAATTCTATGGTGCAAACATTGACCTTACATATTCACCTGTATATGTAACATTCTTTGAATCAGCTGTTGGTGGCACATGGTGCGACACAGAAGAGAAGAAGATTACATTTATTGATGAAGATGGTCGTACACTCCAGGCTATGCAGGAATGTATTGATGCTGCTTTAGCAGGTTACATCAATCCAGGTACGAGCACCAAGACTCAAGGTACTCCTGTATTCAAGTATTGCGTACATCCTCAGGTTCTCAGCGCTGGTAAAGACTATGACGCTGCAGGCGTTGACTGGGATATCGTTGCATTCCCCGGCTTTGGTGAAAATGGTCAGAACAGAGGATTTGGTTGCGGTTCTTCAGGTTTCGGCGTTTATAACAGAACAAGAAATCAGGATACAGCAGCTGCTTTCGCACTTTTCTTCTACACAGAGGAAGGTCAGAGAGCTTATAACGGACAGCCCGGTGCATCAGTTCCTGTAGTAGGTAGCCTCAAAGAAGACTCTTCTTGGAGATATCCTGACGAAGCAGACTGGGTAAATAAGAACTGGGATGCTTTCGTATTTGAAGCACAGACAGCAAGTATCGTAGGTCAGGTAGTATGTCGTATGCCTTACGAAATCGCTACTAAGATCAACACAGAAATGGCTAAGATTATTCCAAAAGTAATGGCAGGTAGTGTATCACTTGAAAATGCCTTTACAGAACTCCAGACAACATGTAATGACCTCTGGTCTACATTGGTTGATTATTGAGATTAATTGATAATTACAGTATTAAAAGCTCTGCCATAGGCAGAGCTTTTTTTCATTCATTTTTATTTAATAAAGAATAGACTTTTTGCCTTTTCTATAGTAAAATAAAAAGATAATACTATTTGAAAGGATGGTGCATATGCCAATTAAAATTCCAAATGATTTACCTGCAAAAGAAACGCTTTTACAAGAGCATGTTTTTACGATGGATGAGAATATGGCATATCATCAGGATATCAGACCGCTCAAAATAGCGATTATGAACCTTATGCCTAAAAAGATTGAGACAGAGACTCAGCTTCTGAGGCTTCTTAGTAATTCACCACTACAGGTAGAAGTTACCTTGATTCATCCAAAAACGCACGTGTCTAAAAACACGTCGGCAAGTCATCTTAATACATTTTATGTTAATTTTAATGATATTAAAAACATGAAATACGATGGTCTGATAATAACCGGGGCACCTGTAGAGCTTCTTGAATTTGAAAAAGTTGAATATTGGTCAGAATTATGCGACGTAATGGAATGGTCAAAGACTAACGTTACAACAACACTTCACCTTTGCTGGGGCGCGCAGGCAGGTATGTATTATCATTATGGTGTTCAAAAACATCCGCTGCCTCAAAAGATGTTTGGTATTTTTGAACATAAATCTGAAAATGAATTTGTGAGACTTTTAAGAGGCTTTGATGATTGCTTCTACGTGCCACATTCAAGATATACAACAACATCAACAGAAGAAGTAAAGAAAATTCCGCAGTTGGATATATTGGCAACGTCAGAAGAAGCCGGTCTTTGTATTTGTGCATCGCATGACAGAAGACAGATATTTATGACCGGACATCTGGAGTATGACAGAGATACCTTGAAAAATGAATACTTCCGCGACCACGAAAGAGGTCTTGATACAGCGATTCCGCAGAATTATTTCCCTGAAGATAATCCGGAAAACATTCCGACATTTCAGTGGAAGAGCCACGCGTATCTATTATATGCCAACTGGCTCAATTACTACGTATATCAGGCTACACCTTATGATTTATCAGATATTGATGATAAATTTGCTCCTGTTCAGAAGGGTATGATAACAAATGGCTGAGAAAAAAATCAAAACGTATATAACACGAGATAAAAAACGCAATGCAATAATTGCATTCTGTGTTGTATTTGTTGTATTTGTTGTTATATCGCTACTCGAACTAATGCCGGGCAATGTAACGGATATGACTCAGGACGACGATATGGGCGTCAGCCGGGTACAGATGTTTCCGTTTATTTTCACAGACAGCAATTCTGATTTGTATATTATTAACGAAGAATATGAAGTTACACCGGTCGATGACTCAGTAGGTCAGGCTGTACACGATACGTCAAACGCACTCGTATACTACCTCAGAGAAAGCCAACTCTTTGAATACGATATTACAACAAACAGCAGAAGAATGCTTGTAGACAACTGTGCATTTTTCAACCTGTTTGAAGACAAATCAGTTATTTTCACAGTGGATCTGAATAACGACGCATATCTTTACTTATATAAGGGCAATAAATATATCAAAATAAGTGAAAATACTGTATCTAACATATTGATAGACAACCTGTATTGCATCGGTGAAAATGGAGTTCTTTTTGCAGATAATTCAAAGGAAGATACAGGTAAGATGGACCTTCTTTATGCTGATAAAAACGCTAAAGTTACAAAAGTTGCTGAAAATATAGATCCGGGTAAATCGTTTTATATTGACTCAGACGGGGAGTATATCTGTTATAAAAAAGATGGCGAACTTGTATTTGCAAATATAAAAGGAAAAATAGTTACAAAAAAACAAGGTGCTCAGCTCGTAAAGAATTCATCAGCGTCATATATTACCGAACCAATAGCGGAGAAGATACCATGTAACCAATCTGTTCCATTCAAGTATTTACTGACAGATATTGTTACAAATGAACAAGGAACAACCGCATCGTTAATGTATTTTAAAGATGGTAAAATAAAACAGGTTGCGCAGGAAATTTCAAACGTTATATATTACTCGCAGAATGATGACATGATACTGTACACGGTCAAGTCAGAATATTCTTCCACAATTTATATGTCTGCCGGTGGAAATAAGCCGCAAAAGCAAATAACGTGTGATAAAAACGCAACGTTTTTATACCAGGAGTCATTAGGTCTTTTGTATTTCCGCAACGAAGATGCAACGCTGAACAGATACAAAGTTCTTGACGTATCCCTGAAAATATCAAAGATATCCGATAATACGGGATTTTTATACAGTTATTACAATAAAAAGATTATGGGATACCAGAAAAACGATGGCTCACAGGATGCCTATATATTGTTTAAAAAAGGTGATATAGAAAAAATTGATATGTCAAACGAAATAAGGCTCTATGGCCTTGCAGATGATGAATATCTGCTTTGCCGCAAATACGCAGAAAACAAGCTTTCTTTAGACCTTGTAATTGAAAACAGAACTACAAGAATCTGCCAGAATATAGCAAATGAAGTCTTTTTTGATTCAAATATAGAGCACATTATATATTCATCAAATAATACTGTTTACGTATGGCATAATGGAGAAAGTAAGGCAATCGGTAAGTACACAGGCATCGATTCGGTTGATATTGCAGGATAAAAAAGGGTTAGAAATGAAGTTAATTAAAAAATATATAATTTTAATATTGGTTGTTTTATGTTTTGTTTCCGGTATTGCTTGCAAGCAATCTCCTGATACAGAGGCAATCAGCAGCATCAGACCTACGATTGATGCTGTTGTTACTCCATCTGTGACACAGGATCCAAATAAAGCTTCTCCAACGCCGGTAGGAGACCAGGCAATATCGTTCAGAGACCCTAATTTTGAGACGGTTATACGCAAGGCGCTGGGTAAGAATATCGGCGATATTCTTATATCGGACGTACAGCAAATAAAAGAACTCACGGCACGTGTGTGTGGAATTATGTACGTAGATGAGTTGAAATATTTCTCATCGCTCGAAAAACTTGACTTGTATGGCAACAGAATAAACGATTTGACGCCTATATCAAACCTTAAGTCGCTTAAAGAACTTAATATGGGTAAAAATTATAACGTTCTGTACTCATCCAACAGAAACGGACTGGATATTTCACCACTCAAATCACTCGTTAATCTTGAAGTACTTGATCTTCGTGAAAATATGATAACTGATATTTCAGCACTGTCGTCACTGGCTGTCTTAAAGAAGTTAGACCTTACGAACAACAGAATATCAGATATATCATCATTACGTAACTGCGTTTCACTGATAGAGCTGGATATTTCTTCAAACAGATATGTTAATGATGAAGGTGTTGAATGTACAATTGATACATTAGAGCCACTATACAGACTTCCATATCTCAGGAGCATAATCGCAAATGATTGTGGCATCAAAAATATCAGAAACATATCATCTCTGGCAGCTCTTACTTATCTGGAAATCGGTCATAACTATATTGACGATATTTCGCCTATTTGTTTCATGCTTATTCTGGGATACGTTGACGTTAACCACAATATCATTACTGACATATCTTGCCTTAACGGGGACATGTCTATACGGGAACTGAATGTTTCCTATAATCTGATTTCTGATTTTAACGTTATCCTGAATATGCATTCACTGGAAAATATTGTATGGGCGGGTAATCCGATAAATGACTATACACCAATTAATGACTTTGAAAACAAGGAAGATAATGAGGTAGAAAATGAGCCACTTCAATGATGAATTAAGAGAAAACTCAAATATACAATGGTTTCCCGGTCATATGGCAAAGGCAAGACGACTTCTGTCGGAGAATCTTAAGCTTGTCGACGTTGTTGTTGAGCTGGTTGACAGCAGAATTCCTTTTTCAAGCCGTAATCCTGAAATTGACAAGCTGATTCAGAACAAGCCACGTGTAATTATCGGCAATAAAAAAGACCTTGCAGATCCTGTTCAGAATAGCTTCTGGGCAAATTATTATGCATCTCAGGGCAAACGTATATTTTTCACCGACTGCAAAACAGGTGGTGGCAGCAAAGACGTTATTAAGGCTATAAATGAGATTATGGCAGAAAAGACTGCAAGATATCTTGAAAAGGGGCGCAAAGCACCGATTATTAAGGCTATGATTGTAGGCATCCCGAACGTAGGCAAGTCATCATTCATAAATAAAGTCGCAGGACAGAATGTCGCCGTGACAGGCGATAAGCCGGGTGTTACAAGGAACAAGCAGTGGCTTAAAATGTCTGACAATATTTACCTGCTCGACACACCCGGACTTTTGTGGCCTAAGTTTGATGACCAGATTGTGGGATATAAACTTGCAGCAACAGGTGCGATTAAGAATGACGTTCTTGATGTCCAGGAAATAGCAATATATCTCATAAGATACATGAGCAGATATTACCCGGGCGTTCTTAAAGAAAAATATTCAATAGAGAGCAGCGCCGAAGGCGATTTTCCATCATTTGAAGAAGGTCTTGAGATGCTGGAAGCTTTTGGAAGAAAAAGAGGCTGCCTCGTGAAAAAAGGCGAAGTTGATTTGTACAGAGCTTCAATGTATTTACTTGATGATTACAGGAAGGCAAAATTTGGCAGAATTTCGCTTGATCATAGCGATTGTTTAGGTGATAAAGATGGCAATGAGTGAAGAAAAATACATAGAAATGTGTAAATTTGAGCGCGAATATGCTGCATGCGGTGCGAAAATAATCGGCGGAATAGATGAGGCCGGCAGAGGACCGCTGGCAGGCCCTGTTGTAGCAGGCTGTGTCTTTTTCAGCGCGGACTGCAAGTTTCCGATGGCAGATGACTCAAAGAAGCTCAGCGAAGCAAAACGCGAAGCGCTTTATGATGATATCATTAATAATTGCCTTGCTTGGGGAGTCGGAATCATCGACAACACTACAATCGACGAAGTCAACATACTCAAAGCAACTCATATGGCAATGCATCTTGCATGTGAAAATGCCATGAAAATGCTTGCAGAAAAGCAAAACGGAGCAGGCTTATCAAGTTGGGACGTTATATTTATAGACCACGTAAAGCTTGATAAAATGCCATGCAAGACTGTCTCTATAACACACGGCGACGCACTTAGCGTATCAATTGCGGCGGCATCAATAATCGCAAAAGTTACCAGGGACAGGATGATGGTAGAATATGACAGCAAATATCCGGGATATGGATTTGCCGGACATAAAGGTTACGGAACGAAAAAACATTACGACGCTATAAGAAGCCTTGGCTACAGCGATATACACAGAAGGTCGTTTCTTAAAAACTTTGAAATGTAATAATATAGAAAAGCAGGAAAAATATGGTAGTAAAAAATTCTAAATTCGTTATATCTGCTGTTTCACCGAAACAATATCCGGAAGGTGATTTGCTTGAGATTGCGTTTGCCGGAAGGTCAAATGTCGGTAAATCATCACTCATAAATGCACTTGTAAACAGGAAAGACCTGGCATACAGCGGCTCAAGACAGGGTATGACGAGAATGATAAACTTCTATAATATCAACAACGAGATTCACTTTGTTGATTTGCCGGGATATGGCTTTGCGATGAGAGCAAAAAGCGAACTCGACTTGTGGGGAAAGGTAATCGAACAGTATCTCAACGTCAGAGACAGGCTGTATCTTATGATTATGCTCGTCGATATCAGACACAAACCGAGCGCAGACGACGTTAAAATGTACAACTGGATACTGGCATCCGGCCTTGAATACATTGTTGTGGCAACAAAGACGGACAAGCTGAGCAAGATGCAGGTTAAAGAGAATATAAAGCTTATTAAAAAAACACTTGATATGCCTGACGATATGCCGGTATATCCTGTTTCAGCAGAAAAGAAAACAGGTATTCCCGAATTATGGAAGGCAATCGATAACGTAATAACTGAGGAGGAAGAAGAATGAAAAAGCTGTTTTTTGACAAAAAATATATAGATGAAGTATGTGAAAAATATCCCACACCTTTTCACCTTTATGATGAAAAAGGCATAAGAGAGGGTATACGCAGGCTGCAGAAGGCCTTTTCATGGAACGAAGGATACAAAGAATATTTTGCTGTAAAAGCTTGCCCAAATCCGTTCCTGATTAAAATGATGATTGAAGAAGGTTGCGGTGTGGACTGCTCTTCGTACACAGAATTGATGCTCGCCCAGAGCCTTGGCTGTAAGGGTGACGACATTATGTTTTCTTCCAACGTTACACCGGCAGAAGACTTTCAATATGCGAGCGACCTCAATGCAATAATCAACCTTGATGACTTTTCACATATAGATTTTCTGGCAGAAAATGGCGGTATCCCAGAGACGATTTTCATCAGATACAATCCTGGTGGAGATTTCAAAATTGACAATGCTATCATGGGCAGACCTGCTGACGCAAAATACGGTTTTACACATGAACAGTCAATAGAAGGTCTTAAGAAGCTTATGAAAATGGGCGCAAAGAGATTCGGTATTCACGCTTTTCTGGCGAGCAATATGACAAATAATGATTATTATCCAAAACTTGCCAGAGTGCTTTTTGAGACGGCTGTAGAGCTTAATAAAGCAACAGGTGCTGATATAAAATATATTAACCTGTCCGGTGGCATCGGTATTCCGTACAGACCGGAAGATAACAACCCGGATATTGAGTACATCGGAGCAGAAGTTAAAAAAGCATACGATGAAGTTATAGCACCGTCTGCACTTGGAAGCGTAACACTCAAGACAGAACTTGGCAGATATATTACAGGCCCTCACGGCGTGCTCGTTACAAAAGTTCTGCATGAGAAGATTACGTACAAGGATTATATCGGCGTCGATGCGTGTGCAGCAAACCTTATGAGACCGGCAATTTATGGTGCTTACCATCATATTATTGTTGTTGGCAAAGAGGACATGCCTTGCGACCACACATATGATGTGACAGGCGGCCTTTGTGAAAATAATGATAAGTTTGCAATCGACAGGCAGCTTCCTAAGATTGAAAAAGGCGACATTATTGCGATTATGGACGCAGGCGCACACGGATATGCGATGGGTTACAACTACAACGGCAAACTCAGAAGCGCAGAATTACTCAAATGTGAAGACGGAAGTACAAAGCTCATCCGCAGAGCTGAGACGCCCAAAGATTACTTTGCAACATTTGATTTCAGTGATATAATTAAATGTTAAATTGATATTAAAAGGTGGAGGAAGTAAATGAACACTGTTAAGATAAAAGAAATAGCATCAAGAGTACAGGAATTAAGAGAAATATCTGACCTGACAGTAGAAGAGATGGCTTTGAAGCTTAATCTCGATGTTGAATTATATAAAGCATACGAAGCTGCAGAAAAAGATTTTCCGGTCAGTGTGCTGTATGAAGTGGCATCGCAACTCGGTGTCGATCTGACAGAATTACTTACAGGCGTTTCACCAAGACTGGCAAATTGCTCGCTTGTCAGAAAAGGCGAGGGCATCGCAGTAGACAGATACGAAGGCTACGATTTTGAAAGTATCGCATATAAATTTATCGGAAGAAAAATTGAGCCTATGATCGTTACCGTGGGCAAAGATACAGAGCATAATATTCCGCATCTCGTTACGCATCCCGGTCAGGAATTTAACTACGTCGTCGAAGGACGAGTGCGAGTCATATTCGGTGGCAAAGATTACTTGTTAAACGAGGGCGACTGCTTCTATTTTGACCCGACCGTACCGCATGCACAGACGGCACTTGACGGCAAAGACGCTAAGTTCCTCACTGTTATTTTCTGATAATACTTAGGGAGTTGTAAATAAAATGGATTATATATTAAAAAAATACCTTCCGCGTGTTGATTTTGAATCATATGAGGATTTCAAAGCAGGATATAAAGTAAACGTTCCGGACAATTTCAATTTCGGTTTTGACGTTGTTGACGACTGGGCAAACAATGAGCCGGACAAAAGAGCGCTCGTATGGTGCAACGACCACGAGGGCGACACATACGAAGAATACGTTTTTACCTTTACAGATATCAAAAGACGAAGCAATCAGATGTGCAATTATTTCAAATCTCTCGGTATCAGAAAAGGCGACCGCGTTATGCTCATTATGAAGCGCAGATATGAGTACTGGATTACAGTTACAGCACTCCATAAATTGGGTGCAGTCGTTATCCCTGCGACATTCCAGCTTACTGAAAAAGACCTTATATACAGAATCAATGCAGCAAATGTCAAGATGATTGTATGTGCACCCGATGAGTATATTATCGACCACGTTGAGAATTCACAGGATCAGTGCCCGTCACTCCAATATAAGGCACTTGTTATCGGTGAAAAGCTTGATAAAGCTCAGATGGAGGCAACGAAAAAGCCTTCAGGCATTGCAAATACAGATATCCGTGAAGGTTGGCTCAACTATTGCGAAGGATATCTGGCACAAAGTGACGTATACGACAGACCTGTAGGTACAGAAGATGACGTTATGTCAGAAGATTTAATGATTATTTACTTTACGTCAGGCACGACAGGCATGCCTAAAATGGTTCAGCATATCCAGTCATATCCGCTCGGACATATTGTAACTGCTAAATATTGGCAGTGCGTTGAGGAAAACGGCCTTCATCTTACAGTTGCAGACTCAGGCTGGGCAAAGTTTTCATGGGGAAAAATTTACGGACAATGGATATCAGGTTCTGCCGTTCTCGGATATGACCACGTAAAGTTTGACGCATTCAAACTCCTGAAAGTAATGTCTCATTTTAAGATTACAACATTCTGTGCACCTGCAACGATGTACAGATTCATGATCAAAGAAGATATAGAGCAGTTTGATTTTTCATATCTGCATCACTGCTGTATGGCAGGTGAGCCACTTAACCCCGAAGTATTTAATCAGTGGGAAAGAATTACAGGACATAAACTTTATGAAGGCTTCGGTCAGACAGAAGGACCTGTACTTCTTGCAAACTTCAAGTGGATTACACCAAAGCCGGGCTCAACAGGCAAGCCTACACCTGCATTTGACATCAAGCTTTGCAACAGCGAAGGAAAAGATTGCGAAATAGGTGAAGAAGGTGAGATTGTTATCTGCGATGCTGCTACAAAGAGACTTACAGGTCTTACAATAGGATATGCAAGTTATGACAATTCAGCTTTATTTGCAGGTGGCGATTATCATACAGGCGACAATGCGTGGTTTGATGAAGATGGCTATTACTGGTTTATAGGCAGAGTTGATGACGTAATCAAATGCAGCGGATACAGAATCGGACCTTTTGAAGTAGAGAGCGCAATCATGACTCATCCGAGCGTACTCGAATGTGCCGTAACAGCTGCGCCGGATCCTGTAAGGGGACAAGTTGTTAAAGCCACAATCGTACTTGCCAGAGGATATGAGCCTTCAGAAGAGCTCAAAACAGAAATAAAGAACCACGTAAAGCGTGTCACAGCTCCGTACAAATATCCCAGAATTATTGATTTTGTGGACGAGTTGCCAAAAACAACCAGCGGCAAGATCAAGAGAAATGTTTTAAGACAAAACAGCAAATAATATTTGCATGTTTTAATATGATGTGATATAATCCACAAGTCACAATTTTTGGAGGTGTTATCAGTGGTAGCATTAAAGTTAATACTTGGTATTGTATACTTGATTATATGCGTTATCTTGATAGTTATTGTAGCTATGCAGGAGTCTAAGACAGAAGGTCTCAGCGGCGCCATTACAGGTGAGAATACAGAATCTTTCTTCGGAAAGAGCAAGGGCGGTATGAGCAGAGAGAAGTTTTTAATTAAACTTACTATCGTATTATCTGTTACTTTTGCAGTTATAGCTGTTGTTCTCAGCGTACTTATGAGAGCAGGTCTGTAATAGATACAGCACATATGAGTAAAAATATACCGTGCCATTACGGCACGGTTTTTTGCGTTGGAGAGGAATATTGTGAAAAAGATCAAACATAAAAAACAAAAGAGCAAACAGCATTTTCACAAAAGACATATAGATAAGAAGCCTGTCATAAAAGCAGTAAAAGCAAAAAAGGATACAGAGCTTCTGACTCGTGATGATCTTGAAAAATTTATTGAAGAAAACAAAGAGTTCCCGGACGCTGTTTTAAAAGAGGCACGGAGCATTTATCAGACGATTCCTGAGAGTGTGATAAATGAAGATATCGCATCAGGGAAGCGTAAAGACCTTCGTCATCTTGATATTGTCACAATTGACTCTGAGGATACAAAGGACGTAGACGACGGAGTCAGTATTGAGATTACAAAAGATGGAAATTATTTGCTGGGCGTTCATATTGCTGACGTGGCAGAATATGTTACAGAAGATTCGCCTCTTGATATAGAAGCAAGGAGGCGTGGAACAAGTGTATATTTTGCGGACAAGGTTCTGCCGATGCTTCCAAAGGAGCTGTCAAACGGTATTTGCAGCCTCAATATCGGTGAAAACAGGTTTGCGTTATCAGTTTTTATGGAAATAAGTCACCGCGGAAAGATTATGCACCGCAAAGTCTGCCAGAGCGTTATAAAAGTCAGATATAAAAGATCGTATAACGAAATAAAAGATCTTTTTGAAAATTCAGACAAGGACAAGCAAAAAGCAGATCCGTTTTTTGAAAAACTCGAATTGATGCGTCAGTTGGCTGCAATACTCCATTTAAAAAGGAAAAAAATGGGTTCTCTCGATTTCGAATTTCCCGAAAAAAAGGTTATAATTAATGAGAACTCTGAGGTTGTCGGTATAACAGAAGTTCTGCCAGACTTTTCACATAATATCATAGAAGAATTTATGATCGTATGTAATGAGACTGTCAGCGAGTTTTTCACAAGAATGAACGTGCCTTTTATGTATCGCGAGCATAAAAACCCGGAAAAAGAAAGACTTGACGAACTGGCTTTGCAACTAAGAGGTCTTGGATTTACTCTTGATATCAAAAAGGATGATATTCCGGAGTACAAGATACAAAAGCTGCTTGAAAAAGCAAAAGACAGTGATAAAAAGCTTCTTGTGAACACGCTTGTTCTGAGGGCTATGCCCAAGGCAGAATACGTTACGCAGTCAGAAGGACATTTTGCAATTGCGACCGATTACTATTCGCACTTTACGTCACCGATAAGGCGATATCCTGATTTGTTTATTCATAGGATAATTAAAAAGGCTCTACAAAACGAGCTTCCGGAAGGCGAACGCAGACGCATATCGGCATATAATGATGCACTTGCAAAGCATTGTTCTGAGACAGAAAGACGCGCACAGACGATGGAAATGCTCGATACGAATATAAAAATTTCTGAATATATGTCGGGATTTTTAGGGGACGTTTACGAGGCGACTGTAATCAGTGTGACATCTTTTGGTATTTTTGCAAAACTCGCAAACGGGGCAGAAGGCTTGTTTTTCTATAATAATATGAGAGAATACATGCTTTTTGACCCAATAAAAATGGTTGCAACCGGCGAGCACAGCAAACAAAAAATATCTGTCGGAGACACTATCGAAGTTACTGTTGCAAGGTGTGATACGCACCTCGGAAAGATTGAATTTTCTTGACATAATGGGGAGCGTTAGTATACAATCAAGAGGTTAGATTGTTTTGTGAAAAGAATATATTACAGCTTGTTTTTTAATAGGTCAGGAGGTTATAAAAATGGCTGAAATTGATGAAAAAAGAGCATTAGAAAAGAAAAAAGCCCTTGAAATGGCAATGGCTCAGATAGATAAACAGTTCGGTAAAGGTGCTGTTATGAAGCTCGGAGACAATGTTAATATGAACATTGACACAGTACCGACAGGCTCACTCGGACTTGATATGGCACTCGGTGTAGGAGGCCTTCCGAGAGGAAGAATTATAGAGGTTTACGGACCTGAATCATCAGGCAAGACGACACTTGCGCTCCACTGTATCGCAGAAGCTCAGAAGGCAGGCGGTGAAGCTGCATTTATTGATGCAGAACACGCGCTGGACCCTGTTTATGCAAAGAATCTTGGCGTAAATATAGACAATCTTATCGTATCACAGCCTGATACAGGAGAGCAGGCACTTGAGATCGCAGAGGCATTGGTGCGAAGCGGCGCTATCGACGTCATCGTTATCGACTCTGTTGCAGCCCTGGTTCCAAAAGCTGAGATTGACGGCGAGATGGGCGATTCACACATGGGACTTCACGCAAGACTCATGTCACAGGCTCTTCGTAAGCTTTCCGGCGTTATCAGCAAGTCCAAGACGATTGCTATCTTTATTAACCAGCTTCGTGAAAAGGTTGGTATTATGTTCGGTAACCCTGAGGTAACAACAGGCGGCCGCGCGCTTAAATTCTACGCATCTGTAAGACTTGATATCAGAAAGATTGAAGCTATCAAGAATGGTACAGAAGTTATCGGTAACAGAGCGAAGGTTAAGGTTGTCAAGAATAAAGTAGCTCCACCATTCCGTGAGACAGAATTCGATATTATTTATGGCGAAGGTATTTCAAAAACAGGTAGCATCCTCGATATCGCTGTAAACTACAATATTGTTGAAAAGAGTGGCGCATGGTTTGCATATAACGGACAGAAGATTGGTCAGGGCAGGGAAAATGCAAAGCAGTTCCTCAAAGACAATCCTCAGATTATGAATGAGATTGAGGCAAAGATAAGAGATTCTTTTGCAAAATCCAAGGCAAAAGAACCTGCAGACACAGCTCCGGCAAATGAGTAATGGCTTTGTTGCATCCTGTGAAAAACAGCAGGATAAAGCAAAATATGATTACATAATAACTTTCTCGTCAGGATTATCCCTCGGATTTTCTGACGAGGAAGTTTTTGAGCATTTTTTATATGATCAGGACCGCCGGATAGATGACATAGAGTCAATGTGCACCGACGTATTGTCTGCAAGAATCCGCAGAGTCATGCTGGGCTATATAGCAACCAAAGTATATAGTGTAGCGCAGACGAGGAAGTATGCACAAGAAAAGCTCGCAGGACAGGATAAAGATGGCTGGCAGCAATTTTTCACCGATGCATTTGAAAAAGCGCTGATTCATCTGCAGAAGCTGGGATATCTTGATGATTATGAATATTGCAGAAAATACATAAATACTACGATGAAGCTGAAGCCTACATCTCTCGTTATGATGCGTCACGAACTTGAAAACGTGCGCGGAGTACCTGCGCAGATTGTAGAGAGTGTCTTTGGCGAATATGAAATAGATGACTGCGATGCGGCATACAGACTTGTTGTGAAAAAAGCCGCACAGACAGACGACAAGAATAAAATATTTGCATATCTGATGCGAAAAGGCTTCGGATATGAAACGGTCATAAAAGCTTATAGGAAATATGTTGAAGATTTATCAGAAACGGAGCAAGAGTAATGAAAGTCGGATTGATATCACTTGGTTGTGCAAAAAATACTGTTGATTCAGAAATAATGCTTGGTCTTGTGGCGCAAAGCGGACATGAGATAACGAATGATATTTCGCAGGCGCAGGTGTTGATTGTAAACACGTGCGGCTTTATTGACAGCGCAAAGAGTGAAGCAATCGACACTATTATTGAGTGCGGCAGACTCAAAGAAGAGGGCTCGTGCCGGAGACTCATTGTAACAGGCTGCCTTGCACAAAGATATCCTTCTGAGATTAAAGAACAACTGCCTGAGGTTGACGTTATTCTGGGAATAAATGGTTATGACAGAATCGTGGATGCCATAGAAGGCCGACTTGATTTTTACGATGAAATGACTCTTGACGTTTCATATCTTGAGTGCGACAGAATACTTACGACTCCCAAAAACGTAGCATATGTGAAAATATCGGAAGGTTGCGACAACAGATGTGCTTATTGCGCAATTCCGTATATCAGGGGGCCATTCAGGAGTCGTCCGGTTGAAAATATAATTGACGAAGTTAAGAGACTTGTTATAAATGGTGTAAAAGAAATTGTTCTTGTAGCGCAGGATACGTCCCGCTATGGCACTGATCTATACGGAGCGCCGTCCCTTGCAAAGCTTATGTACGAGATTGACGCTATACCCGGTGATTTTTATTTCCGTGTAATGTATCTGTATCCCGATGAAGTATTAGATAGCCTGATTGATGCGTTCGCAACGTGTAAAAAAGTGATGCACTACGTTGATTTGCCGATACAGCATATCAGCAACAGCGTTATATCACGAATGAACAGACGTGGCGATTCTGAAATGATATATAAGATTTTCAACGATTTTAAAGCTCGTATTCCTGATTGCGTTATGAGAACTTCACTTATAGTTGGTTTTCCGGGTGAGACACAGGCAGATTTCGATGAGCTTAAAGAATTTGTCAGCACGATTGAATTTGACCACCTTGGCGTATTTCAATATTCAAAAGAAGAAGGGACGCCCAGTTATTCTATGAAAAATCAGGTTCCACGCAAAGTAAAGCAGCAACGCTACGATGAGATTATGGAGATTCAGCAGGCTGTTTCTAAAAAGAAAAATTTGCAGAATGTAGGCAAAGTGCTTCGCGTGCTGGTAGAAGGTGTCAGTGATGATGGTATTTTCTACTATGGTAGGTCATACATGCAGGCGCCTGAAGTAGATGGCCTGATATATTTCATCGCTGAAAATCAGGCAATTGACCTGATGAATGAAGATGAAATGCCTGTAAAAATAGGTGATTTCGTTGACGTTGAGATATTGATTGCAGAAGAATACGACATGACCGGTAAGATTGTTTATACAGGGGAGATGCAAGATTAATGTATTTCAATTATCACACGCATACTCACAGATGTAATCACGCTGCGCCCGATGAAAGGGAGTATATTGAAAATGCAATTAAGGCAGGCATTAAGGTGCTTGGCTTTTCGGATCATAGTCCGTATTTCTTTGAAGGAGACCATTATTCAAGCTTCCGAATGCGACCGGAACTTACGCAGGATTATTTTGATACGCTTTTAAAATTAAAAGAAGAATATAAAAATTCAATCAACATAAAAATAGGTTTTGAAACAGAATATTATCCGGCTTTTTTCCAGAAGGTATTGGATTTTTACAAGAATTATCCTGTTGAGTATATGATTCTTGGACAACATTTTGTTGACAATGAGATTGGTGCTCACTACTCAGGCAGGCCAACCGGCAAGAAGGAGATACTCGAAAGATACGTAAATCAGGTGATGGAAGGTATGGACACAGGCCTTTATACATATGTCGCACATCCTGATTTGCTCAGATTTATAGGAGATGACGACATTTATATAGAGGAATACTCGAAGTTATGCCGCAAATCGGTAGAGACGGGGATTCCACTGGAACTTAATTTTCTGGGACTTAAGGAAGGTCGCCACTATCCTGATGATATGTTCTGGGAAATAGCAGGCAAGATGCAGTGTCCTGTAGTATTTGGCGTTGATGCGCATAATCCGCAGGCACTGAATGACCCGGAAACTTTGGCGGCGGCCATGCGGATGTGTGAGAAATATAAACTGAATTTACAGGAGACTCTGGAGCTTGTTACTGTTAAAAGTTTTTGACATATATTTTAATTGTTGTATAATGAAACAGAATACATAAGAAGGGGTGTTCACGTTTGAATTTACCGAATAAATTAACAATATCAAGACTTATTTTAGTTCTTGTTTTCGCTTTTTTTGCATTTCCTTTTCCTGAATATGAGATTTTTTCAGGAGTATTTTTCACAGGTCATTATAGAAATTTTGTAGCTCTTATTGTTTATATTGTTGCGTCTTTGACGGATACCCTTGATGGTCATATAGCGAGAAAAAATAATCTTGTTACAAATTTTGGTAAATTTCTTGATCCTATCGCAGATAAACTTCTTGTTACAGCAGCGCTCCTTGCACTTATGACAATCAGCGATGTTTATCTGTGGGCTACGTTGATTATTCTTGCACGCGAGTTCATCGTATCAGCTATCAGAATGATTTCTGCCAGCAAAGGTGTTGTTATTCCGGCCGGTATAATGGGTAAGCTCAAGATGGTTTTCCAGACAATTGCTATTATTGTGTTGCTCGTAGGTGGCATAGTGCCAGGCAGCTGGATATTGGGCGGAATATCACTTGCAAGCGTTGTATATCTGCTTGGAAATATCATATTGTTAATTGCTGTTATACTCACTATCGTATCCGGTGCCCAGTACGTATATAACAGCCGCCATCTTTTATCAACGAAAGATAACGACTAATAAAAATAATACTTGCATTTACTAAAAGGTTTGTGTATACTACGAC
>JAZQDE010000048.1:0-27512 GCA_045546695.1 Clostridia bacterium | reverse complement strand
ACCTAAATATATTCCTCCTATGAGTCATCCTTGGAAACAGCAATCGTTCGAAAAATTTGTTAGAAGGCAGAAACACTATGCCGAGGGTAATCCTAAGACAGCGTAAAAAAGCCCCTTGTTCCAGGGGCTAATGATTTAATTATTTTGAGACATTTTCGCTAATGGTTGACATGAAAATGTTATGTTTTGTTTATGTTTACTTTAGACATAGACAAACACGAGGACAAAATAGTGATTCATATATTGAAGTACAGATAATTTTTACGGAGATTTATATGATTACTTTACATAATATGTTCCCAAAGCCGCTTAGCCGCGAAGAGGAGACGGAGTATCTGAGCCGGATGGCTGCCGGTGATATGGAGGCGCGCGAGGTGCTTATTGAGCGCAATCTTCGTCTCGTTGCGCACGTTGTCAAGAAGTATATCGGCTCAGGCGTGGAGGGCGAGGACCTGATTTCGATTGGCACTATCGGGCTTATCAAGGCGGTCTCGACTTTTGATGGCAGCAAGGGAATTCACCTGGGCACATATGCGGTACGGTGTATTGAGAATGAGATACTCATGTACCTTCGTTCGAGCAAGAAACACAGCCAGGAGGTGTCGATGAATGAGCCGGTCGGCACGGACAGTGAGGGTAATGAGATTGCCTTGTCTGATTTGCTCAGTCAGGATGATGGTGAAATGCTCGACGTGATTGACTCGCGCGATGAGCAGGCGCGTTTGCGCGAAGTTGTTGCAAGCGCCTTGTCGCCACGTGAAAAACGCATTATTGAGCTGCGTTTCGGCCTTCTGACGGGCGAGGAGATGACTCAAAAACAAGTGGGTGAACTGCTTGGTTTGTCCCGGTCGTATATAAGCCGGCTGGAGCATACGGCGATGAAAAAGATAAAAAAAGAGATGGGATAATCTTTTTGATCATCTCTATGTCTCTTCACTTTGCCAACCCCGAGATTCTCGCGTAGGATGGTTTTCAGGTAGTTCTTACAGGTTTTGCATATTTTGCAACCGGAATATCCTTGTACTTTGTTGACATTTATTTCAAGAGCCTTCTGCCCGGTCTGATTATTCATTGGATCAATAATTTTGTAAACATTTCATTGTATA
Organism: Clostridia bacterium; assembly: GCA_045546695.1. GTDB lineage: Bacteria > Bacillota > Clostridia > UBA1212 > UBA1255 > SIG424. The sequence goes on along the minus strand of JAZQDE010000048.1, from coordinate 26,406 downwards.
CCGGAGTTGTTTCGGCAGGAGGATTTCCGACAATCTTTGTGGACCACACAGAGGTGACAGGTCTTTATTATATTCTCGGAGTGCTTGTTGCTTATGCGCCTGTTTACGTTTATATCCTTATTGACATAAACAGAAAACGCAGAGTAGCGAAGGCGTGAGGGCCGCATGGCGAAGGCGCGGGGGCCGCGCAATTTATAATATTGATGAAAAACGGCCGGGGACGGTCGTTTTTTATTGTTTGTCTTTGAATCCGAATCATTTTTCTTAGCGGGCAAAACCAAGCCTACAGAACCGAGAAGATATAGACAGTTCTTCTCACGATTTCTGAAGCGGAACGGACTTCAACCAGGCAAGTTCCACGAGATCCTTAATTCGCTTCTTTGAAAATTTTATTGAAATTTCATCAACATATAACAAGTTGAAATTTTTCACAAAGCTTTTTCTTTTCATTCTTTTCACGGCATTGACAAGGATGAAAAGAAAAAGCATAATATGTTCATAAGGACAGAGGGAGAATGATAATCATGACTTTTTACGACAGCTTCGAGAACATGCGCTCGCTTAATCAGGAGTTGACATTTAATGCATTAAAAAAAGAATTTGACACGAGAAAGATTCCGTTTGGCCAACCGCAAAAGCAGACACTCGGTTTGATAACGTCGGAAGGCATATATACAAATCTTGGACTACTTTTATCAGACCAATGCACCCATAATATAAAAGCAGCCGTTTTTCAGGATACTGACCAGGCGATTTTTAAAGACCGGCGCGAGTTTGCCGGATCACTTATGCAACAAATGAATGAGGTTTACTCGTATATAGATTTTCACAACCAGACGAAGGCGACATTTGACAGACTCAGAAGAGTTGACAAAAGAGATTATCCGGAGATTGCCGTACGCGAAGCCTTGCTGAATTTATTGGTGCATCGTGACTATTCTTTTTCTGCGTCCGGGATGGTCAGCATATACGCGGACAGAATTGAATTTATCTCAATAGGAGGGCTTGTACCGGGCATTTCGCCAAACGATATTACTATGGGAATATCTGTCTGCCGCAATCCGCAGCTTGCCAATATTTTTTATAGGCTGGAGCTGATTGAAGCGTATGGCACAGGATTGCAGAAGATAATGTCTGCCTACAAGGGCCAGTCTACAAAGCCAAAAATTGAGACGTCGGATAATGCGTTTAAGATAATTTTGCCAAATATTAACTACGAAGGAAACAAAACACCATATCTCTTGCTTCGTGAAGACAGCATAGATGATTATGCTGCGTCAAGTATGCAGATGATACTTGATTATTTACGAGAAAACAAAGTGATAACCCGGGCTGATGTCGAACAGTTGCTGGAAGTCAGCACAGCCACCGCATATCGTTATCTGAAAAGGATGACACAAGAAGGGCTGTTGGTAGAAAAAGGAAACGGCAAAAACAGAAGATACAGTACACCGGAATAATAAATGATATGAGGGGCCAACATATTTCCCCTCTTGACAAGGAAAGAGGCGTGTAATACTATTACAAGGTATCAAATGATACTTTATACGGAGGATTAGTTTTGGAGATTCATACGAATGCACGAATAGAAAGTAAATCAGAAGTAGCGGCATACATACAAAATCTGAGGTTCGCACTTAATAATGGAGCCAGAATAGATTTTCAGATGAAAAGACGCGTAGATGATAACAGAAACGAAAGATATACAAACAGATATACTATTAACCAATTATTTCCAAATGAAAACCCTGTTGAAGCGATAAAAAGGGAATTGCTACAACTAAAAGTAGAAGATTATATCAAAACGGTAAAAGACATACGTTTCCCTAAAAAAAGTGAAATGAGAGAATTTGGAAAAGTATACAAAGGGACAGAAGAGGTATATATTAAAATTAGAGTCGAACTTCTTGATGTGGATGGCCGGACAACAACTTTTGTAATGTCTTTTCATTTTGCTGAGAAGGCTTTTACGTCGGAGATGTTTCCTTATAAAAAACGGTAGGAGGTTTTCGTGCAAATGAGGATTATAAAAAAAGAAAAAAGACTATGTACGTGTTGTATGGAAGAACACTATGTAAAAACTGTTATCGTTAGAGAAAAAGCAACATTTAAAAATGTAGAGCTTGAATATGAGGCATCGTACATGTACTGTGATTTAGCAGAAGAGTTTTATGCTGACGAAGAACAATTGCGAGCAAACGATATACGTCTTAAAGATGCTTACCGGAAAATGCAGGGATTGATGACTTCGCAGGATATTTATAATCTCCGAACAAAATATGGAATAAGTCAAAAAGATCTTTGCATCCTTCTTGGGTGGGGAGAAAAGACAATTACAAGGTATGAAGGACATCAGGTGCAAGACCGGGCACACGATTCTATCCTAAAGAAAATCGACAGTGATTCTGAATGGTATCTGGCACTCTTAAAAGATTCGTCGCATATTCTACCGGAGGAGTCTTACAAAAAATATTTTGAAATTGCGACAGACCGTTACGAAAAGAATCAGGATTTATATTTACGCAAATCTATAGAGGCGGAATATTCTAATTTTCACAGTAGTCCTTCCATTCAGGGCAATACAAAATTGTCATTGAATAAAGTTGTCGACGTGATTCGTTATTTTGCATCATCGAAAAAAGTAACAAACTTGTATAAAGTTAAACTAATGAAGTTATTATGGTATGCAGATGCATATTCATACAAAAAAAGAGGCGTTGCTATAACCGGTTTAGCGTATTGTTCATTCCCCATGGGGGCTGTGCCGGTTGGCCATAATTCAATAATTGATTTAAAAGATGTTCCGTGTGAAGAGGTGGATTTTGGTGAGACAATCGCTTATTACTTTTCTCTTCGGGACGCGAAAACATTTGAGAATCTTTCTGAAGAAGAGGTAGAGATTCTTGATTATGTGATTGAAAAATTAGGAACGAAGACAAAAGAGGAATTAGTTTCATTTATGCACAAAGAACAAGCATATATCAAAACGAGACCAAGAGAAGTTATTTTGTTCGATTACGCAAAAAGGTTGCAGATATAAGGGGCCCACAATGCACATCATCATTGACGGCTTAACAGTCGAGATACAAAAAAAGAAAGTAAAAAACATCAACCTTGCGGTCCTTCCGCCGGACGGCAGGGTACGCATCTCTGCGCCGCGACGCGTGTCAGAGGAATATATCGTTAACTTCGTGCGCAGCAAAATGGACTGGATACAAAAACAGCGCGACAAGATATTAAAGAAGGCAATAATAACCAACCGCGAGTATATTACAGGTGAAAAAATCTACCTCTTCGGAGAGGAATATACATTGCAGGCAGTTCCGACGACAGGCAAAGGACGAATGACAATAAATGGCAGCACTGCATACCTTGAGACAAAAGCCGGCAGCACTGTTGAGGAAAAAGAAAAGATAGTCAATGAATGGTACCGAAGCCTACTTAAAGAACAAATCAGACAATATCTTCCAAAATGGGAAAATATAACAGGGCTTCACCCGAAAGAATGGCAGATTAAAAACATGAAAACACGCTGGGGCACGTGTAATACAGTAACCGGCAAAATATGGTTGAATCTTCAGCTTGCAAAGAAGCCGCTTATCTGCCTCGAGTACGTGATTCTCCACGAATTGACACATCTTAAAGTCCGCAACCACGGAAAAGATTTCATAGCAGTCATGGACCGCTATATGCCGGACTGGCAGACAATCAAGAAGAAAATGATGGAGTACTAACCACGACGCTGTCTGTACACAAGCTCATGCATGACGAACATAAGAACCAGGAAAAGAACCTGGAAAGCAGGAAGCAGTGCGATTGAGATATTATCGGCAATCAAACCAAATAATGGGGGCATCGTCAGGAAACCGACGTATGCAAACGCCATCTGGACACCAATCATTGCCTGCGAATTCTTTTCACCGAACACAGCGGGAGTCATGTGAATAATGCACGGGTAAATCGGGGCGCAGCCGAGGCCGATAACGACAAAGCCGACCAGCGCAAAGATTGACGCAAAAGGCACAACAAGCATGAGAATACCAAGCGCAACAATCGCAAGACCAAGACGAATCAGAAAACGGTCACCGAGCCTCATCGCAAGGAAGCCGTTGATGAAACGGCCGAAGGTGATGCCAAGATAGAACATACTTGCAAAGGCAGCGGCTTTCTCCGGTGAAAAGTTCCAGTGACGTACAAGATAGCTGCTGGCCCAAAGGGAAGTTGTAAGTTCTAAGGCGCAATAGCAGAAGAATAAAAAGAAGCATGAAAAAGCACCTTTGATGGCAAAGATTTCCTTAAAAGAAAGAGAAACAGGGGGTTCGCCGGCGCCCGAACCGGACGCGTCGCCAGAGGCAGCCTCGCCACAATCGCTGCGAGAGGCCCTCTTCCAGAGAGGCAGGCTGACAAAAATTACCACAGTAAGGGCAGCCTGAATAATAGAAACAATAAGATATCCATAATTCCAGCGGTCAAGGCTGATTAAGGCAAAGCTCATAATATAAGGGCTGATGGCAGCGCCGACACCCCACATACAGTGAAGCCAGCTCATGTGCTGCGCTTTGTAGTGCAGCGCAACGTAGTTATTCAGAATCGCGTCGATCGCGCCTGCGCCAAGGCCATAGGGAACAGCAAACAGAATCAACATCCAGAATTGGCTGCTTATGGAAAAACCAAGCAGACCGGCAGCCGTCAGGGCTGTGCTGACAGCAGTAACTTTTCCGGCACCGAAACGAACCAGAAGCTTATTGCTGAAAAGGCTCGACAGAATCGTTCCCAGAAAAATCGTCATTGAAACAAAGCCGGCAAATGACATCGGAACGCCAATTTCAGCGTGAAGAACGGGCCAGGCGGAGCCGAGCAAAGAATCCGGCAGGCCGAGGCTGATGAAACATATATAAATTAGTGCCAATAATAAACTAACCATGGTAAAAAGCCTTTCATAAGTCACTAAAGCCGAACTATAACCTATTTTATACAGGAAATCAACGGGTATTTTACTTGACCGGAAATTATTCCTGTGCAATAATTAAATAACAATAGCGGAAAGGGGCTCGAGCATGATATTCGGACGAATCAGGAATTATTTTGCTGCAAAAAAAGAAGACAAAGAGGAATTTTCACGCAAAATTCAACAGCTGTTAATAGACGTGTCAAAGGCAGAGGAAGAGTACAAAGCGCTTTTTGCCACGCAAGGAGAGTACATTGATATAAGCCGCACAATACAGTGGCGCAACAAGCATGCTAAGACACATGATGATGCCACTTCTTACCTCAAAGACGGCATGATTGAAAAGCGCAAAATATCAAAGAAAAACGAGCATTATTTCGCTATTATGGGTGTTATGTATGAGCGTATTGACAAACACAGAAAGGGGCGCAATAAGAAGGTTGTTGCCGCAGAAGAAGCCCAAATTAAAGAAATGCTGCCGACTATCGAGCAGTATCAGCTCGACGCAATCACCGCAAGAGATAAGATTATATTGTTTACCGGTTCGCCATCTACCGGCAAGACGACGGCTCTCAAGGTAAAATATGACCGTCTGGCAGTTGATGAAGATAAAAAGCTGCTCCTCAAAGGCGGAGACATCGCAGGATTTGCCAGAATGGCAGCCACGATTGTGAAGTTTTACCGCGGCGAAGAGCTGACAGTAAATTACAATATTGACAGAAAAAAATGGTTAAATGAGTATTTGCAGGATTCAATTCAGGACAAGACAGGACGCCGCAAAATAATCGACTATTATCTCAACTTCCAGAAAGTGGGAAAGACTCCTTGGGACTTTTCACAGGAAGAGGATTACGAAAAATATATAGAACTCTGCCCGCCGACAACGCTCAAGGGAGAGGAAATGAAAAACTACGCACAAGTAGAGATTGCGGATTTCCTCTGCATGCTTGGCATAGATTACCAGTATGAGGCCCATTTTGTGGTACCGATAATGGACCATGGCTCGACAAAAAGATACAACCCGGCGTTCATTCTGCCGCAGGACAAGATTTGCATAGATATGGTAACAGACGAAGATGAAGCCGGCAAAGAATTTATGCAGGAGCTGTGCGAGATATACAAAAAAGAGGGCTTTTCACAGATTATATGCTGTGAAAAGGACTTGTACAACGGTACACTCCAGCAAAAATTACAAAGACAGATTCTGTCGTCGGGAGCGACGATAAACGCTCTGGCTGATGACGATATATGGAAGCTTATAGAAAAACGCGCTCCGGAGCTGATTAATATACTCACATTGAGCCTTATAAATGCTTTTGTGAGTGTGTGCATCAGCGGCGTAAATGCAGACGAGGTTGTGTCGCTCAACAGAACGAAGAGCAAGACGGCAAGCCGCAACTACAAGAGAAACGAAAGACTCTTGTCTATCCTTCTGCCGGCTGTCGATGAGTACAAAAAACAGCACACAGATGATGAGTTTGTGGCAATAAACGAGGCTCTCAGATGCCTTGCCGGCGCGCAGAAGCCGCTGGAATACAAGCAGATATTTGTGGATGATTTCCAGAATATGGATAGCCTCAGCAACAAACTTCTGCAGGCTGTAATTGAAAATTGCGGATGCAAGCTTTTTGCGTGCGGCACAGACTGGACGGCTGAAACAAACGCAAACGGCTCGAATACGTCTTTCTTGCAGGAGTTTTCACGCTTCTATCCGGGCGGGTTGAACATCAGCGCAGACAAATTTATAAACGTGCCGGACGTTCTTTTCAAAAAGACGGCGGGCTTCATAAAGCAGGACGGAAACAGAACAAATTACAGCACAATGCCTAAGAATGTGCTTGAAAAGACGACAGCGGCAGAGTGTTTCAGGCTTGTGAAGGCAGAAAAGGATGAGACGCTTCTTGAGGCGTTTGACGGCATCGACAAGGAGACTACGGTGCTGACGGGCGTGTATGACAAGGACGCACAGAGCGCAAAGGTGCTGACAGAAAATGGTTTCACATACAAGCCGGCAAGCGAGCTTGACAAGAAGTATAATACTGTTGTGTGGTTTAATACGAGATACACAGATTACGCTTTTGGCGACAAGATTTTTGAGGACAATAACGTTGCAGAACTTATAAACGTAAGCGGCGAGCTTTACCCGGCAGTAGCAGACCGCAACATGCTGTGCAAGGCGGTTATGCATACAAAGAAACGTTTTATCGTCGTTTTCAGGGGAAGAAATGTTTCCGACGAAATGGAAGATTTTGTTAAACTTTTCACCGAAAAAAATTAAAGAAAAAATAGCTTCAGATGTCGCGCGGGTACTTGCAAGCGCGACATTTTTGTATATAATTTCACGTATAGCACTTTTATTAAGGAGGCTTGACATACGATGATAAATTTCACAAAAATGCACGGAGCAGGCAATGATTACATATATATTGATTGTTTTGAGCAGCAAATTGACGATCCGGGCGCGTTGTCACGCAGGCTGTCGGACAGGCATTTCGGTGTGGGCGGCGATGGTGTGATTCTCGTATGTCCGAGCGACGTGGCGGACGCGAAAATGCGTATGTTCAATGCCGACGGCAGTGAAGGCAGAATGTGTGGAAATGGTATCAGATGTGTGGGCAAGTTTGTTTACGAAAAGAGGGGCGTAAAGAAGCCTGTTCTTACGATTGAGACGCTTGCGGGCATCAAGACGCTGAAAATGCATGCCGAAGACGGCGAGGTGTCGTCTATTACGGTCGACATGCAGGCGCCGGGCCTCGATCCGGATTCTATTCCGACTGTTCTTCCCGGTGAAAATGTTATTGACAGGCCGATTATCATTGATGGAGTTACATATAATATTACTTGCGTCTCGATGGGCAGCCCTCATGCCGTTATTTTCTGCGACGAGGATGTGCGCACGCTTGACCTTGAGAAGATCGGACCGAAGTTTGAAAAGAATCCTATTTTCCCGGAAGGCGTGAATACTGAGTTTATTAACGTTATTGATGAAAATACGCTGCGTATGCGCGTGTGGGAGCGTGGCAGTGGCGAGACGCTGGCGTGCGGTACGGGCGCGTGTGCATCTGTTGTTGCTGCGACTTTGAATGGATTTTGCAAAAAGAATCAGCAGGTCAAGGTTGTTTTGCTCGGCGGCGAGCTTACGATTGAGTACACAGACGAGACTGTTTTTATGACGGGCGGCGCGGAGATCGTGTTTGACGGGTCCGTTAAGGAATAAAGGAGTTAATTTATGGACAAAAAAATCAGAATTGCAATTGTAGGATATGGAAATCTCGGCAAAGGCGTTGAAGCAGGCGTTGCCAAGAATGCAGACATGGAGCTTGTGGCAATTTTTACCAGGAGAGGTCCTGCAGGTATTCAGACAAAGACAGACGTGCCGGTGTATTTCTTTGACGATATTTTCACAATGAAAGATAAGATTGACGTTGTTGTGCTTTGCGGTGGTAGTGCGACGGACCTGCCTGTGCAGACACCGAAGCTCGCAGAGCATTTTAATGTTATAGACAGTTTTGACACTCACGCAAAGGTGCCGGAGCATTTTGCCGCTGTTGACAGCGCAGCTATGGCAGGCTCAAAAGTGGCAATTATTTCCGTTGGTTGGGACCCGGGTCTCTTTTCACTGAACAGACTCATAAGCCAGGCAGTTCTGCCTGAGGGCCGTGACTATACTTTCTGGGGAAAGGGCGTAAGCCAGGGCCATTCTGATGCGATCAGACGTATCGAGGGCGTTATTGACGCAAGACAGTATACGATTCCTGTTGATGAGGCGCTTGCGAGTGTGCGTGCCTGTGAAAATCCTGAACTGACTACGAGACAGAAGCACACAAGAGAGTGTTTCGTTGTGGCAGAAGATGGAGCAGACCTCGCTGCGATTGAAAACCAGATTGTGACAATGCCGAATTATTTTGCCGATTACGATACGACAGTGCATTTCATCAGCAAAGAAGAGCTTGACCGCGACCACAGCGGTATTCCGCACGGCGGCATGGTTATCCGCAGCGGTAAAACAGGCTTTGACAATGAGAATAATCATGTTATAGAATTCAGTCTGAAGCTGGATTCTAATCCGCAGTTTACTTCCAGCGTGCTGGTAGCATATGCCAGAGCTGCATATCGCCTCAGCTGCGAGGGTGCAAAGGGCTGCAAGACGGTGTTTGATATCGCACCTGCGTATCTGCATCCGGAATCACCCGAAGAATTACGTAAAAAGATTTTATAATAGAGATTTTATTCAGATAGGAGAGAAAGAATGAAACAGGATACTATCATTATTTTGGATTTGGGAAGTCATAACAATACTGTAATCGCAAGAGCTATCAGAGACCTTGGTGTTTACAGCGAGATTAAGGCTCATGATATTACGGTTGACGAGCTCAAGGCTATGTCAAATGTTAAGGGTATTGTTATCAGCGGCGGTGAAAATAACATTATTGACGGTCAGGCGATCGATGTTATTCCGGAGCTTTACGATGCAGGTTATCCTGTTATTGCTTTTGACCATGCACTTGCTAAGGTAGAAAACAAAGCTTATCCGGCTTGTGAGGACGAGCTTAAGGCTATTTTGAAGTCGTTTATTTTCGACGATTGCAAGGCTGAACCTAACTGGAACATGAAGAATTTTGTTCAGGACCAGATTGAGCTTGTACGCAAGCAGGTTGGCGACAAGAAAGTTCTGCTTGCTTTGTCAGGCGGCGTTGACTCCTCTGTTGTTGCAGCACTGCTCATCAAGGCTATCGGCAATCAGCTCACATGTGTTCACGTAAATCACGGCCTTATGCGCAAGGGCGAGTCTGAAAACGTTGTTGAAGTTTTCCAGAATCAGTTACACGCAAATCTCGTATACGTTGACGCTACAGACAGATTTTTAGGCAAGCTTGCCGGTGTTGAGGATCCTGAAAAGAAGAGAAAGATTATCGGCGCTGAGTTTATCCGCGTGTTTGAAGAAGAAGCAAGAAAGCTTGAGGGCATAGAGTTTCTGGCTCAGGGTACGATTTATCCTGATATTGTTGAATCAGGCACTAAGACTGCACACGTAGTTAAGTCACATCATAACGTTGGCGGTTTGCCGGAGGATATGCAATTTGAATTAGTAGAACCGTTATATCAACTTTTCAAAGATGAAGTTCGTGCCTGCGGTGTAGAGTTAGGTCTTCCCTATGAGATGGTCTACAGACAGCCCTTCCCCGGACCAGGTCTTGGCGTGCGTTGCCTTGGTGCTATTACTACGGAGCGGTTGGACGCTTTGCGTGAATCTGATGCGATTCTTCGTGAGGAATTTGCTCTTGCCGGCCTGGATAGGAAAGTTTGGCAATATTTCACAGTTATTCCTAACTTCAAATCAGTTGGTGTAAAGAATAATGCAAGATGCTATGAATATCCTATTATTATTCGTGCCGTTAATACGGTAGATGCTATGACAGCAGTAGTGCCTCAACTTGATTGGGACGTTTTATATAAAATTACTAACCGTATATTGGCAGAAGTTCCCAACGTTAACCGCGTGTGCTATGATATGTCACCAAAGCCTTGCTCGACGATTGAGTGGGAGTGAGCCTAAGTGGCTGTGTGGTTCTTTGAATAGTTAGAAAAACGCCGTGTTTTGCGAGTAAAACCGCAAAATACGTCGTTTTTTGTTCTTCTTTTGCGCAATTCAAATTCTGCCTTTTTGAATTTGACCAACTTTTGACCAACAGTTTCCCGCTTGGTTATTTTTATATTGTAGGTTTGTCAAACATATGTTACACCGTCCTTGACAAAATCATCTAATACCTGTTTGGGAGATTTCCAGCCTAAAGGTCTCACAGGAAAACTGTTATAGTCCCTATAGTTATAAATCTTAAGTTGCTTTGCAAAGTCTGAAAAAGAATAGAATTTATGAGTTGCATAAAAGCGTTCATTATCTTTTCTATGACTTCTTTCAACTTTACCATTGTGCCTAGGAGTAAATGGTCTGATTACTTTATGTTCTATTCCATATTGTTCTAAATGAGACTGGAATAGTGTTTGTTTATCTCTATGACTTGTGAATCTGTTTGTGAATTCTGTGCCATTATCTGTTTGAACACATTCTATTGGCATAGGAAAGACCTTGACTAAATGATCTAGAAATACAGCAGAAGAATATGTAGAGTGCTCGTTAAACGCTTCTACATAACGCCAACGAGAATATTCATCAATTGCGGTATATTGATAGAATTTCTCACCGATTGCTTCGTTAACTAAACAAACGGAAGGAACAAATTTTACATCAATCTGAATACGTTGTCCGGGATAAAGCATTTGTTCATAAGGCTTAGGGATATACTTAGGATTAGGAGGTTTTACAGACATTGGCTTCTGTTTACGTAAGAATCGGTATAGACCGGGAATAGAGCGAGAATATCCGTGTTGTCTAAGTTTTACCCAAAAGACTACTAGACCTGCATCAGGATTACGTCTACGTATGTCAGAGATAAGCTTTATTTCCTGCTCGGTATGCTGGTTAGGATGGTGATGAGGTTTCCTTGAAAGATCACGCAAGGATTCTATAGTACCGTTATATCGTTGTTTCCATCGATATATATATTGACGATTAGTTTTGTACTTAATGGCAGCTTTAGCAACACCATGTTTTTCAGCATATTTAATTAGGGCTAGACGAAAGTGCATAACTTGTGTTATCTTATTCATAGTGGAGTTCCTTTCTATAGTTTTTTATTTTCCAATTTAAAGATAACATAAGAAATGGAACTTCGCTATTTTTTTCTAGGTTCAATGTAACACATGTATTGTAATCCTACATGCAACGTTTTATATACATGCGGGATGAAAATAATCAGATAATGGAAGATGTTTTGATTTTGAATCCGTATGATACAACAATTCAAAATGTGACAAGTACAGAAGAATGATAGGCTAATATCTAGGGAAAAGTTCAATAAATTACATACGTATGTATTAAGGGGTGCGAAGATGATAAATAGAATTGCAATGAAAAATGTGGCAAGCTATAAAGCGGAGACGGTTTTAGAGACAGATAAAAGGGTTAATCTAATATATGGGTTGAATGGAACTGGTAAGAGTACATTATCGGGTTATTTGTATGATATGACAGCGGGGCAGTATGCAGAATGTAGCGTAGAGGGGTTAAGTGAATCTGACAAGGTATTAGTCTATAATCAGAAATTTATTGCAGATAATTTTTATGAGACAGAAGAAATACATGGAATTTTTACATTGTCAAAGAAGAATAAAGAAGCAAAGCTACTTATTGATGAAGCGAAAAAGGCCTTAAAGAAGCTCATGGAAAAGAAAAAGACTATTGTAACAGAGAGGCAGCAAGCTGATGATAAATTCAAAAAGCAAGTAGGGGATTTTCATAAAGAGGTATGGAAGATTAAGACGGAATATACAGGTGGAGATCGTGTGTTGGAGTACTGTCTTGAGGGACTAAAAGGTAAGCAGGAAACGCTTTTTAATTATTTGCTTGGTATAGCGGCGGATGAAGAAAAATTAGAATATTCTGTAGAAGACTTGAAGAAAGAAGCGCAAGATTTACAGGGAGATGCATCGAAAGAGATTGCTATTAGTAAGATATGTGTTGGACTTGAAAAAGTAGAGAGTTCCCCCTTATTGACAAAAGTTATAGTAGGGAACAAGAATAGTTCAGTTGCGACATTAATTGAAAAACTGAGAAATTCGGATTGGGTAAATGCAGGTCTACAGTATGTACACATGGATGAAGAGGTAGTGCCATGCCCTTTCTGCCAACAAAGAACTATAACACAAGAATTACTGACTCAAATAACGGATTATTTTGATGAAAGTTATAAAACCGACAAGGATGCATTAGAAAACTTTTTGAGGTTATATGAAGAGAGAACGCAGGCATGTATCTTGCAGATTGGTGCATTGAAATTTAATCGTTTTATTGTAGATTTGCAAGAAAAAATAGATGCAAGTTTGGCAAAGTTGGAGAATGTGGTAGCAGAGAATATACGACTATTACGGGAAAAAATTAAGACGCCTAGTATGGTGATATCAATTGGAGCATTAGATGAGTATGAGAAGGAAATAAATTCTTTAATTGATGAAGCAAATAAAAAAATTGAAGAATACAACAAGAAAATTGATAATGTTCAAGAGAGCTTAAAAATTATTAAAAGCAAATTCTGGCGTTTGATGAGAATGCAGTATTCATCAGTGATAGCTTTATATGAAACGGCTAGAATTACATATGCCCAAGCTGATGCACAATATGTAATGCAAATGAAAGAAACAGATGAAGGCATATTAGAACAACAGGATATTATTGCTAAAAATCAGAAGCAGACTGTAAACATAGATGAAGCTGTCGAAAATATCAAGCAGGGGCTGGTAGATATAGGGATTACTGATTTTACGATAGAAAAATATTCTGAGGATGAAGCGCTCTACCGATTGAAAAGGGGAGATAGTAACAGAAATGTTTTCAGGACACTTAGTGAGGGTGAGAAAATGGTTATTAGTTTTCTTTACTTTCTTGAATTGTGTAAAGGAGAAACAACAGCCGATTCGTCATCATCTGGTAAGATCGTTGTGATTGATGACCCTATTTCAAGTCTATCTCATATTTATATATTTAATATTGGAAGACTGATACATAATGAGTTCCTGAGAACTGAAAAATATGAGCAAATATTTGTTCTCACACATAGCTTATATTTCTTTTACGAATTGACAAATACAAATCACACACAGCGTGAGGCAACACAGAAATTGTTTAGATTATGTAAAAATGCTACGGGTAGTTTTTTTGAGAAGATGAAGTATGAAGAAATTCAAAATGATTATCAGGCATATTGGCTTATTGTGAAAGATAAAGGACAAGCACCGGCATTGATTGCAAATTGTATGAGGAATATTATTGAATATTTCTTCAATTTTGTTGAAAAGTTAGATTTTCCACAAGTGTTTCAGAAGTCAGAGATGCAGGAAATTCGATTTTTAGCATTTAACCGATATATGAATAGAGAATCACATTCAAAGGGACAAAATATATTTGACATAAAAGAATTTGATTACGATAGCTTTAGAGATGCGTTTAAAAAGGTTTTCGAAATAGAAGGGTATATAGAACATTATGAGAAAATGATGAAATAAAGTTGTGAAATAATATTTTATCCCCCACTTTATCCCCCACCTGTGCTATAATAAAGGTGGGGGATAAAAGTGGGGGAATAGGATATACTTGATATAAAAGGAGAGTGGCAAATGGATAGACTTAAACAGAAAATTAAAGAGCTGAGAGCATACACTGCTGAAGAAGAATGGTTTGAATTTAAGGATAGTTGGTATGATGAAGTGGGAATTGCGGAGTACATTTCTTCAATGTCTAATGCGGCGGCAATGCACGGAGAGGAAAATGCATATTTAGTATGGGGTGTTCATAATGATACGCATGAACTTACTAATACATCATTTTCTTATCATAGAGATGTAAAAGGTGAACCATTGGAACACTATTTGGCGAGACAGATTACTCCGGATATTGGATTTTCGTTTCATGAATTCACTATTGACGATAAAAGGGTTGTTGTGCTTGTTATTCCGGCAGCAAAGAATGTGCCAACAGCATTTAACAATATTAGATTTTTAAGGATTGGTTCCAGTAAGGTAAATCTAAATAAATATCCAGAACGCGAGTCGCAGTTATTTGATATATTACGAAATGGATTACCTACGATAGAGAGTGTAGAGGCCTATGACCAAGATTTATCGTTCAGAAAGTTACTGATGTATTATGAAGATAAAGGAATTGTATTGAACCGAAAAACCTTTGAAAAGAATTTGGGATTGCTAACAAAAGACGGGAAATACAATATGCTGGCACAAATTTTGTCAGATGATAGTCAATTCCCTATCCGTGTATCAATTTTCAGGGGAACCGATAAAGCTTCAATGTTATATTCTGTGAGAGAATTCGGAAATAATTGCTTGCTAAATTCCTTGGATAAGGTATTGGAATATGGTGATGTGCTGAACATTATGCAAGCCGACGAAAGAGATAGATTGGCAGAGCGTAAAGAAGTTCCATTATTTAATCAGGATGCCTTTCGTGAGGCAATTATAAATGCGTTTGTTCATAATGCGTGGCTTGATGGAAATGCTCCAATGATTACCGTATTCAGTGATAGGATAGAGATCTTGTCAAGAGGCCGACTGGCACCTAAGCAGACGATGGACGGATTCTACTTGGGAGAATCTGTTCCAGTAAATAGAAAACTATCGGATATCTTTTTACAGTTGCACATTAGTGAGCGCTCAGGACGAGGTGTTCCGCAAATTACAAAAGTTTATGGGAGAGATGCATTTGAGTTCAGAGAAAATTCAATAGTGGTAACGATTCCGTTTGATAAGCTTGACACAAATGTGGGGGATAAAGTGGTAGATAAGGTGGGGGATAAAACTAAAAAGTTAAATCCTACTAGACAGCGAATTATGGAAGAAATTCGGAATAATCCCAATATTACGCAGCCACAGTTGATGTCTGTAATTGGAATTGGAAAAACTGCGATTCAGAACAATGTCGCATTCCTGAGAGAGAACGGTTATATTGAGCGAGTAGGTTCTAACAAGAATGGATATTGGAGAGTGCTGTAATTTGGGGTACGTTTCATATGGTTTGTTGAGATAATATACAATAGCGGAGAGTTATAAGAATGGATAATTTATATTGGCCAGTTTATAAAAATCTTGAAAAAGAATTTTTGAAAATAGCTGATTATGTACATGTTTCAGATGAACAATTAACGGTGTACTCGATGCATATTGCTGACTTGATAGTACGATGTGCAATAGAAATAGAGTCGATTTCCAAGGAGTTGTATTGTAGACTGGGAGGCAATATGACTCCGGTGGACGATGAGGGAAAGAATAGAGATTTATATTTTGATACAGATTGCTTGCAATTGATAGAAAATACCTGGCGCTTAAGTAAGAAAAAGATTAATGTGTGTGCTATAAATGTTTACCTTGTTGGTGAGGATAAAAAGATATTGACGCCCCTTCATAAGTCATTTAAAAGAGGGACAAGTGGAAGTAAGTGGAAACAAGCATATCAAGCCTTGAAGCATGATAGACGAAACGCCATTAAGCAAGCTACAATAGGTAATCTATTATCAGCACTAGGTGCACTTTATATACTAAATTTATATTACAAGGATGAAACTGCTAATCTTGGCTGGTTGTATATGAATAATAATGATTTTGATAATAGAGCTGGCTCGGAAATTTTTTCTGCATATGTATATAGAGCAACGATGCTGCACATGGACACACATATGAATGATGATAGTATTGGTAATCTAGGAGATGTCTTAGAAGAAGCTGTTTTTATTAAGAAATATGATGAAAAAACATTTAAAGAGATGCATAAAGCGTTTTGCCTAGATAATGCAGAAACTATGAAGCGTTTCAGACAATCACCCGAAATTCAAAAATATATGACGGAGCATCAGAATGAGATTGAAGATAAGACAATTAATCAAATCTGTTTAGCTGCAGGAGGAGAAAAGTTATTAACAAGAATTGTTTCCTTTAGCCATACAAGAAAAGATAATCATGGAAAGGCAGAGGTTATACTAAATAAACATGTGGAGATATATCCAGAGTTGCTTCCGATTAGTGAGTAAAGTGCAGTTGGATTAATGGTGGAATTATCTGAAACACACATCCGGTTGCACCATGGTTGCAAAAAAACTCAAAAACCAAAATAATCCATGGAATAATAGGAATTCCTATACAACATATAGTACCAAAAGAAAATCTGTCTTACTAAACACAGTACTCATTGTAGAGTGGGAATAATATCTACTGGCTTACAAATGCCCGAAAACCCTTGGAAACACAGGGCTTTCGGGCATTTTATGTTTTGATAAAAAAGCTTCTGCAACACTTTTGCAACGTGCAAGGTGAAAAGCACAAAAAGGAATAGTTGTTAGTGTTTAAAAAACACCTCTTGCCTCATGTTTTTTACCCGCGTTATAACATACAAAAAAACGCACTATCAATAATTTTGTACGTTTTAGAACTGACAAAATCTGACCAAGTTGATTTTTTGCTTTTGTAAATATCACCATATAAATGTAATAATATTTCAGAATAAAAATACATTCTTCTCAATATGATTTCTTTTTCATCTTACCTTTGGCAGCTTAATATCATGTCCAAACCTGGAAATCAGCACTGCAAATTGGAAAAACCGATATAAAGCAAGGCGAAAATCTTTCGGATTTGCTGTAAGATATACATTCTTTCCATCAAATTCCGCCCCAAAACGCTCCGCCATTTTTGTAAAAAAACCACGGTAAACAGAAATATCTTGGTCATCATGATACCAATAACATGACTCAAGCAATTCTCCTTCATATTTACCCTTTAATTTGTCGCTTAATCTGATATCTCCGTCCTCCAAAGTTTCCACTAAGAAAGCATAACGAGTCTGAAACGGTGAATTACCGGCTTTTAGCAAACAACAAAGGCCGTCGTTTTCATCGTAATATGCACTAACACTTTCCTTTAGCATATTTATTAAATATGTGTCATCAAAGGGTTCCGCTTTGCTGTCTGGAATATAAACATACCCCTTATCCTTGATGCACAGATGCCTTTTTGCCTTGGGATAATAAAGGTCTGCCTGCGCCACAAATATTAAATCCTTTAAGTAATACATAAATCCTGTTGCGTTAGTAAAGCTTCCCGTAATTCTTCCTCTGTCAATTCGACCGCTATGGCAGACACGCTTGAGCGCCCGCTCATATCTTACATCGTCACGTATTGCCTTCTTCATATAACGCAGCGTGCAACCATTATCATGAACGTAGAAAATTTCATCTGCCATGTGAAAAGATAAGGACAAGCTGTTATTTCCAAAAAATTTCGGAATTTTTACCGTCGTGATATTTCCTGTGTGCGCAATGTCAATTCCGTCGAATACCATTTGAATCACTTCTTCCGGCTCTGCAAATTTTGAGGCCGGCTTCCAATCCCTGATTGCTGCCGCTTCTTCGGCTTTCTTTCGCAAGTCGGCGCAAATAGACTCAATATTCTGAATCACATAGTCGTAAACATTTACATCCGCATCTTGCAAAAGCGCTAATACAGAATTCTCTGTACAAACACTTCTGACTACTGATCTATAGGAATCATGCAAATCTCTCAAGGCACACAAAAGAACCACGTCTGCAGAGAGCATGTTTGCTTCACGCAAGGAAGCTATATGCTCGCACTCCTCCGTGTCAAAAGGTTCTTCTACAATGCAGTCTCTTCGATTACGGGCCAAGCGCATTCTGAAAAATGAAGACAGCTTGACTTCTTTTGAAAAAAGATACCGCACTCTCTCATCTTCAAAACGGGGATAACTATATGACGAAAAGGCAAAGCCGGTATATCTTTCTTTGCAAAAATCCGCAAAAGCAGCAGCCACGTGAGATGCACAAAGATATTCCCCTGAGAATTCTGTCATTATACAATTTGCTTTATCAAGAATTGACTTTACAAGATCTGTATGTACCATAAAAACTCCTTCTCTGAGATGAACAGATTTCTTTCTATTATTGCAAATATTTTTCAGCTTTTCAATACACAAAGATTATATGTGAGTGTTTTTACGCAACACTCAAAAATGTCTGGTATTCAGCCGACAAACAGCTTGTGTCATTAAATTTAAGGCGGCAAGAAAAACTTGCCGCCTTTGCTATTGTCTCAAGGGCGATATTCAAAGAATTGCTCTTGGCTCTCGTCATACCTACATATATTGCTCTACGTTCTGCATCCGTCTTGCCGGTTGAGTTTTTATATCTCCATCGTCCCGTTAGCAAGATCCTTTGCTACAAACGGGATAAAGTAAAATGGTATGGTTAACAGCTTTTGTTCGGGATTATATCCGTAATTGTTTTTAGAAACCTTGATAGCATATTCAAATTTGTTATGATTTGAAAACTTTTCAAGAGAATTAAGTGTTCCGCGCCCCTTTTTAACGTCAAGCGGGTAAAGCTTGTTATCGGATTCAATGATAAATTCGAGTTCTGCAGATGCTTTTCCACGCCAATAGAACAGTTTGTGTTCTTTCGCAATCAGTTCGTTAGCTACGAAGTTTTCAAAGAAAATACCGGACAAAGTGTTTTCTCTTTCGTTTGACACAAAAGATGCTGCATTAATTCCGCTCTGATAAGAGAACATACCAATATCACCAAGAAACAAACGGAAGTTACTTTCGTTGTCGGGCATAAGAGGTGTTGTAATATGCTCCTTCAATTGGAAGGACTGGTTAACAACATGCGCCATGGTAAGCCATTGAATGGAGGTTGCAAAATCTCTTGTCTTGCTCTTTTCTTCAATCAGTCCCGGAGAAAAGTTCTTGGATTTCTTGTTAAGCTCTCTGTAAATGTTTTGAAACAAGGTTCGGGAACGCAAAACTGCTTCTTGGCTTGCCTGAAAGAGTTCCATATCTGCAAGGTAGTTATCATATAAAACTTTAAGAATCTCTCTTGCTTCAAGAAGGTTATTGCCGTCAATGTAGGCCTCTACTGCTTCGGGCATACCACCTACAAGCAAATACTTATATACCTGCTCCATAACCAATTCGTGAATTTGACTGTCAAGGGGTTGCTTACTCTCGTATGCCTTTTTGACGGTATCATAAAGCATTCTATTGCCGTTCATCAAGAACTCATCAAAGGTCATAGGATAAATGGTCATTTGATTGATTTTTCCTACAGGGAAAAGGAACTTGTCATTATTTCTTGAACCCCTCTTGTGTGTCTCTCTTTGGAGTTTAATACGCACCATCGAACCGGTTGCAATTACAGGGATATCTTTGAAATCCTGGCAAAAATACTTGAGCGAGGAGATAATGTTGGGACATTCCTGCACCTCATCAAAAATCAGTAGTGTACTTTCGTTGATTTGCTTTCCTTTCCGTAACGAAATGTATTCAATGATTTTTTCTGCGTTTGCTGTTCCGGAACAAAATTCACGGATTTCATCTTCTTTTTTGCAGTCGATATAGATATAGCTGTTCTTATAATAGTTTTCGGCAAAGAGCTCTTGAACAAGATAGGTTTTACCAACCTGTCTTGCGCCCCAAACAAGCAGAGGCTTCTTGCGCTTGTTATTGTTCCAATCTATCAATTTTTGCAAAGCAATTCGTTCCATAAATGAACCTCCAAGCAGTTGATGTATGTATTATATCACAACTCGCACCATTTTGTAATAGGATTTGACAGTTATTTGCACCTTTTTAACAATTAAAACAACCGTTATTACCACCTCATGTCGAGAATTAACGATCTCGTTAATATGAATCGTTAATTCTCAGGATTTGTTGCACTAAATGCCTGAATATACAGATAGTTTCTTGCACCTTTTCCTATGTTCCTTTGAAAAATCTTCCCAATATGAACCGTGCAGCTACCAAGGAAAGTGGAAAGGGAATTACCTCCCAAATGCAAAAGATTCTTGATTATATAGAAGAGAATGGAAAAATTACCGCTTTGGAAATTCAAGAGTTGCTTGGTCTTAAAAAAACCCGCGCTTTCACCCTTGCAAAGCAAATGCGATTTGTAGTACGATACGTTTATATCATATTAAAGATGGGAAAATTATATTATGTATCTGATATCTCCTGAAATAAAACAATATAAAGCAAATCTTCATTGCCACAGCATTTTATCAGACGGAAAAAAAACACCGGAAGAATTAAAAGAACTTTACAAATCCCAAGGGTACCACATCTTAGCAATAACCGATCACGAAAGACCCCGCTGTCATACTTATCTGACGGATGAGAATTTTATGATGATAACGGGCTATGAATGTTATATACGTAACAATCCTCAGGGAAAATACGACGCGTTTGCCCGTGAGATTCATCTGAATCTATTTGCAAGAGAACCGGACAATATAAAAATGATTTGCTGTAACGAGACGTATTGTCACTATCTGAGAAGAGATAACGCAATCAGCGAACTAAGGCGAGTCGGCTCGGAGCGCGTTCGTGAATACACGACAGAGTATATTAATGATTACATTAGACAGGCAAAAGAGCATGGATATATCGTTGCTCATAATCACCCGTATTGGTCGATGGAAATGGAAGAAAGAATTCTGTCATATGAAGGTCTTTTTAGCATTGAAATGTGCAATTACGGTTCATACGTAACGAATCATATAGAACATAACGGAGCAATATATGATAAATTACTCTCTGTCGGGAAGAGAATTGCCTGCCACGGAGCAGATGACAACCATAATAAATTCCCGATAGACAGTCCTTATTCTGATTCTTTTGGCGCGTTTACAATGATATATCCGGAGGAATTTACGTATACAGGTGTTATCAATGCCATGGAAAATGGGCAGATGTATTCATCAATGGGGCCTGTTTTTAAAGAAATATCTGTAAATGGCAATAAGGTACACATAGAATGCTCGGAGGTGAAGCATATTTTCATGTATGTCGGTAGTAAAACTCCTTGCAACGCTCATGCGCAAGAAGGAGAATATCTAACGTCTGTTGATTTTGAAATAGACGACAGAGCACAATATATCAGAATATCTATTAAAGACGAAAAGGGCAACTGGGCAGACACAAGAGGCTTTTTCAGAGATGAGTTTGAAAAGTAAGAATTATTACGGCAGGTGACAAAGATGAAAATATGTAACTCAGTACAAGATCTTATCGGAGGCACACCATTGGTGAGTTTTGACAGATTTTGTAAAAAATTAGAATTAAAAGCGCGGATTTGCGGCAAGCTGGAATATCTTAATCCTGCGGGTTCAGTTAAGGATCGAGCAGCTCTTTATATGCTGGATGACGCCAAGGCAAGAGGACTCATCGGACCGGGTTCTGTAATTATTGAGCCAACTTCCGGCAACACCGGAATCGGACTTGCGGCAGTCGGTGCCATCAGAGGATACAGAACGATAATCGTAATGCCGGACACAATGTCAAAAGAAAGACGCATGCTGATGACGGCGTACGGGGCTGAGCTTGTCCTGACCGACGGCGCGCTTGGTATGAGTGGCTCGATTGCAAAGGCAAAGGAGCTGGCGACGCAGATTCCCGGGGCATATATTCCGGACCAGTTTGAAAATCCTGCCAACAGTCAGGCACATTTCGAGACGACAGGTCCCGAAATATGGAAAGATACAGACGGACAGGTTGCGGCATTTGTTGCGGGCGCCGGGACAGGCGGAACAGTCAGTGGCACAGGAAAATATCTCAAAAGTGTTTCGGCTGATGTGAAAATAATAGCCGTCGAGCCTGAAAAATCGCCGGTATTGTCAGGCGGACAGGCCGGGAAACATGGACTTCAGGGTATCGGCGCAGGCTTTGTGCCGGGCAATATGGATATAGAAGTCTGCGATGAGATAATAAAAGTAACGGAAGATGATGCTTTTTGCGCGGCAAGACAACTTGCAAGGACAGAAGGAGTACTTGTCGGAATTTCTTCCGGCGCAGCGTTGTGGGCTGCGGCAGAAATTGGCAAAAGAAAAGAATACGAAGGCAAGCTGATCGTAGTTCTGCTGCCGGACACGGGTGACAGATATCTTTCGACAGGATTGTTTGAATAAGAGGGGAGAAATACCATGAATTGTAAATTAAATGAGAGCATACAGGCCGCATCGGCGCACCTTGCAGCGATAAACGAATCATACGAGCGCAGCACGATAAACAGACCGGGCATGAAAGACCAGGTTGTAAGACTCATATCAGCACTTCGTCGCGCGCTTTATCCGGAAATATTCGGAGCAGAATTAAACGACAGACGTTTTCTGGCAACAGCGATAAGCGCGAGCCTCTCTGAGGCAGCGATGCTTCTGCACGAACTCATCTGCGCAGTGCTTCCGGGCACGTGCGAAGACGAAGCCGGCAGACTGGTATGCTCGTTTATCGGCAGCATTTCAGATACGGCAGATCTGCTTCGCACCGACGTGCGCGCTGCATACGACGGCGATCCGGCTGCAAAAAGCGAAGAAGAGATTATGCTCGCATATCCTTCTTTTGAGGCTGTAAGTATTTACCGTCTGGCACACAGCCTGTACGAGCTTAAGGTGCCGCTTCTTCCGCGAATGATGACAGAATACGCGCATCAACTCACAGGTATTGACATTCATCCGGGAGCAAAAATCGGCAAATGGTTCTTTATAGACCATGGCACAGGCGTTGTTATCGGCGAAACGTGCGTAATCGGCGAGCATGTCAAGCTTTATCAGGGCGTTACTCTCGGCGCACGCAGCTTCGAACTCGACGACAACGGCAATCCTGTAAAAGGAATAAAAAGGCATCCTGATATTGGAAACCGCGTTGTAATTTATGCCGGCGCGACGATTCTGGGCGGTGAGACAGTTATTGGCGATGATTGCGTCATCGGTGGTAACGTCTGGATAACACGTTCTGTCCCTGCCGGCAGCTTCGTTTACTACGGCGGCACAGAGACAAAAGTAAAATAATGGGAGGACTACTTCCTGTTACCTCTTACCAGGATGCGCATGCGTCGAGTTATATAGAAGGCCGCAATCCTATGTATGCAGTCGATGAGAGCACGCAGACATGGTGGCAGCCGGCAACCGATGATACAGAACGTTTTGCCAGGTCGATGCAACGGCAGTACGCATCTGCATACTCGGCTCGCCTGAAGGCATTGAACCGGGCCTTGTTAATTTAACAGTGTTTGGAAAAATATAATCAATACTCCGTCAGCAAAAAGCTCATATAAAGTGGCAGCGTAAGGATTCTATCATTGCGGCCCACGTTATATGAGCTTAATTTTATTGCCCCGGAAACGTGATATTTCTCCGGATGTGCCAGAATTGTCTTGGTACTTTTGACATTACCTGTAGCTGCTTTGACTTCAATCAGAGTGGCCCCGCCCTTATATCTGGTTACAAAATCAATCTCAAGACCGGACGTTTTATGATAGTAATACAATTTACGGCCCATTTTTGCAAAAACATCGGCTATAAGATTTTCAAAAATGGCGCCTTTGTATCCATAAAGATTGCCCTGCAGGATGTCAAATTGAGTGCCGTCTTCAAGCATACTGACAAAAAGACCGGTATCCTTCATATAGACCTTAAAAATATCATTGATAGCATTGCCGTCCAGTGGTAACTCCGGAATGTCAAGATTGTAACATCTTGAAATAATGCCGGCTTCTTCAATCCATTGCAAACTGCCCTGGAATTTAGAAGAAGTAGAGCCTTTTTTTACCAGAGAATATTGGAATTTTTTGTTTTCTTTACTAAGTTGCTTTGGAATGGATCTGAAACACTCGCTGATCAGCGGTTTGTCTGAATCGGAGGCATATTTTACCATATCATCTTCGTAAGAATTCACGATGTTTCGCTGAAGAGCCAGCACCATATTCATTTGTTTTGTATTTACGAATGTTTTTACGACCTCAGGCATACCTCCGACAACAGTATATTGCAACAATAATTGATTCATTTTATTGTGAAGAGCCTCCGGCACCGGCTTTTCATCAGTCAGATATTCCTTTAATTTGTCAATAATTTGCGGCGTTATGCCGTTTGCCCATAAAAACTCCTCAAAATCGAGGGGGTGCATCTCAATTATTGTCTCTGAGCCCACCGGAATGGAACGTGGTTGTTTTCCGTAACCCTTTACACCAAGTAAAGACCCAGTACCTATAACGTCGAAACGACCGTCTTCTCTGAAAAATTTGAGAGCTGTGCGGGCTTCGGGGCAGTCCTGAATCTCGTCAAGAATGATAACCGTTTTGCCTGCTTCAAATATCGCATCAGGGCCAAGAAGGGCTGACATCATAACAATAAGATTGTCTATCTCTAAAGACCCTTCAAATATGGAAATATAATCAGGATTTTTGAAAAAATTCAGGTAGACTTCGTGTTCGTAATATTTTTTGGCGAAATCTCTTACAGAATATGTTTTTCCGCATTGACGACATCCTTTTATAATAAGTGGTGTGTGATCCGGTGTGTTTTTCCAGTTAATCAATGATTGTTCTATTTTTCGTCTGAGCATATAAAAACCCCCTGATGTTTTTAGTATACACTAAATCAAAACTTTTTCAAGGGACTTTTTGTGGCATAGAGCAACTTTTTCAAGCGACTTTTTATGCTATGCGATAACTTTTTCAAGCGACTTTTTCATGAGTCGCTTTTTTTCACGACAAGATGAATACCTAAAAACAGCACTATTATCAACACGACGGTGCCGGTTATGAAGTTAAGAAGCCTGATATTGGCGGCGGCCATGCCGGGAAAAGTCGCAAGCATTGCTCTTTGTGTTGAGTAGATAGATACGCATGCGTCAGCCAGCGAAATATTGCGCAGCGTTTTCACAACCGGAGAGGAAATATTGGTAGATTGTACCATTCCAATAATTGCCAGAGTTATTTTCGTAAAAGAGTACGTTGCAATGGCAATCATGATAATTTTGTGAAAGGAAACGACGTGTACCTGCAAGAAAGTGAGGGTGTTGACACCGGCAATACATATTGAAAGGAAAATCAGAAGAACACCGCATTTTCTCATTACGCACGACTCTTTGGACAGGTCCCCGTTTGCTTTGTGTCTGACGCGCAGGGCGGAGAATCTCATAACGGCAAGAACAGTATAGTATGCGCCGACTGTAATAAACCACCAGGAATGAACAATAATACCCAGCAAACTGTTTGCAAACGCATAAATAATATTAAAAGCAAGACTAAGATAAGGAGTCTTTTCGAATATATGTTTTTTCATCTTACAGAGCCAACCTTATTTTTCTTAAGTTTATAAAGCTCCTCTGTTGCAAGGCGCGCCTTGCTGACCGAAACGTTCTTTTCAGGGAAACAGAAAAATGAAAACTCATTGTTGCCGATGCCTATAACGTCGCCTATCTCATACCAATAATAGTCAGAATACAGGGTATGGGAAAAAGTGGCAGGCTGGCGATAGTCAAGCTCTCCGCCGGCGCCGGTAAGGTGAAAACCATCGTTGTTATGAACAAGGTGACCGTTTCCGATCATGCAAACGCCTGTCAGGTTGACTTGAATGGCAATCTCAACGTCTGTATCGAGCAGGTAAGAGCCGTTTTCAATTTCCTTGCGCACGCAAGCTCTTTGCCAGTCGTACCAGTCGGGAATATGTGTAAATTTAGCATCGAAATTTTCACCGGCAAGCTGGCCTAACTTGTCCATTGTCCATTTTTTACCACAGGCACTGCAAGTAAGGTGAACGCCGGAGCCTTCCATCTGATTTTCGGCGCCGCACTCGCTACATTTATAAATAATGCGGTGAAGACCGTCTGCACGGAAAGGCACGTCAATCTCGATGTTGTTGTCGCGCTGCCATGCAAAATTATCAAAAGAGAAAGATTCTTCGAGCAGGGCATCGAGCTCCGCTACAGATTTTTCCTTAATCTCCTCAGGCGTTGCGATACATTTTACGTGAGCACTGACCTTGATATC
>JAZQDE010000047.1:0-56737 GCA_045546695.1 Clostridia bacterium | reverse complement strand
AAGCAAGCGACAACTGCACGCGCATCTCAGCATAAAAATCAAAAGTGTCATTCAAAACAGGAAGGTCACAAAAAATCGGCATGCAGTAATTATACCGCCATGCCGAAAAAAAGTGAAATATTTCCCGGATATTTCCCGGATTACAATTAATTGACAGCTTCAATCAGCTTGCCAAGCACAGGCTCAAAAGCAGCGCCATACCAATGATTGTCAAGGGAAGCAGTGAACTTAATACACTCAACAGTATAATCAGCCGCAATTCTGGCAGCCTCATAAGCACTTTTGCCACGAACCAGCGCCCCGACAAACGCAGACGAATAAATATCGCCGGTGCCATGGCAACTGTTAGGAAGCATATCATGCTCATAATACGAATACTTGCCACTTTCATACACAACAACGCCGGTCTTACCGGGCGCATAAGAAACACCGGTAAAAATAACGTTGGGGCAACCCAGGCGAACGAGCTTTTCAAGCAAACCTTCAATATATGCTCTGTCGTATTCTGTCTTGTACTCAGTGTCAGCAAGGAAACAAGCCTCTGTCAGATTCGGAACAATATAATCTGCAATACCACAAAGGCCTTTCATCGCATCGACATATTCAGCGTCAAAACCGGGATAAAGTTTGCCATTATCTGCCATAGCAGGGTCGACAATCTTCACACAGTCATAAGAACCACAGGACATAAAAATATTTCCAACGTGCGTAATCTGCTTTGTACTGCCAAGATAACCAGTATAAATTGCAGAAAAATTGATGTTTTCATCAAGCCAATGATTTCTGATAGCCGGCATATCATCAGTAAGATCCCTGAAAGTATATCCCGTAAAGCCGGCCGTGTGCGTTGACAGAATCGCCGACGGCAGAACACACGTCTCAATGCCGCATGCAGAAATAATCGGCAGCGCAACAGTCATCGAGCACTGTCCGACACATGAAATATCCTGAATTGTCAAAATCTTTTTATAATCCATCGTAAAAAGCCCTTTCAAATAAATTGTTTACATATATTACAACGGATTTGGTAATAAGTTAATACCCAAATTAAAAGAATTTTATATAACCAGATTGACAAAGATAAAGCAGGTGAAAAGTCAGCGACCCTCGCGGCGACGGCTTCGACGCACACGGTTGATGTGCCTTTCAAAATCACCACTTTGTATCAACTCAGACAGAACATACTGCTCGAAAACAGGCACAGTACAAGAATAAAAGCCAAGACGCGACTCAAATTCGTCGAGCAGACGTAAGGGGAGTACCATATAGCCGACACGCATAGAAGGGGCGACCGTCGCAGAAAAAGTATTAAGAAAAATGACAGAATCTGTCTTCGAAAGAGAAAAAACAGTATCGTCGTTTTTGCGGGAAACAGTCAGCTCGGATTCATAATTATCTTCGATAATGAAGCCACTGCGCGCTTCGGCCCAACGCAGATATTCCTGCCTTTTGGAAACGTCAGCCGTTATTCCACTCGGAAAGCTGTTAAAAGGCGTGATATGCAGCACTCCTGCCTGAGTACGCGCAAGCTCAGAAGACATAATTCCGGAGCTGTCCATCCTGAGCATGTCACACTCAATCCCCGATGCCGCATAGACCTGGGCAATCTTGGAATAGGAAGGATTTTCCAGACCAAAAATACAATTATTGCCAAAAAGCTGGGCTAGCAAAGTGTAAAGATACTCAGCACCTGAGCCGATAATTATCTGCTCAGGTCCTGCGTCAATGCCCATTGCCCTCGCCAGATATCCGGAAATTGCCTGCCTGAGTTCAGGACAACCATGATTAGGAGACTTGACGAGCAAGCGACCGGAATAATCCAACATAACTTTCCGCATCGTTTTTGCCAAAACAGAAAATGGAAATTCACTGCCATTATATGGAAGCACCGCCTGATTTTCACCGGACGGGTGAAAAGGCTTCGCCTCGTCATCAGACAAATAAGAACGCGCAAAAAAGTCCTTTTCACGATAAATAACAAAATATCCACTGCGCTCGCGCGCTTCAATATAACCCTCATCAGACAAGATAGAATAGCAACGTTGGACAGTAATAACACTCACCGAAGACTCCTCAGCGAGCAAGCGTTTCGACGGCAGGCGGCTACCATAGGCAAAGGCGCCACTGACGATGTCGCGGCGTAGCTGGTGATAAAGCTGCATATAAGCCGGAATATTAAGATGTGGGTCAATATGGTATTTCATTTACACCTCGTAGCGACATACATAATATGGATCACCCTCAGACGAATGAAAATATAAAAGAGTCTTGCGTAAAAAAGTAAAACCATTGCGGCGGTAAAGATTTTCTGCAGGCGTGTTGCCTATAGCGACCGTCAGAAGCAGCGCACTGTGGCCGCGCTTTCGCGTAAGATCCTTTGCAAAAGCAATCATCGCATCAGAAATACCCTTGCCGCGAAAACCCGGGCGTACGGCAAAAAGACGGATGCCGGATTCATTTTCACCGGGCTCGCCGTCCTCAAGAGGCTCGGTAGCGTTCTCAAGCGCGCAGCCGTTGTACACAGCGACCGCGCCGACGATTTTGCCGGAATCTATGCAAATAACCAGCTCGCGGCGCTCAATCAGGCCGGCAATGTCCTCACGGTTAGGATAAACATCAATCTCCCAATGCGGTGAAAAAGGCGAAGTTTCCAGAAATTTACAAACTTCAGCGTATAAAGAATATATTTCATCAAAATTTTGCTTGTCAGCAATTCTTACATTCAACATAAAAAACCTCCCGGAGAAGATAAAACAATATAAACAAAAAACACCCTGCGTGTCAAGGTGAGAATGAAGTTTGACTTGACACAACGCGGTTTTTCATTAGAATAATACTATTAAGAAAAAAGGAGCGATTTGATTATGAAAATGGTAAAAGATAAAGAGATTCTCGTGGGCGCAGACTTTGCAGGTTTCCCACTTAAAGAAGCAGTAGTGGCTCACCTTAAAAATAAGGGCTGGAAAGTTACGGACGTAGGCGTACGCTCACCTGAAGACGACGACACAGATCTGATGTTTCACAGAATAGGTCTCAGAGTCGGCTCGATGATTGCAGAAGGCGAGTTTGAAAGAGCACTTATTTTCTGCGGCACAGGAATGGGTATCCATATTGCGGCAAGCAAATGTCCTCACGTACACGCAGGTGTTGTTGAGAGCGTGCCGGCAGCACTCAGAGCTATCACCGGCAACGGCGTAAACGTACTTGCTATGGGCGCTTTCTATGTAGCACCGCAGATGGGTATTGATATTGCAGAAGCATATCTCAACGCAGAGCTCGGCTCTGGCTACGAATGGTGGCATAACTTCTACGAATTCCATAAATTGGCAATCGACGAGTTGGAAGCTTTTGACTATGAAGAGTACAAGGCAAACGGCTTTAAGGTAAAACACCTCGGCGATTACGACATCGTTTTAGAGACTAAACCAGAAGATTTATAAGAACACAGCAAAGGAGTTTGTGTATTGGAAAATAAGGAATCAAACGGCTTTATAAACGATGCAAAGTTCATTGCGGGGATTGCACTACGCACAGGCCTTCAGGCAGGAAAAATTCTCGGCGCAAAGGCGGCCTACGATTCCTTTTTCCAAAGATACGAAAAAAAGGACATTAACACCATATTTGGTGAATTTGATTATAGCCGTGTAGCTGACAGGTTGCCGAGGACTGCTTTTTTCTTTCCCAGTGGCCGATGGAAGCTACAAGGCTATTTTTATCCTTGCTACAACGCCAAAGGAATGGTAGTGGTTTGCCATGGCATGCATGCAGGGGCAGACGATTACATTCCTTTCATTGAATATTTTGTGCATAGCGGATATGCCGTATTTACCTATGATTGTCAGGGCACATATGCATCTGAGGGTGATTCCACTGTAGGCATGTGCACGCCACTTGTGAATCTGGACCATGCATTAACATACATCAAAAACGACAAAATATTATCTAAATATCCGCTGTTTTTGTTCGGACATTCATGGGGAGGATACGCGGTAACGACGGTGCTTTCTATCCATAAAAACATCCGGGGATGCGCTGCTGTGGCGCCGTTTAACAGTGGCTACACGCTGCTTGCGGAAAAAGGAGAACAATATATGGCTCCCTTTGCGGACATGGTGCAATTTGATTTCCCGGAGCAATTTCTGAACACATACCAGACGCTGTTGTTCAAGGATTACACAAAGTACGATGCGGTACAAGGCATCAACAGTACCGATATACCGGTCTATATTGCCCATGGCAAACGCGATTTTATTATCAGCTTTAATCATCAGTCTGTTATTTCACACAAAGATGAAATACGAAGCACCAATGTAACGTATTACATTGGTGATGGTAGCCAGGCAGGGCATAATACTATTTTGCACTCACCGCGGGCCGTTGCTTATCAGGATAAGGTTGAAAAGGACCTTAAACGATTGGAGGATAAGTACGACCGCGACCTTACGCAAGAGGAAATGGCTGAATTCTGCAACAATGTTGACCATGCCTTATATAGTGAGGTCAACATGGAAATGATGCAGGATATCGTGAATATGTTCAATCTGTGAAAAATCACTCAAGCTCAAATGCGCCTGTATATAATTGGTAATAAGTACCTTTCTGGGCGATGAGCGACTCGTGCGTGCCTCGCTCGATGATGCGGCCGTGGTCAAGCACCATAATAACGTCTGAATTCTTTACGGTCGACAGACGGTGGGCGATAACGAACACCGTACGACCTTCCATAAGGCGGTCCATGCCTTTCTGTACAATCGCTTCTGTACGCGTGTCAATAGACGAGGTCGCCTCGTCGAGAATCATAACAGGCGGATCTGCAACAGCGGCTCTTGCAATGGCAATCAACTGGCGCTGACCCTGTGACAAATTTGCACCATTATTTGTCAGCTCAGTTGCGTATCCATCGGGCAGACGCGTAATAAAATCATCTGCGCCGGCAAGACGCGCAGCCTCGATACACTCCTCGTCGGTAGCCTCAAGACGACCGTAACGGATGTTTTCCATAACAGTACCGGTGAAAAGGTTCGTGTCCTGAAGAACGATGCCAAGCGACCTGCGCAGATCGTCTTTTTTAATCTTATTGATATTTATACCATCATAACGGATTTTGCCGTCCTCAATATTATAAAAACAATTTATAAGATTTGTGATAGTCGTTTTACCGGCGCCGGTGGCACCGACAAAAGCCACTTTCTGGCCGGGCTCGGCATAAACACTGACCTCGCGGAGAACGGGCTTGTTTGCGACATAGCTGAAGTCAACGTCAACAAGACGAACGTCACCTTTGAGCTCAGTATAAGTCAACGTACCATCTTTGTGAGGGTGTTTCCACGCCCATTTGCCTGTGCGGTGACTGACTTCGCGGATATTGCCGTCGTCATCAATCTCGGCGTTTACGAGCGTTACGTAGCCTTCGTCAACTTCAGGAGTCTCGTCCATCAGAGCGAAAATACGTGAAGCACCTGCAAGACCCATAACAATAGCATTGATCTGCTGAGAAAGCTGGTTGACATTTCCTGTAAACTGCTTTGTCATGTTCATGAAGGGGACAAGGATACTTATTCCGAAAACCATGCCGGAAATATTCGGATGATTTCTGATATTGAGGAGCATGAAAAGACCGCCGACAACAGCTACGATAACATACAGAATGTTACCGATATTCATGATGACAGGGCCGAGAATATTTGCATACGCATGCGCCTTGCGGCTGTCTTCATAAAGCTGATTATTAATCTTGTTGAATTCTTCTTCGCATTCCTTTTCATGGCAGAAAACTTTAATAACCTTCTGGCCGTTCATCATTTCCTGCGCAAAGCCCTCGGTCTGGCCGATTGACTTTTGCTGGCGGATAAAAAATTTCGCACTGCCACCGCCGAATTTCTTTGACACAAGCAACATTACGATAACGCCGGCAACAACAATCAACGTCATCCAGAGACTGTAATAAAGCATAATAGCAAATACGCAGATAACGATTGTACCTGCCTGCAGAAGCGAGGGCAGGGAGCGTGAAATAAGCTCGCGCAGAGTATCAATGTCGTTTGTGTAGTAGCTCATGATGTCGCCGTGCTTGTGAGTGTCAAAATATTTTATCGGCAGATACTGCATGCCGTCGAACATTTTTTTACGCATTCTGTACAGATATCCTTGAGTGATATATGCCATAAGCTGGTTATATAATGTAATAGAAAGCATCGACAGAACATACAGAACGATGAGTATAATAATCAAGGGGATAATCTCCTTAAAAGCAGAATCCCAGTCGTGTATATCGTCAAATTTCTCAATAACTGCAATGATTTTCTGGTTGAAAATCGCCGGTACAACGGCTGTTATTGATGAAAATAATATACAGAACATGGTAACAGGAACAAGTACGGGGAAGAACCTGAAAAGGTTGCCGATAATACGGCCGAAGAGATTCTTTTTACCGGTAACAGGCTTGTTATTCTTCATCGCTGTCACCTCCGTTCACTTGCTGCTCATACACTTCGCGGTAAATATCGCTGCTCTTAAGAAGCTCGGCGTGGGTGCCTACATTTACGATGCTGCCACCGTCCATTACAAGAATAATGTCAGCGTCTTCAACAGAGGCGATACGCTGGGCAATAATGATTTTGGTAGTTTCCGGAATATACGTTCTGAAACCGGCGCGGATAAGCGCATCAGTTTTCGTATCTACCGCGCTGGTAGAGTCATCCAGAATAAGGATTTTAGGCCTCTTAAGAAGAGCTCTTGCAATACAAAGGCGCTGCTTCTGACCGCCCGAAACATTCGTGCCGCCTTGCTCAATCATAGTGTCGTATTTTTCAGGAAAACTCTGCACGAAGTCGTCTGCCTGTGCAAGCTTGCACGCCTCGATAAGCTCCTCGTCTGTTGCATCGGCATTACCCCAGCGGAGATTTTCCTTGATGGTACCTGAAAACAGCAGGTTTTTCTGAAGAACCATGGCAACTTCGCCGCGCAGAATGCTGATATCGTAGTCGCGCACATCGATGCCGCCGACCTTGATGCTGCCTTCAGACACGTCGTAAAGTCTTGGAATCAGCTGTACGAGTGTGGATTTGCTCACACCTGTGCCGCCGATGATACCGACAGTTGAACCTGACGGAATATGGATATTGATATCTGCCAGCGCAAATTTTTTCGCTGCGGCAGAATATTTAAAGCTGACATTTTCAAAATCAATAGAGCCGTCGCTGACCTGCATAATGGGATTTTCCGGATTTTTCAATGCAGGCTCCTCATCGAGAATCTCGCAGATACGTTTCGCCGATTCAGCTGACATCGTAAGAATAACGTAAATCATCGAAAGCATCATAAGTGACATCAGAATCTGCATGCCGTATGTAAGCATGGCACTTATCTGGCCGACATCAACGTTGTTCAATCCAAGAATTGCCATTCTTGAACCGACGAGCATAATAAATACCATATTAAAATAAAGGCAAATTTGCATCAGTGGACCGTTGAGGGCGACGATTCTCTCTGCGCGCGTAAAGTCATCGCGTATAGTATCGGCAGCCGCGTCGAACTTCTGCTTTTCGTATTCTTCGCGTGAAAAGCCCTTTACGACTCTCATTCCGCGGACATTTTCCTCGATAGATTCATTCAACTTGTCGTATTTTTTGAATACTCTGCGGAAGGCCGGCATTGCTTTGCGGGCAATCAGATAAAGACCGAATGCCAGGAAAGGAACGACGATTACGAATGCCGTTGCGAGGAATCCACCCATTATGTATGCCATTATTATTGAAAAAATCAGCATCAGGGGGCAACGCACGGCAGTTCTTATCAGCATCATGTATGACATCTGCACGTTAGCAACGTCTGTAGTAAGTCTTGTTACGAGCGATGAAGATGAATATTTGTCGATGTTTTCAAACGTGTACGTCTGGATTTTATGGAAAATATTGGATCGTAAATTTCTGGCAAAACCGGCTGATGCATTTGAACATGTTATGGCAGCTATTGCGCCACATGCGAGTGAAACACATGCCAGGACAACGAGAAGCGCACCTGTTGCGACGATGTTTTTCATCTCGGCACCTTTTTTCACGGCGGTTATCATATCAGCCGTTATAAATGGAATAAAGACCTCGATGATAACTTCGCAGACGATAAAAATCAAAGTCAGCACGGAAGGTTTCCAGAATTCTTTTACGCTTTTGGCAAGCTTACGAATCATAGATTTTTCCTTTCAGATAAAAAAAGTTTGTGTAAAAAATACACAAACTTTAGTATAAATCCAATCATGTTCTAATTCAAGATATTTTTGTCGGTAAAATGCTATCTGTCCCAGGTTCTTCCGCCCTCAACGACGTTGAGTTTGTCGTCTGTAAACGTAACTGTTACAGTGTCTTCTGTAAGGTCGATTGCAGTACCTGTGTACATCATATATGCATCTTCACCTTCGCCTACCTGTCTGTTACTTCTGGAAGTAACTACCACATAGAAATCCTGCTGAGGAGTGATAAGACCGGGCTCTTTTATAGCGATTGAGTGGTGGTGACCTGTGATCATAATGTCGAGATCCATCTGCGAGCAGAGCGCTGTCCATTCTCTGAAAATGTCAGGTGACGGGGGATAATCTTCTTGTATCGGGAAAGGAACGTGGCAAACTGCGATACGGTACTCAACTCCATCTGCGTTATATTCGCTGTCAGCATTTGCAACAACTTCCTTGAGGAATTCTGTCTGCTGTCTGCGGTAATTGTCAAAAGCAATCATTCCGCCGTATTCAACGTGTGAGTCAGCTTTGTCCTCACCGCAGTCAAGAACAACGCCCCAGATATTACCAAGTCTGAATGTGAAATACGGGTTGCCGTTTGCTGTGCCGATGTAGTCGTCGATATATTCTGAAGCCTCTCCTCTTATCTCGTGATTGCCTCTTGCATAAACAACAGGGATCTCGCCGTTTGTAACATTTTTGGCAATAATTGCTATATCATACATTTTCTGTAAAGAAGTACTCTCAGAGAGGATGTCGCCACAAAGCACGAGCAGGTCGAGTTTGTCGCCGTAATACTTGGCAGCGTTGCTGCAAAGATCTGTTACACTGTGTGAGTCAGCAATTGTATAAATCTGAACACCGTCACTTGTATCAACAGGTCTGAACTTATACGTTTCACTGATTGTCTTGCCGGATGTGGGGGAGTAGGGCTTGCGCTGGTATACAGGTGCAAAATTAATCGTATAACTCTTTGCTTTGTCAAGTACTTCCATCGGCACTGCTATGTTGTGATGTGGAGTCTCGCTCTTTATAATGCCTGCATACTCATCGTAATATTTAACGCCGTCAATCTCAACCCATGCAAGACCTTCGAGATTTGTGTGGTAAATAATCTGGTATTCGTCTTCAACAACAAATACTGTCGGGCCATATAAAAATTCAGCAGCCGGTGGTGTCTCGGGCTCTACGATTGGCTCAATATAGTTGATTGTAAACAATCCGTCCGGTATTGTCATTTCTTTCGCTTCCTTGTCCATGTAAAATGTAATTAAATGGTTGACTGCGGCAGTGGTTGTTCTGGCATCGCTTCCCATAATAAGGATTTTATTGCCAACAGTCTTTATCATATAACCAAGATCGCCGATCTTGTCGAGCTCTTCTTGGGTATATTCGTATCTTGATGTATTGCCGATGATAACTTCTTTGGCATTTTCAGAGGACTTGCCGGCTTCTTCTTCATCAAGAAGCGGAATAATAGCATCTGTATTTGTAGTAAGAGAATTTACAAGAGTCCTCGCAGCTCTGAAATATTCGTCATCTTTATCAATGTCATCTGTAAAAGGATAAACAACGGTATATTCGCTCTCGCCGTTTGATGCAAGACAAAGGCCTGAACTGCCTGATTCTGTCTCGCTGCAGGCCGTCATCGTAACGATTGCGCCGAGCGCGAGAATTATTACTATTGCAAGTGTTATAAAATAAGGTGCGCGTGAAAAGACATGGTTACTCTTCTTCTGGGCCATCTCTGAAATCTCCTTCCATTTATGCAATATAAGTTTTGTAATTTTATCAAAGAATGATTTGAAGGTCAATATGCCCGGGCATATCTTATCATCACAAATGCCGTGCTTGATTATAAATCCTGGTTAATGTATAATCGTGAAAATAAGGCAAAAGACCCGACGTTATTTATGTATTGAAAGGAAATAAAATATATGAAATTCAATGGTAAAAAGATATTATTACTCGTGC
This sequence comes from Clostridia bacterium, assembly GCA_045546695.1. Lineage (GTDB taxonomy): Bacteria > Bacillota > Clostridia > UBA1212 > UBA1255 > SIG424. The sequence goes on along the minus strand of JAZQDE010000047.1, from coordinate 46,533 downwards.
TGGCAATGATGCTTGCATGTCCACTTATGACTTCCTGTAAAGATGAGGGCGTTGGTCCGTATTACGTTCGTTCTCCATATAATGAAGAAGATACACAGATCGGCAAATTTGACAGTCTTGATGATGCAAAGAAATGTGCTGATGAAAATACTCAATATGGATATGCGGTTTTTGATTCAAACGGTGATTTTATATATGCTCCCGGAAAAACACTTCGCTCCGCAATGCTTATATATGAAGGAAAAAAGATAGCTGACTATATCAGAGACAAAAATTATTCATACGGCCATGCTTCTATAAATCCAGCCATAGACTGGGATTCTGCCGCACCTGAAAAGCTTGTTTCATGCGACCGCCTCGTTGGTTGGATATTGTATAATTCCGGTTTTTCAGAAGGACAGCCGACAGCACACGGCCTTATGGCTGACCTGATTCCTTTCATGCGTAAAAATGGTTTTACAGAGATTACCAATGAAAAAGACCTGCTTCCCGGTGACGTTATATACGTAGGTTACGAAGGCCAGGCAGAACCGTACGGCCACGTTTTCCTGCTTGCAGGCAAAGATGATGAGACAGGCATGTATTACCGTTACGATGCGGGCAGCAACGAAAGAATCTGGTGTATCAAGGGCACTGAAGCCGTAGAGTTTGAGCAGCCATTCTTAGAGCCTCTGTCACAAGGTGATAACAGAATATTTATCACAGCATTCAGGGCGCCTGAGGTTGAGAAGTAAGTTGGGTTGACTTAATTTGTAATATACATTACTATATCAACAGCACATAAGAAAAGAAGAAGGTGTATTTATTATGAAGGCAACTAATGTTAGTAGTAAATTTATCAGGATTCTGCTCAGAGTCACCGTTTTAGGACTTATGTTCGTTATGATTTGCTCAGGCAGTGCCTGCAGTGAAGACGATGGATATACTGTTCCGGAGGGATATAGTGGTAGCTTCTATGTAAAAACAGCTCAGGCAAAGATGGAGACGTATGAGTACGATAATCTTGAAGAGGCTAAGGAACAGGCAGACGAATTGGCAAGATATGGTTATCAGGTATGTCTTGATGACGGCAAGGTTGTGTATACTACGTACTCAGAACTTGTAGCAGACATCTTAAGTGCCGGTAAAAAGATTACCGACTACGTGCGCGAAGAAGGCTTTAAATATGGTCATGCACCATTGAATCCTGCTATCAATCACGATGCAAAGATTGTCAGCTGTGACAGATTCGTAAACTGGGCATTGTACGATGCAGGTTATACAGACCAGCCGGAAGACAATGGAATATACGTTTATGACAAACGTAAAGATGACCACGATTTTGAGACATGGTTCAAGAAACATGATTTCATCAAGATAACAGACGTTGAAGATCTGCAGGCAGGGGACCTGGTATTTGTATTCCCGAAAAAATCAAGCATAGGCGATATGTATGGTGCGCATACTTTCTTGTACGCAGGACATGATTCGGGAGACAATCACTTCAGATATGACTGTGGCTCGGACAGAAGAATTCAGTCAGAACAGCCGTTCAGCGAACCGATTGTTGACTTTTTCTTTGCATATAGACCGGTTCCACTCAAAGACTGATTTAATTACAGTTGAAAACGAAAGCAAAATAAAAACAGTTTCCGGAATCCGGAAACTGTTTTTTAGTGACCCCTACGAGAATCGAACTCGTGTCGCCGCCGTGAAAGGGCGATGTCTTAACCTCTTGACCAAGGGGCCAAATTATGGTAGCGGCGGTGGGATTTGAACCTACGACCTGTCGGGTATGAACCGAATGCTCTGGCCAGCTGAGCTACGCCGCCACATGCGGCCTCTCACTAAACGACCTACTGTACATTCAGCAAGAGCGCTTGGCTATTATATATTGTTGAGGGAGTTGTGTCAATAGGTAAAAAAATATTTTTTTTACGATTAAAAGAGGATGTAAATGCAATGATCCGCTGGTAGCGGAATCAAAATAAATTATGGTAATATCTCACTTTTTATGACATAATATATCCTACGGACACATCGGTGCCGATTTGATTACACTTGCGTCAATGCTCCGGATTCCTGTGTGCATGCATAACGTACCGGCAAAAGATATTTTCAGACCTGCGGCATGGAACGCATTCGGAAGCGATGCGGAAGGTCAGGACTATCGTGCGTGCAAAGCGTATGGTCCGCTGTTCAAAAAGTAATATTTTTACTACACAAAAAATCTTTTAAGTGTTATACTAAAGAATGTATGTATTTTATGTGCGATAGTAAAGAGGAGATAACAAAGTGACAAAAAAAGTTTATATATATGCTTTTCTCGTTATACTTGTAGTAGTTTTAGCATTGACGACATTCTACTACTCTCTTTACGTGTGCAATGAATTTTACACAGGCGACGTAAGTGACACCGAAGAGATTGCGGCCGACCCCCAGAATATGTGTATATTGCCCGATGGTAATATGCTGATATACGGAATGTATGACTATGGCACCAGTCAGAACCGGAGTTACTATAAAGTTTACAGCAAAGAGGGCAATGTTCTTGCTTACTCGACCCTCGGTGAATCCGGCAGGGCTGTTGAAATTACCGGAATAACAGCTCATGAAGATGGGTTTGTTTTCTCTTGCATTGATGAAAATCTTGAAGATTTCCGCGATGTTTCAGGTCGGTTGTATTTTGTAAATTACGATTATGAACTTGAAAAAACGATTCCGCTCGCAGCCCCGGAAGAAGATATTCTTTATAACGTCATTCCCGTTGATTCTGATGACAGTCTATATGCATGTGTTTCCAATTTCTGTGTGTATATTTTTACAGAAGATGGCATTCTTGAGACGACACTCCCGCTTACAAATGTTGCAAAAGTGCTCTGCGTGAGCAAGGGCGGGGACACATTCGTTATCGGCGGCACACTGGCAATGGATGAATTGCTTGACTCGTTTAAAGATTCATTTATCGCAGGATACGATTCACAGGGCACAATGCTCTGGCAGAACGTGTACTGTGAAAAGGAAAATACAATTTCTACCATTGCGTCACTGAAGCATACCGGAAATGGTAATTTTACAGCATATGGCAGATATATTGATTATTCAAAGAATATAGAAGAAGGGGACACTCTTACGGAGATGTCCATAGATGAATTTTATCGCCTGACATATTATGGCAATCATACGGATTTCCAGGTTATTACACCTGACGGAGTTATCGACTATACACTTCAGGCATCTGTTTTTTTACAGAATGTGGATAAGGATGGCAACAACACAGAGGCTGTGGAGTTCAATGCTTTTGATGATTACGCTGTTCCAATGCCGTTGAATATTTTGTTTGAAGACGAGACACAGTTTATTGCTATGACAACCTATACTCTGACTTCATACAAATCTCAAAGATATAATATTAATATTGATCTGTACGATGAAAATCTTGATATTATAGAGTCAATCCGTCTTACTCCGAATCAGAGAACAAAAATCCTTTTCACAATGGACAATGAAAAGAATATATACACTTACCATTCTCTGGGAGGCAAAACAGACGTTGTAGTTCGTCTCTTTGATGATTCGACAGTCCTTGCTGATAAGCTTGCAGAGGTAGAACTTATGCTGACTGTACGTGATGGCTTTATTAAGGTTTATGAGATAATAGACTGGATATTTATTGCAGTTCTTGTCTTCTTTTCAGTGCTTATCAAGACACGGCGGAGGTTTGACAAATGAAACGTGTTCTTATAGGCGCGATTATTGTTTTGTGTATTGTGTTAAGTATTCTTGGGGTTCTGCAGATTAAATCTGTAGACGCATATCTGACTGACCTGATTTGCGAGCCGAAAGCTCCTGAAAAGAATTACATAATACATTCGGATGATTACGGCCGGGAGTATGATATAGACGATCCTGCGCTTCCATTTATTTACGTTGAAAACAGGATGTTATATATGAGCTACAAGTCAGAGGCTATAAATATTACACCTGCCGGGATAAACGTATCTTACTATGATAAAAAGACGGATCTTAATGAGACACTCAGTTTCAAGGATAATTGTGTCGTCAGCGATGACGGCAGATACGTTGTTTTCCTGCTGGAATTTAATGGCATGCCGTATCTGTATTATTGCGATTTCAGATATATGACTTTTGGATTTATTTCCGATAAGGTCAACTCTTTTGAAATCGTTTCGATTCCCGGAGTAAAAGGCCCCTGCGTTTTCTATGCTACAGGATACGAAGCAAGTAACAGGCTTATGCTTTTTTATGACGGGGACAATCATCTGATAAAGACAGACGTTGTGGCTGATTATGATGAGAATCACAACAAGGCTGTGATTCTCGATTACAGACATATGCTCTATGAATATGATTTTGACACACTCAGCATTAAAGTTATTGACCATAAGGTGGCAGACGTACATTTTTCATCTGACGAATTTAATTACAATGACGCATATGATAATTTCTCCGTTTATTACGAAAAAGAAGACGGTCTGTATTTTTATGACAGTGAAAAGGTCACAAAAACAGACAATGATTTCAAATCAATAAGCAATGAACTTTTCTACGGGGCGCCTGAAGGATACTATTCGCTGAAAGATGGTCGGCTTGCACTGTATAATGGTGAAAATGCTACAGCCATAGCGCCTGATGTCGGTTATATTCACAGCATTATTCAACATGATTCAATGAATGGTAATTTTGTCGTACATGCGGAAGACAGCATTTTTGCAATTGTCGGCGGTAATGCCGTTGAAATACTGGAGCTTGACCACAGATACAGATACGATAATGACGCAATAAGTAAATATTTGTCAATTTTCACAGCGGATTATAATAATTTTTATATAGGAAAGTTGACCGGTGGCACGGTGATTGTCAATCTCCGCAACACAGACAGCTGGCTGAACAAGATAAATAATTACGTTTACGGCGTTTATCACGTGAATATAAATAATCCTTCTCAGCTGAATATGCTGAATGTGCCTGTGTCACGGCAGAAACCTGAATTCAGGGCTTTTGATACGACTGTAGGTACGCGCGTTCTATATACGGCACGCTATGGCGATTCGTCAGTTCGAAGTCTGTCGTTGCTATCGGCAGATGGCGTCATACTGAGTGGCGATGTGCTTGCCAGCGGAGATGAAGGTATAAAGAAGAACGATATTCAGGTATATTTTGCCAACGATGGGGTATATATAATGTTTGAGTCATCCTCAATCAAAGAACTCTATAAATTCTCAGAGGATGCATCTTATCTCATTACAGAAACAAAAGATATTGATCAGGATTTTATTGTGGCAACGTCTTTTGGTGAAATGATAATTTTCGTTTTATCGTGATTTGAATTATTGTTGAAAAAACCTATTGCATTCGTGAAAAAATGGTGCTATAATGCCACTCGTGTTGAGAGCTGATACAACAGCTTGCACAGTTTAATGCGGAATTGTGTAAAGGTAGCACGAATGACTCTGACTCATTTTGTCTGGGTTCGAATCCTAGTTCCGCAGTTATTCGATCGGCCCGCAAAGATGCAGCCGGGACATACGCAACAAAAATTTGTGAACCCCGTCAGGTCCGGAAGGAAGCAGCGGTAAGCGAACCCTTTTGTGTGCCGTATCGCAACCCGGCTGCTTCTTTACGGGCTGAATTATTTTCAGGAGGATTTTGATATGGCATACATGGCGCTTTACAGAGCCTGGAGACCAACGACCTTTGACGACGTCGTTGAACAGGATTCAGTTATTACCATTCTCAGAAATGCGGTTGTGCAGAATCGTATTGCACATGCGTATCTTTTTTGCGGCACACGTGGCACAGGCAAGACCACGATGGCCAAAATCTTTTCACGCGCCATAAACTGTCTTAATCCACAAAATGGTAGCCCGTGTAACGAATGTGACGTCTGCAAAGGCGTGCTCAACGGCTCAATTCTTGATGTTACGGAGATTGACGCCGCATCCAATAACGGCGTTGACAATATAAGGGATATCATCGAAGAGACTGCGTACGCTACGTCTGTTGCGCGATACAAAGTATATATAATCGACGAAGTTCATATGCTCTCGACAGGAGCGTTCAATGCCCTTTTGAAGACTCTTGAAGAGCCGCCGGAGGGTGTTGTATTTATTCTTGCAACGACTGAGCCCCAAAAATTGCCATCTACTATTATTTCGCGTTGCCAGAGGTATGATTTTAAGCGCATATCGCATGAGGGTATCATCAATCGTCTGAAAACAATTTGTGAGACACAGAAGATAGAATACGAGCATGCTGCGCTGGGATTTATCGCACAAAAAGCTGATGGCGCGCTTCGTGACGCTATCAGTATGCTCGACCAGACGATGTCCTCTTCGGGCAGCGTTACACTTCAGGCTGCAAGGCAAATGACAGGTTCTGTCAGCAAAGACATTATTGATAATTTTGTTGAATATATTCTGAAAAGCGATACGGCCGGTGTTATCAATGTGATTGACACGATGTTCACGGATGGTCGCGACCCTGCTACTTTTATAACGGAAATTATGAATGTTTTCAGAAATATTGCGATTACGTTGATTACGCGCGATACTTCTAAATTGATATATGAAGACGAGGCAGGTTTTGCCAGATTAAAAGATTTTGCACGCCTTACGAATTCGCGCGAAGTTACCTTGATTATCATGGAGCTTTCGCGTCTTGAAAATAATCTGAAATGGGCGACATCTCGCAAGATTGTTTTTGAGGCAGGTATGATTGCACTGTGCGACAGGCGATACAGCAGTGATGCAAGTGAACTTACGCAGAGAATTGCATACCTTGAAGACAAGGTAGATGAACTTACGAAGAAGATATCATCGGTGAAAATTCCGGCAGCTCCGCCTGCCCCGGCAGCTCCGCCGATTCCGGATGCTCCGCCTGTCCCGGAAATTCCGCCGGTACCGGCAGCACCCGTACCTCCGCCGCCACCTCCACCACCTCCGGTTCCGTCGGCTCCGCCGACTCCGAGACCGCAGAACGTAAATCGCGTTGCAGCGGCAAAAGGTGCAAGCGTTGACGATCTTGACTGGAAAGATTTTCTTTCAAACATTTCACGCGAAGGCTTTGCTTCTATGAGCGGAATAATCAGCAGTTGCAGCAAAGGCGTACTGGTTGACGATAACACACTTGCGTTAGTATTTAATTCGCCAATGTCAAAGAACATGATTGAAAAGCAAAACCGCATGGAACTCATTGAGGCGGCTGCATCATCTGCGTATGGAAAACAGATGACAGTTATTCTTACAGACTCAACACAGCCCATGCCATCACCAAAAAAATCAGCCCCTGCACCGGTCCCTGTACAGCCGACAGCTCCGGCGGAAACACAGGATTTTTCAGACAGTGTAAATCTTCTTAAACAACTGGCAGAAAATGGCGATTTTACAATCACGGAGCAGTGATTAAAATAGTTATGATGTGAAAAAAGCAAGTGCCGCGGTTATCAACGGCTCGTTTGCGGCATAAATAGAATCAAATTGAGACAGCGGCAGCGGATTGATTCCGCGGCCGCATTCTATTGTATATCCGGGGCGGTTATACGTCTGGATAAACCAGTCCTTGTAGCCGGCATATCCCGAGTCGGGAGGTGTAATCTCAAGAGGATAACCACTTGCTTCTGAAAGAATAGTCCCGAGCTCAAGGCTGCGCGGAGGCTCATAATCCAGATATTTCCAATAAATAATATTCCCCTGCGTATGGTAGGACAAAGTAGCATCAAAATTATCACTTCCTGTAAGCATTACCATCACGCGGCTTTCCGGCTGGCACAAAGGGGAAGAACCGACGTAATCACGCGGACCGGGCATCGAAAAGCCTTGTGAAAATTTGATTTCACGTGCGATTTCCCAACCGGCAGGATAATTCAGGTTAAGATCGACCCCGTTAATATTGGCTTTCCAACCGGAAGGAAAAGGAATATCCGGGTAATTGCCGGCAAGATTTTTAGCGCAGAAATAAGCCGGGTTTCCTGATTCTTCCAGATAACCGTTTACCAGATCGACTCCATCAGGATTTACAAGAGGCACAACGCATAATGAAACATCAGGAACGCTCCTGCCTTCTGCAATTGCTTTTGCCATATTTTCACAGTATTTCATGACAATGCCGGTAGTGATTGATTCGTTTGCATGATGAGATGCATTTACCAATATTTTACGAGAGGAAGTTCCGATGCGAAGCATTGGAATACGTCTGCCCAGGACAGACAAACCGATAGATTTTGTCCTGATAAAAGGATAACGAGCAAGCAAACCCTCAATCCAGACAGAAACAATTTCAGATGTGACAGGCACTTTGCCGGAGACGACGTCGAATCCGGAATATGGAATAATAAGATTACTGCCTACCTGAAGATTTGCGGGGACAATCTCAGGATTTGCCACTAAAATCGCATCAATAGTTGAGTAGTTACGACGTGCTATTTTATATAACGTGTCGCCTTCAAAGATCCGGTACGTCGTATATCCGGCGAGAAAAGGTATTAGTTTTTTCCACGTACGGCTTCCGGCAATGCCGTCGGGAAGAAGCTTGTTGTCAAGCTGGAATTCAATAAGTGCCTGCCGGGTTTTTATACCAAATATACCGTCAATGGCACCTGTGTTATAGCCACTTCTTTCCAGCGCGAGTTGTAGATAAAATACGCTGGGTCCCAAAGAGCCACTTCGTACAGTATTCATTTTCAATCACCTTTTGTTTTTGATATATGATATGTTTTTTTGGAAAAAATGTTGCATTTTCTCGCTACGGTTTTATAATATACAAATTACATAAAAAAAAGAGGGAGAACTGAATTATGAAAAAAAGAATTTTAGCATTAGTGCTTGGCCTGATGTTGCTTTTGGGCCTCTCAACAGTCAGTATGGCTGCAAACGATAACGAGAAGCTTATAGAGCTTGAAAAAAGTCGTGGCGCGCATATTTTCTTCTCGGATGAGACTTCGTATTCGTGTATTTCACGTGATGATACACGTCAGATAATTGACGGATATCTGAACGTTTATTTCGAAGACCAGCTCAAGGATCCAAAATTTACCATATTTGCCAAAGAGGGACTTGCAGCTCTTGATCTTGAGATTTATCCTGTTCTTGTTATGAGAGCGAGACTTTCAAGAGTTCTTACTGAAGAAGACGGCATTGCACAGATATTCTTCTATACCACAGAGCAGGGCGAGGTCGGCGCAGAGGACCGCTCGATGAAGTTTTCACTTGAGCAGACAACAGACTGGCAGCTTATCATTGTTGACCTTAATGATAATACGTTCTTTGCCAACAAAGAGTACGGCGGAACGCTTCAGAATTTCCGTTTTGACCCATGCAGACAGGCTGCAGGCGGAGAGGTTACACTCGAAATAGACTGGATAGCATTCTTTGACAATAAAGAAGTGTTAGAGGGTTTTGACGGAGACCTTGAGGCAGTTATAGATGGTCCTGTTGCGACACCTACTGAACAGACAGGGGACGCTACCGAGGCGCCGACACAGGCTCCTACAGCTACACCTGAAGTGACAAAAGTTCCTGTTGACGCAACACGCGCACCTGCAGCAGAAGAACCCGCTGATGAAGAAGATGGTGGATGTGGCTCAAGCGCAGCACTTTGTCAGGCAATGTTGATCCTTGCCGCTGCTGTTGTCATCAGAAGAAAAGGAAGATAAAGCCGTAAGGTGGCTTTAATGCTTGATATCTTGCTTCCAATGTGATAACATTACAAAGATTAATTTCATTTAAGGAGCATTGCAAGCAATGAAGAAAAAACCATCGGTTTTAGTAATATTGGGTAGCGATTCAGACCTCCAGGTTATGGAAGACTGCCTTAAGACACTCACAAAGTTTGACATTGAATACTCCATTACAGTCTGTTCGGCACACAGAACTCCGGACAGAGCACATAAGATTGCAAAATCCGCACGCAAAGACGGATATGAATGTATAATAGCAGCCGCAGGCATGGCAGCACATCTGCCCGGTGTCGTGGCTGCTTTTACTACGCTTCCTGTTATTGGTGTGCCGATTATGGGCAAGGTGCTCGACGGTATGGATGCTATGTTGTCTATGACACAGATGCCTCCGGGAATTCCGGTTGCGACTGTTGCTGTAAATGGATCGACAAACGCTGCAGTACTCGCGGCGCAGATTCTGTCGGTTAAGTACAAAGACCTTCAGAAGAAAATGACAGAATATAAAGCAGAACTTGCTGCAAAAGTTGACGCAAAAGATGCCGCACTTCAGGAAAAATTAAGAAGTGCCAACAATATATGAGATAAATACAGGAGGTATTTTATGATTAGTTACAAAGATTCAGGCGTAGATGTTGAAGCCGGCTACGAAGCCGTGCGCCTCATGAAAGAACACGTAAACAAGACTTTCCGTCCGGAAGTTATGACAGGTCTTGGTGGATTCGGCGGAGCCTTTTCACTTGATTTATCTAAATTTGAGAATCCTGTACTCGTTTCAGGTACAGACGGCGTTGGCACAAAGCTCAAGATTGCTTTCCTGCTGGATAAGTGTGACACGGTTGGTATTGACTGTGTTGCAATGTGCGTAAATGACATTGTCTGCTCAGGTGCAGAGCCGCTTTTCTTCCTTGACTACATAGCAGTAGGTAAGAACGTACCTACAAAAGTTGCTACAATCGTTAAAGGTGTTGCAGAAGGTTGTCTGCAGTCAGGCTGCTCACTTACAGGCGGCGAGACAGCTGAGATGCCAGGTTTTTACAGCGTAGACGAATTTGATATCGCAGGCTTTGCTGTAGGCGCTGTTTCCAAAAACAAGATTATCAACGGCAGCACAATCTGCCCCGGCGACGTTCTCGTAGGTCTTCCTTCTTCAGGTGTACACAGCAACGGCTTTTCACTTGTAAGAAAAATCCTTAATCCTTCAAAAGAGCGCCTGGGAGAATATGTAAATTCACTCGGCTGCACAGTTGGCGAAGAGCTCATTAAACCTACAAGAATTTACGTTAAAACAGTCCTCGACCTCATCGGAAAATACAACATCAAGGGTATTTCACACATCACAGGCGGCGGATTCTTTGAAAATATTCCACGTATGGGCGATGACAAACTTTGCTACGTTATCAACAAGGGCACATGGCCGATTCTTCCTATCTTCCCGCTTCTCCAGCAGGCAGGCGGCGTACCGGAAGAAAACATGTTCAATACTTTCAATATGGGTATCGGTATGGTATTTGCAATGTCACCGGCTGAAGCAAAGTTGGTAGTTGATTATCTTGCACTCAAAGGCGAGAGCGCATATATTATCGGTGAAGTAACAGACAAGCTTCCTACAGACGAAGCTGCTATGATTAAGGGCAATCTTGCCATTATCTGACAAAGGGGCGGTACAAAATGATTAAGACAGCATTAATAAGTGTTTCTGACAAGACAGGTATTATAGAATTTGCACAGGAGCTTGTGAAAAGAGGCGTGAAAATTATTTCAACAGGCGGCACTCACAAAGCTTTAGAAGGTGCAGGCATTGAGGTTATCGGTATTTCCGACGTAACAGGTTTTCCTGAGTGCTTAGACGGCAGAGTAAAGACTCTCCACCCGAAAATTCACGCAGGACTTCTCAGCGTAAGATCAAATCCCGACCACATGGCTCAGATTAAAGAGCTTGGCGTCGACACAATCGACATGGTTGTTGTAAACCTCTATCCTTTCAAAAAGACAATCAGCAAGCCGGGCGTAGAGCTTGAAGAAGCTATCGAAAACATCGACATCGGCGGTCCTTCAATGCTCCGTTCAGCAGCAAAGAACTACGCAGGCGTTGTTGTTCTTACTGATCCTTCAGATTACGCAGGCGTTCTTAAAGAATGGGACGAAGCAGGCGACGTATCTTATGACACACGTTTTTACCTGGCAAATAAAGTATTTGAACATACAAGCTACTATGACACAATGATCGCAGCATATATGAACAAACAAAGAGGCGACAATACTCTTAAAAACACACTTACTCTTACGTTTGAAAAGGTTCAGGATATGCGCTACGGTGAAAATCCTCACCAGAAGGCTGCTTTTTATCGCGAAATCAACGATATTCCTTGCTCACTCGTTGCTGCAAAACAGCTCCACGGCAAAGAACTTTCATACAACAATATCAATGATGCAAATGCCGCTCTTGAGATTCTCCGTGAATTCAATGACACAGGCAAGGCTGCTGTTGTTGCTATCAAACACGCAAATCCTTGCGGCGTAGCAGTTGCAGATACTATTTTCGAAGCATATACAAGAGCTTACGAAGCAGATCCTGTATCTATTTTCGGTGGCATCGTTGCTGCAAACCGAGAGATTGATGCTGATACAGCAAAATCAATCAGCTCTATTTTCCTTGAGATCGTTATCGCGCCTTCATATACAAAAGAGGCTCTTGAGATTATCGAAGCTAAGAAGAATATCAGAATTCTTGAGCTTCCCGAGATCGCAACAGACGCTCCTGCAAACGTTCTTGAGATGAAAAAAGTTCTCGGCGGCCTTCTCGTTCAGGACGCTGACCGTCAGCTCGTTGCAGACGGCGACATGGCAAACGTAAAGACTGTTACAGACAAAGCTCCGACAGATGCTCAGCTTGAGACAATGCTCTTTGGCATGAAGATTGCAAAGCATACAAAGTCAAATGCTATCGTTCTCGTTAAAGACAACTGCACAGTAGGTATCGGCCCCGGCCAGACAAACCGTGTAGGTGCCCTTGAGATTGCTATCAGAATGGCCGGTGAAAAGGCTAAGGGAAGTATTCTTGCTTCAGATGCTTTCTTCCCGTTCTCAGACTGCGTTGAGGCTGCTCACGCTGCCGGTATTGAGGCAATTGTACAGCCCGGCGGATCAATCCGTGACCAGGATTCTATTGATGCCTGCAACAAATACGATATTCCTATGGTATTTACAGGCGCAAGACACTTTAAGCACTAAAAACATTTACGTTCAGCGCATTAAATGCAAATCTAATGCGCTGTTTTTTATTTTCACAGAAAATGAGGTATAAAACATGAAGATTCTCGTAGTTGGTAGCGGCGGACGCGAACACGCCATTATATGGAAATTAAGCCAGAGTGAAAAGAAGCCGGAGCTCTTTTGTGCGCCCGGTAACGGCGGTATATCACAGCTTGCTACATGTGTGCCTGTAAAGGCTATGGACAAAGAAGGCATTTGCAAATTTGCTATTGAAAATAAAATTGACATGGTTATGGTGGCGCCTGACGACCCGCTCAGTATTGGCATGGTTGATTATCTGGAAAGTCACGGAGTGCGGGCTTTTGGACCGTATCAGGCAGCGGCCAGAATTGAAGCCAGTAAAGTTTTTTCAAAGGCGCTGATGAAAAAATACGGGATTCCTACTGCTGAATACGAGACTTTTTCAGATAGTAAATCAGCTTTGGAATATATAAGAAGAAGTGCTCAAACTTTTCCTGCAGTTATAAAGGCAGACGGATTGGCCTTGGGCAAGGGCGTTATTATTGCGACTGATCTTAAAGAGGCAGAGGATGCCATCGTTGATATGATGGAAAATAGTAAATTTGGTGCGTCCGGAAGCAATATTGTTATTGAAGAATTTATGACTGGCCCGGAGGTGACAGTTCTTGCCTTTACAGACGGAAAGACACTTTGCCCGATGCCTTCTTCCCAGGATCATAAGAGAGCTTTTGATAATGACCAGGGGCTTAATACCGGTGGAATGGGAGCTTTTTCACCAAGTAAGAATTATACACCGGATATCGCGGACGTATGTATGAAGACGATTTTCATGCCGACTATCGAGGCACTTGCAAAAGAGGGAATCAAGTACAAAGGTGTTATTTATTTCGGCCTTATGCTTACTCCCAATGGACCTAAGGTTGTTGAGTATAATTCTCGTTTTGGCGATCCTGAGACACAATGCCTATTGCCTCGCCTTGATAGTGATCTTGTTGATATTTTTGATGCTGTTATAGATGAACGTCTGGATAAGATTGACATTAAATGGAAGAGCGAGGCTGCATGCTGTGTTGTTATGGCTTCGGGCGGATATCCTGTGAGCTACAAATCAGGCTATCATATTTCCGGCCTTGATGAAGCAGCAGCGGAAGGAACTATTGTTTTCCATGCCGGCACACGCATCGAAGATGGCAAATTCTGTAATAGCGGTGGTCGCGTATTGGGCGTTACTGCTATGGGCGCTGATGTTAGTGAAGCTGCTAAAAATGCGTATAAGGGCGTTGTGAAAATCTCTTGGCAGGATATGTTCTATCGTAAGGATATTGGTAAAAAATAACAGTGAAACCACTATGTACCTCTTTGTCGGTAATAAAATCCGACAAAGAGGTTTTTTATTTGCCGGGATTTTGTCAAAAGCAGTAGCGTTTGACAAAAAATCACTCCCAAAAGCCGGCGGACAATACTTTCTGAATATAAACAATGCTGTCTTTAGTTTTTTTCACTTATCTGCATTATTAAGCTAGCGTTATATGAATCTAAATAATGGACAAATTGAGTTGGATTAATAACAAAATCATAGTCTCCACGACTACGCGCAGTACAAAATAGGTATTCCTTGCCAATATCTAAGGTGGCCCATGTATCGGCTACAACAGGTAGACCTCGATAGCCATTTAATAATCCGGAGGATTCTAATTTACTATATTGCTCTGCTTCTTTATATCCAACTATGCCTCCAATCCTTCCTATTTTTATTTCTTCATGGTTATTTCCCTTAATCGATTTCGTTAAAGATATAGTATATACAGTATAAAGCATTCGATGAGAACTTTCCGACGTTGCAGACGCATCCGCTTTTCCTGTTACATAATCAATTATTTCAAATGAAATATCTCTAACTATGCCTGTGTATATTTGTGTAGCAGCGTTACATAAATCTTCAGCGTTACTGTACATCGGCCAATCCATATTCAGTATTTGTGCGTTTTCAGGGATTTTGCCCTCTATATCTAGATCATTTACAATTTCATTTTTAAGTAAATTATCAGTGTTTTTATTGCTTGAAGCATTGCCGTTTTTGTTGAAGATTATTATACCGGCAACCAGCACAATAACGATACACATTGCTGCTGCTAATGCGATGTACCATCTAGAGCGGACATACTTCTTTTCATGCGGCTCGGTTAATCTGATTTTTTCCTGTACCTTAATCTTGATAGCGGACAGGGTATCGGCCGAAACGTCACCTACATCATTTCTGCTTACTAAATTATCAATTTCATATGCTTTAGCATCGTCAAATATATCATTAGTGGTTTTCTTCATAACTCATTACCTCCAAACATTTTACGCAATTTATTAAGAGACCTGTGTGTACGTGTGTCGACATTTGAAACAGATATACCCAATGCTTTTGCAATCTCCTTTGATGATTCACCGTAATAAAACTTACGGAAAATAATACTTGAATCCGGCTCGCCGAGATTCTCTACGGCTTTTATGACTTCCTTCCTTAGTTCGTCTTCTGAAAGTTTACTGTCGATCATTACATTATCCTCGATTTCCAAAAGAGCTTGGCTATGATCTAGTGAAATGCTCTTAAGAAAACTTCTTTTCTTTGCTACGTTAATGGCATGATTGCGTGCCATAACGCATAAATAGGTTTTTATACTCGATTTTTCAGGATCATATCTGTATATTTCTGTGAAAAAATTGCTGAATACGTCGGCAGCGCAATCTTCGATGTCAGATGTCAAACAATCAAAACCGTCAAGTCTGTTTTTGATAACAGTATATACAATACCGCCATACTGATTTATTAACTGCTCTATGCCGGAGTTTGGATCGTTTTCTATCAAATTTAGCAATGTTTTGTCGTCCATCTGTTCGCCTCCCTTTGTTGTGTCACTATTGTATACAAGTGAAAATGTAAAATCTTACACATCTATTTTATTATACTTGATTTTATACGCTTGATTGTTTTTCAATTGTTCATATTTTCACGTAAAAAAGTATTGACAGCATGACGAAAAAGTACTAAACTTACCACTGTTAGCACTCGATGGTGTTGAGTGCTAACAAAAAGTAAGAAAGGAAGCTACTTATTATGGGTCATGATGAATTAGACAGCCGCAAGATGCTTATCCTCAAGGCGATCATCGACGATTATATTTCAGACAACGAGCCTGTCGGTTCGAGGACAATTGCAAAAAAACATGACATCGGCCTGAGCTCTGCTACGATTCGTAATGAGATGGCAGACTTAGAGGAGATGGGTTATCTGTCACAGCCGCACACGTCAAGTGGCAGAGTACCGTCGGACAAAGCTTACAGATTATACGTAAACGAGCTTATCGACCATGCATCTGAAGTAAACGAAGAGAAGACAGCACTTGCAAATCTCGGCTTTACACCTACACAAGAAGAATACGAAGCACTGACCGGCTATATGCAGGGCAAGGTAAACGAACTGAGCCAGGCACTCAAGGTTGCATCAGAGCTTGTAGCCAGACTTACGCAATACACGTCATTTGCGATGACAGGTAAGGCACAAAGATCAGTAAAGACACTTCAGTTTGTTTCTGTCGGCACGAATAAGATTCTTGTTATAGTAGTTCTTGACAATGACGTGATCAAGAATTCACTGGTGAAAATTGACGAGGATTTTTCACAGGAGGACATCACAAGATTGTCTGAGATATGCAACAGCGTCATCGCCGGACATATGTCAAGTAGCATATCACTTGATATGATAAACAATATCGTATTCATGTCCGGGATACAAAGAAGCAAGCTCCTTCCTATAATAGATGGTATTGTTGATTGTATAAAGCAGTGCGAAGAAGCACAGATTTATACAGAAGGCACATCAAAATTGCTCGCACACCCTGAGTTTTCAGACGTATCAAAAGCAAGGACACTTCTTGAAGTACTTGGCAACGAGCAGAGCATGCAGACGCTTTTAGAGAACTGCAAGGACGCAGGAGGCCTGGTTGTAAAGATCGGCTCGGAGAACTGCATGAGCGAGATAAGTGATTGCTCTGTTGTTACGGCAACATACAGCATAGATGGAGTTGACATCGGCACAATCGGCGTGCTGGGACCAAAGAGAATGGATTATACAAAAGTTATATCAGCACTCGAATATGTGCGAAAAAAGCTTTTATCATAATAAAGGAGGACTAATAAATGTCTGAAGAAGAGAAGAAGGAGCAAACAATAAACGAAGAACAGGTTGAACAGGAAGTTACTGCCGATGTTGCAGCAGATACGGCTGAAGAGGCAGCTACTGAGACCAAAAAAGAAAAGAAAGAAAAGAAAAAGAAGATAAACGCTCAGGAGCAGCGTCTTATGGAAGAGCTTGCAGAGAGCAAAGACAGATATGCAAGACTTGCGGCAGAATTTGACAATTACAAAAAGCGTACGGCAAGAGAGTTGGATGGCAGATACGCAGACGCAAAGGCGAACGTGTGGTCGACAATACTTCCTGTGGTTGACAATTTTGACAGAGCGATAGTTGCAGACGCCACAACGGATCCGGCGGCATATGCACAAGGAGTAGAGCTCATATATAAACAGCTTAAGGAAATAATGAAGGCAAACGGCATTGAAGAGATTGAAGCATTGGGCGCAGAATTTGATCCGGAATATCACAACGCAGTGATGCATATTGATTCAGATGAGGCAGGAGAGAATCAGATAGTAGAGGTTTTCTCAAAGGGTTACAAAACAGAGGCAAAAGTCATACGTTGCAGTATGGTAAAGGTTGCCAATTGATTATAGAGTAAATTATTTTTTAGGAGGATAAATATTATGTCAAAAATTATTGGTATTGATTTAGGAACAACAAACTCATGTGTAGCAGTTATGGAAGGCGGCGAGCCTGTAGTTATAGCAAATGCAGAAGGAACAAGAACAACTCCATCAGTTGTAGCTTTCACAAGAGCAACAGCAAACAAGCCTTCTGAGCGTTTAGTAGGTGCTCTGGCAAAGAGACAGGCAGTTACAAACCCTGACAGAACAATCATCTCAATCAAAAGAGATATGGGTACAGACCGCAAGGTAGACATCGATGGTAAAAAGTATACTGCTCCTGAGATTTCAGCAATGATTCTTCAGAAGCTCAAGGCTGACGCAGAGAGCTATCTCGGTACAACAGTCACACAGGCTGTTATCACAGTACCTGCATACTTCAGCGATGCACAAAGACAGGCAACAAAAGACGCCGGCAGAATCGCAGGCCTTGAAGTTCTTCGTATCGTAAACGAGCCTACTTCAGCAGCTCTTGCATATGGTCTTGATAAAGAAACAGACCAGAAGATCATGGTATTCGACTTGGGCGGTGGTACGTTCGACGTATCAATCCTTGATATTTCAGACGGCGTTTTTGAAGTTCTTGCAACAAACGGTAACACACGCCTCGGCGGTGACGACTTTGACCAGAAGATCATCGACTACCTCGTAGCTGAATTCAAAAAAGAGAACGGCATCGACCTTTCAGGCGACAAGATGGCTATGCAGAGACTCAGAGAAGCTGCTGAAAAAGCTAAGATTGAGCTCTCAGGCGTAACAAGCACAAACATCATGCTCCCATACATTACAGCTGATGCAACAGGCGCAAAGAACCTCGATATTACACTTTCACGTGCTAAGTTTGACGAACTCACAGCAGACCTCGTTGAAAAGACAATGGTTCCTACAAGACAGGCAATGAAAGATGCCGGCCTTACAGTTGACCAGATCAGCAGAATCCTTCTGGTTGGTGGATCAACACGTATTCCTGCAGTACAGGAAGCTGTAAGAAAATACCTCGGCAAAGAGCCTTTCAAGGGCATCAACCCTGACGAGTGCGTTGCAATCGGCGCAGCAATCCAGGCAGGCGTTCTCTCAGGCGACGTTAAGGACCTTCTTCTCCTGGACGTTACACCATTGTCACTCGGTATTGAGACAATGGGCGGCGTTTTCACAAAGCTTATTGAGAGAAATACAACAATTCCTACAAAGAAGAGCCAGATTTTCTCAACTGCTGCTGACAACCAGACAAGTGTTGACGTACACGTTCTGCAGGGCGAAAGAGAACTTGCTGCATACAACAAGACACTCGGCAGATTCCAGCTCTCAGGTATCGTTCCGGCTCCAAGAGGTGTACCGCAGATCGAAGTTACTTTTGATATCGATGCAAATGGTATCGTAAATGTATCTGCTAAAGATATGGGTACAGGCGCAGAACAGAAGATTACAATCACTGCTTCAAGTAATCTGTCAGAAGCTGACATTGAAAAGGCTGTTAAAGAAGCTGAACAGTTCGCTGCAGAAGACAAGAAGATCAAAGAGCAGGTTGATACAAAGAACATGGCTGAGTCATCAGTTTACCAGGCTGAAAAGACTCTTAAAGATCTCGAAGGCAAGATTGAAGATGGTGACAAGGCTACTATCGAAGCTGCAATTTCAAAAGTTAAGGATGCTATCGCTGCAAACAACTATGATGATATGAAGTCATCTACAGAAGCTCTCCAGAACGCATTCAACGCTGTTGCGCAGAAGATTTACAGCCAGAATCCGGGTGCCGCAGGTGCAGGCTTTGATCCTAGCCAGGCAGGCAACGCTGCAGGTAATGGCGATGACAACGTATACGACGCTGACTACACAGTAGTTGACGACGATAACAAATAATAGGTTTACAATAAGTGCCTAATTAAATATAATGAACACGCTCGGCAAAAGGGCGTGTTCATAATCTATATATAATATATTTTAACATACAGGTGGGAAAACACATGGCAGATAAACGGGACTATTACGAAGTCTTGGGCGTTTCAAAGAGCGCTACTGACGATGAAATAAAAAAAGCATACAGAAGCCTTGCTAAGAAATATCATCCGGATCTTAATCCCGGCGACAGTGAAGCAGAAGCTAAATTCAAAGAGGCCGGAGAGGCATACGGCGTACTCAGCGACAAAGACTCAAGAGCGAAGTACGATCAGTTCGGTCATGCTGCATTTGATGGCACCGGTGGTTATGGCAGCTATGGTGGTGGCGGCTCAGGATTCGGCTTTGACGTAAATGATATATTTGAATCATTCTTCGGCGGTGGATTCGGCTCGTCAAGAAGTTCATCAAGAGGCCCGCAAAAAGGCGCAGACCTGCGTACTTCTGTAGAACTCACGTTTGAGGAAGCTGCTTTTGGCGCAGAAAAAGAACTTGTTATCAATAAGAATGTCCCTTGTGACGCATGTGAAGGCACAGGTTCACAGTCAAAAACATCAACACGCTGCTCTGCATGCAATGGCACAGGTCAGGTACAGGTAAGACAGAACACACCCTTTGGTCAGTTTATGAATGTAAAGACATGTGACAATTGCGGTGGTACAGGTAAAGTAATCACAGACCCCTGTTCGACATGCAGAGGCAAAGGCCAGGTGCGCAAAGCAGTCACTGTACATGTAAAAATACCGGGAGGTATAGACAATGGTCAGGCAGTATCTGTATCAGGAATGGGAGAGCCCGGTGTAAGAGGCGGCCCTGCAGGCAATCTGATTGTATCTGTGAAAATCAAACCGCATAATACCTTATACAGAGACGGATTTAATCTTCACCTTGACAAGACAATATCAATGACACAGGCGTGTCTGGGTGATACTATCAAAGTAGAAACAATTGACGGACTTGTCGAGCTTAATATTCCTGAGGGAACACAGAATGGCGTATCATTCAAACTCAAAGGAAAAGGTGTAATGAAGCTTCAGTCATCAGGCAGAGGTGACCAGTACGTACATGTATCAGTCGAGATACCAAAGAAGCTCTCTGACAAAGAAAAAGACATATTAAGGTCATTTGATGAAGCAATCGGCGGCACATTGGAGTCGTCAAAAAATGGAAACGAGAAAAAGTCGAGATTCGGCAGAAAAAAATAAAATAGCAGTTAAAAAGGAGTAGGCCTTCATGCAAATAGAACTTATTGCAAATTGGAATGCTGTGAATGATGAAACAAGGCAGTACACGTTTAAGGATGTTGTACTGCCTTGCGTCGCAAATGGCATAGAAGTAACGTATAAAAACAGACGCGGTGTGAATACACTGACCGTATATATTGACGGTAAAGCGCAAGCGGTAGTGGCCTGCGCGATTACGTCGCAATTTAATGATAAAGAGGTTGTCCGGGCGCAACTTCCGGAGATTTCTGCAGGCAAACACGACATAATGCTTGAGTGCTCAGAGAATGCGTATTGGGAGAAAATAGTTTTAATCGAAGAAAACCCCTTTGCCGTTCAGCCTCAAATGCCGGATTACAAATTCAGAGATACTGACAATGATCTTATTGTCGCAACTGACATGTTAGGTAGGAAACTTCCTGAAGAAGAGGCATCGTCCCCTCGAAATAAATTAGTAGGACTTTTTTACTGGACATGGCGTAATGAAGATATATACAGAACACCGCGGAACCTTATGAATATATTAAAGGCTGCTCCGGAGGCAAGGTACGATATTAATCATCCTATATGGACAAATAATGATAAATGTCACTGGAATGAGCCTTTTTACGGATATTATCTTAACAACGATCCATACGTATTGCGCAAACATGCACAATATTTTGCAAATGCCGGTGTGGACAGCATACTTTTTGACTGCACAAACGGTTCTTTTGTGTGGAAAGAATCATACATGCCTCTTTTAAAAGAGTTTGATAACGCAAGGAAGGACGGCATCAGAACGCCTCAAGTTGCATTTATATTAAACTTTGGACCGATGAACTCTTCTTTGAGAATGCTTCGTTCTATATATCAGGATCTCTACAAGCCCGGTTTATATAAGGACCAGTGGTTTATGTGGAACGGAAAGCCTCTTATTCTGGCATATCCTGAGAGTATTCCGGCAGAAGGTGTATCTGAATTTGATACTGCGCTGTTAAATGAAATCAGAGATTTTTTCACTTTCCGAGCGCCGCAACCTATATATGCCGGCGGACCAAAGCGCGATGACCACTGGGGCTGGCTGGAAAAGGCGCCTATAAACGGATACGGAAAGAAAGACGACGGCACGTATGAAATGTGCGCTATCGGTGTAGCTCAAAATTGCAACGATGACAGGATTTGTACGCATTTCAGCGATAAAGGAACTTATGGCAGAAGCTATACCGATAAGGACAAACATTCAAAGCTGACGGAAGATTCTTATAAATATGGCTATAATATACAGGAACAGTGGGATAATGCAATGGATATTGATCCTGAGTTTGTATTTATTACAGGATGGAACGAATGGACCGTAGGAAAAAGTAATTTCAAACCGTGGATACAGGAAGAAGGAAGCACGGAGATTGCATTTGTAGACCAGTTTGATTATGAGCACAGCAGGGATATTGAACCGGATATTGATGGATATCTTGATACATATTACCTGCAAATGGTAGCAAATATCAGAAAGTTCAAAGGCCTTAAGCATATTGAAAGGCCTGAAGGCTTACATACTATAGACGTAAGCTGTCCGGAAAGCTGGCAGGAAGCCTGGGCGGAAGTAAAGCCTGAGTTTATTTCGCATAAAGGAACGGCGGCAAAGAGAGATTTTCCCGGAATGGGAATGACATATTACACAAACCGCACAGGAAATAACAATATTACTCTTGCGAAAGTAGCGTACGACGAGAGGAACGTTTATTTCTACGTTGAGTGCGAAGAGAATATCAAACTTACCGGTGAAATGTCTATGAATCTGCTTATTGACGTTGATAGAGATAAAAAAACCGGATATCTGGGTTATGATATTGTAGTTAAAAACGGTAAGGCGTATAAATACGCAGGCGAAGGCTATACACCGGTTAAAGTACAGCCGGTAACAGTGCGCTTCTGCGAAAACAAGGGGGTAGCGGTTATTCCGGCAGAGCTTATGTTCGAAGGAGGCTTTGCAACAAAAGAAGACGGCTCCGTTATAAGACCAACGTTTGAATTTAAGTGGAGCGACAATATTCAGCCGGGTGACGTTATGAACTTTTATTCAGACGGAGATTGCGCACCTTTCGGTAGATTCAATTATTTGTATTAATGAGGTTTTTTATGAAATTAGGATGCTTTTTATCGAATTCTAAAGGATACCGACATATGCTAAAAGAAGCACTGTATGCCCAGGCGGACACTTTTCAATTTTTCACGCGTAATCCTCGCGGGGGAAATGCTAAGGCGTTAGATCCTGTAGATATTGCAGAATATAACAGATTGGCCGCCCAAAATGATATAGGTCCTATTATGGCTCACAGTCCATATACTCTTAATCCGTGCGCTGCAAGGCCTGATATCAGGGAATTTACAATAAATACCATGAAAGATGACCTTGCCAGACTAAAGGACATACCGGGAGTGTTATATAATTTTCATCCGGGCAGTCACGTAGGTCAGGGCCCTGAGGAGGGGATACGCCTTATAGCAGAATCCTTAAATGAGATTTTGACAGAGGATACTAATCCAAAGATTCTTCTCGAGACTATGTCAGGTAAAGGTAGTGAAGTTGGCAGAACTTTTGAAGAACTTAAACAGATTATGGATATGGTAGAGCTCAAAGATAAGTTAGGCGTATGTATGGATACGTGCCACGTGTATGACGCAGGTTACGATATTGTTGATAATCTTGACGGGGTTCTGGAAGAATTTGACAGAATAATCGGTATAGACAGACTTTATGGTATTCACTTAAATGACAGCAAGAATCCTTATGCAAGTCATAAAGACAGACATGAAAAAATCGGACAGGGATCTATCGGGCTTGATGGTTTTTCAAAAATATTGAATCATCCACAGCTTAAAAATCTTCCTTTTTATCTTGAGACACCAAACGAACTTGACGGATACAAAGAGGAAATTGCGCTTTTGCGTACACTTTGCAAATAAATGAAGAGAGCATTTTTGTTATTTTTAATAATTGCTATGCTTTTTACAGCAGGCTGCAGCAACTATTACGTAGGCAACTCAAATCCTTTGCCTACACTTAATCCTGCATTGTCTGAAAACAAAAAACCGGGAGATAACACACAAGACAAGAGGCCGATGCGTCAGCAGGCAACAGTAGGTGTTGTTGATATTGATACGTATTTCCCGCTCGGAACGAAAAATTATGAATTGAGTAAATTCCTTTATCTGGTATATGACCCTCTCGTAAAAATGGATAGTAATTACAAAGTGTCTTTTTGCCTGGCAGATGAAGTTTATACGACGGACGGCGGAATAACGTGGACAATTAATATTAAAAATAACGTAAAGTGGCACAATGGTGATGCTTTTTGTGTTGAAGACGTAATTTTTACGGTTAACAGCATAAAGACAGCTGACACGCTGTATTCACATATGGTAAAAGATGTCAGCGAAGTGAAAAAAATATCAGATACACAGCTTACAATAAAGCTGAGTGAACCGGACTCGACGTTTCCGTCAAAATTGATATTCCCTGTTGTTAGGAATAATTCGGAAACAGACGTTTTTCCGTGCGGTACAGGAATGTACAAGTTCAGCAACGTAGCAGAGAACGGCAGTTACGTTTTTGAACTTAATACGAAATATTATTTTCAGAAAGCGGCAATACAGAAATTAATATTTACTTCCTATGGAAGTGAACGCGAATTGTCAGAATCTGACAGTGATTTTATGATTGTTCAGCAGGCGAACGTGCTCAATAGCATATTACCCGGCAAAAGTTCTTGTCTGATACAGGGAAATACCATTTGTACTCTTATGCCATCAGATACTGTAGAAGCTCTTGATGTAAATATCAGAAAGGCTGTTTTTAACGCACTTGATATACAGGCTATTGTCAAATATGCAATCTCAGGGTATGCAGGAGCTAAAATGTTGCCGATTGCCGAAAATACGTGGTTCAATCAGAAAGATAGTTCATACTATCCGGATGGATTTACAGCTTGTACTATAGACAGTCTGGGTTACTTTTCACCGATTTCCATAACAATTTGTGCTAATGAAAATAACCGTGAGCATATGTCGGTTGCAAAAAAATGCACGGAGCAATTAAATCAGGCGGGATTTATAGCAAACTATGTGACGTACAAAACGCCTGATGAATTAAGTACACTTAAGTACTCGTTTATCGTTAAAGACATTGAACTTGTTTATTCGTGGGATTTTTCACTTGCGTTTGCAGAAAATGAGATATTGTCATATAATATCACAGCAATAAAGAACGCGTATATGACTCCGAATGATACAGGCGTCACAGATATGGCTTCGTTTGAAGAGTACGTAAAGTCACAGACAAAAAATATTGCAGAGAGCTTTTACGATAATTTACCATATATAGGTATTTATTCAGAATATAGCGCTCTATTGATTGATGAGGATATTAATGGAAGAACAAAAATTACGGCGACCGCATGGGACCCGTTGCTTGGTTTTGAGAATTTGTATTAACCGGGAGAAAAAAATGAAAATTGACAAGAAAAATCTTATATGGTTTATCATTGGAATACTAATTTGCGTGGCAGTTGTAGCTGTTGATTTACTTTCAAAACAATGGGCAACAGAGGCTCTCAGAACGAAAAACATCGTGTTCATAGAGAACTTCTTCCGACTGACATACGTACGCAATACAGGTGCGGCATGGGGGATATTCTCGGATGCCACGACAATGCTTTCTGTAGTAAGTATTGTCACCGGTCTGGTACTGCTCTTTGCGGTATACTGTTCACAGTCAAAGTTTTTCACTATATCTACTTGTTTGATTATAGGTGGTGCGATTGGAAATCTGTACGAGAGAATTGTACAGGGCTTTGTGACTGACTTCATCGCCTTCAATATATTCGGATATGAATTTCCGAGATTTAACATCGCGGATTCATGTATTGTTATAGGCTGTATATTACTTGTACTGTACGTACTGTTTTTCCAGAAGGATAACAGAATTTTCAGAAGCAATACGCCCATGGGCAAGATAGCAGAGAAATTTTCTTCAGACAAGAAGGAGGACACACAGACAGTATGATTTCCGAAAGCTTTGAACTTGTTGCAAATAAAGAGGACAAGGGTCTGCGACTCGATGCATATATTTATTCTATGCTTGGGGACGTTTTTCCCAGCCGTGCTCTTGTACAGAAAGTTCTGGCCGACGGTGGCGTGACAGTAAAGGGTAAGACTGTCACGAAGAGCAGCTATAAAATCTGTGAAAATGATGTTATTGTCTGCAAATATGAATACGAGGTAGAAGTTACGGCTCAGCCGGAAAAAATTCCCCTTGATATCGTATATGAAGACGATGATATTATAGTTATAAATAAGCCGCGCGGCATGGTGGTTCATCCCGGCGCAGGTAATTTTTCTGGAACACTTGCGAATGCGCTGATGTATCATTGCAAGACGCTTTCTGATATAAATGGAGATATAAGACCCGGTATTGTCCACCGTATAGACAAAGACACAACGGGACTTATTGTGGCGGCGAAGAATAATAAGGCACACGTTCATCTGGCACGCCAACTTGAGACACACACGATGGCAAGAACGTATTTTGCCGTTGTTGAGGGTATTGTAGAATCAAACAAAGGCATCATCGATGCACCTATCGGCAGAAAGCCGAACGACAGGATAAAAATGGCGATCAATCTCAATAACGGAAAAGAAGCAGTGACGCACTACGAAGTGCTGTCAAGAAGCGAGGGCTTTTCATACGTTAAATGCAATCTTGAGACAGGAAGAACGCATCAGATACGCGTACATATGGCTTTTATAAAGCATCCTGTGGTAGGAGATCCGCTTTATGGAATAAAAAATATGAGAGAAATGCAAGGCCAGGCTCTGCACGCAGGAGCTCTTCACCTTAAACATCCGGCAGACGACAGACCTATGGTTTTTGAGGCACCATTGCCGGCTGATTTTTGCGATTTGCTAAAACGTACATGTTTGGTGTAAAATATAAAGAGGCGACAGTAATTTCCGGGAGGATTTGTTTATGGCAGATAAATTATTATCAATAATTGTACCGTGCTATTCAGAAGAAGAAGCACTGCCCGCTTTTTGGGAAGAGGTGACAAGAGTAACCGATTCCATGGAAGGCGTTGACTTTGAATTCATTTTTGTCGATGATGGATCCAGGGATAACACAAAGATAATACTCCGCGAGATGGCAAAGGCTGATAAAAGAGTCAGATACGTGTCATTTTCACGCAACTTCGGAAAAGAAGCTGCAATGTATGCAGGACTAAAATATTCAAAAGGTGATTACGTTGCTATTATGGATGCAGACCTGCAGGACCCGCCGGCGCTGCTTCCTGAGATGCTTAAAGCAATTGAAGAAGAAGGATACGATTCTGTGGCGACACGTAGGGTAACCCGTAAAGGTGAACCTAAAATCAGATCATGGTTTGCAAGACGTTTTTACCAACTTATGAGAATGATGTGCAAGACAGAAGTTGTTGATGGTGCGCGTGACTACAGACTCATGAAGCGCAGAATGGTTGATTCTATTCTTGAACTCAGCGAATATAACAGATTTTTCAAGGGAATACTCGGATGGGTAGGATTTAACACAAAATGGATTGAATTCGAAAATGTAGAGAGAGTAAAGGGTGAGACAAAATGGTCTTTCTGGAAGTTGTTCAAATACTCACTTGAAGGCATAACAGCTTTTACAACAGCACCACTGGCTCTGGCGTCTATTATAGGAATTCTGTTTTGCGTTATTTCATTTCTTGCGATTATCTTCGTAATTGTAAGACAACTTATCTGGGGCGGTTCGGCTTATGGCTGGCCTTCCATGATTTGTATAATACTGATGCTTAGCGGCATACAACTTTTTACCATCGGAATAGTAGGGCAGTATCTTGCAAAGACTTATCTTGAAGTCAAAAAACGCCCGATATATATCGTTGGTGAGACGGAGGAGGATTTATGAGCGGACTTGCTGTTTATTTTATGAGAATGAAAAATAGGCCGTATATTCCTATTTTTATTGCTGTATCTACTTTGCTCATCACTTTTTTTGAGCATAGTAGTGGCCTTGTGAAAAAATATGGTTCATTCAAACTTTTATTCTCAGGAAATATTATGGATAAACTGGGGAATCTTGCAAAGAAAATAGAGGATTTCCTTGCAAGTCCAAAAGAAGCAATTCTTCAGATTCTGTTTTTCCTGCTGTTTGCACTAGCTGTTGCGGCCGTAGTATCTTTTTTCACTTCTGTGTATATAAAGAAATACTACATGGCTGTATCTGATATAGACAGAAGAAAAGGGGAGTTTTTACACAATTTGCTCGGAACGTTCCTGAAAACAACATTTTACTTTTTCGCGTTGTTTATTACGTTGCCGATAATGCTTCTCTTAATCGTATTTACTATACCATTGCTTTACATAACTATCTCTGTATTTTTCACCGGTAAAGCAAGCTGGATTGTACCGATGGTACTGCTTTGCCTTATGACGCTCGCAGTAGTATTCTTTGTGATAGTATTTTACGTTGTTTATTTCTCATACACGCAGCCGGCAATCGCTGCCTTCCGTAAAGGAGGATTTATGACATCCCTCAAAATGACCGGCGGGTATTGTTGGTATCTGATGCCAAAATCTATATTATTTTTATTCGTAATGTTGGTAGTGCGAGTTGTATTACTTGCAATTCATTATGGACTTTCATCAGAGCCGACCGCATGGATTATTCTTGGCATAACATGGCTTATCAGATTTATTGTATATATTATATATACGTATTTCATTTACACATCGTTTGTTGCCATCAAAGAAGATATGTTTTCAGAGGAATGAGGAAAAGAATGAATAAAAAAAGACTTGCATTTTTTATTGCTATATTAATGACATTATGCATGGCACTCTCTTCATGCTCAGGCGTGGAAAAAGGTGACGTACTTCTTAAGGTTGAAGGTGAAAAAGTACACGAGAACATGTTTGTTTTCTTCTGCAATTTGCTGCTCAATCAGGATGAAACGTTAGCTTCATACGTATACATTGATGAGATGGATGAAAATGACGTAAAAGAAGCAGGTCTGAACTTTGCAAAAGAATATTATTTCAGACTCAATGAAGCCCGTAAGCATGGCACGAAGCTCACAGATGAGGAAATCGACGAATTAAACGAGCAGTTTGAGTCCGACTATGAATCATATAATGAAGTTGATGGTAAAGTCCTCAATAAAGAAGAATTCTATGACTACTATTATGGACTTACCGAAAGCCAGTATAAAACGTTCTGGAAGAACTGGGCTCTTGTAGAAAAATACACTTCTGAAATCGAAAAAGAAATCGTAGTTACTGATGATATGCAAAAGAAAGCATATGATTTGTATTACGATTATATTCATACATATAATCTGACTATGCTCACACTTGATACAAGTAAAATGTCTGAGTCTGAAAAGCAGGCAGAAAATGAGCTGGCACTTCAAATAAAATCAGCAATCGAAAGCGGAGAAGAATTTGAAGGTTACGTTGAAAAGTATTGCGATGATGAGTCTTTGAAAGAGAACAAAGGCGATATTGACTACTTCCCATATTTTCAATATAACTATCCTAATATTCATAAAACGGTGACAAGTATGATTGCCGGAGACGTAGAAATTGCGGTCGATGGTGATATTATTTACGTTTTCCGTCTGGAATCGATTGATGGCTATGAGCAGCTGCTTGGTGGCGACCTGTTAAAAGAATGGGCAATTGTTTATCAGTCAAATAAAATGATTGAAGATCTTGTTGCGTCGGACAAGTACTCGTTTAAAGTATATGACGACGTATATAAAGAGTGTGATATATCATCTGTAATTACAGAGGCGATGATTTACTGGCAATCTATCTGGGCAAGTGAGGCTTGATGAATGAAGAAACGCAGGGTAGTGTTCCTTTCTTTGTTATTATGTTTCTTACTGGTTTTACCTTCTTTTCTGAGGGTGAAAAGCCCTGCTGTTGTTTACGCCCAGGATTCCGATTTGTCAATCCGCATCGGAATTTTATATTCCGGCAATGCAGTTAAGACTGCGACTATTGCTTCTATGTCAGGTGGAAGTGCCGGCGTTGTGAAAAATCTTAAATATACACCTGTTTTTAGTTTCGATTCAGAAATGGAAATCATTGCAAATAAAATATCAGGCTCGTGCCAATATATAGGGGATGGATACGCTTCTTTGGATGAATGTAAAGATGCTTTAGAGGAACTTGAGGAGTTTGTAAGCAATGGTGGTGCAACGCCTACTCCGTCACCATCTCCGTCTCCGACCCCGTCGCCAACTCCGACTCCGACCCCCACTCCGGAACCGACTGAAGAGCCGACCGAGGCACCGACTGAAGAACCTACCGGAGAGCCGACTGAAGGGCCAACCGAAGAACCGACGATTACTCCTACTCCTGAGGCAACGCCTGAGCCTACAATTACGCCGACGCTTGAGCCAACACTCGAACCAACACTCGAGCCAACGCTTGAACCCACACAAGAAGCAGCCTCCGCTGAGCCGGTAATGTTACTCACTGCCGCAGGAGAAGTGGACATGCCGGATGTATTTTATGTTTTCACCGGCACAAAATGGCTCATAGGTACTGATGATATAAGCGATGAACTCAACGAAATATTAGAAGGCGAATACTCTGTGAGCAAACATACCTATGGCGGCAACGCAATAGAAGTTTGCGAAGATTCGACAAGAAAATATATATTGTCTGTTGATGACAAGTCAGCAAAGGTAAGAATCGAACCGGATGAGCCAGATAAAGGATCAGAATATCCAGCACTCTTAGAGAGCGTGCGAAGCTCAACATACAGCGTATTCTACCGGGGAGCGTTTGAACTTCACAGACAGTCAAAAGGAAATATAAACGTAATCAACGTTATAGACGTTGAAGAATATCTTTTAGCTGTAGTGCCATCTGAAATGTCGTCGGGCAAAATTTCAGAATATGACGACCGCATAGAAGCTCTTAAAGCGCAGGCAATCCTGGCAAGGACTGTTGCATATAAAAATATCGTATACGATGGCATAAATTCAAACGACGTAAATATTACGACAAGCGACCAGGCGTACAAAGGATATATGTATATAGATGACGATTACGTCAGAGTATATGAAGCTTCAAATGCCACAGCCGCTGTAAAACAGACCACGGGACTTGTTCTTTTTTACCAGGGAGAAATGATTGATTCTGTGTTATATTCAGACAATAACGGCGGTTACACTGAAGCTTCAACAAACGTATGGAACGGCTCCCCCCGCGACTATTACCAGATAGTAGAAGATCCGTGGACTGTAGCCTCAAACGATGACAACTGGACAGTGTCGTTTACAGGCGAATCATTGAGCGACAAAGTAGTGTCAGTTGTCGGTGACAGCATAGGAAAAGTTAAATTTATCAATGTACTAGAGCGAAGCGCAGGTGGAAAAGTTACAAAAACAGAGATTATAGGTACTGAAGGTACGACTACCGTTGTCCGTGGTAACAACCGCGGTCTTCTTGGCCTCAAATCACAGCAATACGAATATCACGTTCCATGTCGGCTTACGCCACTTTACACAGAAAACAATCCGGGAAATGAACTTACCGATATGGCAAAATATATTTTTGAAGGAGATTACTATACATTGCGCTATATTGGCAATCAATATGCTATAATAGGCGACAATGGTCTTCCGTATGAGAGGATTATGATAAATCCGGATTCGGAAGAACAGACAATAACTGTCTCGGGCAGTGGCTACGGACATGCTGTGGGTCTCAGCCAGGACGGTGCATTGTATGCCAGTGAAAATGGCATTTCGTGCGAAGAGATAATAGCTTTCTATTATCCGGGCACATATATTGAGAATTTTTTTGGAGAGTAACATAAATTGACAGTTCACGATTTTTACTATGATTTACCTGAGGAATTGATTGCCCAGACGCCCCTTGCCGACAGGTCGTCTTCACGTTTGCTTACACTAAACAAGCAGACAGGCGATATTTCACATAAACATTTTACAGATATATTGGATTATCTCAGAGCCGGAGATTGTCTTGTGCTGAACAACACAAGAGTACTTCCGGCACGCCTCTATGGCAAAAAAGCAGAGACAGGCTCTGCAATCGAATTTGTGCTCCTGCACCGTATTGATAATAACGAGGGAAGATGCCTGTGGGAAGTTATTCTGCGTCCTGGCCGCAAAGCAAAGCCGGGCAGTGTGTTTTTCTTCGGTGAAAATAACGAACTCAAGGCTACTGTACTTGAGATTGTAACAGAAGGCAACCGCGTTGTGGAATTTAAGTTTGAAGGCGTTTTCGAAGAGATTCTCGACAAAATAGGCATTATGCCGCTGCCTCCGTATATCAAAGAAAAACTAAACGACCCTGAAAGATACCAGACAGTATATTCAAAAGAAAAAGGCTCGGCAGCAGCTCCGACCGCAGGACTTCATTTCACGCCGGAACTTCTTAAAAAAATAGAAGAAATGGGTGTCAAGGTCGTATATGTGACTCTGCACGTTGGCCTTGGCACATTCAGACCTGTTAAAGTAGAAAACGTAGAAGAACATATTATGCACAAAGAGTACTACACAATCGGCGAAGAACAATGTCAGACGATTAATAGGGTGAAAAAAGAAGGTGGAAGAATCATCGCTGTCGGCACCACGTCATGCCGAGTACTTGAGTCAGCTTCGTCTGAAGATGGCACAATAAGTCCACATTCTGAACTTACAGGCATTTTCATCTATCCGGGATACAAGTTCAAAATGATTGACTGCCTTATCACGAATTTTCACCTGCCGGAGTCTACACTTCTGATGCTCGTAAGCGCACTTGCAGGCAAGGAAAATATCATGAACGCATACAGACAGGCAATAGAAGAAAGATATAGATTTTTCAGCTTTGGCGATGCCATGCTGATTTATGGGGAGAAATAAAATGGCAGCAGTTACGTATGAATTAATCAAAACGTGCAAACAATCAGGAGCAAGACTCGGAAAGCTCCACACACCGCACGGCACAATAGATACGCCGATATTCATGCCGGTCGGCACGAATGCCAGCGTAAAAGGCATTTCGCCTGACGAACTTAAGGAAATGAATGCAAAAATCATTCTTTCCAATACATACCATTTGTATTTAAGACCGGGCCACGAGCTCGTACGCGAGGCAGGCGGACTTCATAAATTTATGAACTGGGACCGTGCGATTCTGACTGACAGCGGCGGCTTCCAGGTCTTTTCACTGAGCGATTTGCGTAAAATAACAGAAGAAGGCGTACATTTCCGTTCACATCTTGACGGTTCCAAACATTTTTTGTCACCTGAAAAGGCGATGGAGATTGAAAATGCACTCGGAGCAGATATCATGATGGCGTTTGATGAGTGCGCACCATATCCTTCCAGCTACGACTACACTAAAAAATCAATGTACATGACGACACGCTGGGCAGAGCGTTGCCTTAAGGCACATCAGAACGCTGACACACAGGCGCTTTTCGGTATCGTTCAGGGTGGCATGTACGACGACCTTCGTATTATATCGGCTAAAGACCTCGTTTCACTTGATTTTCCCGGATATGCTATCGGCGGTCTGAGCGTAGGCGAGCCGAGCGATATTATGTACAGAGTTCTTGAGGCTACTGTGCCTGAGCTTCCGGTAAATAAAGCAAGGTATCTTATGGGTGTCGGCAGCCCGGACTATCTTATTGAGGGCGCAATACGCGGAATTGATATGTTTGACTGCGTTCTGCCTACCCGAATCGGCAGAAACGGCACTGCGATGACGTCTCAGGGCAAGGTGATTGTACGCGACGCAAAGTATGCTCACGACTTTACTCCACTCGATCCTGAGTGCGATTGTCCTGCATGCCGCAACCATACAAAAGCATATATAAGACACTTGCTCAAGGCCGGTGAAATGTATGGTTTGCGTCTCGTTGCTATTCATAATTTACATTTTTTAATTAATTTGATGAATTCGATAAGGTGTGCTATAATGGACGACAGACTTCTTGACTTTAAAGAAGAGTTTTACGATAAATACTACAATGGAGGAAACAAATGAAATCTAACGTTAAAAAATTAATCTCATTCATCGCTATCGTTGCAGGCATTCTTATGACATTGTCACTCAATGTTTTTGCTACAACAGGTGCTCCTGATGCTACAAAAGCTCCTGCTGCAACACCTACAGGCTGTACTTTCAAAAGTGCTCTGCCTTTGATTATTTACATTGCAATATTCGCTCTTATTATTTACTTCCTGATTATCCGTCCTAACAAGAAGCGTAAGAAGGAAGAAGAAGAGATGAAGAACAACATCGTTCTCGGCGTTGAAGTTACAACAATCGGTGGTATCGTAGGTCACGTTGTTAATATTAAAGACGACAATATCACAATCGAGACTTCTATGGACAAGACTCTTATGGAATTCAAAAACTGGGCTATCCGCGAAGTTAAAAAACTTGAAACAGACGATGAATGATTATCGGATTAATTAAATTTATATGTATTGGGCTGCATCGCAGCCCTTTTTTTTACCTGTGAAAAATCAGCAACCGCAACCGTTGTTTGCGGGACAATTGTTTTCACAACCGCAATTGCCGAGAAGTGCGAGAACAACCAATATCAGAATGATCCAAAGTAAGCAGTCTCCGTCGAGAAAATTGAAGCAACCACAACTCATTTTGCAGGCCTCCTGTTTTAAGGCTTTACAATCATATCATATGCGGCACGGGCTGTGGATGTCACGAATATCATTGCGCCGGACTACTTGCAAACAGACTTTTTGTGATGTATTATAAGCCCTTAAGGAGGATGCGTGCATAATGCAACAGAAACATATACAGCTAAAAGATTTCAAACCAAGAGACAGAGCGCTTTTTGTAACAGTTGCGGGTCTGTTTGCTACGCTTGTATTTATCGTAACTGAATTTGTGCATATCCCGATAGCCGGCGGAGCTGTGCATCTGGGAGATGCCATTGTTTTTATGGCTGCTTATTTTTTAGGACCTTATGCATCAATCTGCGGAGCAGTAGGCGGCGGATTTGCCGACCTTGTCGGAGGACATCCTCAATATATGTTTGCAACAGTCATTATCAAAGGACTGATCGGCCTTGTGGCGGGCTTTGTGTTTGTAAAGCTGAAAAATAAGCCAAAAAATGTTTCGCATTATTATTTCCCGGCAGCTGTGGTTTTTTCGCTGTGTGAGATGTTTATGGTGGCCGGATATTTTGTATACAAGCTGCTTCTGCACGGATTTGCAGAAGCACTCGTTGCAATGTTTCCAAACATACTGCAAGGCGTATGCGGCGTTGTTGTTGCACTCGTATTTTTACCGGTATTACATAGAGTCAAAGCAAAGGATTTACTCGAATGAGCAAAAACTATATTATAATTTCCAATTCACATAATCCATGGCATAATCTGGCTCTCGAAGAGTATCTTTTTAACCATATGGAGGAAAATACCCGCATATTGTACCTGTGGCAGAATGACAAGACGGTTGTCATTGGCAAGTCTCAGAACAGTTGGAAAGAATGTCGCGTTGCGGCGCTTGAAGAAGATGGAGGATATCTTGCAAGAAGACCCTCGGGGGGCGGCGCTGTGTACCATGATCTGGGCAATTTATGCTATACGTTCCTCGCTTCATCAGGATTGTATAATCTTGAAGATCAGCTGGCAATTATATTGATGGCACTTAATAATCTTGGTATCGAAGCGGGCTTTACCGGCCGCAACGACATAGCACTGGGCGACGGCAGGAAGTTTTCAGGAAATGCTTTCAGATTTGTCAGAGACAAGGGACTTATGCATGGGACGTTGCTTGTAAATACTGATTTTGAAAAAATGAGTAAATATTTATCGGTTTCAAAGGCAAAAATAGCTGCAAAGGGTGTTGATTCCGTAAGATCAAGGACAGTAAATCTTGCCAGTGTGAATCCGGCGGTTACGATTGAGGCTCTTAAAGAAGAGATTCAAAGAGTTTATTCAGAAAAATATGGGTATTGCAATATTATTAATGAGTGTGATATAATCGACGAAGACGATCGCGGCGAACTAAAAGAAATAGAAGAACGCTTTTCATCTTGGAATTGGAGGCTCGGACAGACTCCTGCATTTGATGTGTCTTTTGAAAAACGTTTTTCCTGGGGCGGCGTTGAGCTAAACATAAACGTAAAGGAAGGCAGAATACAAAGTCTGCAGGCCTTTACAGATTCAATGGAGCCGGAATTGGGCTCTTTGCTTGAACGAAGTTTTACAGGCAGAGAGTTGTCCTGCGAGTCATTGCGAGAGGGAGTATCAGAAATATCAGAAGAGTTATCTCAAGGCAGCTTGCTTGATGCAGGACTCTTTTCTGAAGACATTCTTTCGTGGTTTGAAGAGATTTTTTAATAGTTTATTTTCACTTAAGGAGTGTGATATATATGCTAACAAATAAGAAGGTTCGCATTATTCCGCTTGGCGGTCTTTGCGAAATCGGTAAGAATCTTACTGTTTTTGAAACAGATAAGGACATGATTTTAGTTGACTGTGGTGTGGCTTTTCCCGAAGACGATATGCCCGGTATTGACGCAGTAATACCGGATTTTACTTATATTATTGAGAATATCAATAAATTAAGAGCGATATTCCTTACACACGGACACGAGGACCATATTGGTGCGCTTCCGTATTTTCTTAAGAATATAAAGGTGCCGATTTATGGCACAAAGTTTACTCTGGCGCTTGTCCAGAAAAAGCTTGAAGAGACAGGCCTTGACGGAAAATGTGATCTTCAGGTTGTAAAGCACGGCGAGATGGTTATGAAAGGCGATTTCTGCGTTGAATTTATCAGAAGCAACCACAGTATCGCAGACTCATGTGCGCTGGCTATTATCACACCGGCCGGCATAATTATTCACACAGGCGACTTCAAAGTTGACTACACACCGATCGCAGGTGCGCCGATGGACCTTATGCGTCTTGCAGAGCTCGGTGAAAAGGGTGTACTGCTCCTCATGGCAGACAGTACGAATGCAGAACGCAAGGGCTTTACAATGTCAGAACGCACAGTAGGTGCTACGTTTGACAATCTCTTTTCACAGACAAAGGGCAGAATAATTGTTGCAACGTTCTCGTCAAATATCCACAGAGTACAGCAGATTATTGATACAGCCGTGAAGTTTAACCGTAAATGTATTATCTGCGGCCGCAGTATGGAAAACGTAGTTGACGTTGCCATTGAGACAGGCTTTATGAAGCATACAGAAGGCGTGCTCGTTGATATAGAGGATATTGAAAATTACAAGCCTGAAGAGTTGGTAATTATTACCACAGGTAGCCAGGGCGAGCCTATGTCAGCTCTTACCAGAATGGCTGTTGCTACACACAGACAGATTGATATCGTAGAAGGCGACACGGTTATTATTTCAGCAAGCCCGATTCCGGGAAATGAAAAGTCTATCAGTAAGATGATTGACGAGCTTTTCAAGAGAGGTGCAAACGTTCTTTATAAATCTCTTATCGACGTTCACGTATCAGGACATGCCTGCGAAGAAGAGTTAAAGCTCATACAGGCGATTGTAAGACCAAAGTACTTTATGCCTGTTCACGGTGAATACAGACACCTCATCCGCCACAGAAATATCGCTGTAAATATGGGTGTTCCGCAAGAAAATGTATTTATTATGGACAACGGCAGCGTTCTGGAGATTACTCCCGAAGAAGCAAAGCTTGCAGAGAGAGTAACGGCAGGTAATATTCTTATCGATGGCCTTGGTGTCGGCGACGTAGGTAACATCGTACTGCGAGACAGACGCCACCTGGCACAGGATGGTATTATCATCATCGTAATGACAGTTGACGCACAGACAGGTGAGATTTACTCAGGTCCCGAGGTTATTTCAAGAGGCTTCGTATATATGAGAGAGGCTGAAGCTATGATAAATAATATTATCGAACAGACAAAGCTTGCTATAGCAAAAATAAACTCACTTTCATATAAGACTCCTGACTGGACATTGCGCAAGAGTACTATCAAGGATATGGTACATGATTACGTATTTGAACAGACAAAGCGTAATCCTATGGTTCTTCCGATTGTTATGGAGGTTAATAAGCAGCAAAGCTCAGGCGAATTATGGACAATTCAAGGTGAGCAATGAGACTGTAGGAGTGCAGCACACTCTGACAGGGAAGCCGTCTCC
The DNA here is from genome assembly GCA_045546695.1 of Clostridia bacterium. Classification (GTDB taxonomy): domain Bacteria; phylum Bacillota; class Clostridia; order UBA1212; family UBA1255; genus SIG424. The sequence goes on along the minus strand of JAZQDE010000047.1, from coordinate 8,510 downwards.
GGTACCGAGTCCCTGTGAAATGTAATTATAACGCCCTTGGGTATAATGAAGCCCCTGGGCGTATTTTTCTGACGGTAGAACGCCATGACCCTCTACGTAAAGGGCTCCGAGAATCGGCAGACGGACAGTGCCGCCGTGCGTGTGACCCGATATTGACAGGTCGTAATCAACTTCGTTATATGAGTTTTTATTGATAGTCTCAAGTCGTCTGTTTACATTGTAAGTAATTGGTTTGTGAGTAACACAAATTGTAAAATGCATGTCGGTGTCAAATTCGTACTCATCAAACAGATCTTCGTAATATTTCACGCCTGTAAGGAAAATAACGTCATTCCCACGCCTGATTTCCTGAATAGGGTAAACAGGCTGGGCTCCGACCTCTTCAATAGCAACCATGAAAGGTGTCTTTTCCTTCGGTTCGATACACATATTCCAGTCATCTTCAAGATTTTCCTTGTCATCAGGTTCATAGTCGGACTCGCCGAGCACATAATAAATTGGCACATTTTCACGCGAAATGGCCTCGATGAGGTCGACCGTTTTCCAGATATCGTCTTCGTCATCGGGTTGGCTCAGCATATCACCGGTGAAAAGAATCATATCAAAATCAAGTTCGTTTATCGTGTTAATCAGCTTTGAGTTGGATTCGCCGAACGTATGGCCGTGAATGTCGCTGATCTGGAGAATAGTGTACCCGTCAAAAGAGGCAGGGAGCTGTTTGTGTGAAATACTGACCTTGTCCACGTCGATTTTTGCATTGCTTACGCCGACCATCAAAACGACAAGAACGATAAGAACAAGAAAAACAGCAGGGAAAATCAACCATTTATACGACTTTTTTTTCAGCGGTACAAAACGGAATTTATTAAGCTCGCGGAGCTTGATTTCCTGTTTCTCTCTTTTTATTTCAGATCTCTTTTTTTTGGTTTTTTTTGTTTCAAACATCGAACTGACTCTTTCAGTAAAGTAAGATAAATAATATTATATACAGATTCGTTTAAGTTACAAGCAAAAAAAAATTGCCATGGTTTTTTTCGTATGATATACTACAAACCTATTGGCAAACGTGCGGAAGAACATAAGCCAATGTCGTATATTCTTTTGGAGAGGTGTATAGAATGAAAATTTTACAAAAAGTATTAGATGATTGTATTAAGAGAAATCCCGGAGAGCCTGAATTTCACCAGGCACTTACAGAAGTATTAGAATCACTTGAACCTGTAGCAGAAAAGCATCCTGAGTGGGTTGCAGCAGGCATTTTTGACAGAATCGTTGAGCCGGAAAGACAGATTATTTTCAGAGTATCATGGGTTGACGACAACAACGTTGTAAGAGTAAACAGAGGCTTCAGAGTTCAGTACAACAGCGCTATCGGTCCTTACAAGGGCGGTATCCGTCTGCATCCTTCAGTAAACCTCAGCATCATTAAATTCTTAGGTTTTGAGCAGATTTTCAAAAACTCTCTTACAGGTCTTCCAATCGGCGGCGGCAAGGGCGGTAGTGACTTCGATCCTAAAGGCAAGTCAGACGGCGAGATTATGCGTTTCTGCCAGAGCTTTATGACAGAACTTTACAGACATATCGGTGAAAATACTGACGTTCCCGCAGGTGACATCGGTGTTGGCGCACGTGAGATCGGTTATATGTACGGACAGTACAAGAGAATCAGAAATGACTTCACAGGCGTACTCACAGGTAAGGGTATTCCGTGGGGCGGCAGCCTTGCACGTAAAGAAGCTACAGGCTTTGGTCTTTGCTACTTTATGAACGCAGCATTAGCTGACAAGGGTGATTCATTCGAAGGCAAGACTGTTTTGGTATCAGGTTCAGGTAACGTTGCTACTTATGCAGCTACAAAGGCTACAGTTCTCGGCGGCAAAGTTGTTGCTATGAGTGACTCCAATGGTTACATTTACGATCCTGAAGGCATCGACATTGAAGTAGTTAAGCAGATTAAAGAAGTTGAGAGAAAGAGAATCAAAGAATATATCACATACAGACCAAATGCTACTTACACAGAAGGCTGCAAGAACATCTGGACAATTCCTTGTGATATCGCACTTCCTTGCGCTACACAGAATGAGATTGACCTCGAATCAGCAAAGACTCTTATCGCAAACGGCTGTAAAGCAGTTGGTGAAGGTGCAAACATGCCTTCTACAGCAGATGCAGTTGCATACTTCCAGCAGAGCGGTATCCTCTTTGCTCCTGCTAAAGCTGCAAACGCAGGTGGCGTTGCTACATCAGCTCTCGAAATGTCACAAAACAGCATGAGATATTCATGGACATTCGAAGAAGTTGACGCAAAGCTCAAGAATATCATGGAAAATATCTACAAGAATGCAAGTGCTGCAGCTAAAGCTTACGGCATGGAAGGTAACCTCGTTGCCGGTGCAAACATTGCAGGTTTCGAAAAAGTTGCTCAGAGTATGTATGCTCAGGGCGTTGCATATTGATTGCTTAAAGAAGGCTTTATAGATGTTTATAGAAAACGAAAATAAATTACAAGAAGAATGTGGCGTTTTCGGTATTTTCGACAACGACGGATTCGACTGTGCAAGAGTAACTTATGCCGGTCTCTTTGCTATGCAGCACAGAGGTCAGGAAAGTTGCGGTATTGCTGTAAATCAGGATACGCATATTGATCTTTACAAGAACCAGGGTCTGGTTAATGAAGTTTTCAACAACCAGGTACTCAGTCAGCTCAAAGGTCGTATGGCGATCGGACACGTAAAATATTCACCAAAGGGCGAGACGGGCGCACCTAACGCCCAGCCCCTGGTGAGCAGATATATCAAAGGACAGATGGCTTTTGCTATGAATGGCTGTCTGTCTAATTACCTTGAACTCAAGCACGAGCTGGAGCTTGCAGGCGCTGTGTTCCAGACGACGACAGATGCAGAGATTGTTATGCACCTTCTTGCCCGCGAAAGATTAAAGACGGGCAGGACGGAGACTGCTCTTGCAAACGTTATGAGAATGCTGCGCGGCTCCTATTCAATCGTAATAATGAGCCCGAAGAAGCTCATCGCATGCCGTGATATCATGGGAATGAGACCGCTTTCAATCGGCAAGATTGAAAATTCTTACGTTGTGGCATCTGAGACATGTGCTTTTGATACAGTACGTGCTGAATTCGTAAGAGATGTTGCTCCCGGCGAGATTGTTATTTTCGACAAGAAAAACGGTGTTCGCACGATTACAGACAACTGCATCGACAGAAAAAAATGCAAAATGTGTATTTTTGAATATATATATTTTGCTCGCAGCGATTCTGTTATTGAAGGCATGAGCGTTCATGAAGCAAGGAAGCTTACAGGTAAGATTCTTGCCCAGACAAATCCTGTAGATGCTGATCTCGTTATCGGCGTGCCGGATTCAGGCATTGATGCCGCTATCGGATATGCAGAAGAATCCGGAATTCCATACGGCAAAGGTCTTGTAATCAACCGCTACGTGGGCAGAACGTTTATTCAGCCGACACAGGAAGAGCGTCTGACGGCAGTTCGTCTTAAAATAAACGTTCTTAAAGACACTGTCAAAGGTAAGCGCATCGTCATGGTAGACGACTCAATTGTCCGTGGTACTACTTGTGCAAAGCTTGTTGACATGCTCAAAGAAGCAGGGGCAAAGGAAGTTCATATGAGAATCTCATCACCTCCGTTTACGTGGCCATGCTATTTTGGCACAGACGTACCGGAGAAAGAAAATCTCCTGGCTTGCAGATATACGGTTGATGAGATCCGCAATATGATCGGCGCAGACTCTTTGGTATATTTCCCTGTAGAAAGACTTGCAGAGATCGTGCCTGATATAAAATGCGGCTTCTGTGACGGATGTTTCACAGGCGTTTATCCGTATTTTCACGAATAATTTTTAAGGAAGTAACAAAATGACTTGTATTATAGATTACAGTGCCGGAAATATCAGCAGTGTGGCAAACGCTCTTAAGTTTCTCGGTGAAAAGTATTATATCACTTCAAGCTGCGACGAGATTAAAGGCGCAGACCGTGTTATTTTACCGGGCGTTGGCTCTTTTGGCGATGCAATCGATAATATAAAGAAAAACAAATTACACAATGTTATTTATGACATTGCAGACAGTAAAGTGCCTTTTTTGGGAATTTGTCTGGGACTTCAGCTGCTTTTTGAAGGTAGCGACGAGTCACCGGGCGTTCCCGGACTTGGTATTTTCAAAGGTCAGATAAGATCTTTTCGCACAGCTCCTATAGGAGACCTCAAGGTTCCGCACGTTGGCTGGAACAGTCTTGTCGATTGCAGGCAGGATTCTATTATCGGCTCGGCCCTCAGTCTGCCGGGCACAAATCCATACGTTTACTTTGTTCATTCATTTTATCTTGATTGCCCTGATCTGAGTATTGTCAGTGCGCAGACAGAATATGGCATCAGATTCCACTCTGCAGTACAGAAGGGAAATATTATGGCTTGCCAGTTTCATCCGGAAAAGAGCGGCGACACCGGTCTTAAGATTTTAAGTGAATTTTTAAAGCTTAACTAAGGCATAATATAAGCAAAACGTTTATTAACCGCAAAGGGGATAAGGTTTTGCTTAAAAAACTTTTTACCATACTTAAAAATAGAAAAACTGTTTATCATAAGCCTCCGGTGGCAGATTCAGGAAATGATATTTGCCCGGACGTGGCTGAGATTGAAAATATTTTACACAAGCAGCTTGCGCTAAGCTCGGATTTGCGTGTGAGGACTTTTTATGTGAAAAATACGCAGGGTCAGGACGTGCCGCTGTTGGCTGTGTTTGTGGACGGAATGTGTTCGAGCATATACGTAAACCGCGATATTATTGAGCCGCTGATGCGCGCTCCTGTGGAAATAACAGACAAAATGGAGGATTTTGTTGAAAAATCGCTCGTGGCATGCAATGCCCAGGTTATTTGCGACATGAATCTGTGCATAAATGCTATTGTCGAAGGTAGCTGCGTGCTGTTTGTACAAGGGGTCCGTGCGGCTGTCGTGATAGATAGCAAAGGATATCCGAGAAGAAGTGTCTCGCCGCCTACGAACGAGGTGGTGGCAAGGGGGCCGAATGCCAGCTTTACAGAGCATTTGAGGACGAACACGACGCTGATACGCAGATATATCAAGGACCATAAACTGGCATTTGAAAAGGCAGAAGTCGGAAGAAGAACAAAGACAATTATAAATATTGTTTATATAGAGGGTATTTGCGAGGATTCGCTGGTAAAAACTGTAAGAGAAAGGCTCGGTTCGGTTGACGTAGATGCCATTCTTGATTCGGGCTATATTGAACAATATATAGAAGACAGGCCATTTAGTATATTTGCGACGCTGGGATATACAGAAAAACCTGATGTACTTGCAGCAAAGCTTCTTGAAGGAAGGGTAGGGATACTGGTAGACGGCTCACCGTTTGCTCTTAGTGCTCCCTTTTTCTTCCAGGAATCTTTCCAGAATGCGGAAGATTATTATATCAAACCCTTTTATGCGACTTTTGTTCGCATAATAAGATACCTGGCATTTTTTGCCACGATTATAACACCGGCTGCGTTTGTGGCACTTACCGTTTTTCACCAGGAGCTGATACCCACGTCGCTTCTGTTCAGCATGGCAAAAGCCGGTGCAGGAGTACCGTTTAATTCTTTCCATGAAACGGTTATTTTGCTGGCAGTTTTTGAGCTTCTGAAGGAGGCCGGCATTCACATGCCAAAGTCGATGGGGCAGACAGTCAGTATTGTGGGGGCGCTTGTGATGGGCGAAACATGTGTGTCAAGTGGTCTTATCAGTGCGCCGATTGTTATTGTGGTGGCTTTTACGGCGGTGACCGGATACGTTGTGAATCAACTACACCAGCAGGCTACGATATTAAGATGGCTGCTTCTGGTAATAACCGGTTTGTTCGGCGGATTTGGCCTGATGATGGGACTGCTTGTGATTTTTATCCATTTAGTGTCAATCAAATCGTTTGGTAAACCATATTTGTCGCCATATGCGCGCTTTGAAGCAGGCGACCTCAAGGACTCTTTTTTGCGTATGCCGCTATGGTATATGACAAAAAGGCCGGCCGATATGAGCGGTAAAAATAAAGTCAGGGTAAATGCGCCTGTTCCACCCGGTGGCAGTGGAGGAAATGAATGAGAATGGATTGGAAGAAAATAGTAATTGCACTGGTGTCTGTAGTTGTATTGGGGTTGGCAATTTTTACCGCCTCCGGGTGTGCTCCTTATGCCGACATCCGTAAATTCGATACGCTCGCGATTGTTCTTGGTGTCGGCATTGATTATGATGAAGAGAAAAATCAGGTGCTTTTTACTACCCAGATCGTCAAAACAGAGGAATTTGAAGGCGGCGAGCGTTTTTTCAATATAACAGAAAGGGGCAACAATGTTTCGCAGGCGGTGAGAAACGTCAATAACGTGTCTGACAGAGTACTTTACGTAGCTCATAACCAGGTGGTAGTTATTGGAAGGAGCGCCGCTGAAAACGGCATCGAGCAATATCTTGATTATTTTTTTCGGGACGATGAAGCCAGGTATGACGTAGGTCTTGTTATGACGGAGGGCACGAGCGAAAATCTGCTTGACAGGGCGACAAATCTTGGCAGTATTCCTTCCCAGGAAATAACAATTCTTGTAGATAATCAGGAGGAAATGTCTGAGTGCAGCAGATTGCAGATTCTGCAGTTTGCTATAGAGCGTAATTCCCATAATATGGCATCTGTTATGCCAATAATAGGAATAGAAGAAGCAGAAGAAAATCCTGAAAAAATCCAGTTTCTGGTAACAGGCAGCGGAGTCTTTAAGGAAGGTAAGCTTACCTATACTATGGACCACAGTGACACGCGCGGCTATTTGTGGGGTGCAGGTAAGGTGAAAAATGGGAAAATCATTCTTGATGATATCAGTGTTGATATATTGAGCGCCCGAAGTGATTTCAAAACGGACGTTGTTTTTGATGAAGAGGCCGGCAAGAGAAGGCTTGTTATGGAATTTGATGTAAATGTAAAGGCGAGCCTTGCCGAGGTGTCGCAGAATCTAGCCCAGAACACGCAGGAAATTGAAAAAATAAGCAATGCCTGCGAAAAGTTGATTATCGATGAGGTTTGTGGCACGGTCAGTGCCAGCAAAGAGCACAATTGTGATATTTTCGGCGCCATGGACGACCTGTACAGACATAATTACAGGAAATGGAAGCAAATCGAGGCAGATTGGCAGAATTTGTATGCCGGTTGTGATATGCGTATAAACGTAAATGTGGATATTATAAGGACAGGTTCGCTGATAGAACCAATATTTGGAAACAATGGAAACTAATGTTGAAATATCAAATAAGCAGTTTAAATATATCGTTGCGCTTTTTTTGCAGGGAACATTGCTGTACATGACGTATTTCTTGCAAAAAGGCGGGCGGGATACGTACATCTTGTTTGCTGTGGCAGCAGTGGGCAGTTTGCTTATAGCGCTACTCAACAGCAGTTTTACAAAAATATATCCAGGCGCAGACCTTGCTGATATTTTTACTGCCATTTTTGGGAAAATTCCGGGCAAAATCATCAGTTGTATTTATTTTGTTTTTTTTATGTATCTTTGCGCTGTCAATCTGCGGCAGACCGGCCAGTTTGTGGCAACGAATCTGCTCTCCGGGCACAGCTGGGTGCTTATCGTTGTGATTTTTGTTGTTGTCTGCCTGTATGCCGCCGGAAACGGTCCGGAGTTTTTTTCATTTACAGGTGTAATTGGTTGTGTTGTTTTACTTTTTATGTCAGCTGTATTGCTGCTTTGTGTCCTGCCTCATATGGAGCCTGACCATTTTTTACCGGTGATGGTACAGGATTCTTCTACTTGTACAGATTCCATTATTTTCATGCTCGCAATACCATTTTCTGAGATTTTTCTTCTGCTCATGTTTTCACCATGCATCAAAGGCGGAATCAAAGCAGGTTCGTATATAAAGGGGATTGCCATCGCGTCGGTGTTTATAATCACGTCGCTGATACGTATAATCGCAGTCTTCGGCCCCCTCGTAAAGTCGTTTTCGTATCCGTCCTTCGAGCTTACGCACATAATCAATCTCAGCTCGTCGCTCTCGCGCGTTGAAAGCATTTTCAGCCCGTTCATATTATTTGCACTTTTTATGCGGGTCGCGATTATGATTTATTGTATCAGCCGGCTGGGCGTTCGCATCGTTGGTGAAAAAAGACGCGCCGCCGGTTTTGTGCCATATATTGTCAGCGCTCTGTTGGTGGTCCTGACTGTGAAGATTGCAGGCTCAAACGAAGCGCTTCTTGAAATAATGCTGGATTATTTTGGATACGCGGCGTTTGTGATGCTGATTGCAGTGCCGGTGGTTATTTATATAGTGGGGAGGGTGAAAAATGTCAACCATTAGCGAAAATGTCCCAAAAAAGTTTAAACATCAGCACTTGATAATCAGGGCTGATGTTTTTCTAATTCAGTGCGCAGATATTAGAAAAAACGTTGTTTTTAGCATTGGAAATCGTGAAAATCATTGTTTTT
>JAZQDE010000046.1:0-30470 GCA_045546695.1 Clostridia bacterium | reverse complement strand
CACCAACACCGGAGATAACACCGTCTCCTACACCGGAGATAACACCGTCTCCTACACCGGAGATAACTCCGTCTCCTACAGAAACGGAAAAACCGACAAAATCTCCTACGTTGCATCCGATAACAGCGCCACCTTATTATATTGAGGGAGAAACTCCCGTTCCTACACAAGACCCGTATGCTACACCGATAGTAACTCCCGATACAACTATTTTACCAACACCTACGGATGATGTATATAATCCCGATATAATGTCAGGTATTGACGAAATAGAAGATGATACGGAAGATTCGCTGTTGTCACGAACAATAAAGTACGTATCTTATGGTTTATACGCAATGGCAGGACTGGTCGTAGTCTATGCCGTTATTGCGATACTTATATTGTTGATATTCGGGAAAGATATAACGCCGGCAGGCATAAAGAAAGCAAGAGAAGAGAAGAAGAAAAATGCTTGATACAGTTTGGGAATGGATACTATTATTTATAATATTGCTTTCACTATTTTCACTTGTAGGGTGTATCTATGCCCTTAACCACGCAAAAAAAGTAGTCAGAAAGGAAATCATATTTGACCTGCGAACAGGAAGAAAATCCCCTACATTTGTATTTATTTCAGACCTGCACCTTAATATGAAACTTGTTCCGTGGAATAATATATTTGATATAGTTGTAGATGCTAAGCCTGAATTTGTTCTTGTTGGTGGCGATCTTAGCAGTACACTTGAATGTGTTCCGCTTGCTCACGATTTTATTGCTGAACTTGCGCAACGCGTGAAGGTTCCTGTTTATATTATTTTCGGAAATCATGATAATAATCTGTTCGATGAAAAAAAGGTAGGCAAAAACCATATTACGCGAGAAGGATACGCAGCTTCTCTGGAAAAACTCGCCGATAACATTAAAGTATTACATAATGAGATAATAGATCTCGGTGAAGTTATGCTCGCTGCCCTTGAAGACCACAGAACGTGTAAGGTAAACGTGACGGAATTATCTTTAGGATGGGCAAATCAGGCGGCAGAAAAAGGCAAACCATTGATATTGCTGACGCATAATCCGGACAGCGTTATAGGTATGTGTGAAAATGCCGAAGTGATGAAACACGTTGCCGTTATCACCGGACATACACACGGGGGGCAGATCAGGACTCCGTTTAACATTGAATACACTCTGATCAGACAAGATTTATTACCAAAAGAGGGCGTTGCATATGGAATGCATAATTACAAAGGTATAAATCTGTACATTTCCAGCGGACTTGGTTGCTCTGCTCTGCCTATGAGATACAAGTCTACTGCAGAAGTTGTTATTGCACAAATTATCTGAGTTTGGTATACTCGGAAAAAGAAATAAATGACAGGAGATGAATATAATGAACAAGAGATTCTTGGCTGTTACTCGTATATTTGCACTCGTACTGTTTGTGGCAATGATGTTTTCACTCGTAGCATGTGGCGGCGGTTCTGATGACAGCAATAAAGCGACATTCACGGCATACACGGGCCCTTATTCAGAGGTAAATGGTGCTCTTGCCGGCGTTGACGATCTTGGAAGAGAACTTTTATATGATGATCAGACCAAAGACCTGAACGACAAAAAAGTAGGTATTTTCTACTTCTTATGGCAGGGAGAACATGGTACTGCAGGTCCATACGATAACTACAAGATTGCTACTGAGACACCGGAAGCACTCGAATCCGAGAAAAACTGGATTAAGAGCGGTGGTGGCGCAGTTGGCGCACATCACTTCTGGGGTGAGCCATTATTTGGTTATTATAAATCAAGCGATCAATGGGTTATGAGAAAGCACGTGCAGATGCTTACAGATGCAGGTGTGGACTTTATAGTATTTGATGCTACAAATGCATATCCCTACACAGAGAGAGTAAAGCAGCTCATTGAAGTCTGGTATGAATATCTTGAAATGGGTTATGATGTTCCGAAGCTTGCATTCTACACGAATACAAACTCAGGCAACACAATGAAGACCATTTATAAGGGATTATATGCCAATAACAGATTCAATGAACAATATCCACGTCTTAACGAGCTCTGGTATTACTGGGACGGCAAACCGATGATTGTTGGTGTTGAGGCTCAGGCTTCTGATGAATTAAAAGAATATTTCACAATTAAAGAATCTACATGGCCAAATGCTGGCAGCACAGACAACGGTTTCCCGTGGATGGAATTCGACAAAACTCTTACAAGCCATGGCAGACTCCTTACGGATGAAGCTGTTTATGGTGTTGATGGCAGAAAAGAAGTATGTAACGTATCAATCGCTCAGCATTCTGCTACGTGTACGATGAGCTACACAGCATGGTATGGTGCAAATGACAGAACAAGAGCATGGCATGATGGTGCAAATGAAACGTCAGAAGATGCTATTTTGTGGGGTTATAACTTCTCCGAACAGTGGGAATGGGCTCTTCAGCAGGATACAGAGATGATTTTCATCACCGGCTGGAATGAATGGGTAGCTCAAAGACAGCCTGTAGGCGACAAAAACAGACCTATCGTATTTGTTGACTGCGCAGATCCTAACACGAGCCGTGATGCCGAGCCAATGAGAGGCTTGTACGGCGACAACTACTACATGCAGGTTTGCTACTACGTTTCACAGTACAAAGGTGCTGCAAACAGAGTAAATGTTGGTGAATCACAGACAATTGATATAAACGGCGACTTTTCACAGTGGGATAACGCAACTATTACAGCTAAATATCTCGATTATAAGAACGACACAGTTGACAGAGATGCAAAAGGCTTTGGTAAGCTTGTTTACACAAATACAACAGGCCGCAACGATATCGTTAATATGAAGGTTGCAAGAGATGACAAGAATCTTTATTTCTATGTAGATACAGCAGCAGATCTTACAGCTCCTGAGGGCGAGACATGGATGACATTATTCATTGACAGCTCAAGCAACGAGACTGCAAAATGGTACGGATACGACTTTAAGATTGATCCGGCAAGTGGCAAGGTTTACAAATGTAACGGCGACTGGTCATGGACTGAAGTTGGTACAGCAGAAGTTAAGTACGCAGGTAACAAGCTTATGCTCAGCGTAGCACGCGAGACAGTAGGCGTTGGCGCAGGTGTTGATATTCAGTTCAAATGGGCTGATAACTATCAGATGAATGAAGAAGGTACTTATGACATCTGGTCATTCTACTGTGATGGAGACGCAGCTCCTTACGGACGTCTCAACTATGTATTCTCAGAGGTTGCTCACGAAGCTCCTAAGGCAGAATAAATCTGAATTATTGATATGATTTGAGTAGCACGATTAAAGTTGTCAAAAGGCTTTAATCGTGCTACAATTGTTTATGTATGACATTATTTTTGTTTAGGAGAGGCTAGAAATGATTTACAGAGCGGTTGCGGCAACTTGTCCCGGAAGAAAAAGCGAACATAATTCTAATAATTTCTATCTGAATTCAAAATACATAACAGAAGAGTACAAGTCTTCTGAAATATTATTAAAGCAAAAGAAAGACCAGAGCGGTTTGCAATTCTATGCTCTTGCAGAGGGTAAGGGCAGCGATTCATATGCAAACGAAGCCTCTTTGATTGCTATGAAAAAGCTTTCAAATCTCCATGAACAATGGAAAACGCAGGAGATTGAAGGAAATGTTTGTGATGCTATTCAAGGCTATATTGAAAATTATATAGATGAAGCGAATCAGGCTATCTGCGCAAGGCAACCTTCAGGAGCTCAGGCGAAAAACGTTATAACAACACTTGCTGTATTGGGAATTAATGACAAGGATGTAATCGCATGCAACCTTGGCAACACAAGAATTTATCTTTTCAGAAAAGGAACCCTGACACAGCTTTCATACGATCATAACCAGGCGCAGCGTATGCTTGAGCTTGGACTTATAAACCAGGACCAGATAGAGGGTAATCCGAAACGCAGAAGACTTACCCAATATTTAGGACCTATGCCGTCAAATGAGCAGCTCGATCCGAACTGTGTGGAGATTCATACTCAGCAAGGAGATATGTTCTTACTTTGTAGTATGACTTTCTGTGAAGTTGTCAGCGACGGGGAGATTCAGAAAATATTTGCAGAGTCACACAGTCTCTCAGAAATTGCTGATAAATTGATGAATCAGGCCGGTGAAAAGGGGCTGGCAAAGGATACTTCCATAATGGTGGTACGTGCAGTTAAGGACGTAGTGCCGGTTGTGCCGGTGGTTGCGCCGGCTGCTGTTGTTGCAGGAGCTGCTGTAGTAGGTGCTGCTGTTGCGGGAACTGCTGTTGCGGCAAGCGAAAACGAGGTTGCAGCTAACGCGGCTGATGCATCTTCAGCAACTCAGCAAGAAGTCACAAAAGTTGCCGGTGAGAGTGTTTCTGATGCCGTTAAGGAGCCGGAAGTTGCAACTGCGGCAATCGTTGATGAAAGCACTAAGACTGATGATGTTACTGTATCTGCTCCGAAAAAACCTGCTGCAAAGCCTGTTGCTACAGGAAACGATGCCAATAATGGACAGAATAAACGTAAAAGTAATGAAAACGAAAAGCTCTGGCCGGCGTTGGTTATATTTGGAATAAGCCTTGCAATTGTAATATTCCTTGCGATTTTTGGTATAAAAATTTACAGAGATAACAATAATGATGATCCGACACCGGCGGCTACACCTATTGTAAATGTAACACCTACACCGACACCGGAGATCACAGCGACTCCGACTGTTGAGCCTTCAGGCACACCGGATATTACTCCGCCTGTGGAAATTACGCCGACTCCTACTCTGGAACCGACGATAACACCTACACCGGAAGTGACGCCTACGCCTACTGTGACACCTACGCAGAGGCCTACGGCAACACCTACACCTACACCTACGATAGAGCCTACACCTGAGGCTACACCGGAAGCAACTCCTGAGGCTACACCGGAAGCTACACCTGAGGCTACACCTGAGGCTACGCCTGAAGCTACACCTGAGGCAACGCCTGAAGCTACACCTGAGGCTACACCGGAAGCTACACCTGAGGCAACGCCTGAAGCTACACCTGAGGCTACACCAGAAGCAACGCCTGAGGCGACACCTGAAGCTACACCTGAGGCTACACCGGAGGCCACACCGGAAGCAACTCCTGAGGCTACACCTGAGGCTACACCAGAAGCAACTCCTGAGGCTACACCCGAAGCTACACCCGAAGAATCCAACCCTGAGATAAGTGAAGTTACAGAATGATTGAGAAAAATATTATTTCACATTTAAAAGGAATATCACGTTGCTGGTTTGCATTTTTACTTGCTGTATTGTTCAGCTGGCTATCATACCCGATAATCGTTATAGCTCTTCAACAATTTGGCAATATGCACATGCTTCTTGGAATATACACATTCATAGTATCTATTGTTTACTCAATGGTATTATATTCCAATATGCATACGTTCGGTAACCAGGACCGCAAACCATACAAATGGGCAAGATACAAAGCAAAAGGTCTCGTATGCGGAGCGATTGCATTTCTTGTTATTTATGGTCTTGAATGCCTGTCTATAGTTATTGCGCAAGAATTCTTTATTGTACAGCATCCGGTTTATGTAATAGAATCAGTAAACGCTTATGTGAGATTATTCTTATATATGCCTTTTTACTGGTTATATGTAATAATAAACGGTTTCCCGGAAGAAAATATTGTACCTGTTGTACAGTATCTGACAGCTATTATTCCGGCTATAGTCTCAGCTTTGATAGCAGGCTTTGGATATCTGATGGGATATAAAGGCATAAAGATTATCAAACGAAAAGAAAAACCGCAGAAAGAAAAGAAACAAAAACGTAAATTCAGCGACTGGATTCTTTACGCGGACCAGAAAGAAAACGAGAGTGATAAAAATGATAAACAAAGATAACAGAGAATTTTGTGCTGCTATATCAAGAAGCCTTGATGAATATTACAACAAAGTTTATGACCGTAATCTGAATCCGAATTACGACCAGGAATTTATTTCAACAGGATTCTATGATGAAGATTTACTTTCTGAAAATGAACGTGAAGCGCGCTGGATGGCAGAATACAGCGAAGCGTTTTCTATGACAAACGGCGAATATGTTCAGAAAATAACGGCTGACTGGCAAGAAGAGGATATAAAATGCGCTATGGATATGTTTCTCGACGAACTGATGTCCAACGTACCTGCGTTTTTATATAATCTTGTATGTGAAAAAATGGATGCCAAAGAGTATTTCACAGCGCTGTATAACAGCAGAAAATCATCCCTGGCGGTTGATACGTATGCAAAAGATATCGACAAGCAGGATATCATCAATTCAGATGGAATTATCAAACTGATTGAGCTTTTCACCAATATGAAGGCAGATTATTTTGATATTGCAACAGATATTCTGGAAAATCTCAATGTTAAAAATGATTCAATTACGGAGACTACGGTTGGATATATGTGCAAAATCGATCCCGAACGCGTGTTTGAACTCATAAAAGAAGATTTCTTTAAGGATTATTCAAAGCATATCGTGCTGACGCTTCTGGCTGAGACGGAGTACAAAACAGAAGAACTTTACCAGTTTTTGAGACAAATGTTCAAATCAGCATCAACGCTCGGTGAAAAGCTGAATATGTTCTTCGTACTGGGAGCATATGGAAGTCCGAAAGCGATTCCGATGATGAAAAAATTCATCAAAGATGTTTATGGTGAACATATAAAACCGCCGGAGGATAAGCAGGAAAGAGAAACATTGCTTACGCTTTTCAATATAATAACAGACCTCGGCGGAAACGTTCATGACCTTGTTTCCTAAAAAATGAGTAATAAAAATACACCCTCTGTAATATGTTTTTAATACGTAAATTACAGGGGGTGTCTTTATATGATACTTATAATGAGAAAAACCAATATAATACTTGGCAGCCTTATTCTCGCATTTATAATGGCAATAATTGGAATAAACATTGTAGCCGGCAGCAGTGGCACACAGGAAAATGAAACAGCCGAAGTAAATACGATTCCGACGTTGATTACTGTCGGTAAAAAGGTCGTTATAGACGCAGGCCACGGTGGAGAAGATCCCGGTGCGGTGAGCAGCTTTTCAGGAGCTTGTGAAAAAGATATAACACTGACAATTGCAGACAACACACGCGTTTTACTGGAAAAAGCAGGATATACAGTCGTTATGACAAGAACAGAGGATACGCTTGTATACGAAGGTGAAAATTTGTCAATGACAGCGAAAAGAAGGCAGGATTTGCTGCGCAGAAAGCAGATTATGGACGAAAGTGGCGCCGATATTGTTATAAGTATTCATCTTAATTCTTTTACAGATAATAAATATAGCGGCGCGCAGGCTTTTTACACAAAAGAGTCTTTGTCCAGTAAAAAATTGGCAATCTGCCTGCAGGACAGTATGAGGGCATTTCTTGATGAAAACAATAAAAGAGAAGCGATACTGAAGGCGGATGATATAATTATTACAAAAGACTGTAAGGTAACAACGGTACTGCTTGAGTGCGGTTTTTTATCTAATGAGGAAGAGGAAAAGAAGCTGATTGACCCGGCTTACCAGCAAAAAATATCTGAAGCAATCAAGGCCGGAGTGGATGCGTATTTCACTGTAGAAGTGCCTCAGAGTACTGAAAAAAAGTGAATGGAAAATAGTGGAGAAATGAACTTTTGGGAAATAAAATGCATATAAAATGAAGCTCCTGAAGTTTTAAAAAACCCGTATTTGTGTGAAAATACGGGTTTTTTTGTGCTTTTTTCGTATGTCGCAATGAGAAAAACGGGAAATATTGTGGCTGTATATTTGAGAATCAGGAAGCGGTATTATTTTGTCAACCTGCAAGGACGCAGGAAACGAAGGAGGAGCATACGTATGCATGATGTTGCGCACGGACGATTTGAATACGCTTTTTTGAACAAGAATAAAACCACAATGGCCAAAGATACCGCCACGGGCCGAAATGTATGTATTAAAAGATGGGAAAGAGGTGATTTGGGTGCTGTAAACGAGATCGCCGTGCTGACATCGGTCTCCTGTAAGGGTGTTCCCGGGTTTATATGTAGTTTTGAAGATGAGGAGAGCCGGTATATGGCTGAAGAGTGGATAGAGGGCATTACGCTTGAGGAATATATAAAATGTCGCTCTCAGGATAACGAAGAAAATGTTACCGGAATAATACTTCAATTGTGTTCTGTTGTAGAGGCATTACATAAATCAGACTACGGATATCTGCATCTTGATATAAAACCATCAAATATAATGATAAATGACAAGAACGAGATTTATTTAATAGACTTTGAGAGCGCCAGGACGATCTCCGGCGACAGTGAAGAAGGTAATTCGACCGTACGGATTGTAAGTGAAGGTTACAGCGCGCCGGAGACTTTTTTCGGAAAAGGTGTGGTACAGAGCGATATTTTTTCAATCGGAAAAGTAGCGGAAGCTCTTTTCTCCGGGATTGAAAATGTCAGCTTGCGTATAAGTAAAATAATAGCTAAATGCACGTCGTTTTATATAGAAGACAGGTATACAAGTGTTTTTGAAGTAAAGGAAGCATTTTCCTCTTACGATGAAGAACACGAAAAATCATTGTCGGTACTTATAGACTATAACATGTGTTTTTCAGGAGAATTGGGGAGCGTTCTGGCAGAAAAATACGACAAGACTGTTGGAATATTTGCTTTGTCAGAGAGAGGGGAAAACAGGCTTGTTTACTACAGTATGCCGGGGGAGTATTTTACACACAGAAGTGAACACAATGCATTTCAGGTAAGCGACAACGCCTCCGTTGTGTCGTATCCGACGCCATTTCCGGGACATGAAAAGAACGTCCTTTTCTATAAGGGGAGGGCTGAATGGATTAAGAAAAAGTGCCTGCACAAAGTATCTGAAGACAAAGAATTATATATAAGTGGCATGAATTTCGTAGAGGAAATAATTCTGGATGACTACGAAGAGGCTCAGGATTTTATTGAGTGGGCAAAACAGCATTTTGACATTGTTATTATAGCAACGGACCGCAATGACGATGACGTCACGTCTGATATTATGTGTTGTCTTTGTGATTATATTATAACTACACCACAATCAAATATTGATGATATTGAAGCTGTATATCAGTTTTTTAAAAGTCATGCAGTAAGGAATGGATACGATGCAAGCAAGGTTCTTTATGTGGCGTGGGATTACGATGAGAAAAACAGTTTGCCGGAGGAGTCTGTGAAAATAATGGTGGGACAAAAACAGTATCTGGGATCAGTAAACAGACTGGATTGCAGACAATATAAGAAAAACTATGGCGTTGACGGAAAACTTGCGGCACCGGAAGGTAATCCCGGACAATACGAAAAAATTATTAATAGATTATTGAATAGAAAGACAGGGAGAGTTTGATATGAAAAAGAATTATATTGTAAAAATCGCATTGCTTTTTGTTGTAGTGGCTCTTGTGGCGGGTATTTATACTTTTGTTGTGATACCCTCAGTTAAGAAAGATATGCAAAAAGGCTTCGATGCGAGGTTGGCACAGGAGCTTATGTCGTATAAACAGGTTCTGATATATGATGGTGCGACACCTCTTTTGGAAGGTAGCGTTATAACAGAAATAAACCGTGCGAATTTCAAGATTGTTGATGTCCCAAAAGCTGCCCTTACATCAGATTATGTGTCTTCGTTTGACGATATTATTGGATGCGAAGTCTATTACACGATATGTGGCGGACAACAAGTTTCATATAGTAATTTCACACAATTTGAGTCTGTTAATGATCCGGATGAGCGACTTAAAGAGTTTAAAATTGCCGGCCTCGTTGCAGATCACGCTATGATAGGAAACTATGTGGACGTACTTGTTTGTTACGAAGATGGATATGACGTTGTTGTGCCAAAAGTTCAGATATACGACATAGCGATTGATCAGAAAAACGGTACATATGAAAAAGACAGCAATGATATGTATACGATAGTTATATCTGTAACAGAAGCAGAATACAGCGATCTGATTCATGCCAAAGAAGATGGTGTGCTTGATATACGTATATATCATGATGAAAACCAGGCGGCGTCGATGAAAACGTATTATCATATAGATTTTTGACATGAGTTATTTAGATAGCAACGTTTGGAGGCATATAAGCAGGACTGTCGGGGAGAGCTTTATGGACCCGGAAAAGTACGCTCTTTTGTATCGCGTTGACAAAAGAAGTGCAATGCAGGCAATGTCAACTCTTACAGATATGAAAGACCGTGCGGCTTTGGGTGATAAAGAAGCCAGATCACATATAATCGACTACTATGTAAGAATTCTTGAGGAGTATAGTCGTAGTGTTATGAGCAGCTTCATAGAAAAAGCCGTTAATTTTGAAGATATAACCGCTAATACTGACGATGTGATTTTTGAACTTCTTATTGCTAATATCAGCCTTGGAACATTAATAGATAAATATAACATACGCGATACTTTTTACTGCGAACGCCTGAGAGAAATCGCTGTATGTGAAAAAAATATAATGGAAAGGTATCACCATAAGAGCGAACGTTTATTGTTTATTGCATCGCTGATATATGCGATGGGCTACGGACAGGACTGTATTGAATCTCTTCAATACCAGGATGTTAATGAGATTGGAATTCTTAATAAAGACTATGTGTACGTTACTTACAAAGGAAATAAAATTCGACTTCCCTTTCTATCTTTTGAAGGTAGCACTACCATAGTTAATATACAAAAAAAGACAACACAGAACTCGGCTTTGAATTACGATATGCAGAATCCTATCGTTGTTACTGCCAAACATAATTCAAGCCGGATCAGTGTTGCCGGATATGACGTAACACCGGCTGCAGACGATTTTTATTACAATGAACGTATATTCAACGTTGAAGTTGTGACGCTGGAGGTTTTGCGTGACAGATACAAAACAATAAATCCTTTACTGTATAAACTTTTTATGCTGAATCAAAAAGGACGTGGAAGTTTTATAGTTTCCGGATCTGATATGGGTGTAGGCAAGAGTACATTCCTGTTATCTATGATTGGAAAGTATCCGGATAACTGGGGCATCGGTGTTCTTGACCAGCAAAACGAACTGCAGGTTGGTGTTAAATATCCGCATAAAAATGTAATTACATTAGTGGAAAACAACAAGAAAAATCTCGCACAATCATTTGCTTATCTGCTTAAAACATCCAGAGACGTAATGGTGGTAAGTGAAATAACTTTGCCTGATGAAGTTTCAGAACTTATTAATGCAGCTTTGAGGCTTAATGCCGGTGTGAGTGCTACGATGCATTCGCTTTCTCCTAAAGAAGTTATTCCTAACCTCAGGAATCTTATGATGAAGACCAGTATGTATACGGACAAGGCAACGGCAGAAGAAGACCTGGCAAACAGCCTTGATTTGATTGTCCACTTGAAAAGACTTCCTGAAGGGCGGATTGTAGTTGACAGCGTGCATGAGGTTATAGGAAACGATATAAGCAGTGAAGAGTTATGCATGAACAATCCGGATGCAGAGGAGTTGTTTTACAAATTGGCAAGTAAATATCTCTTTGATATGTTGATGGGACATAGATACACATTGAGGCCGATTGTCGTATTTGACAATAATAAAGAGGATTGGGTTTGTGTAAATAAGCCTTCCGAAAAATATGTGAAGAAAATGATGAGATATGCGGGTATGGAAATGATTGAACAGTTTATGGAGGACGAGGCATGGATAAAGTGATTTTTTACATTACATTAATTTTTTCGGGATTGATGATTCTGAGTGTATTTATATACAAGGGACTGCAACTTTATAAACAAAAAAAATACGGAAATCTGGAAACCGGGAGAATAATGGAATACTACTGCAATAAAGCTTATGACTTTCTTGGTAAAAACAACGTGTTTAAACGGGTTCATCGTGAATTATCATATAAACTGTCAGTCTTCAACAGACAGTCTTTTGAGAAAAACAGTCAATATGCAATGATAATAATACCTGTATCTGTTCTTGCTTTGATGGTCATCTCAGTAATTATTATAATTGCCTGCCTGCCTCTTTGGTATATAGCTCTTATATATATTGCGTTGCTTGGCGGAGGTGTTATTTTTGGATTCTTGATTATATCCGGATTGATAATGAATTCTTATCTGAAGAAGATGCCGGAAACGCTTAAAATATTAAATTCCAGATTTTCTTCCAAGAAGAATATATCGAAAGCAATAGGGGTCAGTTTGCCTGATTTTCATCGTAGTGTGCAAGGAGATATGCAGAGAATATACGATGCACTCAAGATTAACGATACACAAAGGGCAAAAGAGACGTTTAACAGTGTTGAAGAGAAATACGGTTCGGATCCACATATGACAATGCTGCTGGAATTAATATGGATAGCACATTATAACGGTGGTGGACAGGATATTTCAGAACAATTTGACATGATGATACAGGATGTTATACAGGAATTGGAAAACAGACAAGATCTGAAATCTGCATCTACAGGATATATAGTAATGGCCTTGTTATTTATGCTGGGTATACCACTCGTACGGATGTATAACTCAACAATATTGGATCCGGGTCAGATGGCATACTATAGTTCAAGAGGTGGACTGATCTTTGCAGGAATATATTTATTGATTGTAGCCGTTATTGTCGCGATTTTGTTCTATACAGAAAGAGCGGGTGTGTAATGAATGGATTATAAAAAACGACTCACCATTGCAATTTTTGTATTTTTTATAGGTATATGTATTGTTGTGACCGATTATGTGCTTGGGATTTCAAACGCAAATAAGAGTATTCTTAATCTGTTTATTTCACTCGTGGCCGGATGTGTTGCATATTACATTCCTACCATAATTGTGTATCTTCAGAAAAAATCGGAAAAAACAAAAAAGAGACAGGAACTACGTTTTTTAAAAAAGATATTTGTTCTTGCAGGCAGCATAAAGCCGGTTGATTTTACAACTGTAATAAAAACTATGATTGATAAATCTTTTTATTATAAAAAAGACCTTATGGATATTCAGGAGGCCCTGCGAAAAAGTAATCTGGACAGAGAGGAATTTTTTGGGAAGTTACTCGAAGACACAAAGGATATAGACAGTAAGCTTTTTTATGAAAAACTGAACATAGCTTTTTTCTATGATTTTGATATGGCTGTCAAGGGAATCTCCGGAGATTTCGAACAAGAAAAAAGGGCACACGCAAGACTGGTAAAAAAGAAAATCGGGCTGATTCATATAATCGGAATAACCGGCTTGTTTGTTGCCATGACAATACTACTGATTTATATGCTCCAACCTTGGCTGGCATCGTTGGACATGACCGGTCTATAAAAGGAGGTTAATATGAGCCAGATTATTACAGACGTTATCATTGGTGTCATAATACTGTCGATGTTATTGGTCGTTATCCCAATTTACCGTAATCAGACAAATCAAATGGCGCGGGTTGTGGAAATAACAGATCAAAATGAAAAAATAAAGGAGGTGATTTTCAATGAAGTACCCAAACTAAATGATATTGTATCAGGAAGATATATTAAGGAATTGCTATATTATTATGTGATAAATGAAATAAACTTTTCTGTAAAAATTAAAAAATCGGGAAATACAAATATGATTACAGAAAACACATATGAAGATATCAACTCTATAATTGATGAAAATTATATGTTTTTTAAAGTAAACGAAGCAGTAGATGGTACACGTGATTTTAGCTTTGAGTACATAGAGACAGAGACTGTGGATGGCACCTGATATATTTTAATTATATTTTAGGAGGAAATTTATGGAAAAAGTAATCGCAACAATTGTAATTATTGTTTTGACAATGGGACTTATCAGTTATGCTATCATCGGCCAGATGGGCGGATTCAGAGATACTGCTGATACAGTAACAAACGAGAGTACCAGGTTGGATGCTATGCTAAATGACAGTAGTGTTGTACCGATCAGTACTGTAAGAAGCTACATAGCAAGGGGTTCGGTGAATGATTTCACGGTAAACGCATACAGTAGCACTGATGATACAGATCCAATCACAAACATAGAAGAGTGCGGCGAAAACGCTATGTTCAGAATGGAAAAAATTTACGATGTATATGGCAAGATAGATACAATTAATTTCTATCTGATATCACAGGAAACAGACGCTGCATAATATATCAGCTGTACTTATTCGCTTTTCACAATACAAAACACACCTCTGTAGATAACATCTACAGAGGTTAACATACCGGAGGTAGTGTATGACAGGGAAAATAATAGCGCAGATTATATCAGTTTTTATATTTGTATACATGGTATTGATCGGAATAACCTTTATATTGCATATAACAGTAACAGAAAGAATAAATGACATTTGTTATGATGTGGCAGACACAATATCAACACAGGGCGTAGTATCTGAAGAAATATATGACTATCTATGTGAAAATGTGTCAAGGTACGGGGATTGCAACATAAGTTTGATGTTGAAAAATAAAGAAGATGCGGGTACGACATATTGTTTTGGGGCAGAAGAAATAATAGGTGTTCCTCTGAGTGCCGGAGACCGTGTAGTTATTGGAGTGAGCTGTATTGATCAGTCGCTTTTAGAACGTCTTACCGGCTCTGAAAGTAGCATTGCTGCCGTTAAAACTGCAGTTGTGGGATAAAGGATGTGGCTTATGAATAATGTTATTGCGTTTGCATTAGTTATTTTTTTGTTTGTATCCGGATTTATGATAATTGGGGTGAACATATGCGACAACGTAAACAGAAGAATAGAAAAACAGGATCTGAATCTTGCAGGAAGGGCTGTAGCGGAATATACAGGGTACGACAGCGAAGGGCAGATTGTTGTTGATGAAAAATCTTATATCTCTGATCTTCGGAATATACTGTCAGAACAAATAGTGGGATGTATTTTTGTTTATGAAAATTGCATCCGGGGATTTGACTGTAACGGAGCTTGCGTAGCAGAAATATCCACAGAAAATCTGGGAGAGGCAAGTGTGATTTCCGCTGTAAATAATGTTTTATATGAGCTTATTGCCACTGATTCGGAATTGGAAAGTATAAATATTGCATGTAGTGATGATTATATAAAAAGTAAGCTTTTTAACAGCCTTAACGGCGTTAGTGTGTTTTCTGTGACGTGTATGCAAAGGAATGGCAATTATACGTATAATGTGGTTGGTTATTGCATTTTTTCGCGCGTAAATATATAATAAGAAAGATATAAATACAATTTACGAGAGGATAAATTTGCAAGGTGAAGGCGTTTTATTTTATACTCAAAGATGAGATGGAAGAAGTTCTGGAGTGCGGTCTTAAGAGAGATAACCAACGTACCAGGACTATACCTGTTCACGGGATTGAAGTAAACTGTTTTGAGGCATATTTGCATCCGTCAGATTTTCGCAATAAGACAGATGACATTGTTCCTGTGAAGATTATAGTACCGGACAATAAGACGTTTATCGCAGATGATTCTCTTAATGTAGACCGTTACATACAGAGCATTGTGCCATATGATCAATATAAAATTGGTTCATACAGAGCTCCGAGGTGTCTCATAACGTGTACAATATTGCCTTATATGATAGAAAAGTATGATGCAAACAAGGACGAAGCTTTGTTATATCATTCGTCAGAGCAGCTGTATTGCAACAGACTTTTTTATAATGCAGACGATGCTTCGGATTCGTTTAAGGATATCGCGTTGCATGCATACTATACAAGTCGTGAAGTGGCAGACAAATATATAAAAGAAGATGATGGCGAGTATTTCTTGTTTATCTCAAAAGAAACAGGACTTATAGAGGCCGTTGTCAGAAAATATAATTAATCTATCGTACAAGTAAGAAAGGAATGAATCTTTTTGTCACCGGAAAACAATAACCAGCAACAAAACAACAACCACAATGCCAATCTTCACCAGAATCAGGGGAACAGACAAGGTGGACAAAAGAAGTATTATCCAAATAAAAACAGAGGATATTACAACAAAAACCGAAATTATAATAATGCAGAGCAGAATCGTGAAGCATCTGCCGAAAAAAAGGATGTTTCAAGAGATAACAACCGTGAGCAGAATAATAATCGCGAAGCTAATGGTGTAAGAGAAGGAAACAACCAGCAAAACACCAATAATCAACAGAATTTTAATAATCAGCGTCGTCGTAATAACTACACACCAAGAGACCACAAAGACAAAGATGTTAAGGTGGAAGAAACAGTAGAAGATATCAGACGTGATATAAATAGAATAAACAAGGAAATTGAGCTCGAAATAAGAGAAATTACAGCTCTGAAGATGGGAATTGGTTAATATGCTATATAGCCTCGTTGGGAATACAAACATAAATTGCAGTAAAATTGTTCTGGGCACCGATTATTTTGGGAAATTGATTTCTCAGGACGATAGTTTTCAGCTGATGGACTATTACTGTGAAAGAGGCGGAAACATGTTGGATACTGCCCATGTTTATTCCGACTATATACCCGGCGAGCGACATATGAGCGAAAAAGTTATCGGTAGATGGCTTAAAAAAAGGGGCAAAAAGGATATATATATATCAACAAAGGGAGCTTTTCCATATCTTGATGATTATCACAAATCAAGATTATCGTATAATGATATAAAAAACGACCTCGAAAGTAGTCTTGATTTACTGGGGATTGATTGTGTAGATATGTACTGGCTTCACCGTGATAATTCACAGATTCCGGCGGGTGAAGTTGCTTCCTGGATGGATGAGTTTGTGAAAAAAGGAATGATAGCCAATTGGGGTGTCTCCAATTGGACGTGCAGACGGATTGACGAAGCAAATGAGTATGCTCTCGAACATGGTCTTTCACCTGTAAGTGCCGGACAAATACGTTGGAGTCTTGCTTCGGTAACACCCGGGACAGACAAGGATGATACTCTTGTAGAAATGAACCGACAAGAGTATGCAGGATATGTGAAAAATAAGATTCCTGTATTTGCGTTTTCATCTCAGGCAAAAGGATTTTTTACGAAAATAAGAGAAAACAGCGATGGGACGCTGATTATGCCGGAAGGTAAGGCCGGATTGAGATATTCGAACGAAGAAAACATAGCAACATATTATAAATTAAAAAAGATTCAAAATGAATTGCCGGAAGCTACGATATCGCAACTGGCGCTTCTTCCTATAATAAAAAGTAAAATATGTGGTTTTGCGATTGTTGGTTGTAAAAACATCTTACATTTAGAAGACACAATGAAAAGTACACAGATAGCAGATGCTTTTTGTGAAGAATATATAAATAAGGAGTTGAATCCATATGAAATTGATACTTGCAATTATTAATGACGACGATGCGTCCGGCGTTATGGACGAATTGAATGCGCATGATTACAGAGTTACGAGAATGTGCTCTACAGGAGGTTTTCTCAAATCCGGCAACACGACACTTCTCGTTGGTGTTGACGAAGAACACGTTCAGACTGTGTTGTCTATAATTGAATCAGAATCAAAGAGTCGGAAGAAGAACGTCGTTTCTACTCCTGTTGCCGGTTTATCATATCCAATAGAGATTACAGTCGGTGGGGCTACCGTTTTTGTGGTGGATGTTGAGCAGTTTATCAAGTATTAATATAAAATGAATTTTCCAAATTTGATAGGTCAAAAACAAGTTAAGCAAATACTGGGCGAAGCTATAAACGAAGATCGCATAAGGCAGGCGTATATATTTAATGGACCGGAAGGTGTCGGACGCAAGACTGCTGCAATGGATTTTATTATGATGAGTTCATGCGAAAGCAAATCTGCCTGTGGACAGTGCAGAAGTTGCATACTTTGCCGGAATGGGACCAATCCTGATATCATAACGATTAATACGGGTAAAAAAGCTTCTATCGGTGTTGATGAGATCAGATCGCTTGAAAATATGATTATAACGGCACCGGAGTATAGTAAATATAAGTTTTTTATTATCGAAGACGGAGAATTAATGACGGTGCAGGCACAAAACGCGCTCCTAAAAACACTTGAAGAGCCACCTGCTTACGCAGTAATTATTATAATCTGCAGTAATATTTCAGCTTTGCTTGATACAATCAAGTCAAGATGTGCACAGATTGATTTTGCCAGAAATACCAAAGAAGAGATAGTAAATATTTTGTGCACCAAAGCCGGAATTGTAGACCCGGAAATGACAGAACAGATATGTGAGTTTTCTGATGGATCAATTGGCAGGAGCCTTAGTGCAGTAAACAGCGAGGAATATACAAAGGTGAGGAGACAGGTCACCGAAACACTTGATTTGCTTGAACACGCGCCATCCGGGGAAGACGCAAAGGTATATCACTCACTTCAGAGACTTTTTAACAATAATCAGGAAAATAAAACTGTTTTATTCTATTTTCTGTCACTGGAGTTCAGAAATATAATGGTAAAGAGTGGTATGGGATCGGGAACTGTTGATTTGCATAGTAAAATAGGCTACTATAAAGCAGCTCATTGCCTGGAATACATCGGACATACATGGAGAGAATTGAAACAAAACGTAAATTATAAGCTTGCAACAAGCAATCTGATAATCAGAATTTACGATGAAATAAGGAAAGCGAGAATAAAAAATGGTAACAATAATCGGAATTCGTTTTAACAATACAGGAAAAGTGTATTATTTCAGTCCGGGAGAACTTGATATTAAGGCAGGTCAGAAGGTACTCGTAGAGACAGCACGCGGTATTGAGTGTGCAGACGTAATTATCGGAATACGCGATGTGGATGAGAGTAAAATCGTCGCACCCCTTAAAGATGTAATCCGTATTGCTACAGATGAAGATCTTGAAATACATGCACAGAATAAGATAAAAGAAAAAGAAGCTTTTAAGATTTGCAATGAATGCATAAAGAAACACAATCTTGAGATGAAGCTCATAGATGTAGAATACACGTTTGATAACAACAAGATCATGTTTTTCTTTATAGCTGATTCAAGAATTGATTTCCGTGATCTGGTAAAGGACCTTGCGTCCATTTTCAAGACACGAATTGAATTAAGACAAGTAGGAGTCAGAGATCAGGCAAAAACAGTAGGCGGTCTTGGCATTTGCGGAAGACCGATTTGCTGTGCGTCAAGCATGCCGGATTTTCAACCTGTATCAATTAAAATGGCAAAAGAGCAGAACCTTTCATTGAATCCTACGAAGATTTCCGGTACGTGCGGTCGTCTGATGTGCTGCCTTAAATATGAGCAAGAAGCGTATGAAGATGCCTTGTCAAGGCTTCCGGGCGTTGGCTCAATTGTCGATACACCTGAAGGCCGTGGTGTGGTAGAAGATGTAAATCTTCTTCGTGAAACACTTAAAGTAAAGTTAAGCAACGAAACAGAGTCAGAACTGATTGTTTTCAAAGCAGAAGAAGTAACGATTGTTAAGAAAAAGCATTCTCATCATAATCATTTAAACGAAAAAATTGAAGGAGAAGGCGAAATATTAGAATAATTATGAGGTGAAAAGAATGGGAAAAATATCCGCATGGGTTTCAGACCCTTTGAAAAATTCGTATTTACCGGAAGGGAATTCCGCAAATCCGAACAAAAGGGACATTAAATTAACCGCATGGAAAAATGACCATGCATATGCCAAAATTGATGTTTTGTGCAACGAGGACGTTGCGCAAGTATGCGTCGGATATAAATCAAACACAGACATTTCTGATAAAATAATTATAAATCGCAGTTTCATTAAAACTTGCTTTGCACACGATATAGAAAAGGACGTTCCTGATATTCTTTTCACGAGCGGCCCTGTAGACATGCAGTCCGGTAAACTATATAGCGTGTGGATAGATGTAGAAGCTACGAAACAGGCTGCGGCGGGGGAATATAAGATTGTCTTATTTATCAAGGCGGGCGATGAGACTATAGAATTTAACCTGGAATTGGAAATCCTGGACATCACACTTCCCGAAAACACAGCATATCTGGAACTTTGGCAGTATCCATATAGTAGCAATCGTTATTATTCAGGCAAAGCTATAGAGGAACTCTTTCCTGAAGGCATGAAGAGTATATATAATACTCACCTTGATGAAAAGTATGATGCGCAACTTTTGTCGCAGATTGAATTGTATAAAAAAGCAGGTGGTAACTGCGTTACAGTAACGATAACAGAAGACCCCTGGAACTGGCAGACGCCCGACCCATATCCTTCCATGGTAAAATGGACAAAAGAAACAGACAGAACTTTTTCATTTGATTATACAGACTTTGACAAGTGGGTAGCTCTGAACGAAAAAGGTGGCATCAATGGTCCGATATTGTCTTTTTCAATAGTAAACTGGGGCAATAATATAACATATTACGATAAACTGACAGGCGGAATAGTTACAGAATCGCATCCGATAGGAAGCCCTGAATGGGTGGAAATCTGGACTTCTTTCTTCAAAGACTACATGGCACATACGATGCAGACAGGTGTTTTTGACAGAGTGTACATTTCAATGGATGAAAGACCGTACGAACTAGTTAAAGAAGCAGTGTCAGTTATCGAATCAGTAAAAAATGACAAAGGTGAATCGTTTAAAATTTCTCTGGCTGTATTTAGCTTTGAATGCGAGCCGCTGTTTGATCATCTGCATACACTGTCTTTTAGCTATCATCTCGACTGTGAAAAGATGGCAGCTGTTGCAAAAAGAAGAAACGAACTCGGGCTTGTAACTACACTCTATACGTGCGGACCGAATGGAAGCTCTCTTCACAATGAGCCATATCAGGGTCTTGATACAATGTGGTACATAGCAAGACTTGGTTGCAATGGTTTCTTAAGATGGGCTCTTGACGCATTTAACGTTGATCCTTTGGAAACAAGTGCGCACCGTTTGTATGCAGCGGGAGATATTTTCCTGATTTATCCGACTCAGAAAAACAGTGAAGTAATTGAAACAAAATCTTCTGTCAGATTTGAAATTCTGGCGCAAGGTTGCCGTGATATTACTAAATTTAACTATATCAGGAGTGAGCATCCTGAATTGGCCGGCAAAGTGCAGTCGATTCTCGATACAATCGTCATGAAAAATAATGGCGACACAAGACATGCCGCCATTAAAAAAGGTATAGAAGATTTTAACAGTTTAGTAAGGGAAATTACCTGCAAATAATTGTATATTCGCCTGAACCGAGTACGTCTCCGTTTGAGCAGGGCTTACCATTAACTTCCAGAGTGTCTGCGTAGCTGATTCTTAAAGAACAAGAACAGTTTGCAGGCACTTTCAGTTTGTACGTATAAAACTCTGCTGATTTTTCATAAGACATCTCTATTGTGCCGGCAATGGAGTTGTAGGATGCTTTATATGATTCAATCTCCTGTGTAAAGCAAGGCGCGAAATCAAACGTAGCAAAACCGGGAGTTGTCGGAGCAAATCCTGCCAGATGACGGAAACAGAAATACATAAATCCGCCGTGCATAGGATGGTTGTATGAAGAACAGATTTTTCCATATGGCTGACGCGAACGCATATCCAACTCTTCCCAGATACTTGTAGCTCCGTCTGCCATCATGGTACCAAAGCTTGAATATTCTTTGTTGAAAAGGAAACGGAGAGCAACGTCACCGACCCCATTTTCATAAAGCGCAGGCACGAGGTATTTATTGGCATATATTCCGGTATGCATAGCGTAATTGCCAGCTTCTAAATTATTGAGCAAAGCCTGGAGCAGGAGCGACTTTTCACCATCGGGATACACACCGGTCATGAGCGCAACGCCGTCAGAACCATGGTAGCCATAAGAATGAGCCTCTTTATTGTAAAAATGTCTAAGAATAGAATCTTTGATTTTTTCTGCAAGATCAACGTAATAATCGCGCTCTGAAGGATAAAAATCTGAACATAAATCGGCCATGAGAACGCAAAGCTCATAAAACATAAGTGTAGAAGACTGCTCTATCGGCATGCGGTGTGTAGCTTCATTTCCTCCGGGTGGACACCAGTCGCCGAGACCAACACTGATAACATAGTCATCGCTGCGTGCCAGTTCATGGCAGACCCACTCTTTCATAAGATACCAGTTTTTGGTAACAGCATCTGTGTCGCCGCAGTATTTGTAAAGATAATAAGGGATAATAATCTGCGCGCAACCCCACAGAGGAGTAGCCTCGCCGCAACCGCGTTTTCCGGGAGAAATCATTTGCCACGTTCCGTAGACTTCTGTAGTTGTTCTGATATCGTCTAAATATTTTTCATATGCAGAGACTGAGTTGTAATTAAACAGGCCCCAGTTTACCACAACCTGGGCATCGCCAAGCCAACCGCATTTTTCTCTTGCAGGACAGTCTTCCGGTAGACCGTGGAAATTGGAACGGAAAGTATTGTCTGTAATTTTATGGAATTTATCAAGGTCGGCATGAGACGTTTCAAAATGACTGATTCTCTCAAAGTCTGTTGACAGGGCAATCGCTGTGACCATGGAAGCTTTTGGCATAGTGCCGTAGCCTTCTGAAAAATCATGTATGCCGGTAATTTCTATATATCTGAAGCCATGGTAGCAAAAACGCGGGCGATAAACTTCTCCGCCGGGAGTTCCTTTTGCAATATAAATATCCTGCTGGATACACTGCGTTGCAAAAGCACCTGTGGAACGATGGTCGGGGTGAGGGTGGTCGCCTTCGCCGGCAAGGACCTCGGTATATCTGAAAACGTATACGGCGCCTTTGGGAGAATGTGGCAGATGATACTCGGCGGTACCTGCGATATTTTCACCCATATCAAATATCCACGCGCCATCGCTTTTGCCACTGATACTGCTGACTCCCACGCAAGGAAGGCGGCGGATCTCTCTGACAGGGGGCATGTTACAGGGCGTAAGTACGCCTTTGGGCGTAACATCTTCGATAACGTCATTCCATAGATTGTCAGCAGAATCATAACCAGAAAAATCATCCGTCGTGAGACGTGCATCATAAGTCTCTCCGGCATAGATATTATTACCGGAGACAGGGCTGTATTTATATTTCCAGTTATTGGTATCTGTGGCAATCTCGTCTACACTGCCGTCGTTGTAAGTAATTACCAGCTTTGCAATGAGGCAGACGTCGCCATATACAAAACCATCATGTCCCCATACGCGACTCTGCGAGTAAAAACCTTCGCCAAGCCACGCGCACAGGCAGTTGCCACCTGCTGCAATCTTGTCGGTTACGTCAAAACTACGATAGAAGACGGTTTTCTCATAATTTGTCATCGGCGGATCAATATAATAGTCATCTGTTTTCTGCCCATTAATGTAATATTCCGCACAGCCCAGACCGCTTGCGTACAAGACAGCCTTGCTTACTGTCTTTTCATGTGCGATAAATTTAGTACGAAGGTAAGGAGCCCAGCCGCTTATATGTTCAGCAGGCTTAATCCACTTTGCGTTTTTCCAGATACTGTCATCAGGTGCAGTGGTGAAAAGGCTTTGCCCTGTTGCTTTGTTTCCATAATTATCCATTACATCTACAGTGATTTCCAGGTCAGCCGCAGGAGGCAGGATAAGGTCGTCAAAAGTAATGTTGTAATTCTGTTTGTCTGTGATAACACCGGAATCAAATACGATGTTGCCGGCTTCTGCTCTGCAAGGAGCCTTTTTACGAATCTGAACTCTGTAGTTATTCTGATAGACGTCATTGCCGTCAGAATCGAGCTTCCATCCGAAACGGATGCCCTGAACTCCGGCCAGCATAGGACTTTTTTCATAATCGACTGTAATGTCATAAATTCTGAGATCGTTTTTTGTCATATTAAATAAAACCTCGCTCTTTATTTGCTACGCTAATCATATGTGATTGCGAAAAGAAAATCAAGAAGCGTTTGACTTTATATCGCGATTTATATATCATTATCTTAATTACGTGTTTGATTCGCGGAGGATAATATGAAAATAAATACCATAAAATATATATTGATTTTCTTGATTGCAGCGATGCTTTTTACCGGTTGCACGCAGCAGAATACAAATGAAAAGCCGGACGGCCCGGTTGATTTGTCTGTAGACGCACTTATGCTGGGATACAGCGAGCATTTTACGACGTTTAATCCTTTTTATGCTGATACGACAACAAACGTGGATATGGATATTGTTAATCTGACACAGGTTTTTTTGATTGATATAGACGATCTTGTCGTGACTCAGATGGTAAATAGTGGAAACGTGGCTACCATAGAGCAGCTTACAGAGATTCATCTGCCGACTGTAGCACCGCAAACTTCTGCCTTGCCGACTGAGACACAGGTCCCGACGGCGACACCGGAGGCTCCTACACCTGAGGCTCCCACACCTGAAGCTCCTACACCTGAAGCTCCTACACCGGAAGCGACAGAAAATCCGCTTCTTACACGATATGATTATGAGGTAACGTATAAAATAACTATCAAGGATAATCTCTTTACAGCAAACGGGCAAAAGCTTACGATAGATGATTTGATTTTCAATATGTATGTAATGTGCGATGAGTCCTATGATGGACAGTATCTGTTCGGCTCGTTGCCAATAAAAGGTATCGATGAATACAGATACGGCTTCAATCAGGATATTTTTATGAAATATGCTGCAATTGCAGGCCAGATAGTACAAGTTGCTCCTGATACAACAGACCTTACACCATATGAAGGTCTTTTCACAGAAGAACAATTTGACAATTTCTGGCAGAAGGATTTTGAATCTGCCTGCAACCGTTATATGGAAGCGATTATTGATCACATAAATGCGTCCAGAACAATAGATGATGACGATCTTTCGGGAATTGCACTTGCAATGTATAAATGTGATTTACTGGAAGTCGCCGAGAACGGTGCTTTCGTAGATGTCTGTGGCAAGGAATACGATATGGAAGAGACAATTCCTTCCATGGAGGATTTTCGTGAATGTATCAGGAGTGCGCATGGATATAACATTGATGCTATCGATGCGATGTATGAAAATGTTTCATTTTCAGCGATTTTTATACAAGAATTCGTTATAAACCAAGCAAAAATTAACGGAGACGTTACTGCCGAAAACGAACGAATCACAGGAATCACAAAGACGGGTGAGTTTACAATGGAGTTGACTCTTACCAGCTATAGTGTTGCTGATGAACTGTATTTTGTTTTCCCTGTTATGCCGCTTTCGCACTATGGCGATGCCGCTACTTATAATTACGAAAACAACAGCTTTGGCTTTACAAAAGGCGATATAAGCCGTATACGCAATTTCGAGAGTTTCCCGATGGGTGCCGGCCCGTATAAATACGAAAAGACGGCCGACGGCATGATTTATCTTACAGAAAATGTATATTATTCCGGCGTTAAAAACGGAAATGTCAAGAATGTTATAATGTATCTGAATAATAAAGATGATAAAAAATATACAGATCCCGTAGCGGGTATTCTTGACGGCACATATGACGCATGCCTGGTATTTAATGGTATGGAAGGATACGAAGAACTTACAGAAAATGACAAAACAGGAGTGCTGACTGCGACAGGTTATAAGCTTGTCTACAGCAAGGAAAGAATTGAAATGAACAGCATGCCGCTGACAATTTCTGACACTACAACGTGGCTCAGAAAGATATCAAATGTAAAAATGAAGTAAAGAGTGGTGGCAAGGATGATAACTTTACAGTATGATACTGCCGTGAAATACGGCCCGTTCAAAATTCTGAACGCAACAAACGGAGGCCCGTGGCACAAACGCCATGCTCCCGACCAGTACAGATCGAATTTTGAGGCTTATAAACAGGCCAGAATTCCATTTTCACGCAATCATGACTCCGCAATGCATCCAATATATGGAGGGCCGCACAGCCACGATATAACGTGTATTTTTCCTGATTTTGGTGCAGATCCCTATGACCCGGCATCATATGATTTTGGATGTACTGACGAATCAATTCTTATTTGCAAAGAAGCCGGCACACAGACTTTTTTCAGGCTCGGCCAGACTATTGAAAACCAGATAAAAAAGCACGACACAAAGGTGCCCCCGGATTACAAAAAATGGGCGGTTATCTGCGAACATATTATAAGGCATTATAACGAAGGCTGGGCAGATGGTTACAAGCTCGGCATCCAATATTGGGAAATATGGAATGAGCCTGACCTTGACGCAGACGATGCTGCAGACAAACGCAACTGGCAGGGAACAAAGGCACAGTTTTTTGACTTATATGAGGTTGCAGCAAAGCATCTGAAAGAATGTTTCCCGCATCTTAAAATCGGCGGCCCTGCATCGTGTGGCAGAATAGAATGGCTGCGTGATTTTCTTTCTGAGATGAAGAGAAGAAACGTTCCTATGGATTTCTTTTCATGGCACATTTATGCAACTGAGCCGGCTGTTATTCTTGCGCTGGCAGATAATGTCAAGGTGTTGCTTACAGAATATGGTTATGAAAATGCTGAAAGTATCCTCGACGAATGGAATTACGTAAAGGGTTGGGATATCCATTTTAAGTATTCAATTATGACAATTCATGGCATCAAGGGTGCGATTTTCACAATGGCATGTATTTGCAGCGCTCAGCCATCGAACATAGATATGCTAATGTATTATGATACGAGGCCTTCTGCTTTTTGTGGGGCGTTTGACTACTACTCATATGATCCACTCAAGGGATATTATCCCTTATATTGGTATGGAAAATTCTATGATATGGAAGCAGAAATAAGATGCGAAAAGCTTTGTGACGACGCACAGGAGGCAGACAATCTTTATACGCTTTGTGGGGTGGATAAAAATGGAAAAACGCTTACGGTTATTGCGTATTATTCCGACCAGGATAATCTTCCTCCGAAAAATATCAGCGTTGATTTTGGATGTGATGGCAAGTACGAGGTGTACCTTCTCGATGAAAACCATGATGGTGAGCTCATAGATACAACAGACAAGCTCAATCTGACGCTCAGCCTGCACTCGGCAGTGTTGATAAAGCAAATATAGGGAAAAAAACACCGGCTGAACAGCTATGCATTCAGCCGGTGATAATCTAAACTTATTCGTCTCTATTGTCCTTTTCAGCAGGAACAAGTGAATATTTCTGCAAGTACATTGTGTACATTTGCTGGAAGTTTTCAGTAGGATGGCCCTTGACTTCGTGCAGATATTCGTGTGTATCAAACGTGCCGTGTCTTGATTCAATAATCGCAACGGCGATATTTGAACAGTGGTCTGACACACGTTCGTAGTTTGTCAGAATGTCATTAAATGTAAATCCGGTATCCTTTGTGCAAAGACCTTTCTGGAGTCTTGCAATGTGGTTTCTCTTTGCCTTGAGAATCAGGTCTTCTATAGCTTCGCCGAAAGGTTCGACTTTAGTTGCCAGAGTGACGTCATTTTCCTTATATGAGGTGGCAGTTATTTCCAGGATATCAGCAACAGCTTTGCTGAGAACCGATACTTCATATGCCGCATCGTCTGAAAATACTTGTTTGCTGTCGAGCATGTCTTTCGTTGTTTGGATATAATTAATCGCGTGGTCGCCGATTCTTTCAAAGTCATCTACCGTATGCAGAATTTTTGCAACGCACTTTGAATCTTCGTCGGTAACACCAATTTTTGACAGTCTCATCATATATGTACTCAGATGGTCTTCTAAGCGGTCGAGCTCATTTTCATTGGAATAAACTTCCTCCGCAATTTTTTCATCATAGGAGAATGTCTGGCTCGTTGCTTTGAGGAAAGTATCTTTTGCGAGGAAACACATCTCTACAGACAGGTCGAATGATCTTTCTACAGCCATCGCCGGGATGGAGAGAATACGCTCGTCGAGCAGAACTTTTTGCTGTGCAGGCTTGCCATTGTCTTTGATAACAAAGTTGGCAAATTGTTCCAGTTTCTTTGAGAAGGGGAGCAGGACAGCTGTCGTAAATACGTTGAAAATTGTATGAATTATGGCAATCATTATAGGTGTGATTTCCATATCAACGAACGCCCAGTCGAAAATCATATTACCTAAATAGAATGGAATCAGGCAGATGAGTGTTCCCAGAATATTGAAGCTCAGATGTACAACGGCAACCTTTTTCGCATTCCTGTTAACGCCGATACTTGAGATGAGGGCCGTAACGCACGTACCGATATTCTGGCCCATGATAATTGGAAGTGCAATTCCGTATGTAATGCCGCCTGACATTGACAGTGCCTGAAGGATTCCGACGGACGCTGCCGAACTTTGGATAATTCCGGTGAAAATTGCGCCGACGAGTACGGCTAACAACGGATTTTTGAAGGCAGTCAGGATGCTGGCAAATTCCGGCATCTCAGACAGAGGCTCCATCGCATCTGACATGAGCGTCATACCAAACATAAGTACTGCAAATCCTACGAGTACACTTCCGACGTTCTTTTTCTTTTCCTTTTTACTTACCATTATCAGGATAATGCCGATAAAGGCAAATATAGGAGCAAAGTTGGCAGGTTTCAGTATTTTCAACCAGAAAACATCGCTGTCGATGCCGGCTAAACTCAGTATCCATGCGGTCAGTGTAGTACCGATGTTCGATCCCATGAGGACACCGATAGTTTGTCCGAACTGGAGAATACCTGAGTTTACAAGTCCTACCAGCATAACGGTGACAGCAGATGAGGACTGAACGGCCACGGTCATGCCCGCACCGAACATCATTGCCAGAAAACGGTTGCGGGTAATCATGTCAAGATTCTTGTTGAGTTTGCTGTTGGCAGACTTTTCAAGTCCGTCTGACATTACCTTCATTCCGTAAAGGAAGAAAGCCAGACCGCCCAGCAGGGTTATTACTGAAAATACATCCATGAAGCGATGCCTCCTTTCAAGCTATATCAATAATACTCCATTTTCAGGAAAAATCATATACAAAAATTAAAAAATATTTTGAGATTGTATAATTATTTTTTATGTGTTCAAGTTGACAAACGTGTGGCTGTCATTGGTAATTAACAGTGACTTTTTTAATCAGGGAGTAACAATGAAAGATCATACATCTATGAATTCATACAAGCGTTATACAGGATTGTTGAATAAGGCTTGCAGTGGTACTTTATTTCTTGTGCTTGCAGCATTAATGTCTGCATTCTGTGTCACATCAATTATTAATTTGATTTATACTTTTCAGATGGATTTTTATTTGTGCTGATAGCCTTTTTATCGGCTTTGTTTTCTGTTCTTGCTACCATTGGACTCTGGCTCATGTTTTTCAGTGCTAAAAAGAGCTCTATAACGGCAAGGCAAATTGGTCTTCTCTGCCGGACTGTTTCTTGTGATTCTGCTTGGCGGCGTAGCTGCTACGGTTTTAATTTTAATAATAGTGCGCTATTCTAAGCTTTGTAAGTTGTTGTCCGGGGCGAAGAAAATGTATAAATCCGGCAAAATGCGTGCGCCTTCTACCGGGTTTTTCGTTGGATCTTCATATTTTTTTGCTGTTGTATTATTTATATGGAATCTCGGATTTTTACCATTATCTTCCTTTAGCTTGTCTGGGTTTATTTACCCTGCGATGATGGTTGTCACTGCGATTATCATTAAGAAAAACAGCATGGAACTTAATGATATTTACAGAGAATGGCAAGACAAGTATGCCGCTCTTAAGTGATTTCACTCAGAATTTGAATTCGACCCACGCCTCGTTCGGTGTCTGATACATGATTCCGCTTCTGTTGAGCAAAAAGTAATATGTTGTCAGCTCAATCGGTGTCTTGTCTACCTCTTTTCCATCGAACGACGAGTTGTACCAGCTACCTGTGAGCAGTTCTTTGTACAGCGCCATCGCGCGAGCTGTCTCACAATCTCCTTTTCTGCGAACTTTCATATATGATTCTATGCATTTTTGAAAATCCACGAGCATTTTGTCGTGTTCTTCTTTTGTCTGCACATTTTTCCATGATACTCTGCCATCTTTGTATGCCGTGTACTCGTTGAAACGTGTAAATGCGTCAAATGGCGGGAAGTTTCTGACTGCGATACTCAGCGCTGCTATCGCTGTGTCTTCGTCAGCCGCCGGTACGCTTGTTTCATATGCTATGTACGCGTCGATTATATCGCATGCAAGCTCCACTGCTTTGTCTCCGAAAACTTGTCTGGTCGTATCTGAAATAATATATGGCTTGTATTCGTATTCGTAATCCTGTGTCCATGGTGGCATGGTCGGCGCCGACGTAGGTTCAAGCGTAGGCTCTGCTGTAGGCTCGGCTGTGGGATTGGCTGTTGCTTCGGCTGTGGGCTTGGCCGTCGGGGTGGCTGTCTGACTTATACATGCGCTGAACAGGAGTATTAATGCTATTAATAGGAGCGTGTTTTTTTTCACTGAAAACACCTCTCAAATAATTATGAGTGGATATTGTAATACTATTTCTTAAACATATCTACTAATTTTAGTGCTTTTCTATTACACTTTCCCCCCCTCGGGTTTTCAATAGAAGTTGAAGCTGTTGAAAACCCGGCAGGGGAAAAGGGGTAAATCAGCCTGCCGGAGAGGCTGAGTTTTCAATAGAAGTTGAAGCTGTTGAAAACCCGGCAGGGGAAAGGGGTAACT
>JAZQDE010000045.1:0-36152 GCA_045546695.1 Clostridia bacterium | reverse complement strand
GATTTTCTAAAAATCACTCTGGCTATTAGAAAAAAACGGATTTTTAAGTAATTATCAGGCTGAAAATGAGTTTTTTTCTAATTAAACTGTGCTACATTAGAAAAAACAATGATTTTCACGATTTCCAATGCTGAAAACAACGTTTTTTCTAATATCTCCGCATTAAATTAGAAAAACATCAGCCCTTATTATCAAGTGCTATTGTTTCAACTTTCCCGGGACATTTCCGCTAAGGATTGACATATAAATAATTGCGTTTATAGCGGTCTTGTTTCTCTCTTGTCGTGCAAAATGCACTCTTTTGTGTATTTTGATATACGAAGCGCAAGTCTTACGTCGGCATCACGGTTAGTCCAGCCATACAGTTCTGAGTTGCAGGGATACCATAATGTGGCAGCGTTGATATGTCTGTAGCCAATCAGAGGGAAGTCTTCTACACTGTGGTGCGATACCTGACACATGTCACTTTTAAGATAATCGCCATACATTATAACCATATGCTCGCCCTGGTCCATTCCTGCATCTGCCAGGAAAAGAATGTTCCGGTCTTCTGCAAATATGCGTGAAACAATACACGTGTTGTTTGAAGTGCCCCGTACTGTTGCCAGAATATATGCATCGTGATAAGTCTCAAGAATTTCCATTTTCACATTACAGAAATTGAAAACCATTCCCGGGAAAACATTACATATTTTTGCATCTTCATATTTTATGATATCATCCAGAATTCCGTGCTGGAGATAGGAATCGTTTGCCTGAGGTCTTCTCTCTGTCTCTGTAATCGGAGCAATCAATAAGTATTCCAGCGTCACGTCTTTTGCGTATTTATCTGCAAAAGATCTGAATGTACCGTAGTGGTCGCCATGTGGGTGTGTAATAAGCCATGCGCGGATAATGATATCCTGACCTGATGCGGTGCTGCTGCGTAAAACGTCCATAAGTTCTTCTGTTATGTCGTCCTTCTGGTAGCCTCCGTCGTAAATAATGAAGCTGCCGTCTGCAAGCTGCACAACATAACCCATACCATTTATTTCCACAGATTTGAGCTGTGTGACAGTTGTTTCAACATTGCCTGTTGTTACCAATGGCGTCTTTGGCGGGAGATTGACTGCACCGGTTTCAGAAGTTACAACAGCCATTCTCTTTTCAACCTTATACCAATAAATGTGAATCATACGGCTGCCTTTTGTATATGTGGCACTTAGGTTTCCGCCGGCATCGTGACTTGAATATTTGTCATATCCGTCAGCTTCGTAAGTGGCAAAAACTTCCAGAAGCTTTTCTTGCGTCATTCCGTAGAAGTACTCGATTTTTTCACCGTTGTGGCATGTGTATTCATAAGAAGGTGTGATAGATTCGTTCTCTTTTGCCGGTGAAAAGCCATCGTCCAGGCAGATTGAAGTGTTTTCACTGTCGAGGAGAATCAATTTGTCGGTAGAAGGGATTTTTGCAAGTGTATGACGCACTGACGCGTTAGTCGCATCGCTGTTGTAAATTTCGGTTGTCGTCGAACAGAAAAGTACAGGAGCTTCTACCAGATTATAGAAGTACAAAGGCATGTCTCCTTTGCCATATTCTGCCACCTGACAAACGTCACTCTTCAGATAATTTCCGTAATACATGCCGATTCTGCGACCACTTTGCACGCCAACGTTTGACAGGAAAAGAACGGAAGCTTTATCGGTAACGATTCTTGACACCATTGCGGTGTTATTGAATTCTTCCTTGTTGTAGGGGATAGGGTCGTCAGTAAGGCGCGGAGGGTCGCAATTGTACAATTCTTCAGGGGTGAAAAGTATTTCAAGCTTTACATTGCAGAATGTAAAGTCCATGCCTGTGTGCGCATAGCACAGTTTGCAACCGTCAAGCTTTGCGACATCGTATTTTACAGAGCCATTAATATAGGATTTATTCAATAAATTGGCAATCTTATCTTCAGCCGGAGCAACAATTACTGTCTCCACTTTGAGTTGGTCGGCATAGCTGCCGGCTATTTTTCTGAAAGCACCTGTGTGATTGTTATCTGCGTAAGTCAGAAGCCACGCACGAACGATAATCTCATCAGTTACTTTAAGTGAGTTCAGAGTGTCGAGGATTTCCTGGGCTGCATCAATCGGGCCGCCGTCGTAAATAATGAAGCTGCCGTCTGCAAGCTGGATTATGTATCCCATAGAGTCTTCGCCGGTGCCCTTTAACTGTGTAACAGTTGTCGGTACGTCGCCTGTTGTTACAGCAGGTTCTTTTACCGGCAGATTTTTACCGGTTGTTGGTGACAAAATAACGCTGAGTTCTTCTTCGCATTCTATCCAGTAAATGTGAGCCAGCTTTTCACCGTTTGTATACGTTGCAAAATGGTTGCCGTTTTTCTCGTTCTCGTTATACAGGGTAAAACCCTTTTTTTCGTAATAATCACAGGCCTCTTTGTATTCTTCGAATGATTTTTCATAGTAAGAATAAAGCTCCTGGTCAGGTGGGAAAGAATATGTGACGTCTGCCGTGAACAATCCGAGTGCGTCCGGATTTGGCGTGGCCGTGGGCTCAGGGCTCTGAGAGGGCGCATCGCTGTTGTCTGTGCAGGCGACAAACAGTATGCAGAGCAATGCAATTAATAATGATATAAGGATAAATGATTTTTTCATAAGGACACCTCCGGGTGCGGTTAGAATACAATAATTCTGTGAAAAATTCAATAAATCTTTGCAGAGTGTTGCGGCTTCAATTGAACAATTTTTCAGAAAACGAAAAATCTTTCAGTAGTACTGAAAAAGGGGCTGTTTTTATTGACAAAAAGGCACTTTGTGGGTTATTATGTAGGGTGACTTTTCATGTACATGATTCGGAGGTTTAGGTTGTAATGAAAGAAAAATTAGAACAAATACAACAAATTTTTGATGATAAAATCAGCACGGCAGACAGCCTTGCAGACATTGACGCACTGAGAGTTGCTTACCTTGGTAAAAAGGGCGAGCTGACGTCAGTTCTTCGTGGCATGGGCGCACTGAGTGCAGAAGAAAGACCGGTTATCGGTCAGCTGGCAAATGTTGTCAGAGAGCACATCGAAAGCAGCATCTCTACAAAGACAAAAGAGATTAAAGCTCAGGAGACTCAAAAGAAGCTCGCGGCTCAGGCAATTGACGTTACAATGCCATCAGGCTTTGAGCGTCAGGGCACACTTCATCCTATAAATGTCGTTTCAGACGAGATGAAGGACCTTTTCATCGGCATGGGATATACTGTTGCAGACGGTCCTGAAGTAGAATTTGACTACTACAATTTTGAGGCGCTCAACATTCCTGACAGCCACCCGGCAAGAGATACACAAGACACATTCTATATTATAGACAATATGCTTTTAAGATCACAGACATCAAGCGTTCAGATCCGTGTAATGGAAAACGCGAAGCCTCCGATTAAGATAATTTGCCCCGGCAAAGTATACAGAGCAGACAACGTTGACGCCACACATTCACCCATTTTCCACCAGATTGAGGGACTTGTTGTTGATAAGGGCGTTACGATGGGTGACCTTAAGGGCACATTGGAAATATTTGCCAAGCATATGTTTGGTGAAAATACAAAAATCCGCTTAAGACCTCACCATTTCCCATTTACCGAGCCAAGCGCAGAAGTAGACGTTTCTTGCTGGACATGCGGTGGCAAGGGCTGCAAGATGTGCAAGGGCGAAGGCTGGATTGAAGTATTAGGTTGCGGTATGGTACACCCCGACGTACTCAGAAGATGCAATATCGACCCTGAAGAATACAGCGGTTTTGCTTTTGGTATTGGTATTGAAAGAACAGCGATGGCAAGATTTGGTATTACAGATATGAGACACCTGTTCGAAGGCGACATGAGATTCTTATCTCAGTTCTGATGATATTTTTACTGAAAGGATGATTAAGAAATGATAGCACCGATTAAATGGTTATTAAAATATACAGACGTAACGGCTGACAGTCCCGAACAGATCCATAATCTGGCAAGTGAAATGACTCTCAGCGGCAGTAAAGTTGAGGCAGTTGAATCAAAAGGCGCGGAGATCCAGAACGTACTCGTAGGTTATTGCTTTGAAGTAAAGGATCACGAAAATTCAGACCATCTGCATGTTTGCCAGCTTGATATGGGCACAGGCGAGCCTGTTCAGATCGTTACAGGCGCACCCAATATCAGGGAAAACGCGCATATTCCGGTAGCACTCAATGGCGCGATTATCGCAGAAGGCCGCAAGATTACAAGCGGTAAGCTCCGCGGTGTTTCATCAAACGGTATGATGTGTTCTTTTGAAGAGATCGGCCTTGACTGCAAAGATTATAACAGCAACAACGACGGCGTAATGATTCTTGAAGACGTTGAGATGTTCAAAGGTATGAGCAAAGAAGAGCTCGATAAATTCATCGGTAAAAATATTATCAACGTTCTCGGCGCAGACGACACAGTTATTGAATTTGAGATCACATCAAACAGAGCAGACTGTTTCAGCATTCTCGGTCTTTCGCGCGAAGTTGCCATCACAATGGGCGGCAAATTCGCAAAGCCTGAGGTAAATGTTGTTCCCGACCTTGATACAAAGACAGCAGACGAGATCGAAGTTGACATTCAGGCTCCCGACCTTTGCCCACGCTACTGCGCATGGCTCGTTAAAGACGTAAAGATTGAGCCTTCTCCGAAATGGATGAGAGACGAGCTCAGCGCTGCAGGCGTACGTCCTATAAACAATATTGTAGATATCACAAACTACGTAATGCTTGAATACGGTCAGCCGATGCACGCTTTTGACAGAAGAAATATCGCAGGCGACAAGATTATCGTAAGACGCGCAAACGAAGGCGAGACTCTCGTTACTTTAGATGAACAGGAGCGCAAGCTCAACACAAACATGCTCGTTATCGCTGACAATGAAAAGGCTATCGGTCTTGCAGGTATCATGGGCGGTCTCAATTCCGAGATTAAAGAAGATACAACAGAGATTGTTTTCGAATCAGCTATTTTCGACGCCGTAACAATCAGACGCGGCGGCAAGAGCGTTGGCCTTCGTACAGAATCTTCTTCACGCTTTGAAAAGGGCCTTGACTGCATTACATGCCATGAAGCAATCCGCAGAGCAGTATCTCTCGTAAGCCAGCTCGGCGCCGGCAAGGTTTGCACAGACATGATCGACGTATATTCAACTCCGAAGCAGGAGCGCAAGGTAAAATGCAACGTTGATGCCATCAATAATTTCATCGGCATCGATGCTACACGTGAAAAAATGGAAGAGATTCTTACAAATCTTGAGTGCAAAGTAAACTTTGACGAAGGTTATGTTATTCCGCCGAGCTTCCGTGAGGACCTCATCTGCCAGGCAGATATCGCAGAAGAAGTTGCAAGATTCTATGGTTATAACAATATCAAGTCAAGCCTCCTTGCAAGCTG
The DNA here is from genome assembly GCA_045546695.1 of Clostridia bacterium. Lineage (GTDB taxonomy): Bacteria > Bacillota > Clostridia > UBA1212 > UBA1255 > SIG424. Next base: position 30,740 of record JAZQDE010000045.1, on the reverse strand, counting down.
TGAAAATACAATCGGCGGCAAGACAAGAGAGCAGAAGCTGCGCGATAATATGAGAAATGCAATGGTTGCTATGGGATATAATGAGATGCTTACTTTCTCATTCGGAAGCCCTTCAAACTTTGACAAGCTCTGCCTTGCAGAAGATTCGCTTCTTCGTGATGCGGTAATTATTTCCAATCCTTTAGGAGAAGATTACAGCGTAATGCGTACGACAATGCTTCCTTCAATCCTTGAGACTCTTGCGCACAACCACGCACACAGAGTAGCAACGGCAAAAGCATTTGAGATTTCATATATTTATGTAAAGACAGAAGAATTCCCCAAAGAGCTTCCCGAACACCGCGAGCTCATCACATTCGGTTTTTACAACGCAGGCGACTTCTTTAAGCTCAAGAGCGACGTTGAAGCACTTCTTGCGAAGCTCAGAATTGCAAAATATTCATTTGAGCCTGTAAAAGATGACCCGTCAATGCATCCGGGACGTACAGCAGAGCTTATCATCGGCGGTAAAAAAGCAGGTCTCTTAGGACAGATCCATCCGCAGGTAGCAGCAAACTTTGAATGCCCTGAGGAAACATACGTTGCTATTATCAAGACAGCAGATTTGTTCAAAAACGCTGTCGATATTCCAAAGAGCCGCGAACTTCCTAAATTCCCGGCAGTTACAAGAGATATCGCAGTTATTATCGATAAGGAAGTACCGGCAGGTCACATCGAGCAGATGATCAGAGAAAGAGGCGGCAAGATTCTTGAATCATGCAAACTCTTTGACTGCTACATGGGCGAGCAGGTTGAGGCAGGCAAGAAGAGTATGGCATATTCACTTGCTTTCCGTGATGAGACAAAAACACTTACAGACGAAGACGTAAACAAGAGCATGAAGAAGATTCTTTCAGGCCTTGAATACAAATTCAGTGCAGTTTTAAGGGATAAATAATGAGTATTTACGAGTTTCTTTTAAATAAATTCAATAGCGGCGAACCGTATGCAGACGCACTTCTGCCTGATCACGAAGATATGAATCTTCCTGAAGGGCAAGAGTGGGTTCCAGGCGCTTTTGAAGGCACGATTCTTCGTGGCAATTATGGAATAAAGCAGCATTTGCTTGTCAATTACAAGATTGCCAGAACAATCCGCAAGCAGATTGAAAAACCTTGCGATGCCAATCGTGAAAAGGCAGAGACGGTAATCAGAAAATATGCTGCAATAACAATCATAGACCCTGTCTTGTCTATTATGTTGTCACGTTTTCGCATAGACAAAGAAAAAATGCGCACAGAAGCATTGCGTATGATGACAGAATCTGACAAAAGAGAGATTGTAAAATTCGGCATTGCACTCTGGGGCCATTGTGGAAGAGAAGAAGACGTGGATATTATAAAAGTGCTTGGCAGACACGAGGAATTTTCACTGTATTGTGCCGGCGCGATTCACGTAAACATGCCCGGTGCGGGCGGCAATGAAGTATTGATTTATTTATCAGAAAACTTAAAAGGCTGGGGCAAAATCGCTGTGGCGTATGAATTTGACTACACACAGATTGAAGCCCGCTATTATACAGTTGCAGAAGGCTGTGAAAATACAATCGGCCTTTCATATCTTTCAAACGTTTGTGCAACGAAAGGCAAAATGACTGAAATAATGCAGGAAATGCTTGACGGCAAGGTAGAATTTGGCAAATATTCAGATAAACAGATGTTCAAAGGTATTTGCGATATTTTCACCGGACTTCAGGAAAATCATGCGACAAACGATGATATGAGCAACTACAAACACTCAAAGAAGGCTGCAAGACTTTTCAGAGATATTTCAGAAAAATATCCTGAGCTGGCTGCAAGTGATGACAGAACAGAGAAAATCATTAGTGAACTCAGATATTTTCTTATGTAATTATATGGAGGGACAGACAATGGATAAGAAAACTTATTATATTACCACTCCGATTTATTACCCAAGCGGTAATCTTCATATCGGACACTCATATACGACAGTAGCTGCAGATGCAGCTGCAAGATACAGACGCCTTAAAGGCTACGACGTAATGTTCCTTACAGGTACAGACGAGCACGGCCTCAAGATTCAGAGAAAAGCTGCTGAAAAGGGCGTTACACCAAAAGAATACGTTGATGAGATCGTTGAAAATATTTACAAATTATGGGATCTGATGGAAATCACAAACGACAAGTTCATCAGAACGACAGACGACCATCACGTAAAGGCTGTACAGAAGATTTTCAAACAGCTTTATGATCAGGGAGATATTTATAAGAGTGAATACGAAGGTTGGTATTGCACTCCATGCGAGTCTTTCTGGACAGAGACTCAGCTCAAAGACGGCAAATGCCCTGATTGTGGCAGACCCGTTGAGCTCACAAAAGAAGAGAGCTACTTCCTGAGATTGTCAAAATATCAGGACAGGTTGATTGAATATATTGAAACACACGAAGACTTTATTCAGCCTGTTTCACGTAAAAATGAGATGCTCAACAACTTCTTAAGACCTGGTCTTGAGGATTTGTGTGTATCAAGATCTACGTTTGACTGGGGTATTCCGGTAAGCTTCGATCCCGGACACGTCGTTTACGTATGGCTCGATGCTCTTTCAAACTATATTACGGCGCAGGGCTACGGCTCTGACGAAGAGGGCGGCGACGCTGACTTCAAGAAATACTGGCCGGCAGACCTTCACCTCGTAGGTAAGGAGATTGTACGTTTCCATACAATTATCTGGCCGATTATCCTTATGGCTCTCGGACTTGAGCTTCCAAAACAGGTATACGGACACGGCTGGCTCCTGATTGATGGCCAGAAAATGGGTAAATCACGCGGAAACGTTGTTGACCCGGCTATTCTCGTTGGTAAGTACGGTACAGATTCTATCAGATATTTCCTCCTGCGCGAAGTTCCGTTCGGCGCAGACGGTACTTTCACAAATGAAGCATTGATTAACAGAATCAATTCTGACCTTGCAAATGACCTCGGAAATCTTGTATCACGTACTGTTTCGATGCAGATTAAGTATTTTGGTGGTATAATGCCAGATGAGATGACAAATGAGCCGCTTGATTTTGAGATTCAGGATATGCTGGGCAAACTCGCGTCTACTGTTGAGGCAAATTATGACAAGCTTGAATTCCCGACAGCTCTTACCGAGATATGGAAATGCGTTTCACGCCTTAACAAGTATATTGATGAGACAGCTCCGTGGGTGCTTGCAAAGAATCTTGATGATGAAGCTACAAAGAAACGTCTTGCTGCAGTAATGTATACGCTCCTTGAAGGTATCCGTATTGTGTCAATTCTCATTGAACCTTGTATGCCTTCTACTCCTGCAAAGATTCAGAAGCAGCTCGGTATCAGCGGCGAGGAACTTACAGGCTGGGAGAGCAGCTATGCATGGGGAAAATATCCTGCAGGCGCTCAGGTTGAAAAGGGAGCAGTACTTTTCCCGCGTATCGACCTTGAAAAAGAGCTTGAAGAATTGGAAAAAATTGGCAAATAATCATTGCCTGGACAAAAAAGAAGGTGTCTGAGAATTGAAACTTTTTAGAAAATTGCTATATCTTGATGATGGCAAGGGAATTGAAAAAGGAGCTCCTGAAAAAAGAGCGTTTTTCAGATTCTGGGAAATTTTCTGGCTGAAGAAATATAAATTGGTTGCAGTTAACTTTATGTATTTTATCTGCAATCTTATTCCCATGGCGCTTGCGGCACTCAGCTACATGCTGTCTGTATCGTTATATTTTACTCTTGTAGGAAAGAGCATGATTGATGCGATGAAAACACCGGAAGGCACGCACGTTTACATTATCGGCCTTGTTTTTGTGACGTCATTTTTCACCATTATGCCTGTGTATTCGTTAGGACCCTGCAAGGCAGGATTTATGTATATTATCAAGTCTTTTGTGAAAAGAGAGCCATGCTTTATCTGGCATGATTATATTACAAAAACGAGAAGTAATCTGAAAATGGCGACGAAGGCTTCGATTATCAACGCACTTCTCGGATTCCTTATAATGGTTGATACGGCATTTGTGCTTGCAATCACAACACGCGGTGCGCCGCTTGAACAGGCTTTCCCGGGATGGGTAGGATTCTTTTCTACTTTATTGCTGATTTGTCTGACGGTGCTGTTTTTCACCATGATGCTTTATATATATCCTATGATTGTAACGTTCAATCTGACTCTCAAACAGCTTTACAAGAATGCGATGTTGTTTGCTTTCGTTAAGTGGCTGCCAAATCTTGGTATAGTATTGTTGAATGCAGTAATAATCGTTCTGCCACTTCTGTTATTTGACCTTATTCCGGCGCTCTTGCTTAGTGTTGTTGTATATGTGGCAATCGGCATGGGATTTATGAGTCTTGTAAACACATCCTTTACTTACCCTGTTATCAAGAAGTTTATGATTGATAATTATAAGGCAGACAAGTCTAAAAATGGCGAGGAAACGCCGGCTGAAGAGACAAAAACAGACGAAATCCGACTTGATGATGGTGTTATTATTCCTGACTGGAAGCCGCCGGTTGATACACTCGAAGATCTGTATGGCGAGGACTACGATGAGGTTATAAATGAAAAGGACGATAGTCCGGAAGGAGAAGAAGATGAAAGATAATTATAGTAAAAAAAGCAACACCGGATTTATTTTGATGGTTGCTTCCCTTTGTCTTATTATTATTTCTCTGCTTGTTGTTATCATTTTCTTTGATGATTTCAAAGCAGCGTTCAGCGATGATGAGGCTACACCGACGATTGCTCCCACTGCTACGGCTGTCGCACCGACAGCAACTGAACTTCTGCCTCCGACGGAGATTCCTGTTATAACACCGACTCCGACCGCAAGACCGGACGACGTTGTTGTCAGCAATAATACTGTCGGCACTCGTTTTACAGCTCCGGAAGGTTTTGAACGTGTGGCTGTTGAAGCAGGTAGCTTTGCAGAGTATTTACGTTCGTATTCATTAAAGACATACGGTACGATGCCCAAACGCTACGACAGAGATTCAAATTCTCTGGTAGATTATGGCGAGGGTTCTATCGCAGGTGTGTTCAATATTGAACTGATAAATGTTGGTAGTCTGCAGGGTGCTGCAGGATCTATGATAAGACTCCGTGCAGAGTATCTGAGAAGCAAAGGTGCACATGAGACAATTTCATTTGAACTTTGTACGACGCCGGCCTTTGTTTGTGATTATAAAACATGGATTGAAGGCGGCAGACTTGATAAGACGCAGCTCGACGAGAACATTTTGTCATGGTGTCTTGAACATGGCGATGGCAGTGCCTGTGGACATAAAGACGTGTGGCTCGGTGACAGCGACGATTCTTTCAGATATTATCTGCAGCAGGTAATGTTGTACAGCAACGTTGCTTCTCTCAAGCTCCAGATGGAAAGAATTACCACTTCTGATATGCGTATCGGCGACGTGTTCTGTTCTCAGGCAGGTACAGCTCTTATGATTGTTGATATCGCTGTTAACGCTCAGACCGGTGAAAAGATGTTTATCGTTGCCGGCGGTGCTACACCTGCAACAGACATTCACGTATATGACAACACAAATGACAATACTAAGAATGTATGGCAGACACTGGAAGGCAACGGTTCCTTTATCTGTGATGGCGTTGTATATGCTGCTGATTCTCTTTATCGTTTCAGATAATTTGTTATATTGATTTACTTTCCGCCATAGAATTAAGGGAACTTAATTTTATGGCGGTTTTTTTATGGAAGGATATTATAAGCTCGCGTCTGTTTTTGCCGATAAAACAGCAGGATACGTATCTTTTGAGCCTTGCCGCGACAAAAACGGAGGTTGTTATACTGTCAAATGCAAGGTTGATCAGATGTCAGATTGCCTTTTTCTGGTTATGGAATCTGAGATTGGTGCTCAGGGCGAGTTGATTTTGCGTCGTTTTGCGCCGGGGGCGAAGGGAACTTTTGTATATTTCAGCATTTCAGCTTCCGCAATTGATGATTTTCTTTCCTTTGCAGGTGAAAAGGGCTTTGCCGTGTACGCTTATGTGTCTTTTAAAGGTGTAAGGGTTGCGCGGTGTTGTCTTGTGGAGGCGTATGCGGGGGATTCGGCTTTTGAGGAGGATTCGGCTTCTGAGGGCGGCGCGTTTGATCCGTTTGAGACAGTGAACGTCAATTATAAGTGGGGGCCTGTTCAGAATATCAATTATCTGAAAGCACAAGGGTTAATTTTTTCATCGGGCTTTTATTCTGTGGCAGAGAGGGCTTTTAAGCTGTTCGGCCATTTATTGGCAGGCAAATATACTGCCGGTGAGGCAGTTTTCACCATTATTGGCGTGCCCGGAAATAAGCAAAAAAGAACCTACGAATATGGAAGGTGGGTCTATGCGAAAAAGAAATATAAAAACAGCCAATATGATGGTTACTGGCTGTTTTATTTTAGTGATGACAGTAAAAAAATGGTAAGACCTGTTATAAAGAGGTAAAACCTACAAGTACGCCGCTGTAGCCATCGACATCAACTGTAATGTTGCATCTTCCATTTTCTGCCTGCGCGTCAAATGAATGAAGGTCGCCGGTCCTGACATCGCAAATAGTGACGCTAAGTTTGCCGGAGGGGCAATCGACAGCGAAATTTGCATGAAGATTCTTTGTTGTGTTGTCAAGATTTGACAGCAAATACAGAGAATCAAAGCCGGAAACAGTATTTCTCCGGTGCAAAGACAGAACGCCGGGGTCGCTCTCTTCAAAAAGTACGTGGCGAAGCGCAAAAGTTGGGAGCAGCGACAGAGTATGATCACACGAAGGGCTGTTTATAACTGTGGGCGATGCCAATATTGAATTAATCAGAACGTGGCATGATGCAGACAAAGAATTGTCATCTGCACATTCGGGGATAAATAAGTCATCGGCAGACAAGTCTTCAAAGATAATTTTCACGCCATTAGCGGCGAAATTTGCCAATTTATGGAGAAGCACCTTTGTCAGCGAAACAACTTTTGGAATAACGAGTACAGAATATTTATGACCTGTTATTGGGTTTACGATAAAGCCGCTGTCGTCTGATTTGGTATCAAGAAGAGCTTTAAAATCAACGCAATCATATTGATAATCAGCAAGAATCAGGCTGTTTACCAATTTTTCCCAACTGCTGTTTGTAGCAAGGGCGGCGGCAGTGTACTCGCGCTGGCCTAAATCCTTATCGGAACCTATATTTTCACTCCACATACTGTCAATCGGATAGTAGAGCAGCACGTCAGTTGTGGATTCGCCACCTTCGAAAAACTTGCAAAGACGACCGGAAGCATTACAGAAAGTGGCATTTTCTTCCTTCGTATATGAGCCGTGGCCGTAATAAGAAGCAATCGTGTCGACTCCGAGCGCAAATTGTGTGCAGATACTGCCTACAATCTCAGCCGGGCCGAATTTTATGCTGTTGGCACCTTCGACGTGACCGGAAGATTCAGACATCACATGCTTTTTACCATGCCATGCACCGCTTGACGCAACAACTTTGACTGTGGTTGCCTGATTCAGGATATTTCTGGGAATAGTTGTCAGCATATCAATGCCGGGAATTCCCATATGTGTCATAAATTGGAAAAGATTTCCTTCAAAAACAGAATGATGAAGCAGGCTCTCTTCAAGTAGAACGTGGCCGGAAAAATGTATGCCGACGCTCTTGCAATAGTCGCCGATCTGCCCGAAATATGAAGCCTCAAGCAGGTCTGAAATCAATTCGTTGTATTTATATCTGACGTTTTTTGCCTCAGTAGTGTCGCCGCCAAACAAATAATGCAAATCAAAACGCAAATCTTTGCCATAGCGGGCGAAATATTCATTCAATACTGACTTATCCCAGTTGCACACAGGGAGCATCGGGATATTTTCATCAATAGGGTCTGTAACATTTGGCGGAATCAATGCAGTGTTGATATATGCGCTCATCAAAGATGGCTCATCGGTGAAAAATGCCTGAATGGTATTTCCGAAATATTTGCCAACCAGATTATGGTATTTTTTGTACGTATTATTGATAAATGCATTAACGGCAGACTTATCAAGCAAATTAATGTAACGACGCGCAGAATGAACGTTATGGGCAGCGTGAGTGTATTCGTAGCTGTGCTTTGACACCATGTAGTAAACGTCGCAATCGCATGTGGCAGTCCACTCAAGACGGTCATTTTCGCCGACATAACTACTAAGGTCGGTCCGCAAATCGTTTTTATCTACCGCGTATGCACAGACGAGCGCTTCGTGGCCATATGGAAGATCAATCGTAATCTGCTCACCGCAAATGGCAGTTTTTGTAACGCAGGCAAGCGCTCTTGCCTCAAAATCGGGATTTTCTTTGAGTGTAAGTCCGCCGGCGCCGCCACTCGGATATCCGTGTTCGTCATAAATCCACACGCGCATATTCAGTTTTGCGGCATATTCAATACAATGAACAAAAAGGGCGTCGTTTTCAGGGCTGCAAAGGTAATTATCAAGGTTTATATTGGCAACAAAACCGCCATATCCGCAGTTATCCAGATCATCTAAAAAATTCTCAACGACCTTCTTTTTAGCATCGACAGGGGCGCTGTCGCCGCCTACATCATGATAGTAAAAATTGTGAAAAATACGCATCGGTTTGAGAAATTTGTCCATAATCTGTCAGCTCCTTACATCGAAAATCAGAATGTTGTCTTCGTTATATACACAGGTATAATTTGTCTGGAAATATTCCAGAATAAGGCCCTTGAAATTGTATTTTTCGGAATTTGAAATATAAACGTAATCAAAGCCGTAAAGCTCTTTGTTTTCCTCAAAAGCAACCTCGTCAGTAAAGCTTTCTTTTACTATTTTCTGACGGTCTGAATATGGTACGTCGTGGGAATAGAGGAACGTACCGGCGCCTACGAAAATATTACGGCCTGTCAGACAGGAAATGGCATTATTGTGGTCGTAATTTGACAAGAAAAGTGAGTCGGGCTCTGTGTTTTCAAGAATAAATTCAGTTGCCTTGACCTGCTGTGCGTCGTAGAGGCAATAAGCCTTTTCATCTGTACCTGAATAAATCTCTCGGCACATCGTGAAAAATGCGGCGTTGGTAGCGACTACCATTACAATAACTGCCAGCAGCACTCGAGCGACCTTCATCTCATGGAGTTTGTCGAAACAATCTACCATAAAGTTTGCAACGATTATAACGGAAAAGGCATACCACATCAGGTACAATTTGTTATTGTCGTATACCAGAGTCTGGAAAACGACGAACTCGGTAAGCAGGAAAATTGCTATGCCGGCTGAGTAGAAAAGTTTAAGGCGTTTTGACGCGCTGAAAATCGCCGGGAGCAGAAGCACAAACACAATGCCGACGTTTTTCACCCAGAACCAGAGCCAGTTGTCCGTTTCGTTGTATGCATTAAAGGCAAAACGTATGAAGCCTTCGCCGTCTGTTGCACCGAAAATCCATATCATGAGCTGGGGAATTGACAGTGCCAGCGCGGGCAAGCCGAACTTCAGCCATGAAAAGATTGTTTTCAGACTGAATTTGTTGCGTACAACTGTGAAAATAATCCAGCAAATGGCAGCGATGCCGATTGTGAAATATGCGTATGTCTGTATCATGGGAAGGCATCCTGCGAGGATACCGGCGGGGAGATACAGACCTTTTTCATCTTCAAAAACAGCTTTATAAAGCAGGAAAATAACGAGAAAGACAGCCATCCAGCCAAACAGGGTAGCCCTCTGGGGAATCATCATATCAACAACAGTATTTGTCCATTGAATATTGGCTGTGCCGGACACTGCGCCATCACGGTAGTTTGTGGGCGTCTGGTAGAATTCGTCAAAAATTCTTGTAAAATTTGACTTGTCATCGCCGCCAAGTCCATCCAGAAAATAGATGAGACCGAAGCCGCCGTTAAAGAAATACAGCACCCATGCAATGGCAGCTTTGGAAGTACGCTTTAAAACTTGCAGTGCAAGCATCCAGAAACCGGTAAACGTAAGGAATGAGGCTACGAGCATCGGAATAATATACGCAGTGCGCAAGGATGAACCGAAAATATAAAGTGATGATGAGATTGAGTCGCAGAAGAAGTAATAATCAAGCTGTACGCCCGGGAAAATATTGTAATCCGGCGGGAATGTACCTTGCTCGGCTATAGAGGTAATAATTCCCAGATGGAAATTCATGTCGCCGTAAGTACACTGGCCTGTATAGTATGCGCCGTCTACCACTTCATTCAGTGTGTGGTTATAAAGGCAGATGCCCATGTATATCGTCATTGGTATTACAAAAGCAAGACAAACAAGCTCGCCTTTGATAATAGGATTTTTCCACGAGCCCACAAGAAGCGAAATGCCGCGGCGACTTTCCAGATTGTTGCTTCTGATTATCTGTCGGTTTTTGAAAAACCATGCTGCAAAGACAAGAAGTGTCGTCAGAAGCAATCCCAGAATATGGGAAAGAATCGTAAAGTCCATAAAGAGTGAAAAAGGCACGTGCGAACACATCAGGAATATGACACCTGTAGTAGCACCTGCCCACACACGGGTAAAAGGTCTTGAATCTGTCAGGTAAATGTTAGCAAACAATACACCCAGACAAATGTAAATCAATAAAAACAAAATACCAATCATTTACATCACCTTAAGTATGTTTTTCGCCTCGCAGGTAAGCTCTTTGCCGCATGCAGTCACACAATGGCAGGCATTTATTACCAGCGGGTCGATAAGTCTGAATTGTTCCTTTAGCCGGCAGCTCATGTTCTTTGCCGCCAGAGACAGCTCTGTGCAACCAAGCAAGAATGTCTGCGCGCCCAGGAGATGTTTTTCTTTTTCCAGAAGCTTGTAAAAAGCCTCCTCGTCAGTAGGTTTTCCGGCTTTGATATCTTTATAAATAATATCCATTATCTGCTGCTGCTCATTGATGCCGGGAATAAGAGCTTCAATACCAAAATGTTCCAGCGCTCTTGTGTAGATACCGCTTTGTATCGTGCCTGTTGTTGCCAGAACGCACACCTTTTTTATTCCTTTTTCTGATATAAAGCCGGCTGTAACGAAAGGCATATTTATAATATTTTCACCGGTTTCCTTGAGTATTTCATCATAAAAATAATGGGAAGTATTGCAGCAGACGATAAAAATATCGGCACCCTGCGCTGACAGTTTTTGTATGTTGCGTGAAATATGCACAGCAGGGGCGTTGCTGCCCTGCTCGATTGCTTGTGTTCGGTCGGGTACAGATGGATCGTTATCAATAAGAACAGGCAGATGAGCGCAGTCTGCGTCTGCCTTCGTAAACCTGACGATGTCATAAAAAAGTTCAGCGGTAGAGAGAGCTCCCATGCCGCCGATTATACCTAATGTTTTTATGTTATTTTCAGTTTGCAGGTTTGTATTCAATTGATTTCACTGCTCCGTCTTCTACCAGAATCTGTAACAAAGTATTGCCGTCTACAAAGTTGTAAGCACTGCCGTCTTTTGTATATTTTTCACCCATAAGCTGGGAAATTTTCTCTTCGCTGTCACCGATTTTCAGACCTTCGGGAATAGACACAGTATCATCTACGATGAAAATATCTGTAACAACCTGAGTGCCGTCAATCTCATTTATTGTAAGTTCAAAACCGCTGTATTGATAGAAAACATCCATGCCTACGTAGCCGCAACTGGGGTTTTCGTAAGTAGCATTTGGCTCGCCAAGGGCACTTTTCACATCAGACAGGGTCATAAACAGATTGATTTTTGACTCACCGGACTTGAAAAAATATGCGCTGGTTTGTGAAGGTACGCTCGTGGCGTTAGGGTCTACAACCACGCCACTGTCTTCATCGCCGCATGATGTGAGCGCAAGCATAGTGCAAAGCATAAGTAATGCCAGTATAACCATAAAAAGTCTTGTTTTTTTCATATCAATCATTCTCCTTGTAATCCTTGAAAATCTTCAGGTAGCCATATTCGGCAATCTCTGCTTCTTGCTGCGCTTTTTCCGCGTAATATGCTTCAACTTTTTTCTCGTAGCGCTCAGCCGTATCAGCGTCGCCGCGATGGTCCTTAACTCCATAAGTATCAACCAGATACTGTCCGAGCCACTTTGAAAACTTCTCTGCTCCATATAGGTTAAGGTGCTTGCCGGCATCGTACGTGTCTATTTTCATATCGATTCCGATTGTGTCCTGAAGCTCAAGTGTGTTTACATATTGTAACCCATTGCGCGCGGCATAGTCAACGATTTGTTCATCCCACTCATCGTACCAGTGAGGGTATACGCTGGGGGACTTTATGAGCAGGAGCTCAATGTCGTTTTCCTTACAGAGATTGGTAATTTTATCGAGATAAGCGTAAGCGTTTTCGCCAAAATCTGTAAATTCAGGAGGACGAAAAGCGGGCAGGGTTTCAAGTGGTTTAACGTCGCATCTCATCAGATAACCATTGTGAGACACCTTGGGAACACCAAACATATATTTGAAATCCTCTCCTGACAAATCATTCCAGCGGGAGTGGAATCTGAAAAGCGGCGCCAGATAAGTAATCATGCTCTCTTCTTCAGTCATAGAAGCCTTGATTGCGTCGATTTTCGTGCCGGACAACTTCATTCCGTCAAGAAACATCCTGTTATAAGCCTCGTCCTGAGGTTCGTTGTATTTCATCGCAAGCACGTTGAAAATAACAACGTCAGGCTTTTCGTATTTGAGAGTTTCTTCCAGAATATAGTATGAATGCCATACCAGCATCTGGGCGCTGCCGCGGATATATGAGGTGATTCCGTACTCTTCCCAGAGCGTTATCGGTGAAATATTTTCATAAACTTCGCAGTCGCCGATGATTAAAACGTCGTGATCTTTTACTTCGTCATAGTATTCGGAAATCAACGCGCCTTCTTTGCGTACACCGGTATATTTTGGCATCAGAATACACTGGGCAAGGTAGCAGACAAATACAAAAAGAAGTACTGTCACAGTAAGACTTATGATAAATCGAAATCTTTTGTTTTTCATAAAAATGCCTCCTTTTCAGTGTAATCAGAATTCTGTATATATAAATTGCGATGAATCGTAGCCGATTCCATACGCGCCGAATATCAATATAGCAAAAAGCAACGTGGCAAATATTGCCATCTGTATTCCGAGTGGCTTCTTTGCGATTCTGTCCCGCACGCTGCCTTTTCTCTGAATCAGGCTGACTGATATAATAAGAGCAACGCCTGCGAAAACAACAACGTAGTCCCATATACCAAGGCCGAGCTTCAGAAGCGAGCCGTCTGTCAGAATATTGTAATTGAATTTTGTGAAAATGGTCGAGTAAGCCTTAAAGGCTGTGCCGACATTGCGGTAGCAGTCGAGCACGCGAAGCGAGCACATAATAAAGAACATTCTGCCAATTTCAAACAGCCTGTATCCCCATTTTTGTTTCAGCCCGGGGAAATGTCCGTGGAATTTTGCATATAATGGAGAAAGTTCTTCTGAAACAATAATAATCAATGCGTTAAGAAGACCCCATACGATAAAATTCCATGCACTTCCATGCCACAGACCTGTTATGAACCATACAGTAACAGTGGCGACGTACACAGGTATCCTCATTCCGATACCGTTTCCAATCTTATTTCTGGTAAATTTTGACAATTTAAGAAGCGGCTTTGATACAGAAATAGGGTAGAAGAGATATTCTCTGAACCACACGCCGAGTGAAATATGCCATCTGCGCCAGTATTCTGCGATGTTCTTTGAGAAGAAGGGCCTGAGGAAGTTTTCGGGAAGTTTGATTCCCAGAATCTGGGCAATACCGATAGTGATATCAATACCGCCTGTAAAGTCGCAATAAAGCTGAATTGCGTAAAATACCATACCGCACAGCACGTATACGCCCTGATATTCACCGGGCTCAGAAATAATCTCTTTTACGGCAATAAGAATACGGTCTGCAATAACGACTTTTTTGAAATAACCCCATAAAATACGCTCAAGACCATATGTAAAGTTGTGCGTGTCAAATTTATGAGGCTCATAAAGCTGCTTTCCGATATCCCCGAATCTGGTAATCGGTCCTTGCAGAAGCAGCGGGAAAAACGAGGTAAAAAGTGCCAGCTTGAAAATGTTTTTCTCCGGCTTGTACGTACCTCTGTAAACATCTATAAGATATCCCATTGTCTGGAAAGTGTAATATGAAATACCAAGGGGTAATATCAAGGAAAGACTCTTTGCAAACTCAGTGCCTCTCAAAAACAGACCGGAGTATTTCATGACGGCGATTATGCCAAAACTTACCAATGCACATGACGCCATAACGATGCGGCGCTTTCTGAGCATCTTGTTTTTGTACGCCTTTTTTTCATCCTTGCCAAGCAGACTTTTGTTGTCCTTGAGATATTTATCCTGCACATTGTACAGATGGTCGATAATCATAGTGGCGATATAAGTCGTCACTATCGTTACTGAAATAAAAATCAATCCCCTGGTGCCGGCAAATACGTAAAAAATGGCATTCGCGATAAGCAAAACAATCCACTGTATCTTCTTTGGCACAAGAAAATACAATGGTATCAGTATTGCAAGAAATACCAGAAATCCAAGGGAAGTAAAAAGCATCAGTCGTCCTCTTCTTCGAGTCTGTTAATCAAAGCATACAGCGCTTTTGCAGAATTGAAATTCTCTTCTACAATGTCCTGCGCAGGAATTGCTACGTCAAAAACGTCGGAAACTTCTGCGATAATCGTAACAATATCGAATGAATCGAGAATCTTGTCGCCGATGAGATTTTCTTCTTTTTCAAAATCAATATCGGGGTGAAGTTCGCTCAGAATGTTAAGTAATTCGTCCATAAAAAACCGTCCTTTATTTTTATCAAAGCATTTGTTTCAATGCGTTCCTGTCTGTTTTACCATTTGCTGTAAGTGGCATAAGCTCTAATTTAATTACAGTATTTGGTATCATATATCGTGGCAGTTTGTCCTTAAGCAGAGAAACAAGCTCGCCTTTTTCTATTGTTCCCATGTAGAACATTGATATTTTTTTCTTTTCACCGTCGTACAGACAGCAAACGTTTTCAACACCGTCTATTTTGCAAGCCAGCATTTCAATCTCGCCAAGCTCAATGCGATATCCCATATGCTTTATCTGGAAATCTTTGCGTGAAACAAATTCGATGTCGCCGTCTTCGTTGATTCTGCCCAGGTCGCCCGTTTTGTATATTATATCGGTGAAAAGCGGGTTGAGTGGATTCTGTACGAACGCTTTGGATGTGATATCGGGGCTGTCGAAATATCCGGGGGAGAGGGAGATTCCTCTGATGCAAATCTCTCCGACCTGCCCTTGGTCAACCTGTTTCCCGTCGTCGTCAAGCAGGAAGATTTCCTTGTTCGGGAAGGGCTTTCCGATAGGAACAGGCTTTTCGATATCTGTTTTATCTGTTACTTCATAATGGCAGCACATGCCGGTTGCTTCTGTAGGGCCGTAGAGATTAATAAATCTTGCATCCGGCAAAGTCTCGCGCCACGTTTTTAGCTGTTTTGGCGGGAAAACTTCGCTTCCGAAGGCGATAGTTTTAAGGTGCGTCGGCACTACAGTCTTAAACGTTTTGAGACCGGAAATAAATGTCAGCGCAGGCACTACCCAGCAGACTGTGTTTATTTCTTTTTCATTCAGATATTCAACGAGCTTTACAGGCTGCGTGAAAAGTTCTTTTGGAACAATGTGTGTCGTTGCACCGAATTTTAAAGTGGAATAAATTTCCTTAAGGCAGGCATCTACGTAAAGTGGTGACTGCATTGCAAAGATGCTGTCGTGCGTAGCGCCGATTATTTTTGTGAGTTGCTCTACATAGTCGATTACGCATCTGTGATTCGTGACAACGCCTTTTGGCACGCCTGTTGAGCCTGATGTGAAAACGATATATATAGGATCTAAGTCGATTGCTTCTTTGCGGATTTTGTCGAGAAGTGCGGCAGTTTGCTGCTTTTCACCGGCAAAAGATACCATATCATGGTAATCAAATATAGTCGTGCCTTCGCGAGGAGTAACATTTGTGGTGCCGTCAGTAATTACGTAGTGGGCGTTCAGGCGGTCCATGATGAGCTCTGTGCGGTGAGCGGGCATCTGCTCGTCGATTGGCACATAATAGCAGCCGGCTGCGATGACGCCGAAGAAAGCAACAATCATCTCAGGACTTCTGGTCATATTGATAACGACAGGCTCTTTGTGGGCATCGGCGTTTATAAGACGAAGGGCGATATTGTGAGCGCCTTCCAGCATGTCTTTGAAGGTAACGCTGCTGCCTGAACCTGAAAAAGCAATCTTGTCCGGGTATTTTTCAGCACTATATTCAAGATATTCAAGAACATTAATCATAAAAACCTCGCTTATTTTTCAGGGTCTACAAATTCCGTTGTGGCAATATCAGGATAGAGATTTTCATCTTCTTCATCGCGGTCGGGATAAATATCATCATATCTCCAATAACGAGTTGAGTATTTAACAAGATTGGAATCTATTTCCATGAAACATCTGTATCTGGGACCTGTCTGGTCAGGTGAAATCCACGGACCTAAGTTGCACGTATCGAAGTGATACCAGCCTGTATCCATAATGTTTACGAGGAGCCAGTAGTGACGCGTGGATGCTTCTCTGTAACGTCTGATCTCAAGAAGCTGAACGTTGTCAAGCTGTTCTAAGAGTGCGCGTGAAACGGCGTAGAATGTGTAGCAGTCGCCACTCTTTTTCTCAAAGCCATTCTTGGCTGCAAGACGCCAGTCAGAGTGATTGTCGTCGCCTACGTATTTAATCTTTTTATTGCACCAGTCGAAAATTGCGGATGCTTTTTCGGCTGTCGTCATAGAATCATTGATAATGCCGGGTGTAGTGCCGTCGCCGTAGAGAACCTTGTTTGCCATTTCCTTTATCTGGGCATCAGTAACGGTCATCTCTATAACTGTGAAAGTTGTTGAGGCTGTTGTGGCGTTTCCTGCCTTATCTGTCGCTGTGAAAGTTACTTTGTACTTGCCGAGCTGGTGGATATTAAGGTCTGTGGATACTTTTATATCAACATTTTTGTCGGCGTTGTCTGTTGCGCGTATTTCTTTGAAGTATGATACGGCTTCATCAAGATATGTGAATCTGTCAAGAAGACCTGTAATTACAGGTGGCTCGGTATCAAGCTCAAGAGTAAGAGTAGTTGTTACTGTAGATTTGTTGCCGGCAGCATCTGTAAGCTGGATTACCACATTCTGAATGCCTTCCTTCGTCCAGTCGGGTGTCTGGCTGAAGGAACATGTAACGGCAGTGCCGTCTACGATATTTTTCACGAAAAGGTCTGCTTCAAACGGATAATTAACAAATCCTGACATAGGATTTGGCTCTGCAATAGGCACTTTTGTGTCGGTAACTGTTACGTATACGCTAAGGCGCATGCCGTCTGCATCGAATATGAGCTCGCCGGCACCGAGTGTCTCAGGGTGCAGGTTGCCTTCAATGAGAGTTACTTTATTGTAAGAATGGTAATTTTTGATAATATTTTCGGGAATAATCGGAAGTTCGTCTGCTTCGATTGTTACAGATTCAAATTCTGCAACAATATAACTGATCTCAACAGTAGTTTTGTTGCCCGAAGAGTCTGAAACAATAATTTTTCCTGTAAATTCGCCGACTTTTGACGTGTCAATCGGCTTTTCATATGTCGCTGTGACCTCGCCTGATAGTTCTGTGAAAGTCTCGACAAAGCTCAGGGCTTCAGGAACGGCAGAATCTTTAAGGAGAATTTTGCTCGATGTAGTTACGACAGGCGCGACTGTATCGATAACTTTGATTTTTGACGTATATTGTTTACCGTTTGTGATAAGTGTTACGGGATAAATGCCGGGTTTGTCTGTTTTGACGTTTGATAAATCTCCGACGTATGCTGCGTCAGGTGCGTCAAAAAGGAAGTAGTCTTTAGCGGCCGGCACGTTGCCTTCTTTGTTGGCTTCAATCTCAAGCTCGTCGTATACGTCGCGGATTTTGACAACAGTGTTGATTTTTGTTTTATTTCCCGCTTCGTCTTTAAGCGTCAGATGTACGTTATAATCGCCAATCACACCAAAGTCAGGCGCCTTTTTCCAGGAAATGGAAACAAGTCCTGCGTCTTTGATATTTTCAACGAGTTTATCCGGTGTTATTTTGTCTTTTGTACCGATTGTAACTATTTTTTTATCGGCAGTCGGCGCAGTCGTGTCTTCTACTTTAAGCTTTACGTCAAGCTGTCTTTTGCCGATTTTCACAGTGACTTTATACGTGCCTTCTTTGGTTATATTGATTGTGGAAATATCTGTTACGTATTGTATATCTGCCTTTGTATCTTTGTTCTTTGCAAAGGCGCTTGCTTCAGGAATGGGGGCGCCCAATTCAAGATCGATTGATTTGCGCACACCTCTGTAATTATATTCGTTGAAAATAACCAAAGCCGCCACTATTACCAGTATAAGAATTATAATAATATGCAGTGGTTTCTGGTTTTTTTTCTTATTATTTTTTGTATCATTTTTCTTTGTCATTTGTCGAAAATCTCCGTTGTTTTTAGTGGCAATATACCACTCTTCATTATAGCATTGAAGAGTGCTCGTTGCAACTTTCTTAACTTTCGAAAGTTTTAAGTCTGCCTTGCAGAAATCGCTTGGTTTCTTTCCGGATTTTTTTCAATTTCAGGTGCGGTGATAACAATGTTGAAACAATTTCACGATAACAGTATGCAACAAATCAATTTAGTTAACAAAAGAAGATAGAATAAGATTATTAATCTTCCCTGTGTCCCTTTTTTGTAGTATAATCACCTATATTGGTTTTCAAAAAAAGAAAGTCAGCAAGAGCCTTGTTTCGAAAAGGCCAAAGGAGAAAAATTTATATGAAGACTCAGAAATTCAAAGTTACCGGCATGACTTGCTCTGCTTGCAGCGCACATGTTCACAAGGCGGTATCAAACGTACCGGGAGTAACAGAGGTTCAGGTAAATTTGCTTACAAATTCTATGAATGTAGTTTGCGAGGATAATGTATCTGACAGCTGTATTTGTGACGCTGTGCTTCAGGCAGGATATGGAATCGGAGCAGACGACAAGACTTCCGGAAAAAGTAAAAAAACAGACGATATTGAAGATACACACACAAAGGCTATGGTAAAAAGACTCGTAGCTTCTGTTATCATTTTGCTGCCACTTATGTATATTTCGATGGGGCACACTATGTGGGGCTGGTGGCTACCGTCCTTTTTCACCGGAAATCCGCTTGCAACAGCTCTTTGTCAGATGCTTCTGGCAGGAATTGTAATGATAATCAACCAGCATTTTTTCATAAACGGAGTAAAAAGCCTGCTGCGCAGGGCACCGAACATGGACACACTCGTTTCACTGGGCAGCGGCGCGTCATATATATACAGCGTCGCGGTTGTTTTCCGTATGACGGCAAATCCGGCTCTTTCGCATGACCTGCTCCACGGACTGTATTTTGAGTCTGCGGCGATGATTCTTGCGCTGATAACGCTCGGCAAGACGCTTGAGGCGAGGAGCAAGGGCAAGACCACGAATGCGATTAAGAAGCTCATGGACCTGACGCCCAAGACGGCTCACGTGATACGCGATGGCGCTGAGCAGATTATTCCGGTCGAAGAGATGCGCCAAGGCGACGTTTTTGTTGTGCGTCCCGGTGAAAATATACCGGCCGACGGCGAGGTTTTAGAAGGCTCAAGTACGACAGACGAATCGGCGCTTACCGGCGAGAGTCTGCCTGTTGAAAAGAATCCGGGCGGCGTTGTTTATGCCGGCACGATAAATCTTCATGGCTTTATTACGTGCAGGGCGACAAAAGTACAGGGCGATACTACGCTCGGCCAGATTATAGAGATGGTAGAAAATACTGCTGCGTCAAAAGCGCCTATTGCAAAAATTGCGGACAAAGTATCCGGCGTTTTTGTGCCGGTCGTTGTAGTGATAGCCGTTATATCGTGCATTATCTGGATAATTCTTGGAAAAGATTTTGGCTACGCGCTGGCAAGGGCCATCAGCGTGTTGGTTATCAGCTGTCCGTGCGCGCTCGGACTTGCAACACCTGTTGCTATTATGGTAGGTAGCGGCGTCGGTGCAAAAAACGGTATTCTTTTCAAGACTGCAACGTCTCTTGAACAGACAGGTAAGACGGATATTGTCGTACTTGACAAGACAGGTACGGTGACGAAAGGCGCTCCGTCTGTTACTGACGTATATACCGCCTGTGATGATTTCGATGAAAATAAATTGCTGGCTCTGGCGCTCGGTCTTGAAATAAAAAGCGAGCATCCTCTTGCAAGTGCTATTGTAAAAGAAGCGACAAGTCGCGGCATCAACGTTGCCGGCGATATTGAAGAGTTTGAAGCGCTCCCCGGTCATGGTGTGCGCGGCGTTATAGACGGGCTGGAAATATTTGGTGCAAACAGTGCATTTATGGCAGAAAAAGGCTATATGACGGACGATTTGCAGGCTGTGGGTGAAAAGTATGCGCAAGAGGGTAAGACTCCGCTTTTCTTTTCACAGGCAGATAAGATTGTCGGTATCATCGCTGTTGCTGACGTTATAAAAGACGGTAGCGCGCGTGCTGTTGCGGAGCTTAAAAAAATGGGCATTCGCGTTGTTATGCTGACGGGTGACAACCGAAAGACAGCGCAGGCGATTGCAGCTCAGGCGGGCATTGATGAGGTAATTTCAGACGTTTTGCCCGGTGAAAAGGAGGCTGTCGTGACAAATCTCAGAAAAGACGGCCGGGTTGCGATGGTAGGAGATGGAATAAATGACGCACCTGCGCTGATGGCGGCAGACGTGGGGATTGCAATCGGTGCCGGCTCGGATATCGCAATTGACAGCAGCAGTGTTGTGCTTATGAAGTCAGACCTTATGGACGTCGCGGCTGCAATAAAGTTGTCAAAAAAGACACTCAGGAATATTCACCAGAATCTTTTCTGGGCATTTATATATAACTGCATCGGCATTCCGCTGGCGGCAGGCGCTTTTGTAGGTCTCGGCCTTACATTGAATCCGATGTTCGGCGCAGCTGCGATGAGCTTGTCGAGCGTGTGCGTCGTTTCAAATGCATTAAGACTTAATTTTGCGAAGATTTACGCTGAAAATAAAAAGAAAATGGAGGATAAAAAGATGAACAAGACGCTTGTTATCGATGGTATGATGTGTGTAAAATGTCAGGCTCATGTTGAAAAGGCTCTGAGTGAGGTCGAGGGTGTTACGAAAGTGACTGTTGACCTTAAAAAGAAGAAGGCTGTAGTAGAGATTGCGAATGACGTTTCTGACGAGGTTCTCATGAAGGCTGTCAGTGACGCAGGTTATGAACCCAGGAGTTGTAAATGAAAAGTATTATTAAAGTAATCGGACTTGTTTTGATTTTCGTGCTTTGCTTTTCACAGGTAGCTTTTGCCGGTGAAATTGAGCCGGAAAAATGGATCTACGTTGATGGCCTCGGAAGAACAGATACGTCGTATCCGGAATTGCCGGAGAGATCTGACCATGACAGAACAGTTGGTATTTTTTACCATACGTGGCACTGCGACTTCAGTAGATATCGTGTACCGGTTAACCTTACTGAGGTTATTGAGGAGTATCCTGAGGCGGCAGAAAATGTAAAAGAAAATGATGAGTTCTGGTTTAATCATTTTGAAAGATATTATGAGCCGGGATATTTCTGGAACGAACCAATTTTTGGATATTATAAGACTCAGGACGAATTTGTTCTGAGAAAGCATGCTGAAATGCTTGCTGATGCACAGGTTGATTTTATATTCTTTGACTGTACAAACGGCAGATATATGTGGGAGGCCGGCGTGGATCCTTTGCTTAAGGTGTGGCATGAGGCGATGGAAGACGGCGTTGATGTTCCGCAGATTGTTTTCTGGCTGAATCTGGCAGGCAGTGCCGATGACAGAATTGCGCAGCTCCAGTTTATGTATGAAGAGTGGTATACAAATGAAGAGTATGAAGATCTTTGGTTTATCTGGAAAGGCAAGCCACTTGTTCTGACATTTACTGACTTCTTAAATAAAGATTACGAGCACAAGGAAGAGATAGAGGAGATGTTCTATTTCCAGGAGATACAGCCGTCGTATTTTAACGAAGGGTCCAGTAATTTTGCCCAGTGGGGCTGGCTCTCTATATATCCTCAGTGCCGCTACGGGGTTGAGTCAGAAGACGGCAGACCTGAGCAGATTGCTGTAGGTGTTGCACAGAATGCGGATTCTATGTATTACGAATTGACACATATGGCTGCCGGTCCTGACGTAATGGGACGAAGCTATGCAGGTGAAATAGAAAAGGACGGACGTTTTCTGGAATATTCTTACTCATATTCTTATGGCGGCGAGACATTCAATGTGAATGCGAGAGATGAGCTTGGTCTTCTTGCCGGCAGAAATTTCCAGCAACAGTGGGATTTTGCTATTGAATGTGATCCCGATATGATTATGGTTACTGCATGGAATGAGTGGACTTCTTACCGTTGGTCAGGCTTCTGCGATGCTTTTACAGATGAGTTCAGCCGTGACATTGAGCCGTCTACAGGTGCATTGAAGGACCATTATTATTACCAGCTTGTGGCAAATGTCAGAAGGTATAAGGGTCTTGATGAAGAGGATACTGCTATTGACTGTACGGCGACGATTGATATTAATTCAGATGATATGACTGCATGGGATAATGCTATTACATATGAACATTACGTTGGCAGTACCCGTGACAGAGACATTGTCGGATACGCAAGATGTCATTATGAGAATTTTACGATGAGAAACGATATTGTTACGTCCAAGGTTGCGTACGATGACGATAATTTGTATTTTTACGTGTCTACTGTTGAGGCTTTGTCGCCTGAGACCGATCCGGGCTGGATGCGTCTTTTCATCGATACGGATTATTCAGGTATGAGTAAAAACTGGGAAGGCTTTGAGTATGTTATAAACAGAGTTAATCCGTCAAATGGCACATGTACGCTGGAGCGTTCTCTTGGTGTTGATGACCAGGGTGTATGGCAGTGGGAGGCTGTCGAAGGCACGGTTAATTATTCTGTGAAAGGCAATGTTCTTCAGCTGTCTGTGCCTCGTAGTATGCTTGGTCAGGATAAGGACGTTATGGATTTTGGCTTTAAATGGTCAGATAATATGCAGGTAGAAGGCGACGTTATGGACTTTTATTCATATGGCGATGTTGCACCGGGCGGACGTTTCTGCTTCCATTTCCATACAAAAGGCGTGACAAAGATGATGTGGATATACGTTACTATTATTGCGGCTGTTGTTGTGATTGCTTCTGGCGCCGTGATGGGAATTTTGCTTATCCGTAAAAAGAAGGCGTGAGTGAATAGTTTTTAAAATGAAAGTTGGTCGGATTCTGATGAATCTGACCAACTTTTTTTGTCTCTTTACGCTGCGTACATGGCATTTACTGCCATATAATCGTAGATTTTTTTACCATGCTCCTGTTCCTCTTTCTGGATATGATTCAGAACACTTCGAACGCCTTCGTCTTTGAATTCAAAAATACAGGTGTCGTAAAGGTGCGAGGCGTGTTTTTCGGTTGCGAGCAAGTCGGTGCATAGGAAACAGTCGTTTTCTTTGTCCGGGTTGCCGGCGATTGCGTAGGTTGCAGTAAAACAACTTCCGCCCCGGCAGGCGTTATTGTTCTTTTCACCGCATGCAGGCATCTGTGGCACGGTGCCGTTTTCAATCTGAGTCAGCGTATTCAGATGTTCCTGCTCTTTTTGAGCAAGTTGTGTAAAAAGCGTTTTGAGCTGTGGGTCTTTGGCGCAGGCGGCATGCTTGTTGTACTTGTCGATGCATAGCTTTTCCTGGCCTTTGAGCTCTTTGATAAGACTTGATTCTTTTTGTGTCAATGTCATATATAAATCACCTCGCGTATATTATTTACGCGAAGTCATTATATTATCCAACAAACAGCAGCAACCTGTATAAATATTTTCATACGTTATCTCGAAGTCTCCTGTGTACCACGGATCGGCAACGTCGCCGCCTTTTGGTGTGTAGTCCATGAGTCTGTGTATTTTGCCGAGGGGGTCTGCCTTTATTATCCTGCTTAAATTCCTGATATTGTATGATTCCATCGCAATCAGCAGATCGTATTTGTCATAATCTGCAGCCGTAATCTGCCTTGCGTATTTGCCTTTGCAACTGATGCCGTGGCGGGCGAGGATTGCGCGCGCCGGTGGGTATACGGGGTTGCCCAGTTCTTCTGCGCTCGTTGCGCATGACGCTATTTCAAACAGGTCGTCAAGGCCTTTTTTGTGCACTATATCTTTGAAAATGAATTCTGCCATTGGTGAACGGCAGATGTTGCCGTGGCAACAAAAAAGGATTTTTATCATCTCTTAAAACCTCATATAACATATTATTTATAAGAAATCCGAACTTTTCGAAAAGTTTTAGATTTCATAAATTGGTGTAAATTCACGTAACTTCTCGGCCAAATGGTGTAAATTTGGTGTAAATCAGTGTTTGTGTGTCAACCCGACTTAAGCGCCTTTTCCGGCAATTGGAACTGTAATATCTTCTGCATCGACTGCTCTGTGTGGTCATAACTTGCATGAGTATAGACATTCATGGTGACTCCCGCATCGGAGTGACCCATCAGATATTGCAGGCTTTTCAGGTCCATACCGGCATTGGCCATATTGGTGCAGAAGGTATGCCGGAACACATGGGGTGTGATCTTCGGCAGCGGTTTATCGGGATGCAGCTTTCGGTACTTTTTCAGCGCCCATTGGAAATGATGCTCCAAGTGCATGGCTACTTTGGGATTGCCGTTCTTATCCAGCAGCAGGAAACCGGAATAGCCGTCGATAATCCATTCCTTAGAGGGTTTCTTTCGGTTTGCAATGATGCTTTTCAGCGATTTGTACACATTGTCCATCATGGGAATGAATCGGCAGCCGCTTTCGATTTTCGTCTTTTCCACATAGTAAGTGCAATCCGGCTTGCGGACAAGCTGGTGATCCACCCAGATCCGACGCTTCTCAAAATCCAGCTGCTGTTTGGTCAGCCCGCACAGTTCGCTGACACGCATACCCGTTTCCAACAACACAACAAACTCGTCATAGTAGCAGGAGAAATGCTTATCTTCCTTGATAAAGGTCATGAAGATATCCGTCTGCTCCTTGGTCAATGCAATTCGCTTTTGGGAATCGTTTTTGACTACATCTGACAGCTTGAACTCAAAGGGATTCTTGGGGAGGATGTCTTCTTCAAAGGCCATCTGGAAGGCGGGTTTCACAACGCCGCGAACACTGGTGATGGTACTGTATCCTCTTCCGTCCTTTTGCAGCTTCATCAGTCACCGCTTTGCATCCGAGATTTTGATATCCCGAATCTTCCGATAGCCGAAATCTTCTTTCTTTACAAGGTTATATACGAAGTTGTATCCCACCTTAGTGGCATTGCGGACACCCTGCTTCAAGCTGATGTAGCGTTCCAGCAATTCAATGACTGTTACATTGCCTGCATTGTAATCCACACCGGAATCCTGTGCCTTGTTGATTTCATCTTCCTTGACTCGTAATTCTTCCAGCGTGGGTGCGTAAACGGTACGCCGTTTTCCTGTCACATCCTGATAACGATATTGGTAAGTCAGGTCTTTACGTTGGCTCTCTCCCGTCCGAAGGACTCGCCCTTTTTTATCTTTTCTTTTTGCGGACATTGTCAAACTCCTTTCCATGGTGGAGAGGCCTGAATTTGACAAACACATTTTATCACATCCAGACCTCAAATTCCACCATTAAGTAATATTTTCAGTTATATAGAATACGCCTGTTCCAAATACTGCTCGAACAGGCGTTTTTTGATCAGTCGCTTGGTACCAACGAAGAGGACAAATTTACACTGTTCATCCTCGGTCAGCTCCCGAAGCTTGTTCATACCGATGCCAAAGTAGGCAGCGGCTTCTTCAATGGTCAGGTTCGCTTTTTCCCAGATAGGGACCTCATGCTTCATAGGCAATATCCTCCTGCTTCATAGATTGAAAAGAAATTCGCCGAAAAATTCGGCGAATTTCTTGAATGTTGGATTTTCTAATGTTGATTACGGCTTTCCCGTCATTATTCATGGATTAAAGTTTCCTTTCTGCTAAGGTTTGCGTCATTGTAAAGCGCAAGGATTTCCGTAGGAACGTTATCCACGATCTTGCGCAGCTTTTCCAGTTCCTGCACCTGCTGGAGCAGTTCCAGACGGCGGGTGACACTTTCCTTGCTGGCATCCACCTGCTTTTCCAGTGCAGAGAGCTCTGCTTTCAGCTCCTTGAAGGCGGCATCATACTTCTTCAGCTGGGTACGCATCTTCTCCACACCGGGAGTATACTTCTCCAAAAGAGCCTCGATCTCTGCTGCCCGTTTCTTTGCATTCAAGGGATTGATGTCTGCAAGCAGTTCCAGCAGCATATCCTTCTGCTGATTCAGATGCACCGCTTCCTTGAACAGACGGGGCGGAATGTGGGTTCTGCCGGTTTTGCTGGCAGATTCTCCACGCCCCAGATCGGGATAGAACTTGACCATATAGCTCCAGAAATCGTCCTGCCACTGGGTCAGCTTCTTCTTGTTGCCCACGATCTCCTTGGCGCTGAGTCGATTGTCCGGCGTCAACGGCACAAAGCATAAGTGCATGTGGGGCGTTTTCTCGTCCACATGCACCACGGCGGAAATATATGTATCGGGGGCCTGCTTGGATTTCATAAACTCCAATGCCCGGTCAAAAAACGCCTTGACTTCTCTGGGCTTCTTGCCCTCGAAGAACTCCGGACTTGCGGTGATCAGCGCTTCGATCATCTTTACGCTGTCCTTCCGTACCCGGCAGCCGGAAGACTGGATCAGCTTATCCACTTCTCCCAGATACCGGCCATTGGGATTTATCGGATGGTAATTAAGCTTGCTCCGCTGGATATCAATGTCCGGGTTGCTGGCATAAGCTTCCTTCATGCTCTCATTATGGGCCTCGATCATGGAAATGGTCTGGCCCTTGTACTTCTTCATACGGAAGATCGCATATTGTCCTTTCATCTTGCGTCCCTCCGTTTTTGCCATACAATGTCATATCCCATCACATCGGCAAGCTGCAGGGCTTCCACATACCGCAGGGAACCTCTGCCCAACTTGGCAGAGAAGTTGGAAAGGCTGTCACTCCAGCCATATTCCATGGATAGGGCATCCACAACCTCGGCCATGGTGAAGTTTGCCATCATGATCTGGGCCTTGATGGCATTCTTGGTGGTTTGGTTCGTAATTTTCATGTTTCTTATTCTCCTTAATTCAGTAGTTAAATAGGCGAAGCCAGTTCGCTGTTAGGTGTATTGTCGGTTGGGGCAGAAATCTGCTCCATTTTTTATTTGCGATGTCCCCTTGGCAAGTCATGTTATCGAATGCACGGATTCATGTCCTATTCCATCGTTTCGATCTGTTCTTTACCCAATTCGACATCGAGTTCATGATTTCGACCATCGCTCTTTGATAAACTGATTATACGAAGCGATGTATTCTTTTCCTTTTTCCACTATCCCTTGATTTTCCACGGTGCAAATTAAGGGCGTACCGGTAGAAAGAAAAAACACAGGGAAATACCAAAATCATGTGTACCGTACGTACATGTGTACAACCGACCTCGGTACGCTGGTACGTATGTATATATTGTTTTGGGGTTTTTGTCAGAAAATTCTAATTAGGCTGCGGATTCCCAGGAATCCCCACACCCGAACAGCCGGATTTCGCACAAGCGAATCCACATATTTCCCGTCCCGGAGGGCCAGATCATCCGGCTGTTCTGCTGTCACCGGAAACGGTATGCTCAGTAAGGAAGCATCCCCTTTCCACCAACAGCGGTCGCAAAAGGTATAACACACTAGACTTTGCACGGCAAAATCGTGTCCCAACAGGGTGCTTTCACCCCTATTGGAAACCCAGAGTCAAAGGAATCAGCCATCCCTTTGAAATCCCAGCCGTTTTGAAATCTGTATATACAAACCACAAAAACGGTGTTTGCATCTACACATCCCAAAACAAAAAAATCCCCACAGTCGATCCTCCGACAAAGAGGGGAAAGACTGTGGGGATTTTCAATACCATCTATATCTCAACTATTTTCTCAGCAGATGACAATCCTTCTAGCATTTATCTTTTTTGTGGAGTAACGCCGTTCAGCAAATCTCGGCACAAAGATATGGATTATCCTCCTATTGCTTCCAGCTGTTTATGTATAGAGGAAGTTTTTACAAATTCCCTATACTGATATTGCTCTAGGTTAGACAAATCTATCCTTCGCAATATCTCTGGAATCAGAACATTTTCTCCTTCTGCAAAGAGTTGATGGATCATATCCAGAATCTCATTCGGAAAACCCACCCGTTCAAGATAAGCGAAATATCGGAACACTTCGTCTGGAGAATACATCTCCAGCGAGGAACTCTGCATGATCCACCGAAGAAATAGCAGAAAGAAACAGAACACATCAGAATCCTTGCTGATTTTTAATTCATTTTTGTGATCCCAATATTTTCTTAATCCTTGTATCATCACATAATCATGCAGTCCGGAGATAGGGGCTGTCATTATATAGTGCGGACATATACTGAATCCATCTATATCGATAATGTGTATATCTCCGTTTTTTTCGACCAATACATTCTTGCCGTGAAGATCTCCTATCCGGACTCTCCTAGGTAGCTTGTTGATTACTTTCGCTAAGCTTTCAAACGCAGCTAGTATAGATTGGGGCGAGTAATCTTCTGACACGATCGCCTCTTCTAGGGTGACTCCGCCGCAATAGGGCATCGTATATCCGACGATATCCTTCCCAGTGTATACGAACTGTAGAGGAAGAACCAACTGTTCAATCTTTTTCAGCCGTTTCATCCTTGCCATTTGCGTGAGGATCTGGATATTCTTTTTTGTTATGCTGTTAAAGATGACATATTGCTTTAGAACCGTACCATCCCGCTGTATCCACAATCGGGCGTTGGCATTTTCATTGTCGATCTGAGGAATTTCGTTGGCAAAGCAAAATGCATCTAACTTTTTATTTAATACCGTTTTCCACATTTGGAACACTTTCTGCCAAGGATTGATAATTTTATATTACAATCCGGGCATTTTCCATTCTTTAGCCGTTCTTCTCGCCTTCTTCGCTGTTCACGAGCCATTCTCTCCTGTTCCAACTTGCGGGCAGTTTCGTAATAGGGGGACCCAATAAAACAAAAGGCGCCAAAGCGTGCCGGATGCTTTATATCATACAATCCGGTACAGTTCTCAAAAGGACCATATGGCGAACCGTAATATGGTTTGTCCCACGCAATTTGTTGTACCGATTCCGGAATGAATAGCGATTTCAGGTAAAAGCAGTCCTTAAACGCATAGATACCAATCTTTTCAAGTCCATCAGGAAAATCAACTTCAGTAAGTGCGGTGCATGCCTCAAAAGCGCCAAATCCAATAGTTCGAACACCGGGCTGAATATCAAGTATACGCAAATTGGAGCAACACCGGAATGCGTGAGTGCCGATTTCTTCAACTGTACCAGAAATTACTACTTTCTCCAAAGCAGCACATCCCTGGAATACTTCCTGCTCAATCTTTTTAAGATGCGGCGGGAACTGAATCGAAACCAGTCCTGAGCCTTCGAAAGCGTTTTTCTCAATTGAGCTGATCGTAGAGGGTAAATGAATTCGTTTCAGGGAAGTACATCCTGA
Source organism: Clostridia bacterium (assembly GCA_045546695.1). Lineage (GTDB taxonomy): Bacteria > Bacillota > Clostridia > UBA1212 > UBA1255 > SIG424. The sequence goes on along the minus strand of JAZQDE010000045.1, from coordinate 1,038 downwards.
GAAAGCACATTCACCAATGGTGGTTACACCTTCGGGGATAATGACTTCCTCAAGATTGGTACAAGCATAGCACACTTTTGCACCAATTTTTCGCATCGACCTCGGGAAAACAAGCTTTTTAATCGTGCGCATTCCACAAAAAGCACCCTCCCCGGGCTTTATGGTGCCAGTTTCTGTAATTCCTTCAGGAATATAAACCTCACGTTCATCGCCAGTGTATCCTCTAACCACAGTTCCGACAATGTAAAAATCATTCTGTTTTATATGGCCGACAGACGCATGATTATACTCCTGTGACTTGTTTGCGGTATCCGGAGTGTTGATAGTAGTACCCCTGCTGTTCGTATCATGGGAATAACCGGGGTTGCTTGCATACTTGGCCTTTTCGTCGATCATTGCTTTGATCTGGGCCACTTTAATAGGAGACCTAGTTCCATCCTGTTCCATTTCATCAATCATTGCTCTAACCTTGGCACTTGCTTTGGCAAATTCGTAATCATTTCGAATACTGCCAGTTCGATCACCATTAACCTCAAATGCACCAAATGGGTTTGTCTTCATAAACACGCCTCCTTGTTATCATTTTATTCCATTATCTTACACTTTTCGGTATAAGTCAATAAGTCCACTCTGGTTAGAAGCTTGTATGATTGAGTTGTACGAGAATATCTGTATGATGATATTCATCTTCATCCCCATCATCCTGATTCTCGTTAAGATAGAATCTCTGTTTCCACTTTACATAAGTGGAATAAAGTGTGCCGTTCTGGTCAATGGGCAGATTATGCTTACCCAGTACCTGAAGTACAGTAGTATCATCTCTTAGCTCGATAGCCGCTAGGCACTCCCCGTTTTCTTCCACTGCAAATACCGGATTGTTGGAGGATTTCCATTCTGTATAAATGTTAATATAAACATGCACAAAAATTATCAAATAAAAATGCTCAATTAAAAGCTGTATAATACAGGTAACACTTTCCGGAGGTGATACTTGTGTTAATAAATATAAAAACACCGGTAAGTCTGCAAATTGATAAG
>JAZQDE010000044.1:0-61153 GCA_045546695.1 Clostridia bacterium | reverse complement strand
ACTGAGCAGGCTGCAGTTCCTTATAAATAAACGCAAAAGCCTGCAACTTTTCTAAAAGCTACAGGCTTTCATCCTCGTCCGTTTTAAATTCTCGGGTGGGCTGATGCTCCTATAACCTCACCGGATTCGCACTTTTCTTCTGTTATATCATAAAATTGTGACTTTTTCTATCCACATATTTTAAAGCCTCTTTCACATCTGGAAATTGCTTAAAAATCCACGTTTTGTTTGTCGAGTACTTTTTTCTAATCCCTTGCTTTCCAATTTTTTAGTCCGTATAAGATTCCGTATGAATATTTCTGGTACAAATTTAAAGAATCTTTTTTATTTTTCGCTATCGCATTCATTATTGTGTTTACTTCATATACATTTCCATCGCTTGTTTCAACAAAGTTTTCCGTTACAATCGGATAAAATATTTGCTAAATAGCAAATGGATGTTTCCTTCGGAGCAACTTCTTTATTCAGTTCATAATTAGACCAGATTACATATGGCACGTTATAAACACTTTTAAGTTCCTCAAAGGAAAATATGAACATTCTTCCTCCTTCTTTAATTTCCGATTTGCCGTTTTTTTTCAATATAGATGCTCCTGGTTGAAAAAAAGTCCGCAATAGTGCCTCGAAAAGTATGTTTTCGTCAAATTTTTTTCAATACGGCATACCGCCATTGAAAAATTTTCATCGGAGCACAATATCTCATGAATATATGACTTACAAATCATGCACGTCTTACTCTTTTCACCTTGAAGCGACACCACAAATGAGGTATAATAAAGTGTTGAAAGTGAGGTAGATTTTTATGGCAAAAGGATTCAGAGGTGGTTTTAGCAGCTCAAGAAGCAGCGGAGCACCAAACATGCAGAAAATGATGCAGCAGGCACAGGCAATGCAGCGCGAGATGGAAAAAGAACAGGCTGCATTATCAGAAGAAGTATTTGAAGGCACTTCAGGTGGCGGCGCAGTCAAAGTAACAATGACAGGCGACAAAAAAATCACAGCATTGGAGATTCAGCCGGATGTTGTAGACCCTGAGGACATCGAAATGCTCCAGGACCTTATCATCAGCGCTATAAATGAAACATCAGACTCTATTGATGCAAAGACAGAAGAAGTAATGTCAAAATACACAGTTGGACTGTAAGATTCATAAAGGAGATACTTTATGAGTATTTACGGAGCATCTGTTACAAAACTAATAGAACAATTCGAAAAACTCCCCAGCATCGGACACAAGTCCGCGCAGAGGCTGGCTTTTTATATTCTGAACAGACCCGAAGAGGAAGTGGAAGAATTTGCCAGAGCGCTTGTCGAAGGTCGGAAGAGCCTGAAGCTGTGCAGCGTTTGCCAGAATATGTCAGATAAAGACGTATGCGACATATGCGCAAATGAATCGCGTGAAAAGGATAAAATCTGCGTTGTGCAGGACCCGCGTGACGTGATGGCGATGGAGCGCTCAAGAGAATTCAAAGGATATTACCACGTACTGCACGGAGTTATTTCACCGATAAACGGAGTCGGACCTGACGATCTGAAGATAAAAGAATTGCTGGCAAGAATTGACGGCAATATCACAGAAGTTATTGTAGCGACGAATCCAAACGTAGAAGGCGAAGCCACTGCGATGTATATTTCCAGACTGCTCAGACCACTTGGAGTAAAGGTCAGTCGCATCGCACATGGATTGCCTGTTGGCGGAGAACTCGAATACGCAGACGACGTTACACTTGCAAGAGCACTTCAGAACAGAAGGGAAATATAAAATAAACGATGTTTAACAAATTAAAAGCTGTTGAAAATAAATACGAAGAACTTACTCAGAAGCTTACAGAGCCCCAGGTGCTTGGCGATTCGGAAATGTACAAAAAAGTAGCGACAGAGCATGCGGAAATAGCAGAAATTGTCGAAAAGTACCGCGAATACAAACAGGCAAAAGAGTCACACGAAGAAGCAAGAGAGCTCCTCGGTACAAATATCGACGAGGACTTCAAGGCTCTTGTAAAGCAGGAGTTTGAAGACTCGGCAGAAAAGATGCAGACGATCGAAGCCGAACTCAAAAAGCTGCTCATGCCCAAAGATCCGAACGACAATAAAAACGTTATATTTGAGATCAGAGCCGGCGCAGGCGGCGAGGAAGCGGCACTGTTTGCGGCTGTTTTGTTCAGAATGTACTCAATGTATGCAGAAAAGCACAGATGGAGTGTTGAGATTGTCGATGTCAGCGACACAGGTATCGGCGGTATCAAAGAGATTGTTTTCACAGTAAATGGCAGAGGCGCATACAGCAGACTCAAATTCGAAAGCGGTGTTCACCGTGTACAGCGTGTGCCGACGACAGAGACAGGCGGCAGAATTCACACGTCGACAGCGACGGTGGCAGTATTGCCGGAGGTTGACGAGGTCGAAGTAGAGCTCAACATGAATGACGTCGAGGTAGACACTTTCAGGTCGAGCGGCGCGGGCGGACAGCACATCAACAAGACAGAATCTGCCATTCGTCTGACACATAAACCGACAGGCATCGTTGTTACGTGCCAGGATGAAAAGTCGCAACTCAAAAACAAGGAGCAGGCGTTCAAAGTCCTGAGGTCAAAGCTCTATGAAAAATATAAAAATGAGCAGGAGAGCGAAGTTGCCCAGACACGTAAAAGTCAGGTCGGAACAGGCGACAGGAGCGAGCGCATAAGAACGTATAACTACACGCAAAACCGCGTGACAGACCACAGAATCGACCTTACTTTATATAAACTTGAGATGATTCTGAACGGTGACTTAGAAGAGATTATCGACGCACTCATTACAGGCGACGAATCAGCAAAATTAAGTGCAACGGAAGAATAACAGAAAATGGAAACAAGAATCGTAAAAGTAAATCCGTATAATATAGATGAGACCGCACGCACACAACTTGCAGAGTGTGCAGAAATAATAAGAAAAGGCGGTCTTGTCTGCATGCCTACGGAGACTGTATACGGACTGGGCGCAAACGCATACGACCCGGTCGCTGTTTCCAATATTTTCCGGGCAAAAGGACGTCCGTCAGACAACCCACTCATCGTACATATCAGTGACTATGATATTCTTGAACTGATCGTAACAGAAGAATTTCTGCAAAAGGGAATAATGACAACTCTCGGAAGCAGCTTCTGGCCGGGACCGCTTACAATGATAGCACCCAAAACGTCGATAATACCTGACGTCGTATCAGGTGGCCTCGATACGGTAGGCGTCAGATTTCCCAGCCACCCTGTAGCGCAAGAGCTTATAAAGCTTGCCGGAGTACCGATAGCGGCGCCGAGCGCAAATTTGTCAGGCAAACCCAGCCCGACGTGTTTTGAACACGTAAGAGAAGACATGATGGGAAGGGTGGACGTTATTATAGACGGCGGAGACTGCAGTGTCGGCGTAGAGTCCACAGTACTCGATATTACAGGACAGACGCCGAATATATTAAGGCCGGGCGCAGTTACACTCGAAGACGTAAACAAAATTATCCACGGTTCGACGGAGGCGGAGTGGCATCACGCAAACGGCATAGACAGCTCACAAAAGCCAAAATCTCCGGGACTCAAATATAAACATTACGCACCACAGGCACCACTTTATATTTTCACAGCATCAGATTACGTGAAAATGGCGCAAGGAATCTGTGAAAAAATTATTGAAGAAAAAAAGAAAAATCTTTCCGTCGGAGTGCTTGCAACTGACGAAAACAGGGGTTATTATAAAGAAGCAGATATAGTACAATCTGTTGGAGCAAAAGACAACAGTATAGAACACGCCGCGATGCTTTTTACAGCACTCAGAAGATTTGATGAAGCCGGCGTGGACGTTATTCTGTCGGAAATTTTGCCGCAGACGGGCGTCGGAGACGCAGTTATGAACCGCCTGTACAGAGCAGCTGCCGGCAGGATTATTGAATTAGGTTAAATTTTTTAGAAATATACAGAAAAGAGGAAAAAATTATGGGACAAGTACTTATTTATGACCATCCGTTGATTCAGCACAAGATCGCAATGCTGAGAGACAAGAACACATCAACAAAAGATTTCAGAGAATTAGTTTCAGAGATTGCTATGCTTATGTGTTATGAGGTAACACGTAACCTGCCGCTTAGAGACGTAGACGTTGAGACTCCTATCGGCATTGCTCATGAGAAAATGCTTGCAGGCAAGAATATTTGCTTTGTTCCTGTACTCAGAGCCGGCTTAGGAATGGTAGACGGCGTACTTAGCTTAGTTCCTTCTGCAAGAGTCGGTCATATCGGTTTGTACAGAGATCCGGATACTCTTGAACCTGTTGAATATTATTGTAAGCTCCCTGTCGACGTAGCAGATAGAGACGTTGTAGTCTTAGACCCGATGCTTGCAACAGGTGGTTCTGCTTCAGCCGCTATCTCTTTCATCAAACAAAGAGGTGCAAAGAATATTAAATTAATGAACCTCATCGCAGCACCTGAAGGTATCAACAGAGTTGTTCAGGATCATCCGGACGTAGATATTTATTGCGCAGCAGTTGACAAAGAGCTCAACTCACACGCATATATCGTACCGGGCCTTGGCGATGCAGGCGACCGTTTGTTTGGCACAAAATAATTTTTAACAGATAGAGGCAAAAGAAGAGATGTTAACAAGGCGAAATATTATTCTTGTAAGTCTGATGATGGTGATAATTGCGTTGTTTGCTTTTATCATAGTTTTATCATCTGCAGGAGACGATGAAAATGTTGTTACTCCGTCGGCTGAACCTACAATTGACGTCAGCAATTCACATACGGATCCGATACCCACAACTTTTTCACCGCAGACACCGGATGGTCAAAGCACAGATCCGATTATAACGCCTACCCCGACAATAGCGCCGACTGCAGTGCCGACGCCTACACCGACTGTAGCGCCGACTGCAAAACCGACTCCGAATCAGAAACCGGTGGGATCTACGTCTTCCCATCCTGATTATGAGGGGAAAAAGATAGTATCTCTTACTTTTGACGATGGCCCGTCTGTTTATTACACCCCGGACTTACTTGATATTCTTAAAGAAAGAGGAGTACGGGTAACGTTTTTCATCGTAGGGTACCAGCTTACCTATACAAAGGCACCATCTATTCTGAAACGAGCTTATGAAGAGGGTCACGAGATTGGCAACCATACCGAATCTCATGAAAACCTGAAAAAGATTCCTCTTGAGCAAGCTTTGCAGGAAATTAATAAATTAAATGACCGCATTGAAAAGATTATAGGTGTGAGACCTACTGTGCTGAGGCCGCCTTATGGCAGCTACAGTACAGAAGTCCGTGAAAATTGCGGAATGCCCATTATTAAATGGAACGTAGACTCAAGAGACTGGGATATTGTTCATAAGAGCAGTATAAAGAAATATGCAGAGGCGAATAATATTTCTCAGGACGAGGCAAAGGCTATCCTGATTAATAAACTTCTTTTTGAAGGATATACCGGCGATGACGGCACAAAATATCCATCGGTTGTCAGCTGTCTTGAGCACGGAGCTATCATATTATTCCACGATATACATGAGGCTACTGTAGACGCTATCCCGATTCTGCTGGACTATCTTGAAGCGAATAATTATGTTTGTCTGCCCGTTTCAGAAATGATTATGACAGAAGGTCCTGCCCCGAGCGCAGGAGAGGTATACAGAAGTATAAGGAGTCAATAAGAAAATGAAAGTAGTTATTTGCGCAGACGCACACTTAGATTCACCGTTTTCCATGTTCAACCGCAGCGATGTTAACCTGAGTATACGTCACCAGGAGCAAAGACAAGCTTTTTCAAAAGCTATCGATGAAGTAAAACGCATCGGAGCAGAGCTTTTACTTATTCCCGGCGATTTATTCGACGGACGCAAAGCAAGCATGGCTACTGTGAAGTTTTTGATGGATGCATTTACATCCATACCGGCGACTTACGTTGTTATTTCACCGGGAAATCACGACCCATACACGGAGGATTCTCCGTATGCGACTCAGGTCTGGCCTGAAAATGTTTACGTTTTCAAAAAAGAACTTGAGATGCTTGAACTTTTACTTAAATCCGGAGAAAACGTACGCATATACGGCGGAGCTTTCCGGAGTCACTTTTCAACGAAAAATCTGTTAAGCTCAGGCGGAGCACTGCCTGTCCTTGACAAAGAAAAAATGAATATCTTGCTCATGCACACCTCACTGGAGGCGAACAGCAAGTACAACCCAATAACAAAAGAAGATCTGGATAAATGCGGTTTTGATTTTTGCGCGCTCGGACACGTTCATAAATATAGCGGCATTATCAGAACGGCCAACACCGCATACGCATTTGCGGGTATTCCCGAGGGACGCGGTTTTGACGAAACGGATGAGTGCGGTATTATCAGCGGCTCGATAACAAAAGAAGAGATTTCTCTTGGCTTTGTTGAAACTTCAGTCAGAAAATGTCGTGTTGTTCAGATTGATGTTTCAGACTGCCAGTCAAATGACCAGGTAGTAGAGCTCATTCACCGCGAATGTCCGGAATACGAATATAGTTACAAGGTAATTCTTACAGGTGTTATTCATGATGACTTCAATATGTCTGTCGTTATGATAACTTCAGCTGTAAACCAGCAGTATTTCTATATAAAAATAGTTTCACAATGCAAGCAGCATCTTGACGTTGAGATGCTCTCGCGAGAAAACAGTCTTCGCGGACTTTTCATCAAGAATTGTCTGGAGAGAATGGAAATGATTGGCGATATTGACGAAGACCGCAGAGCTTTTGTTGAAGAAGCTATGCAGTTTGGACTTGACGCTTTTGAAGGAGATGTGACGATCGATGAGAATTAATGAGATAATGATTGATGGATTCGGAAAACACGTTAACCTTCACCTCGACTTTGAGGCAGGCGTTAATGTGCTTTACGGTGAAAATGAAAGTGGTAAATCCACGGTAGTTGCTTTCATCCGCGCTGCTTTGTACGGAATGTCCGGCAGAGGTGTTATGAGCGACCGTAAAAAATACGCGCCATGGAACGAGAGCGCAAAATACGGTGGCTGGATGAAGTTTGAGCACGCCGGTAACTATTACAGAGTTGTTGTAAGATTTGCCGAAAGTAAAAGAGGCGACAGTGTTGCCCTTTATAACGATATGACGGGTCGCCAGATACCGATTCCCGAAGGTCAGACGGTGGGCGAGATGATACTTGAAATGTCGCCGGCGACATACGATATTACTGTATATGCTCCGCAACTCGGCTCAAAGCCAGAACTCGACAACGCAAATATGGACTATCTGATTGAGCAGCTCAGCAAGTCTTCCAACCGTGAAATGAACCAGTCGGAGACTGCAGTCAGCAAGCGTCTTAAACAGGCGATGGATTACATCAGTGCTCCAAGAAGTGGCAAGGGAATTATCGACGTTGCCCGCGTTCAGAAGGCAAAAATTGATGAAGACATTGCAGTTGTCGAAAAATATGAAGACGATATCCAGCAAATGCGGGATCTTCACAAACTGAAGACTACACAGCTGAATAAACTCAAAGAAGAGCAGAGCAAAACAAATACAGCTTATGACAGTATGCGCGCAGCTGTAGATACGCTGGCAAAACACGACAAAATAAGACGCGTACTTACATCTGTGAATGTTCTCGACGAATCTATTTTTGAAGAAGGCAGAAGACAGCGCAGATATAAGATACCGATGTATATTTTCCTTGCACTTGTTTTCCTTTTGGCTGTCGGCGTAGCTGCATTAGTTTTCCTGAAAGAATATGCAACGAAAATATCATTTATCGGCGAACTGGAAATATATAAAATGTTAGTTTCGCACTCCAAAATCACTTATATAAGTGTAGCGGCTGTACTTGCCGTTCTGGTTGTGATATACCTGATTACAATGTTTTCAGGCAGCAAGGAAATGCGCAATCTTAACCGTGATTTGCAAAAAGAGGAAGACAATCTTGCAGAATTGCTTGATTTGAAATTTCACGAAGAAGATACATTTGAGTACCGCAACAGTGCGGTAAAGCAGGCACTGGAGGTTCAGGAAGAAGACTTTAACCGTGCAAAAGACTTTATGGACAATCTTGAAAGGAAGTCCCGTGAGGATGAGATTTATCATATCAAAGTTGAGCAGCTTACTCAGGAAATATCATATGCCAAGGCGGCTATTGATTCATTGCTTCGCCAGATAAATGCATATGAAGAGTATGAGACTCTCGTAATGCAATCAAAAGCATTAGATGAGAAGATTCAGAATCTGCAGCGTAAATATGATGCTCTGTCACTTGCACGCACAGCTCTTGCAGAATCTTTTGAAAAATGGCAGTCCGACCTCGGCCCTGTTTTTGCCGGTACAGCACAATCGCTCCTGTATGATATTACAAACGGTCGTCATGAGAACATGAAGATAGACAGAGATTTTGAAATTTCTCTTCCCGATGAAAATACAGGAAAGCTCTATCCGTCAGGATATTTCAGCGGAGCAACGATTGACCAGATGTATCTGGCATTGCGTCTTGCTCTTGTAAAGCTTGTCTCTTCTGAAACATCTGTACTCCCGGTTATCTTTGATGATCCATTTGTTCAGTATGATATTGTACGCAAGGGTCTTGCAATGACAGCATTGAGTGATTTTGCTGACAGAAATGATTCACAGGTTATTATCACTACGTGTCTTCGAGATATGTATCCGGATGATGTTAACGTAATTGAGCTGAAATAACCGATAAACCAACACAACATCAGGAGGCTTGCCCGCAGGGCAAGCCTCAGTTTTTTTCACCGGAATCAGGCACGTAAAACGAGTCGGTCAAAAGTCTGTGACTATTTTATATATAAATGATAGAATCGCCAAAAAAGGGGGGTTCAATGTGATAGCATTGATTATGGCCATTGAAAATGACAATGACCGTTTTTTTATGAGTGAAATATACGTCAAATACGAAAAGTATATCAAAAAATTTGTATATGACTATGTTAAAAACTGGGAAACTGCCGAAGATTGTGTACATGACGTTGTTGTAAAGATAATAAACAATCTGGAGAATTTCAGGGATGCGAGTGAGACGGAACAAACCAGACTTGTGTGCATTTACAGCAGGAGTGTCGCTATTAGTTTTTACAGGAAAACAAAAACGGAGAAAAATTTGTTTGAGGAAATGCCGGAAGACCAGGACTTGGTTGATATACGTATGTCTGACCGTGAGTATAGCCCTGAACAGCTTGTTATGAGTGAGGAGAATAACCGTATTCTGGCACAATTGGTAAATGATCTTCCGGACATTTATCGCGACGTTGTTGTGCTCAAATACGGACACAATATGAATTGTGCTGATATCGCGCACGCACTTGATGTTAAAGAAAGTGTCGTCAGCACAAGATTGATGCGTGCAAGACAGATGTTGCTTCAAAGCGGAAGGGAGTATTTGTATGATTAATCGTTATGACAAATTGGATTGTATGCTTTTTGCCGCTGCCGTCGATTTTTGCAAGGAAGAGGTAGAGAGGTTTGAGAATCTTGATGTTTCGGATGTGCCGGAGACTCAGCGATACATCCGAAAACGCAATCGTATGATTGCAAAACAGCGTCGCAAGCCTGCCTTTGTGTCGCTGCGTCGCTTTGCCCGTAGTGTGGCAGTGGTGCTTGTTGTTATTTTCGCACTTGGCTTTATTACAATAATGAGTGTTTCTGCGTTCCGTAATGCCGTTATTGACGTTATTGTGGATTGGTTTGATGATTATGTGCAGGTTGAGTTTGAAGAAGATGACCCGGATGAAAATGCTGAGGTGGTGATTGAGGATCTGAAGAGGATAACGGCCTTGCCGGAGGGAACGGTGGAGGAAGTGAGTATGGATTACAATAAGGTGTGGATGACAAAGTATTGTCTGGACGGAGAAAGAATTTGTACGTTAAGGCAGGAAGTGTATAGAAAGAATACTGCGTTTGTTGACAATGTGGAAACAAACGTAGAGTATGTTGATATAAATGGAGAAAAAGGATGCTTTTTTATTGATGAAAACGGTGTTGTTCGACTATATTGGAATGATGGTAAATATGTATATCTGTTGACTCTTTATGACAATTCCTACGATATTATGTATCTGGCAGAGAGCATAAAATAAAAAAATATTTTTTTGTGATATTTTGTTTTCCCGTGCGTTATATACATTGTAGGGTAAATAATACGAGGGAAGTGGACAACTATGAAGAGAAAATCACTGAAAAAAATTGTTGCAATGTTATTGACACTCTTATTGCTGTCTATGGCAATAGTATCACCATCTGCTACGTTTGCTGCAGAAAGGGCACTTCAATGGGAGTATATATCCGTCGTGTCATTCAATATATTCTTCCAGATTACGGAAGGCAGCGTATGTGCGACAGTAGATTTATACGATGACTGTCTGTATGCACAGGGAAGAATAACAGTATATGAGGAAGACGGCGAGGGTGGCTGGACGAGAATTGCTATGATGATTGATGACACGTTAGACGATTGCTTTGGCATGGTCTGCTTCTTTGAAGCTACTGCGTATGTAGACTATTATGCAACTTTTGAACTTACCGCCCACGGACAATATACTACAGAGACGGAATTCTTTGAAGACTATGACACTTGTCCTCCGGCGTCAGGCTGATAATAACTGTATAGCGGTTATTATCTAACGTATCCGTATATAATCTGCGTATAGAAGATTGTATAAATTTTTAAAAAATCATATAACAACTACCCGAAAGGGGAAGGCGGCACTTTGGCTATACGACAAAGTGCCGCCTTCACTATGTAAAATCATTTCAGATACATGAACAAAGTAAATATGTTTTCAGAGGCTTTGAAATTATAATCTCCACCGTATTTGGCACAAAAAGTGGCAATAGAACGCGAACCAAATCCGTGACCGTCTACCTTGCCATTTGGATTTTCCGGAAGGCCATTTTCATCAAAAAGTACTTGTCCGTCAAAACTGTTACGGATCATAATCATAAATGTAGGTCTGGAAATGACCTTGATTTCAATAAAACGATCCTCTTCAGGCAATTTTTCACAGGCAATAATAGCATTTTCAATCGCATTGGCGAGAGCTGTTGCAAGTTCTGTTTCATTACAGACAAAACTGTCGGGGAAATCAAAACCAATCTTTACGTTGATTCCGTAATGCTCGGCTTTGCGTATATATACAGATAAAACAGAGTCAATTACTGCATGTTTTGTATACTGAATGATTTTTGTTTTTTCAATATTATCCGTATATTCTTCTACAATTCTGGCGAGCTCATCGTATTTTTTTGCCTCGACAAGACTTGCGATAGCTTTTAACTTGTGACGGAAATCGTGACGCTCTTTGCGGAAAGCGTCGTTTGCGGCACTGTATTCTTCAACGCGCTCAGAAATATTTGCAACCTGGAGCTTCATAATATGTTCCTGCTCGGTCATTTCAAAGAAAACCTGTTGCTTGCGGAGAGTTACAATAATATGAATATAAATTACAGGCATCAGGAAAAACAAAAGGATAAGAGCCGGAAGTTGATCGGGTCTTTCTGTAATAGTTGTGGGATATGTCATAAGAAGAGTTATTACCAGGTAAAACAGTATACCGATGACAGCAAAAAAGCCCCAGCCGCGGCTGCCTTTTTCCTGTACACTGAGATACATCGGACGCAATTTTTTATACATCCAGTATTCAATTACCGGGAAGATAAGCATACGCACAATAAAGACAACAAGATATGTGGTAGGTGTCAGATAATGGTTTACAATGTTTGTTATATAGAGAATTTCCAGGACGATAGTATCTACCATACAGAAGGTGAAAAAGAAACGGCCGTCTCTGTATTTTGAGATAATCCAGAAGAATATGCAGCTTGGAAGAGACAAAGTCAGAAGCATAAGCGTGCCGAGATTACTATAATCGAGAAAAACAAACAGAATGAAGTTTGCGGCCATTAAAGGGAGCATAGTCGTCAAAGTCAGCAGCGTCGTTTTTTTTTCAGAGTAACGCGGCTTAAAAATAATCATAAACATTATCAATGTATGGATAAGAGACCAAAGCGCTGAAATATCCTTTAAAACTTCCATAATTAACCCTCCTGATCAAAAAGGTACTCTGCCCATGTGTCACGCAATTTGCGGCATAGCTTTTCACCGAGAAACGGACGATAAGTATTTCCGAAGACAACGGCGTTGTTTTCGATTTCTGTTATGTGGTCAAGATTGACTATCATACTTTGTCCACATATTGTAAAACGCTTGTCGGCAAGAAGCTCTGACACGGCCTGTGAAAAAGAAGTGCGGACGGTCAGAGTCTCCACAGTCTTGCCACTTGTCAAATAATAACAGATAATCCTCTTGTTGAATTCGGCATACATAATGCTGTCATACTTAAGCCTGACGCTTCGTTCTTTCGTTTTCACTATCATAGATTTATCTTTTTTTTCTGAAACAGCGGCAATTGCCTCATCAACAATTTTATCGAAAGCTTCTTTGCATATTGGTTTGATAATATAGTCGTAAGCTTTGACGCGAAAAGCATCAAGAGAATATTCTTCACTTGAAGTAAGGTAGATTATCTTGCCGTCGTATCCATGCTCCCTGAGCGATTTGCCAAGCTCAATACCTGTCATGCCGGGCATGATGACGTCAAGGATATAAATATCAAAACCGCCGTTTTTCTCGGCAGCTTCAAGCAGGTCCTCCGGGTCGGAAAAAGATTCCATAACAATACCGTGGTGGGAATGTTCTTTTATATATCCTTCTGCAATTGTAGTAACAAGCGACAAGCAAACAGATTCATCGTCGCATATAGCTAATCTCATAATAAATCCCTCGCTATATATTTTATGGAAGCATTGTATCACAAACGGTAAATAAAAGTCGATGCAGAAATTTATTGTGAAAGTTAAATCTGCGCAAAAACGGCTGAATTTTCGCAATCCCGCACAGAGAAAAAAATCATGATAATATTTTATTGCTCTACAGAGCTTTGTAACTTATAGAAAGGATAGTTATTTGATTATGCTGAAAAACATTAAAGTTGCCGTTTGCGGTGAACTTCCGACAGCTTGTGATTGTTTGCTCAGAAACGGCGTAGTACAAATTGACAAATATGACGACGCGACAGAGATCCGGCGTGAAACGGATTACCATCTGATTCTGATATACGCACCGAATGCAGAGGGATTACTTAACACACAATACTCAAAGAGTGATTTGTTTGAGGCTTCCGACACACCGATTCCAATCCGTCTTCTTGGAGAACCTTGCTGTAAATCAGCACTTGTAGAACTTAAATCAACAATACGAAGAATTGACAAACATTTAAAAACAAATGTCAGACCAAGGGAGGATTAAAAATGAAAAGATTCAGAATACCAAGAAAATTAATCAGTATATTTATATGTCTGGCGCTGCTTGCGTCATATCTTCCTGCTACTTTGTCGGCAGCTTCAATGGCTGCATCGACTATCACAGGAAGTGTGACAGATCCGGGCACGGCAGACGCATGGGAATCCATGATGGGAACAGATGCAGATGGCAACAGATATGCCGGACGCGTATGGGTAGACAAGTCAGTTTACACAAACGGGCAGACAGTGACGCTTAACAGCAGAGGAGAATATAATTCATCTTTCAAAGTATCTCTTGAAGATGATGAGTTCTTTCAGATTATCTTCTCGGCTCTTGGCTCGTCAATGACTACGACCACGAAAACGAGTACGACAGGTCCTGTGGATGTAGTCCTTATCCTGGATACTTCTACTTCGATGGATGATACATCGGGCGGGGTGACAAGACTTCAGAGAGTAATCGAAGAAGCAAACAAATTGATTGAAGATTTATTGACTATTAAAAATGTAAGAATTGCTATTGTTACATACAATTATGACAGCGAAACTGTTATTCCGCTTGATTTTTACACAAACGGACTTAAACTGGTTGTGAATAATTACTTTAACAATAACAAAGCAGACGCAGGCGTTGTATATGCCTATGACAATGAAAATAAGATTTTGGGAAAAGACAGTGGTTATACAACCGGAACAAATCTGCAGGCCGGTATAGACAGAGGCTTTAATATACTCGCAAATGCGGATAATGTTGAAGGACGCGTTCCTGTTGCCGTTGTACTTACAGACGGTCAGTCAAACAGAGCAGAACGTGACGACTGGTATACGTTGGAAGGAACGGGTAGCGGTTATATCAGTGATGAGCGAATGGTACTCAGTACAATTCTGAATGCTGCGTATAACAAAGCAAAAGTAGAAGAAAAATATGGCAGAGAACAAAGAGTATACAGCATCAGCGTTGATCTGCCGGCAAATTCCGAAGCGCATGCGCTTATGAACCCGGGAGCATTAGTGAACGGATTTAATTCCGGAAACAGTCATGATTCTATTTCAGAAGCGTACGAGAAATATCTGCAGTGGGCTGAGGGAGATACAGTTACAATCACGGCCGGAGGCGGCTGGTATGGTGGAGGAGAACAGTGGAGATTTGACCATAATTATCCTACTCTGGGTGGCGCAATCACAGACCAGGATATTATCAATAACATCAACTATGTAAGTCCTAACTCATTCTATGACGTAACAAGTACAGAATCTTCCGGAGGCTCCGGTGTGGCCGATCTGTCAGATGCATTTGAACAGATTTACCAGGAACTCTCATCCGGCGTGTTTAATCCTATAACTGACAGCTCAACTGTTGACGGGTCAATAGGCGTAGACAATACACCGCTTATTTATGTTGACTATATCGGCCGGTACATGGAAATAAAGGAAATCACACACGTTACAGTTTTTGGCGCTTCTTATGGAGTAGTAAATAATGGCGACGGCACGTACACAGTAGCGGCGGCTACAGGCACAAACCCGACAACAAACGAGAACTGGAACACGTCAAGTGATATCAGAATTACTATAACGGAACAGAGTGATGGCACCCAGAAAATGGAAATCAGAATCAACCAGGAAATACTCCCGATTATTATGGAGCAGGTTCTTTCAAATACAGTTGGCGAAGAAACAAGTGCGACTATCACAGAATTCGTATACGATCCTCTCCGCGTATATTACACAGTAGGTATCGATCAGGATATACTTCTTCCAAACGGCAAAATTGACGTAACAAAGATACAAGGCTATGAGTATGTAGATGATTCTACCGGAACAGTAGCTTTATATGGTGGGCAGTTTGGCGAGGAAAATCCGGCAGACAGCAACGGTATAGTACAGATCGGAGATGCACACGTAGGATTCAAGCCTTCTATTGACAACCGCTATTATTTTCATAAAGCAAACCAGGGTGTATTCTCTGCTGTTGCATCAAAAGATAACCGGCCTATAGAATGGGATGCAAGTGAATATGGCGTGCTGTACGAAGCAGGCAAATTTGATCTGACATATCTTACATATGAAGAATATCTGACGATTGAAGATGATGAGCAGGTATATACGTACGTAAAATATTATCGCCCGACAGAGAGTCAGACAGACGCGGCAAGTGCAGCAGAAGAAGTTACTTATCTTGTTTATACAGACTGGGGTTATCTCAAAGAATCAATCGCTTTTTACGATCGTAATGCGGGCGTATTCATTAATTATGATGCCACAAATGGATTTTCTACAGGTGACATAGGATACGTAGTAGAGCCGGAACATGCCGGAGCAACAGTTGAGGCATATTTGGCAGCAAATCCCGGTGCAGATATAAAGGCTATGCTGGCTGTTGATTCACTCAGAACAAGCCGCCTGCACAACATGTCAGAAGAAAAATCTTCTAATGTAACAGAGACAGCAGTAGTTTCCTACAAGCCGGAGTATACTTTGGACGAAGCCGGCGATCATTACGACAACGACGTTGTTATCTGGCTTGGAAATAATGGCAGACTTACAGTTGCAATCGACACAGGTATTGCTCTTACAAAGAACGTAACAGAAGCAATCGGCAATGCAGATGACACATATGAACTGACTGTGACAGTACCGGCCGGCGTTGTGGCAGATCCTGTAGTTATGGATTCAAAAGGCAATGACGTTACAGCTGCTCTCTCAACATATGCAGACAATGTTCTCACAGTAAATGTCAAAGCCGGCGAGACAGTATATGTCAGCGGAATACCGGGTGGTACAGTATGTACAATCGGTGAAAATATTCCGGCAGAAGCAGATTATTTCATCGCATCAAAGACAGATACAGTCACTGTTCCTATGGTAAGCCAGGTGCTCGATGATACAGCTACTGTCGCACAGTACGCACCGGCCTATGTTACAAACGCCCCGAACAAGTACGGAAATCTGTTTATTACAAAGGAAATCTCAAGTCAGCACAACATTCCGGCTGATATTCTTGAAAAAGACTTTGAAATTACTGTAAATGTAGGCGCTGAACTCAGTTCGGAAATTGTGACTGTAAAGAAGACCGGTCAGGCTGATACTACTGCAGTTGTTGATGTGGCAGGAAACATGGTATTTACTATCAGAGCAGGCCAGACAATTGAGCTTATCGGTTTGCCTGCAGGCACAAATGCGACAATAACAGAGACGGATCCGGGCGCGAATTTCAGCATCACATATCGTACACGTAATCATTCCGGTGAAAATGCTGACGCAGATAATGCTGTTGTGATCCCGGCAGACGGCAATGCCACAGCAGTTATTATCAACGACTATACACCACTTTCAACAGCAGTTGATATGGATGTCAGAATAACGAAGAATTTCACAATGGAAGGCTCACACAGCGGCGGCTCTTTCACATTCAAAGTCCAGAGCTGGAACGGCACGGAGTGGATTGATGTTCCGGGTAAAAGCGCTGTCACAGTATATGAGGCAGATACATCAGGAACAAAAGTTGTTGATATCGAAGACGTTCTTGATGGTGTACTTTTCACAGAAGTTGGCTCATGGGCATACCAGATTCTGGAAGTAAAAGGTGCTGTTGAAAACGTAACGTATGACCGTACACTTTACACCTTTACCGTAAAAGTTACGGATAACAATGGTCAACTCACGGCTACAATAACAGACGTAAATAACGAAATCATCGACGATGGTATTTACGAAGTAACGTTCAATAATACATATCATACAGCTCCTGTAAGCATTGATATTATAAAGACCGTTGAAAACAACTCGGGTGACAGTTCCGTATCAAAAGCAGGCTTTGATTTCACTGCAATAAGAACAGATGAAAACTGGGTGCCTCTGACAGGCGCAGACGCATCACAGATGTCAGTATATACTGACGCAGCAGGTGAGGCACGATTTACTGCTACATACAAAGCCGCCGGCACATATTATTACGTAATTACCGAGGTAGATGAAAATGTGCCCGGCTGGACATATTCAGATGCTGCATACCTCGTAACTGTTGTGGTTGTCGAGGACAACGGAGACCTGGTGGCTACACTTTCAATTGAAAAAACAGGTTCGGATAATCCTGACGAGATTGCACAGGTCGATGCGGCAGATGCGACAAAAGGTTACATATACTTCATAAACACATATGATCCTGAAGATGTGACTGTAGATCTTGATGGCAAGGTTGTAAAAGAACTCACAGGCAAAGATCTTGAAGCAGATATGTTTACATTCTACGTATGCGCAGACGGAACAGATAATCCGATTCTTATAGGTAAAAATGAATTGAACGGTGACGTAAAGTTTGTTGACTTTGCCGGCGAATTGAAGTTTGACAAGATCGGAACATATTTATATGACATAACGGAAATGATTCCGGATGGCGCAGTATATGATTCCATATCAGGCAAATACGTTCTGAATGGCATGCATTACGACCCGACAATCTACGATCTTGTTGTAGAGGTGAAAAATGACATCAATACAGGCAAACTTGTTGCGACATGCTACTTTGAAGATTCAGTAACAGACACAGTTACATTCAGAAACAGATACGTTGTTACATCAGATTCGTACCGGATTGGCGGTCAGAAGCTTCTTAACGGCCGTGCATTGAATGCCGGAGAATTCACGTTTGAATTGTATCAGGGAGACACATTGCTTGAAACAGTTACAAACAAGGGTGACGGTAGCTTCCTTTTCACCAGTATCGTATACGATGCAGCAGGCACGTACACATATACAATCAGGGAGGCAGCAGGAAGTCTTGCCGGCGTTACATATGACGGAGCAAACAATCCTGTAACAGTAACAGTGACTGTAGTAGATACAGACGGTGTGCTGACAGCTACAGCAGACAAAGATAATGTAGAAATTGTGTTCGAAAATACTTACACAGCTACTCCGGCAGAAGTTGTATTTGAAGGTACAAAGACGCTCAAGGGCGCAGAACTTGCGGATGACAGCTTTACTTTCAGACTGTACAGCACGGACAGCTCCTTCGACATAAAAGCTGCATCTGCACAGCTGGTAGCTTCGGCAAAGAACGTAGGTGGCGCGTTTACACTCGCAACTGAAAAGTTTGCAACTCCCGGTAACTACTTCTATGTAATTGTGGAAGATGCAACTGAAAATCCTATTGAAAATGTCGTTTACGACAGCACAGTATACAGAATCAGAGTAAGGGTAAGAGATGTAGGCGACGGTCAGCTCCGGGTAGCTGTAACAAATATGGATACAGACGTTACAAGCCAGTCAGCTGCTTCGGCTACAGTAACGGCTACATTTACAAATGCTACTTTTGAAGAGGCCGTAGAAAAAGAAGTGTACCTTGCAGGTCAGACGACAACCATTATCGACGGCAGCCGGGTTAATGTAGGTGACATTCTTACATACTTCATCACATACATAAACTATACAGGCGAAGATGTCGTTGTTGATATCAAGGACACTATTCCGCAATATACTTCGTACGTAGACGGATCGGCATCGCACGGCGGCACATACGCTGCAGCATACATAAGCTGGACACTGAATGTCCCGAAGGACGAATACGTTACAGTATCCTTTGATGTCAGAGTCGATGAGCCGGATGCTATTGTTGCCAACACTGCAGTAGTGCGTGACGGCGTAAACACTTACACAACGAACGAAGTTGTAAACCACACAATTGAAAATGAACTTAAAAAAGATGTTTTCACACCGGCTGACCTTACTGTAAGTGTTGACGGTAAAAAGGTTTACGCAGGCGATGAACTCGTATATGAGATAACGTTTACGAATTCCTCTGCAGATACGGCTGATATTGAGATTACAGACATTATACCTGCAAACACAACGTATGTTGATGGCTCTGCAAGTGAAGGTGGCGTATACGATAACGGCAAAATACTCTGGGATATTGATAATATCAGTGCATGGTCTACTGTAAAAGTATCATTCAAAGTAACTGTAAATGCAGATGTCGGCGCAGTGACAATTGAAAACCGGGCAACTGCTACGGATGGCACGAACGAATATGAGACAGATGTTATTACGAACTACACAGTAGAAGATGAAGTAGGCAAAGAGGTATTCTCAGAGAGTGATCCTTCGATCAACATTGATGGTAGAACAGTCCTTGTGGGTGATGTGCTTGTATACGCAATCAGCTACACGAACACCTCAAAAGAAAGTGCAAACGTAACAATTGTTGACACCATTCCACAGTACACATCATACGTTATAGGTTCTGCTGACAATGCAGGTATCTTTGAAAATGAAAAGATTACATGGAATCTTGAAGTTGCTCCTGAGCAGACAGTAACGGTGACGTTCAAGGTAAGAGTAGAAGATGGCGGTGCCAATGCACCAATCGCTAATAAGGCTCAAGTACTGGAAGGCAGAAACACATACACAACAAATGAAATAATCAATCCGAGTGATACACCGGTGCCTCCAAACCCTCCGACCAGTGATGAAAACAATCTCTGGAAATGGATCACACTGTTGTTCATAAGCGGAACAGGACTTACGGGTATAAAGAAGTACAAGAAAAATCGTGCAGATGCAGAAAATGCATAACCCTCCTGTAGATTAGAAAAGCAAGGGGCGAAAGGAAATTCCTTTCGCCCCTTGTGTATGTGTCGCCATAGCGACCACTATTTAATTGACATCTATCATTTAATATGATAAAAGTGTTTGTTAAGGAAGTTACGTACAGAGTCGAAAGAAGAAGCGACCTGAAAAACAGGATACTAGCACATATAAAACAGGGAAATAAAAATGAAAATAATCAGAAATTTTTCAAAAAAATACGCAATATTATTTGCTTTATTGGTGACGGTCGCATTTCGTTGCTGTATGAAACTAAAAGGTCTCCTGATATTGCCGCTGCTTCCGGATTCACTCGCTTTATCCGGTGCTCTTTTTGGCGCAATTTATCTGCGCGTCGGATTTTTCACTTCGTCATTTCTCGTTACAGAGACAACAGGCATTCAGGAAATTAACAATATAAATTTTGAAAGCCTTATTGCTATACCTATTACTCTTCTGATTGCCATTTTCTTGCTCAGAAAATCAAAAAGACAAGAGCTGTTTGACCGTATAAAAGAACAACGAAACAGACTTGGATGGTGATTTTATTATGACGATTACTTCCATTCTTGAAAACACAACGAAGCGCACCGACATGCGCGCAGAACACGGTCTTAGCCTGTACATAGAGACTCAGAGTCAGCGCATTTTATTTGATATGGGGCAGACGGATTTTTTCAGTGAAAACGCCGGGGCGCTCGGCATTGATTTGTCTTGCGTTGACCTCGCCGTCTTGTCGCATGGCCATTACGACCATGGCGGCGGCTTAAGGAAATTTCTGGAAATAAATGACCATGCGCCGGTGTATATTCATAAGGATGCTTTTCTTCCGCATTATAACGGAGTTCAGAAATATATCGGCCTTGATACGGATTTGATAAATAATCCCCGCATTATTTTCACCGATGGTGAAAAGAGAATTGGCGACGGTCTTTGCCTTTATACGTTCAATGAAAAAGAAAAATTGTATGATGTTCCGCCTTCGGGCCTGAATGAAAAGGTAGGAGAGGAGTTTATTGCTGACGATTTTCGCCATGAACAGTATCTGCTGTTGGAAGAAAATGGCAAGCGTGTTCTGATAAGTGGCTGCTCGCATAAAGGCATTTTAAATATAGCCGGATGGATTCGTGCCGACGTGATTGTAGGCGGTTTTCATTTTTCAAAGCTGCCGCTTGACGATTACCTTATTATGGCAGCGAAAGAACTTGGCAAGTATCCTGCACAATTCTACACCTGCCACTGCACGGGGATGGAGCAATATGAATTTATGAGCCAATATATGGATAATTTACATTATCTGCCATGCGGTGAAAAAATAGAAGTTTAAGGCATTTATATAAACAAAAAGAGGGAGAAAACAAATGAAAAATATTATCGAAATCAAAAACTTACACAAAAATTTTGGTGAGGTAAAGGCTGTGTGTGATTTAAGCATACATGTAAAAGAAGGGCAGATGTATGCCTTTTTAGGGGTGAACGGTGCCGGAAAATCGACGACGATCAATATAATGTGCGGCCAGCTTATGGCAGATAGTGGCAGTGTTGAGATAGACGGCTGCGATATCAATAAAAAGCCGGAGGAAATAAAAAGAAAGCTCGGTGTTGTTTTCCAGAATTCGGTATTGGACAAGGAACTTTCTGTAAAAGATAACCTCGAAAACCGCGCAGCTTTGTATGGTATCAAAGGCAGCGAATTTAAGGCAAGACTGGAAGAGCTTGCTAAAATTCTGGATTTTGAGCGATTGCTAAAACGCCCTGTAGGCAAGCTTTCGGGCGGCGAGCGCAGGCGCATAGATATTGCAAGAGCGCTTTTTCACCATCCGAAAATATTGATACTCGATGAGCCGACGACAGGTCTTGACCCGCAAACACGCAAGCTTTTATGGTCAGTCATAGAAGATTTGCGCCATAAGGAGAAGATGACTGTTTTTCTCACAACCCATTATATGGAAGAAGCCGCTGACAGTAATTACGTGGTAATTCTTGACAGCGGAAAGATTGCCGCACAAGGCACTCCGCTTGATCTTAAAAACCAATATACGGGAGATTTTATTACACTTTATGGAATTGGCGAAGACATTGTCAAAACACTTGATGTGTCATACGAAATAATTCCCGGCGCTGTGCGTCTGTTTGTCCCGGATACTGCTGCTGCAACAGATCTGATTATAAAATATCCGCATATTTTTACCGATTATGAGATAACAAAAGGTAAAATGGACGATGTTTTCATCAATGTTACAGGAAAAAAGGCAGAGGGAGGTGCAGAAGAATGAAATCAATGATCAAACGCAACACGAAGTTGTTTTTCAAAGATAAAGGAATGTTCTTTACCGCCTTGATAACCCCGGGCATTTTGCTGGTATTATATGCCACTTTTCTTGGAAAAGTTTACCGCGACAGCTTTCTGGCATCACTGCCTGAGGGTGTAACGATGACAGACAATTTGATAGACGGATTTGTCGGAGGCCAGTTGATTTCGTCAATTCTTGCTGTTTCGTGCGTAACGATCGCCTTTTGTTCAAATATGCGCATGGTGCAGGATAAGGCAAATGGCACGATTAAAGACCTGACTATCTCGCCTGTCAGCAAAACTGCGCTGGCGCTTAGTTATTATATTGGCACGCTGTTATCGACACTGATAATTTGCTTTGCAGGTGCCGGCGTCTGCCTTGCTTATGTGGCAAGTGTCGGCTGGTATATGTCAATAACTGACATATTATTTGTTATAGCTGACATCTTTTTACTGGTAATGTTTGGCACCGCTTTGTCAAGCGTAATAAACTTTTTCCTGTCCTCGCAAGGTCAGATATCGGCAGTCGGCACGATTATGAGCGCCGGTTACGGCTTTATCTGCGGAGCATACATGCCGCTTTCGCAATTTTCTGAGGGCTTGCAAAAAGTCTTGTTGTTTTTACCGGGCACATATGGCACATCACTTATCCGCAACCATTCTTTGGCAGGTGTGTTCAGACAGATGGGCAAAGAAAACCTGCCGGACGAGGTGATCTCTTCGTTCAGAGACGCCGTTGACTGCAATTTGTATTTCTTTGAAGAAAAGGTGCCGGTCGGCATAATGTATGTGATTATGATTGCATCTGTCTTACTTTTCCTGGGAATTTATGTTATGCTGAATGTAATGAAAAGAAAAGCCACAAAGTAAACTTCACACATCGTTAACACACAATTCATAACAATGATGGTATCCTTTTGGATAGTACAAAAAAATACTACTTTTCACAAAGGAGATCATTGTTATGGAAAAGAATAATTTCTTAAATTTTGCACAAAAAATAGATTATGCATATTCAATAATAAGCGAACCTTTGGTAAAGCGCTACGGCTTGCCGAAGGTTTCTTTTGATATTCTTATGTTTCTTGCGAACAATCCTGAATATAAAACGGCACAGGAGGTCAGCGAGATTAGGCATATCAAGAAAAATCTCGTGTCGGTTCACGTTGAAAAACTCGTTGCGGCAGGATATCTGAAAAGGAGTACGGTAGACGGCGACAGGCGCAAAATCGGACTTCATTGCACAGAAAAAGCTGACGATATAATCAGAGATGGCAGAGAATTACAGAAAAATTTCGTTGAAATGCTGAACGTAGGCATTTCAGCGGAGGAGTGGAACATACACATCGAGGTTTTTGAGAAAATCCTCAGGAATGCAGAGGCTATCGCTAAGGGAGAAGGAGAAAAGGAATGTTAAAGCTTTTAAGAAAATTACGTAAACGCGAAGTTATAATGTGCGCAATCTGCGCGGCATTTATATTAGGACAGGTATATTTCGACCTGCGCCTTCCGGAATATATGACAGAACTTACCAGATTGATACAGACGCCCGGCAGCGAAGTGTCTGCCATCTGGGCAACAGGTCTTGAGATGCTCGGTTGCGTTCTGATAAGTGCAGTCCTCGCTATTACATGCGGATATCTCAGCGCCAGGGCTGCTGCGGGCTTTGCCTATAGCGTCAGAGAAGACCTCTTCAGGCACGTAACGGGTCTTGGCCAGGCTGAAATGCTCAAAATATCTATCCCGAGCCTGATAACAAGAACAACAAATGACATCACACAGACACAGATGGTTATCGCAATGGGACTTCAGAGCCTTATCAAAGCACCGATAATGGCAGTGTGGGCAATTATAAAAATTCTTGGCAAAAGCTGGGAATTGTCAGTCGTTACAGCCGGCTTCGTTATCGTAATGTGCGTGTCTATGCTCCTTATCATGCGCACAGTGTTACCGAGATTCCGTATTGTCCAGAAAATTACAGATAAAATCAACAATATTTCCCGCGAAAACCTGACAGGTATCAACGTAGTCCATGCTTTTAACGCAGAGAAATATCAGTGTGAAAAGTTTGATGAAATGAATGGCAAAATGTATAATACACAGCTTTTCAACCAGAGAATGTTTGCCCTGATGCAGCCTGTTATGCAGCTTGGAATGAACGGCCTTTCACTTGCCATTTATTGGGTGGGTGCAGCTCTCATCGCCGGCATACCTGCCGCCGATATGGCGCAGCGCCTTACGATGTTCGGTGACGTAGTCGTTTTCAGCACGTACGCAATGTACGTTGTCATGTCATTTATGATGCTTGTTATGATATTTATGATGATGCCGGCAGCCCAGGTATCAGCCGAGCGTATAAATGAAGTTTTCAACACAAAACCATCTATAAAAGAAGGCACCAGAGAAACTGCCGGTGAAAAGGGAACAGTAGAATTCAAAAACGTTTCATTCCGCTATCCGGGAGCTGGCGAAGAAGAACTGACAGACGTCAGCTTTAAGGTAAATAAAGGCGAGACGCTCGCAATTATCGGCGCGACAGGTTCAGGTAAAACGACTCTGATCAGCCTGATTCCGCGTTTTTACGATGCAACGCAGGGCCAGGTGCTGGTAGATAATGTAGATGTAAAAGAATACACGTTTGATGCTCTGTACAACAGACTCGGATACGTAACGCAGAAGGCGATGCTTTTCACCGGTAGCATTGAAGATAACGTCACGTTTGGCGAGAGCAGCGTGGAGATCGACGAAGAGGCGGTAAACAGCGCCCTTGATACGGCGCAGGCACGCGAATTTGTAGATAAACTCGAAAACAAGACAGATTACGAGATAGCCCAGGGCGGCCGAAACGTTTCGGGTGGCCAGAAGCAGCGTCTGTCTATCGCCAGAGCACTTGCCCGCGGCGCAGAAATATTGATTTTCGACGACTCGTTTTCTGCACTCGACTACAAGACTGACGCGACTTTGCGAAAGGGTCTTGCCGAAAAACTGGACGACACAACGAAGATTATCGTTGCCCAGAGAGTCGGCACAATCAGAAACGCGGACAACATATTGGTGCTTGATGACGGCAAAATCGTTGGCAGCGGCAAGCATGATGAGCTCATGAAAAATTGCTCTGTATACCGTGAAATTGCAAAATCTCAGCTCTCGGAAGCTGAACTTGCGTAAGGGAGGTGCTGCATAATGAAAAAAGTAAACATATTTGATGCACTGAAAAAAGTTTTTAAATATATGAAAAAGAGCATACCGGCAGTTATTGTCGCGCTCGTACTCGCCGCCGTGTCGGCAATCCTTACAATCATCGGCCCTGACAAAATCGGTGAGATGACAAACTACATGCAAGAAGGTCTTTCCGGCGAAATAAACATGAAGGCGATAACAAAAATTGGTATTTCACTCGTTGTGATATATGCAATCGGCGCCATCTGCAGCTTCGTTGTACACTTCGTTATGGCAACAATCACGCTGAGAACGGCAAAAAAACTCCGTTCAGACATGTCTGAGAAAATAAACCGCGTGCCGATGAGCTATTTTCACAAAACAACACAGGGCGACGTACTCAGCAGAATCACAAATGACGTAATGACGCTCCAGCAGGGCCTGACAAACAGCCTGCCGACGATTATCGGTGCTGTAGCGCAGTTTATAGGCTGCCTCATTATGATGTTCACGACACAGTGGATACTGGCAGTATGTGTCATCGGAATAACGTTTGTAGGACTGCTCCTTCTCGTTCTGATAATGAGAAAATCACAGAAATATTTCGTTGAAAAGCAGGTAAGTCTTGGAAAATTGAACGGATACATTGAAGAAATGTATACAGGTCACCAGGTTGTGAAAATATCAAGAGCTGTCAGAAAAGTAAATGAAAAGTTTGACATGCATAACAAGGCAGTATATGACGCAAACTGGAAATCCCAGTTTTTGTCAGGTGTAATGCAGCCGCTTATGAACGTTATCGGTAACATCGGTTACGTTGCAGTATGTGTTGTCGGTGCGGTCCTGGCAATAAATGGAATGATTCCTTTCGGCGTAATCGTTTCGTTTATCCTGTACGTACGTCTTTTCACCAATCCTCTTACGCAGATTGCGCAGGGAATGACTAACCTTCAGACAGCATCTGCTTCAGCAGACAGAATTTTTGAATTCCTCGAAGAAGAAGAGCTGCCCGACGAGAGTGAAAAGAAAACAACGCTGACAAAATCTACCGGCGCAGTAGAGTTTAAGAACGTGCGTTTCAGCTATCCTGACAACCTCGACAAAGTAATAATCAAGAATTTTTCTGCTTCTGTAAAGCCCGGTCAGAAGGTCGCAATTGTCGGACCCACCGGCGCAGGTAAAACGACGATGGTCAACCTGCTTATGAGATTCTTTGAAATTAATAGTGGTACGATTACGATAGATGGTGTGCCGATTTCAGAACTGAAAAGAGAAAACATACATGAACTTTTTGGCATGGTACTTCAGGATACGTGGCTGTTTGAAGGTACTGTAAGAGAAAATCTTGTATATAATATGGAAAATATCACAGACGAAGAGATGATTAAAGTTTGCAAGGCGTGCGGTATTTACCGTTTCATCAGATCACTTCCGCAAGGATTCGACACAGTCCTCAGCGAGAGCACGTCAATATCAGCCGGCCAGAAGCAGCTTCTTACGATTGCAAGAGCGATGTTGCAAAATGCCCCCATGCTCATCTTAGATGAGGCAACGTCTTCTGTTGACACACGTACAGAGGCTATAATCCAGCAGGCGATGGACGAACTGACGAAGGACAGAACGAGCTTCGTTATCGCTCACAGACTGTCTACAATCAAGAATGCTGACCTGATTCTCGTTATGAAAGACGGCGATGTTATCGAGAGCGGAACGCATGAAAAACTGATGGCAGAGGGAGGTTTTTACTCAGAATTATACAACAGCCAATTTGAAAATAAATAAGTTGACATCATATGCAAAACGAGTATAATAGTGCTTGCTTCGATTTAATAATACTAAACTTTTTGTTTGTTATTAGCGTTACTTGATTAGGCGGTGTTTTATGGAAATCGGTAATAGAATAAAAGAAGTACGCATGCAAAAGGGTCTTACGCAAGAAGAGCTTGCCGACAGGGCAGAGCTTACCAAGGGATTCATCTCTCAGGTAGAGCGCGATCTTACGTCTCCGTCGATTGCGACCTTGCTGGATATTTTGCAATGTCTCGGTATCACACCTGCAGAATTTTTCAAAGAAGAGAAGGATGAACAGGTCGTTTTCGAGGCAGAAGACTACTTTGAAAAGATTGACTCAAAGCTGGGCAATACCATTAAATGGATTGTCCCGAATGCTCAGAAAAATATTATGGAGCCGATTCTTCTTACTCTTGAAGAAGGCGGCTCTACTTATCCGGACAACCCCCACGAAGGTGACGAGTTCGGATACGTTTTGTCGGGCAGGATTGCTTTGTGTATAGGTGATAAGGTTCACCGTGCCAAAAAGGGCGAGACCTTCTACTTTTCACCGACGAAGGTTCACTACATAAAGGCTCTTGGCAAGGGCGGAGCGCAGGTACTTTGGGTGTCATCACCACCCAGCTTTTGATTTGATAAACAGGGGGCATTTTGATGGAAAAGCTGTTGGAATTACGTAATATATCTAAATCATTCGATAAAGAAATGGTATTGGATGAGTTTAATTTATATGTAAAAAGAAATGAATTTGTAACGTTGCTCGGTCCTTCAGGCTGTGGCAAGACTACCGCGCTCAGGATTATCGGCGGATTTGAAAAGCCGGATTCAGGCAGCGTGTTTTTTGAAGGTCAGGATATTACTGACTTTGCTCCGCATAAGCGTAATCTTAATACAGTTTTCCAGAAATATGCATTATTCCCGCACATGAACGTTGAGGAGAATATTGCATTTGGCCTTAAAATAAAGAATAAATCCAAACAATACATAGCAGATAAGATTAAATATGCTCTTAAGCTCGTTAACCTTGACGGATATGGCAAGAGAAATATTGAAGAGATGAGTGGCGGCCAGCAGCAAAGAGTTGCTATTGCCCGCGCTATCGTAAACGAGCCTCAGATGCTTCTTTTAGATGAGCCTCTTGCGGCTTTGGACCTCAAGCTCAGACAGGACATGCAGTATGAGCTTATCAGACTTAAAAATGAGCTTGGAATTACGTTCCTCTACGTTACACATGACCAGGAGGAGGCGCTGACAATTTCTGACACTATCGTCGTCATGAACCAGGGCTATATCCAGCAGATTGGCACTCCCGAGAGGATTTATAACGAGCCTGAAAATGCTTTTGTTGCTGACTTTATCGGTGACAGCAATATTATCGACGGCACGATGATAGAAGACAAACTCGTTGAATTCTTAGGCGTTAAATTTGAATGTGTTGATACAGGTTTTGGTAAAAACAAGCCTGTCGACGTTGTGCTCAGACCGGAGGACGTTATGCTGGTTAAACCGGAGGCCTCAGAGTTAAAGGGCGTCGTTACTTCACTGATTTTCAAAGGCGTTCACTATGAGATGGACGTTATGGCAAATGGGTATGAACTTCTCGTTCATAGTACAAAGCTGCTTCCTGTAGGCACGGAGGTAGGCGTACTTGTTGACCCTGAAAATATACAGATAATGAATAAACCTGCATCAGAAGATGAGGAGGTTGCCAGCCTTGAAGATTAAGTTATCCAAAAAATGGCTTGCAAGCCCATATATTATTTGGATGATAGGCTTTATTATATTGCCTCTTATTACCATATTCATTTATGGTTTTACCGGCAGAGATGATGGCGGATTCACTCTCGAAAACATTATCAATGCAGCCAAGGACGAGGTAAATATGAAAGCGCTGGGACTGTCGCTTCTTATTTCGCTGATAAGTACTGTTATCTGTTTTCTGCTTGCATATCCGCTTGCTATGTGTCTTAACAATCTTAAGATGAAGCGCAAGACGTTTATTGTTTTTCTGTTTATTCTGCCTATGTGGCTCAACTTTACGTTGCAGATGACGGCAATAAATGCCATTCTGGAGCAGGAGGGTATTCTTAACCTGATACTGACAAAAATTGGTATGGATCCCCTGAATATTGCAAACACGCCGTATGCTATTGTGATAGGAATGGTACTTGATTATTTTCCATTTATGCTGCTTCCTATATATAACGTTATTTCACGTATCAATCCGCGTGTTATCGAAGCGTCAAGAGATCTTGGTGCAAATAATATCAAGACGTTTTTCAAGATTATTTTCCCGTTGTCTATGCCCGGTGTTATCAGTGGCATTACAATGGTATTTGTCCCTGCTATATCAGACTTTGCTATTGCAGAGATTCTCGGCGGCGGCAGGCTTCTGCTCGTCGGAAATATCATAGAGCAGGACTTTAAGCTTGGTAAGTATAATGCCGGCTCGGGACTTGCCCTGATACTTATGGCATTTGTTCTTATAACAATGGCATTTACTTCAGGTAAATCTGATAAAGAAGGAGGTAGCATGCTATGAGACGTTTTTTCCGTAAGCTCGGCAGTTTTGTGCAGAGATTTTACATAGTTTTCCTCCTTATTCTTCTTTATATGCCGACGGCGGTTCTTATTATGATGTCTTTCAATAAGAATACTGAGTCGTTTGAATGGACAGGTTTTTCATTTGAAAAGTACAAGATGCTTTTTGAAAATGAAGATATTCTTGAATCTGTCGGTGTTACAATCGGTGTGGGTTTGCTCTCTGCTTTGATAAGTACAATCCTCGGCACGCTTGCCTGTGTTGGTATTGTTGCAATGGGCCGTAAGCTTCAGAAGCTCATAAAGACTACAACGAACATTCCGATGCTCAATGCCGATATCGTTACGGCTATTGCCTTTATGTTATTTTTTGTCAGATTTTTCGGCGGACTCGGTACACATACAGTACTCATTGCACACATCACGCTGACGTTACCTTACGTAATATTGAACGTATTACCTAAGATTACACAATTTGACTACAAAATATATGAAGCAGCGCTTGACCTCGGTGCCACGAATTTCCAGGCGTTCCGCAAGGTAATGCTGCCTGATATTATGCCGGGCGTCATCACAGGTTTCATATTCGCAGCGACATTGTCATTTAATGACTTTACGCTCACATATTTCACAAAACCGGCAGGTTTTGAGACTATTTCAACAAAAATATACTCGGCTGTAAGAACAAAAGGCATCAGACCTGAACATTACGCTCTTGCATCGATATTATTTGTTGTTGTATTATTAATATTATTTGTTGTTAATTACAAAGGGAATAAAAAGAAGGAAGGTAGGCACAGAGACCAATGAAAGGAAATTTTTCACGCATCAGAAAGATTTGTATTGAACTTGTACTTGTTTGCATGATTGCTGTTATCGCAATCGGTACTTTCACCGCATGCTCATCAAAAGAGCAGTTATATGTATTGAATTACGGAGATTATCTTGATCCTGATATTATTTCAGACTTTGAAGCAGAGTTTGGCGTTAAGGTCGTATACGACGAGTATCCGGCACCGGAGGATATGTATGCAAAGGTTACTTCCGGCGCTAATAAGTATGACGTGATATGCAGCTCGGAGTATATGCTCGAAAAGCTTATGCAAAATGATCTCGTTCAGCCTTTTAATCCTGAAAATATTCCCAATTACGCAAATCTGAGTAGCCAGGCATTGACATTTACAAAAATGATCGATCCTGAGTCAAAGTACGTTATTCCTCAATTCTGGGGTACGGTAGGCATTCTCTACGACAGCACAAAAGTATCTGAAGAAGAAGTATCAAGCTGGTCTGTTCTTATGGACGAAAAGTATAAGGGACAGATTGTAATGCCAAACAGTGAAAGAGACTCTATGCTTGTTGCCCTTAAGATTCTCGGATACGATATCAATACAACTGACAAAGCTCAGCTCGATGAGGCTGCAGACCTTCTTGTCAAACAAAAGCCTCTTGTTCAGGCATACCTGCTCGACAAGTCTGCAAGAATGAAGATTGTATCAGGCAACGCAAAAATGGCAGTTGTTTACAGTGGTGAGGCATATCTGGCAAACGAAGCTAATAGTAATATTAAGTATTCTATTCCAAAGGAAGGTACGAACATCTGGCTTGATGCATGGGTACTGTCCAAAGATGCTCCGAACAAGGATCTTGCAGAAGTATTCCTCAATTATCTGTGCAGACCTGAAGTAGCACTCAAGAATTTTGAATATATTTACTATACAACACCAAACCAGGCAGCTCTTGATCTGATTGATGATGAAAACGTAAAGTCAAACAACGCTATGTTCCCGGATGACAGTATCAAAGAGAACAGCACAGTGTTCAAATATCTCGGAGCTGAGACAGAAGAATACTATAGCAAGCTCTGGAAAAAGATTAAATCAGAATAATTTAAAATAATATAAGGGGAAAATGTATGAATATCTGGCACGATTTAGATTCTTCGGAGATTACGCCAACCGACTTTACTGCAGTTGTTGAGATTCCTAAAGGCAGTTCATGTAAATATGAGCTTGATAAGAAAACAGGCCTTTGCAGACTGGACAGAGTCCTTTATACTGCAACGCACTATCCGGCAAATTATGGATTTATCCCACGCACTTACGCAGACGACGGAGACCCTCTTGATGTATTGGTATTATGTTCAGAGCCTCTGTATCCGCTGACTTTAGTAAGAGTATTCCCGATCGGAGCCCTTCGAATGATTGACGGCGGCAAACTGGACGACAAGATTATTGCTATTCCTTTTTCTGATCCTACATACAGAGACATACAGTCTTTTGAAGAACTTCCTCAGCATATTTTCGATGAAATAATGCATTTCTTCATGGTATACAAGCAGCTTGAAAACAAGCAGACTGCCGTAAAAGAGATGTATAACAGGGTAGAAGCTGAAGAGATCGTAAGAGAATGTATCAGAATGTATCAGGAAAGATTCGGTGTGTAAATGAAGCTTTGTTTTTTAGGCACCGGAGCTGCTGACTGGCCACTCGTCAGATGGGAAAATATGGAAGAATTCCGTAGGTTGTCTTCTTCGTTGGTTGACGATGTACTTTTGATTGACCCGGGGAAGCAGGCTATTGAAGCCCTTGCAACATATGGCAAAAACGCCGGCAACATCAGATATATAATCAACACACACAAACATCCGGACCATTTCAATCAATCTACTGTAGATGAGCTGGAAAAACTAGGTGCAGAATTTGTTGGTTTTTCACATGGAGACATAAAGACTCTCGGCAAATATACAGTGCGTGCATACCGTGCAAACCACTCTACGTGCGAAGGCACAGTGCATTATATTATTTCCGATGGTGAAAAGACTCTTTTCTACGGACTTGACGGTGCATGGCTTATGTTTGAAGAAGTGCAGGGAATAAAGGAGTTCAAGCCGGATCTGGCAGTACTTGACGCAACGATAGGAGATATCGATGGCGACTACCGCATTTTTGAACATAACAACCTTAATATGATAATTGAAATGCAAAAGACTCTGGCGCCATACGTCGGCCGCTTTGCTGTCAGCCACATGGCGAGGACACTACACGAGCCGCAGGCGTGTATCGAAGCCAGAATGAAGCCGTACAACATACTCGTTGCATACGATGGGCTCGAAATTGAAATATAATTATTCAAGAACAGTATCTATAAAATGGATGCTGTTTTTTTTCATAATAAGGTAATCTTCATGTGTGATAACCTCTCCGCTGACAACAACCGGCACGGCGGGTGGGCAGGAAATAGTAGGAGAAGCGCATATTTTACCGATGCTGTCTTCGATGGGCAACGTCATGTGTTTTGCAAAAACAGCCTGCCTTATTGACATAACTGCCTTGTGTTTTACTGGCGCAAGGGTATTTTCTACATGTGCCTTTTCACATGAAAAGAGTGGTAGGAGACTTCCGAATGCTACCAATAAAGAATCAAAGTTGGCAGATGTATTTTCAGGCGTAATCATAAAAACTATATAAGAACCATCGCACATTTCAGGCGAGACTTTGTGTTTTCTGAGTGCCTCGTGCAAAGCCTCAACATCTATATCAGAAATATTGATAACAATTTTAAGAGGCTCTGTATTTTCAACCTTAAAGCCCATTTCACAAAGGCGGGTTTTTACAGAATTTGTCAGCGCGACGGTATTATGAAGGCATGACTTGTAATTATTTGCCAGATATTGGTTACACAGGTCAAGCGATTGAAGAATCAGATAAGAAGGGCTTGTAGAGGCATAAACCTTTAACATATTCCGGCAAGCAGCGACATAATCTGCAGGGCAATTTTCAGCAAAATGAAGATATGCACCGCCTGTCAGCACGGGAAGAGTCTTGTGAGCAGAATCGCAGCACACGTGCGCGCCCAGATGAACGGGATGTTGATTTTCTTCCAGAAAATGTAAATAAGCACCGTGAGCGTTATCGACCATAAGCAGGATATTATGCTCATCGCATACCTGACTTATAGCGTGGATATCTGCGATATTTCCAAGGTAGTCAGGGGAAGTAATATATATAGCATCGGGGGGCGTGTCACATTCGCTCAAGGCATTTTTTATGTCATCCGCAGTGATTTTGCAGCTGCACAGATGCGTAAATTCAGCAGGGTAGAGCCACTTAACATTGGCATCTGACGTAGCGCAGGCGTAGATAAAAGCCTTATGAGCATTGCGCGCCGCCAAAATAAAAGGCTTGCGGGGACCGGTGAGAACACTGAGACCACTGATCATAGCTCTGATTGCAAGACTGGAGCCTTCTGTAGAATAATTTGTTGCAAAGGTATCAAAAAGCGAGGACGCATTGTCTTCGCTCTCTTTTATAATGCCATCAGACATGTACAGAACATCTGCACCGTCAATCTCAGTAATATCAAGGGCCTCGCAACCCAGAAATGAATGTCCCTTATGACCGGGCATATGAAACCGGGTATAATTGTCGTTTGCATATTTTTTTACAAAATCAACGATTGGCGTGGTCATTCTTCTTCACTTTCGGCAACTTTGATCATAATTGCGCACTCAATACGCTTCTTAAACAGCTCGCAACCGTATTCGTAGACACCATTTATGCTGCCTGTTGCGTGGTAAGAATTGGCAGCGCAGCCGCCTGAACAATAAAGCTTTGCCCAGCAGTCTCTACACTCTTTTCGTGCGTAAGCATTACATGAACGGAATTCATCCTGCACTTCTTTGCGTGTAACGCCTGTCCATACGTTGCCGAGGCTGTATTTTGGATCACCCACAAACTGGTGACAGGGATAAAGCTCGCCCCACGGCGTTACGGCCATATATTCTGTGCCGGAGCCACAACCTGTAATTCTCTTATAAATGCATGGGCCGTTGTCCAGGTCTATCATATAATGGTAAAAAGTAAAACCATTTCCTGCCTTTTTACGCTTGATCATTTCCTTTGCAAGGATCTCATATTGCTCTTTGAGAACAGGGAGGTCTTCTTCTGTAAGGGCATAAGGGTCACCCGGAGGACATACGACTGGCTCCATACTGAGCTCTGTAAAACCAAGATCTGCCATATGTATAATATCGTTTGTAAAGTCAACGTTATTGTGAGTAAAAGTGCCGCGCAGATAGTAATCTTTGCCGCCTCTTTTTTCAACAAAATGCTGGAATTTCGGAACAATCGTATCATAGCTGCCTCTTCCGAGATAATCGACGCGGAAACGGTCGTTTACCTCTTTTCTGCCGTCAAGACTCAGAACGACATTGCTCATTTCTTTATTTGCAAAATCAATAACCTCATCGTCTACGAGCATGCCATTTGTTGTCAGCGTAAAACGGAAGTTTTTGTTATGTTCTTTTTCAACGCTTCTTGCATAAGCAACGAGCTTTTTCACAACGTCCCAGTTCATAAGTGGCTCGCCACCGAAGAAGTCTACTTCCAGATTTTTCCTCGTGCCGGAGTTCGCAATAAGGAAATCAAAAGCCTGTTTGCCTGTATCAAAACTCATAAGAGCTCTGTCGCCGTTGTATTTGCCCTGGCTTGCAAAGCAATACGAGCAATTAAGGTTGCACGTGTGTGCAACGTGCAGGCAGAGCGCCTTTACGACGTTGCTGTGGTTCTTGTAATCTATGGCAAGGTCTTCGTACTCGTCCTTTGTAAACAGCTTATTTGCAACTTTGAGACCCTTGACATCGATGAGACACTCTTCAATCTCAGCCTCTGTAACATCAGGCATATCGCCATATTTTTCCAGAATCTTTGCGATAATTTCCTCGCGTGAAAAGTCCTCGTACATTGAAATAATATCATATGCAACGTCATCTACCACGTGAACAGACCCGCTGCATGTATCAAGTACTATGTTATAGCCGTTTAACTTATATTGATGTACCATGAAAAGCTCCTTTTTGCTCCATAAAATGTAAAAAGTTGCCTTAATTTATACAATAAAGGCAACTCTTGTTTGAATATTGAATAAAATTATTGATTATTCTTATTCTCGCACTTCTGGTTTGCAACACCACATGATGTCTTGCAAGCTGACTGACAAGAAGTCTGGCATTCACCACAGCCACCCTTGTTAACTGTCTTTGTGATGTTCTTTGTTGATATAGTTTTAATTCTACGCATAGGATCGAACCTCCAAATCAAAATAACATTGAAACTTTATCATACTGTACGCCTTTTGTCAAGGCTGAGCTCAGCCTTTAAGGCCTGTTCCGATAAATGGCACCTGCACAAAATCGTCCATATTATTCCTGATAATATAGTCAATATATGATGCAATCTGCTTTGCAGAATAAATATATCCGGCAGGATTCATATGACCGTTGAGATAGAAAGCCTTGCGGAACTCCTCGTCATGAACAGGACCATACTTGCGAAGGTCAACAACGTAAGTATATGTGAAAAATTCAGCCAGGTCATAAACCATCTGCGCATGCTTGTCCTGCTCGCCGCCCTCTACACTTTTTTCAGTATAAGGCATCGTTACGAGGAAGAAACGCGCCTCTGGCTGCATTGATTTGATTCTCTGGATAATTTTGGAATAATATCCTGTGAGAGTCTTTGCATTATTGTTGTAATCTTCAGTATCAATATCAGCAGTAGTGCCGACTTCCTGCTTGAGACCAAAAAGGTCATTATGTCCGAGTGCGATGATGTATGCCTGACATAATTTGTCAGTATCCCAATATCCCTTCTGCTCTGCAAAGAAGTCTGTGTAGGCAGAAGCTGTCATACCGCCGGCAGAGAAGTTATACACCTTGATGCCTGCCATGCGCGCAATGTACTGTCCCCATGAATACTCAAACATATCGTGGTAGCCCTTGCTGCCGTCTTCGCCTGTTGACTCAAACTCACCGGAAGACAAGCTGTCGCCGATACAGGCAATAGATCTGAAAATACTGATATATCCACCGTCAGAAACGATGTTATCCAAAGGCTTTTCACCTTCGATACAAAGATATTTGTTAAAACCCATAATATAAGTCTCCTTTTTCAATGATAATGCTATTGTATAAATCTGCCGGTGAAAAGTCAATCGTATGCTCCTGTTTATTTGCGCGGGGTTATTTTTCGCATATTCTTATTTACCGATAATTAATATATTATTAATGTAAAAAGAATTGCTGTGTTTAGTAAAAAAGAGTAAAACTGATATGTTATAGACATTACATATGAAGTTGGCGGTGTTTTTGCCGGAGACGACATTGATGGTCAGGTAAGAAGAGAGATCGTTTTTCTGACTGAAACAACATTTGAAATGGTTCAATATGATGACGGTATGGTTGTCACGCCCGAAGATCTTATTGAAAGGTTTGATGTTCCTGCAGACAAGATTGATTTTACAGGTGAGCACACTATTAAGCGTATTGTTTATTTATCAGGCACATATACAAAAGATGCTGACAAATATAGCATGAAGTATAATGCTCAGTCAGCTATGTCTTATAAGGTTGGTGGTGAATCAGCCGACAAGGTCAGGACACTCATTCTTGATTCATTAAAATTAAAAGGACTTTCCGACGAAACGTATGAAGTATATAAAGCGGCTTTTGAATCACGTTATGAGATTCCGACTGAAGAGGACACAACTACAGCTGAGATGAAAGTGACACTATGATGAAAATGGCAACATTATTCCGGATGAAGAGCCGGAGGACGAAGAATAAGTTGTAAACAGATTACGCTTGCATATAATATTTACACTATGATATAATCCAGACATACTTAACCCAATGTAACCAGAATAACCACCGTGCAGTAGGGCGAAGCCCTGTTGCACTTTGTATTTTTAAAGGACAAGGGGGAAAAAGATGCTGGAAATCACACAGTATCAACCTGCGATAAATACCGCTCTTGATAACATAAAGCTTATACCTGAAGATATTTTACTTTTCACACGTACAGACATGGATACACAGATGGTGAAGTCTGATACGTATCTTTTTATTACAAAAGATTCTTTATACATTCTTGACGGCCTCGTTACAATCAAAGGGCAGGAGCATTTCAGTGTCAGAAGAGACAGACTTGAATTAGAATACAAGCAGAATAATATAGAATGTTACGCTCTCGACGAGTACAGTGATTTTTCTGTGGAAGAGCTTATTTCCACGGGTCGTCTTATGGCAAAAAAAGGTGAGGAATCTGTTTGCCTTGCTATGTTTACGAATGCATGCAAAGGTGATGTGCGCCTGTTTATAAAATACCTTAATATGTATAAAAAGGACGGCAAGATAGAAAAGAACGAAGATGACTTTAAAAAAGATCACTTCTGTCCGAAATGTCACTCAAGATATCCCGATCCCAACAGAAAAATCTGCCCGAAATGCATGGACAAGGGCAAACTCGTGAAAAGAATGTGGTTTTTCATACATAAATACGTAAAAGAAATACTTCTGATTCTTATTACGTTGATTATGGTAAGCGCAATCGGCGTTGTCGCACCATACTTTTCATCAAAATTCTTCTATGACAATATTTTATCGGAAAACAGCCCGTTTTATGGCAAAATTCTCTTCCTGATAGGTATCATTGTCGTGCTGAACCTGTGCAGTATCGGTATCAATATTATTGCAAATATTGTCACTGCAAAGATGGCAGGCAAACTCGTCTACGATATGAAACGAACGATTTTCGATTCCATAAAAAGGCTGTCGCTCAGCTTTTTCACCGGTAGACAGACAGGCGGACTGATGACACAGATTGACCGCGATGCCAATTCCATATATTGGTTTTTCGTAGACGGTCTTCCGTACTTCCTTATAAATATAGTACAGGTAATAACTGTATTTATCGTTATGCTGACAATCGACCCGCTGCTTGCGGTGATGTGTATGTCGGTTGTTCCGGTTTTCCTTTTTATGATAAGCAGATTGTACAGGCATTCAGGTCATCTGCACATGAAAAATTATACGTGTCAGAGAGCTATGAATGGCGTGCTTGCGAGTGTCTTGTCGGGAATGCGCGTCGTTAAGGCTTTTGCCCGTGAAAAGGAAGAAAGTGGAAGATTTGCAAAGCATGCGCAAAGAGCTACTGATATGTACAAACAGATAACAATATATAACAACACAGCATATCCTATTGCTACCCAGATAATGTCACTCAGCAGTACCATAGTATGG
Source organism: Clostridia bacterium (assembly GCA_045546695.1). Taxonomy (GTDB): domain Bacteria; phylum Bacillota; class Clostridia; order UBA1212; family UBA1255; genus SIG424. Next base: position 22,383 of record JAZQDE010000044.1, on the reverse strand, counting down.
CTGGTCGGCGGCTGGCTTGTTATGACAGGGGAGATGACGTACGGTACGCTCGTTTTGTTCCTTTCATACGTTGGCATGGTAAACTCGCCGCTTTTCATGTTTGTTGACATGACTCATTTCTTTTCACAGTGTATGAACGGTGTTCAGCGTCTGTTTGAAATATATGACGCAGAACCTGAAGTTATGGAAAAAGAAAATCCTATAAAAAAGGACGCGCTCGAAGGTCACGTGGAGTTCAGAAACGTTATCTTTTCATATGACAAAAACAGGAGAATTATCGACGACGTTTCGTTTGATATAGAGCCCGGTAAAATGATCGGTATTGTAGGTCATTCCGGCGCAGGCAAGAGTACACTTGCAAATCTGCTGATACGCCTTTATGACGTATCTGAAGGCGAGATTCTGGTAGATGGTGTAAACGTGCGCGACTACTCTTTTGACACGCTCAGAAGAAATATCGCCATTGTTTCACAGGAAACGTATCTTTTCATCGGCTCGATTCTTGAAAATATCAGATATGCAAAGCCGGAGGCAACAAAAGAAGAGATTATCAATGCCGCGAAGATTGCCGGCGCACACGACTTTATCATGAAGCTGCCTGATGGCTATGACACGCAGATTGGTATCGGATACAAGGATCTCTCCGGCGGCGAGAGACAGAGAATTTCTATCGCAAGAGCCGTGCTCCTTGACCCTAAAATCCTGATATTGGATGAAGCTACGGCGGCGATGGACACAGAAACAGAAAGAAAGATTCAGAATGCACTCGAAAAACTAATTGTTGGCAAGACAACAATCGTAATTGCGCACAGATTGTCAACCTTGAGAGATGCAGACAAACTGATCGTTATAGAAAATGGTAAAATGCCTGAATTTGGCACGCATGGCGAGCTTATCAGACAAAAAGGTATTTATTACAAGCTGTATATGTTGCAGCTTGAGGCACTCAAAAACGTAGGCGTTGCAGAATAAGAAGAGGGTAAAAAATGGAACAGGAAAACAAAAACGAAACATTACAGACAATAACAGAAACTAAATATTTCACAAAAGAAGACGGCCGTTTTGTGGATGCGGGAGGTTTCCTTACATTGGAAGGCAGCCGTGTATTCCTGCATAGATGTTTCCCCTTCGAAGAGCCATGGCGTTATATCAGCGTTCTTGACAAAGACAAAAAGGAACTTGGCCTTATAACAGACATAGCGATTTTCGACGAAGACGTGCAGGCTGTCCTTAAAAAAGAACTCGACCGCAAATATTACGTGCAGACGATTGTTTCTGTAGACAAACTAAAAGACAGATACGGCTTTACGTACTGGGACGTTACAACTACAGAGGGGCATGCGAGCTTTACACTTCATGACACTCACAGAAATATTGTAAAGATGAGTGAGGATAAGCTGATGGTTCTCGATATGGACGGCAACAGGTACCTGATACCGAGCGTTGCAGGCCTTGACAGAGCAAGTTACAAGAAGATTGAATTATATCTGTAACAGCAGAAGGCAGAAAGGCATCATTTTAGTATGGAAAACAAAACTTTTTACAGACGGCAACTGACAGAAAAGTTATCTTCCTGGAATTGTGAGATTCCGGAGGAGGATATTGTCAGCCTGTTTGGATATAATATGGATAAAGATATCAATACTGTAGACGGTGTCGTTGTTCTGACCGGTAGCTATCTGGCTACGATAGAAGACGGCAAACTGAAAATGCAGTTTCCTCTTGGTGATATCAGGACTCTTGAATATCGTCATGACGTAGGCTCTGTTGCAATAGAATGTGAAAAAAATAACGGAGATATCGTTGTGCTTTGCCGTGCCACGATGGCGCACAGCAAATTGCTCGGCCACATGACGAAAAAATACAATTTTTACCTTGAAAGAGGCGAATTTACTGAAGATGAAGGCACCTCGCCGGACGACAGATGCCCGATCTGCGGAACTCCTTACAAGAAAAGACGCGGAAAAATCTGTACGAACTGCGTCAGCAAGAAAAAACTTTTCGGCAAGCTCTGGGGAATTATGCGTCCTCACAGGTGGATGCTTCTGCTCGTTTCATCATTTTTCATTTTCTCATTGCTGATAAGTCTTATAAATCCGTATATCAACAAGATTCTGGTAGATGATTACGTAAACAATCAAGGTATAGGCGAGTTAATTGCGACAGATAAGGGCAAAGTATTTGTAGGATTTTTGCTCGTGGTGCTTCTCACCGTTGCAGCTTCTGTAGTAGGATATCTTGTCAATCTTGCAAGAAACCTCATTCTCATGAAGGTCGGTGCGGCGACAATTCTTGATCTGCGCAAGCTGGTTTTCGACAAGATCCAGATGTTGTCAATGTCAGGACTCTCCAAAAAAACAACGGGCGAACTTACGCAACGTGTAGTAAACGACACACAGGAAGTCCAGAATTTCATAAACTCACAGATTCCGAACGTTCTCGGCCTTATGCTTCAGCTAATCGGTGTCAGCGTCTTCCTTATCTGGTATGACTGGCGTCTGCTTCTTGTATTTCTGATTCCGCTTCCGCTGACAATTATTCCCATGAGAATTTTTCACCGCTTTTCACGGAAAATATACTCACGCCAGTGGCAGGCATCTTCTAAATGCAACACGATTCTCCACGATATTTTCTCCGGAATCCGCGTTGTAAAGGCATTCGGCACAGAAGAAAAAGAGACTGTGCGCTATGATGATGCGGCGCAGAGAGTAAGAGACTTGTCTGTCAAAAACGAAACACGTTATGCGCTTTTATCGCCGTTTATCCGTTTTGGCCTGCTGATCGGCAACTTTATGGTGCTTTACTACACAGGTGTGAAGATTCTCGGCGGCGACATGACGATAGGACAGGCTTCAATGCTCACATCATACGTTTCAATGGTTTACGGACCGATAAGCTGGCTGACAAATCTTCCCAATGCACTCAACCGCGTTTTCACATCAGTTATAAGAATTTTCGATATTATTGATGAAAAATCAGACATGATCGATAAAAATGAGCCTGTTGAAAAGAAAATCACAGGCGAGATTGAATTTAAGAATGCCGCTTTCAGCTACGATGGCGTTACTGACGTGCTCAAAGGTGTAAATATCAAGATACATCCCGGCGAGATGGTCGGCCTGGTGGGCAAGTCCGGTGTCGGAAAGTCTACTCTGATAAATCTGGTCATGAGACTTTACGACGTAAACGAGGGCTGCATAACGATAGACGGCACGGATATAAGGGATATTTCACAGTACTCACTCAGAAGCCAGATCGGCGTTGTGCTTCAGGAAACGATTCTCTTTTCCGGCTCTGTTTATGATAATCTGCTTTATGCAAAGGCAGACGCGACCCGCGAGGAGATTATTTACGCGGCCAAGGCTGCAGGTGCGCACGAGTTTATAATGAGGCTTCCTGATGGCTATAATACTATTATCGGTGAAAAGGGCCACACCCTGTCCGGTGGCGAGCGCCAGCGTGTTGCCATTGCAAGGGCACTGCTTCGCGACCCGCGTATCCTTATCCTCGACGAAGCTACTGCATCTCTTGACACAGAAATCGAAAAACAGATTCAGGATTCGCTGCAGCGCCTTGTCAAAGACAGAACGACAATCGCCATCGCGCACCGTCTGTCTACCTTGAGAAACGCCGACCGAATCATTGTTCTCGATGAAAAGACTGTCGCTGAAGTCGGTTCGCACGAAGAGCTCATGAGGCAAAAGGGCATTTACTACGGTCTTGTTATGGCACAAAGACAAATGTCAAAAATGAGCCGACAATAGTTTTAATAAAGGTTTTATATGCGTTGATTGTTCGTTTTTTTTGTGATAAACTAAAATGTACATAAAAAATAGGGGGTCTTTTTGTGAAAGACAACGAACAAAAGAAAAATAATTCAACAAGTAGTAAGAATCAATCCGGAATGAAAGTTAAAAACACAAAACGCACAAAGGAGATTGTTGCCGTTGTGCTGTTTTTCATGGGTATCTTTTTATTCTTCTCGTTTATTGACAAGACGGGAGCTCTCGGAAGATTTACTCAGAATATTATGTATGGTATTTTCGGACAACTCGTTTCTTACGTTGTTATGTGTTTTCTTGTTGTTCTTGCATGGACCCTGCTACGCAATACAGCATCACGTATATTTGATGTAAAAACGTCGGCACTACTTATTGCTTTCGTTGTTTTACTCGGAGCGCTCATTCACACAATATGGCATTCCCCTTCTGATTACGATGGTCTGTCATTTTTCAAATGCGTGGCCGCATTATGGAACAGTAAATTCTCAGGAGGACTGCTGGGTGGTTCAATCTGCCTGCTTCTGTTTAAATTTGTAGAAAAAGTCGGTGCGCTTGTTATACTGATTCCTGCTACGCTGATCGTTTCGATGCTTCTTTTCTCATTGTCTTTAATGAATTTCGCACAAAAGACAGCCGTAGGCTTTTCACACGTATCAGACTGGGTATCTTCTGTGAAAAGAAGATTTGCAACGTCGCGCAAGGCAAAAAAAGCTTTGCCGGCTGATGATATATATGATGATGCAGGGTCAGAAGACAGCGATTATCCTGTGCCCGCAGAAAGTTCTGAGATTAAATATGAATCTGCTACCACAAGAAAAAGAAAGAGAATGCCCCCGGAAGAGATCGAAGAGATTGCAAAAGTATCGCCTATTCGGGCAGATAATGATGATTATGAAGACGAAGAGATCACTTCAGGTGAAGATAATCCGCTTCCTCACGTAGATAAGCCGATAAAGACTAAAGGTCCTGTGGCGGAGACAGAGATTAAGATTACAACAAGCAAGAGAGAGGTTGAATACGCAAAGCCTCCGGCAACTTTATTGCAGTCTGTCGAAGAATCAGAGTCTACCGGTACAGAATACCGCCTTGCTGCCACACGTACGGCGCGTAAACTTGAAGAAGTTTTGAAGAGCTTCGGCATTGATGCCAAAGTAATTCATATTTCGCGCGGTTCCAGCATCACGAGATATGAACTCCAGCCACATTCCGGCGTAAAAGTATCAAGAATCAAGAGCTTGTCAGAAGATATTGCGCTCAATCTTGCTGCGTCAGGTGTGCGTATCGAGGCCCCGATTCCGGGAAAAGCTGCTATCGGTATTGAGATTCCGAATTCTGAGACGCGTACAGTATACTTAAAAGACCTCATCGAGTCAGATGAGTTTATCAATCATAAATCTCCGCTGGCATTCTGTCTCGGTGAAGATATCACAGGCGAGCCTGTTATTTCAGATATATCAAAGATGCCGCATCTGCTCATTGCCGGTTCTACAGGATCAGGTAAGAGTGTGTGCGTAAACTGTATGATAATGAGTCTTTTGTACAGATCTTCTCCCGATGACGTCAGATTTATTATGATTGACCCCAAAGTTGTTGAGCTCAGCGTGTACAACGGCATTCCGCACTTGCTGATTCCTGTTGTCACAGAGCCAAAGAAAGCTGCTGCAGCACTTGCCTGGGCAGTTCAGGAGATGGAAAACAGGTACAAGCAGTTTTCACTTTATAATATAAGAGATATTTCATCATATAATATCTTTGCGACCAAGAATGACATGGAAACAATGCCACGTATTGTCATCATCATCGACGAGCTTGCAGACCTTATGATGGTAGCAAGAGACAGTGTCGAAGAGGCTATCAACCGCATTGCCCAAAAGGCAAGAGCTGCCGGTATGCACCTTATCGTTGCGACACAAAGACCATCTGTTGACGTTATCACAGGTCTTATCAAGGCAAATATTTCATCAAGAATTGCCTTTAAAGTAGCATCCCAGGTAGACTCAAAGACTATTCTGGATTTAGGTGGTGCAGAAAAACTCATCGGTCGCGGTGATATGCTTTATTATCCTAACGGCAGTATGAAGTTTACTCGTTGTCAGGGTGGCTTTGTAAGTGACAGCGAGATTGAGAGCGTTGTTGAGTTCCTGACTTCGGCAAACAGCGAATACGAAGGCTGTCAGGATGCTTCTACAGTCCTCAGCTCTGTACGTCCTCTCAGTGAAAAAGGCGCAAAGAGTGCGGATGATCTTGATGAATATTTCGGCAAAGCACTCGCAATTGCGATTGAATCTAAAAACATTTCTGCCTCATATCTGCAAAGAAGGCTGAGTGTAGGCTACAGCAGAGCGTCAAGACTCATTGACCAGATGGAGGAGCATGGCTATATCAGCGTCAAAGACGGAAACAATCCGAGGCATGTTCTCATTGATGAACTGCCTGAAGAGTTTGCGTCTGAGGTTTCCGATTTCTGAAAATGTCCTTGACGATTTTCGTATCAGTGCGGTATAATGGCGTTGATATGTAGATTCAGCATTGTAAATTATGTTTGATATATAAATTAATGCGGTACATTGAGAAAATAATTATGAAGGGGAGTGGACCGGATGGATCCATTGTATGTTATTCTCCCCTTAATTTCTGCAACAGTTGTTGGTTGCATTTGTTGGTTTATTGCAAGAAATAGATCTTTCAAAAAAGGTTATAATACACGAAAGGCCGAAGCAGAGGCTATATTTGGTAGTGCCGAAGCAGAAGGTAAGCGCCTTGTAAGCGAAGCCGTTAAAGAAGGCGAAGCTAAAAAGCGCGAATTTTTATTGCTTGCTAAAGAAGAGATACACAAAAGCAGAATAGAACTGGAAAGAGAAATTAAGGACAGACGTAGTGAACTTCAGAGAAGTGAACGTCGATTGATTCAGAAAGAAGAGAGCCTTGATAAAAAACAAGAGTCTCTCGAAGCAAAAGAAGCTATTGCTGCGACTAAGATTGCAGAAGCTTCTAAGTATGAAGAAGAAATTAAGCTTACTTTAGATAAGCAAATTGAAGAACTCCAGCGAATTGCCTCCATGTCCAAAGAAGAGGCAAAGACATTGTTACTTAACAACGTAGAGCAGGATCTCCAGCACGAGACTGTTATGCTTGTCAAAGAGTATGAGCAGAAGTGCAAAGATGAATCTTATGAAAAAGCACGTGAGATTATCGCTACAGCGATTCAGAAGTGTGCAGTTAACTACGTTTCAGAAGCTACTATATCAGTAGTTGAGCTTCCTAACGATGATATGAAGGGTCGTATTATCGGTAGAGAAGGACGTAACATCAGAACACTTGAGACCCTCACAGGTATTGATCTTATTATTGATGATACACCGGAGTCAGTTATCTTGTCAGGCTATGATCCGATCAGAAGAGAAGTTGCAAGACTCGCTCTTGAGAAGCTCATAGTTGATGGTCGTATACATCCTGCCCGCATCGAAGAGATGGTTGAGAAGGCTAAAAAAGAAGTCGATCACATCATCAAACAAGAGGGCGAGAATGCGACATATGAGACAGGTGTATTTGGTCTCCATTCAGAGATTATCAAGCTCCTCGGTCGTCTTAAATACCGTACGAGCTATGGTCAGAGCGTTCTTATTCACTCTATTGAGGTATCACGCCTTGCCGGTATTATGGCAGCTGAACTCGGTGTTGACGTTGCACTTGCAAAGAGAGCAGGCTTGCTCCACGATATTGGTAAGTCAATCGACTTCGAGATGGAAGGTTCACATATCGAGATTGGCGCAGATGTTGCCAAAAAATACAAAGAAGGCGACGTTGTTGTCAACTCTATCATGTCTCACCACGGTGACGTTGAGCCTGAGTCTGTTATCGCAGTACTCGTACAGGCAGCAGATGCTATCTCAGCATCAAGACCGGGTGCCAGAAGAGAGACGCTCGAGTCATACATCAAGAGACTTGAGAAGCTCGAATCTATTGCAAATTCCTTCCCGGGCATTGAGAAGACATATGCAATCCAGGCAGGTAGAGAGATACGTATTATGGTTAAGCCTGATGCCATTTCAGACGATGCAATGGTTTTGACTTGCCGTGATATCGTTAAGAAAATTGAAGACGAGATGGAATATCCCGGACAGATCAAGGTTACTATGATCAGAGAGACAAGATCTGTGGATTACGCTAAATAAGATGAGCATTAACGTATTATTTATTGGTGATATTTTTGCTAAGACAGGCCGCACTTGCGTAAGCAGGTTGCTGCCTGTTTTGTTAGATGAATATAAAGTTGACTACGTAATTGCCAATTGTGAAAATGCTTCGCACGGCAGAGGTCTTTCTATGGCTGCGGCAGATGAGATTCTGAAGGCCGGTGTTGATTTTATCACGATGGGCAATCACACGTGGAACAATAAAGAAATTTTCGACTTTATTGACAGTTATCCGATTGTGCGCCCTGCTAACTTTTCACAGGATTTGCCGGGAAAAGGCTCGTGCGTACAGCAGACCCCCTTCGGAACGATCGGCATTCTGAACCTGTCCGGCAGAGTCTATATGGACCCTTGCGACAATCCTTTTGAGTGCGCTCTTAAGCATATTTACAAATTAAGAGAGCAGACAGGCATCATAATCGTTGATTTTCACGCAGAAGCCACTGCCGAAAAGCTTGCGCTTGCATCATACATTGACGGACTTGTTACGGCAGTTGTCGGTACGCACACACACGTTGCCACCGCAGACGAGAGACTGCTCCCGGGTGGAACTGCGTTCATATCCGACGTCGGAATGACGGGTCCGCACGACAGCATAATAGGCATGAAAAAAACAGGCGTTATCAACAAATTTGTTATGGGAATCCCTCAGGTTTTCGAGCCTGCCACGCAGGATGCTACTCTTAATGCCGTGCTTATCAAGGTCGATGAGGCTACCGGATATGCCGAGAGCATCGAAAGAATTTCAAGAAATCCTGGGAAATAATCGGGAAATAATAGACCTTTACTCCGCTTATGTGTATTATACGCTTTACAAAACACAATAAACGGAGGTTTTTTTATGAAGACAATCAGAGTATCATCCACAACAAAATGTATTACACTCGCAAACAGCATCGCAACGATGCTCCTGGACAATGGTCAGATGCAGATATCCGCAATCGGAGCCGCCGCGGTCAACCAGGCTGTAAAGGGAATAGCAATAGCACGAGGCATGATGGCGAATTACGGCCATGACATTGTCTGCCGCCCATCCTTCCGCAACACTTTTCTTGACGGCATAGAAAAAACAGTCATGGACATTTCCATCGAGGATTGTGATATGGGATGTGCGCAGTAAAAACATCTTTTCAAAAGCGGATTCTGGTGAAAAGAACATGCAGACTTGCGCGTTTTCCTGATGAAATTAATATAATATTAATAAAGTTAATAGTTATAGGGTGAATAAAACGGCCCGCAAAATGTTATAATGTAGAAAAACAAAAATGAGATGCATATGAAAAAAAGTATCATAGTTATTTTGAATATCCTAATATTGATTATTATCGTCTTTGCTGCGTGTGGTCTGAGAAAAAGTAGCGAGGATATTCAGACTATTACTTTCTGGCACTCATATCAGGGATATCAGCAGCAGATTTTCGACCGTATGGTTGTGGGATACAATCAGACAATCGGAGCTGAAAATAATGTTAAAATAGTAAGTAAATACGCCGGAGAAGAAGCCGTGCTGGCGGCCGAAATTGAAAAAATGTACACTTCCGACAGGGAGTCCGGTGATCTTCCCAATATAGCAATGCTTACTAAAGATACAGCGTATAAAGCAGTTAAATACGGTCTTGTTACATATGCCGAATCGTACATGACGCAAAACGAACTTGATGGTTATTTTGAAGGCTTTTTACAGGAAGGCCGCTTATCAATCGATTCTGATACATACCTTTTCCCTGTGTCAAAGAAGCTTGAACAGACTATTGTCAACAAGGATCTGTGGAGAGATTTTATCAAACATTATCCGATGTTTTCTGAGGATACGTTTTATTCCTGGAATGGTATTATGAGGATGGCGGATGCTTACTATCACTGGACAGATGATATGACACCAGACGTTCCGGATGATGGCAAGGCTTTTCTTGCAATTGAATCTCTTGAGTCGTTTATTTACACGTACACTAACCAGAAAATGCCTTCTCTTATTCAGCTTGGCTATGATGAGATAACAATCAACGCTAATAAAGATGCTTTTCACGATATCTGGGAGATATATCATTGCGGTGTCATCAACGGATACATCTCAACTTCTAAAAACATGGCCGATAGCCTTCAGAACGGGGAGATTGTTTGTTATATCGGCGCCCCGGGAAACGTTAAATATTCTTCTAAATATCTTGATTTTGACGGAAAAGAGCAGAAGCTGAATATTATATCTGTCCAGTATCCGTCTGTGTATGAAAATCGTATCGTTGTGCCACAGTCCGGCGCAGGTGCCGTTGTTTTTGATAAAGGTGTGGATGCAAATCATGCGGCGTATGATTTTCTTAAGTGGTTTACTTCGAATCAGAACATTATTTATCTTTGTCATGCAGGCTACGAGGTGCCTTCTTGCATAGCAGTTGCTTCTTCGCAGGCAACACTGGATGAAGTTGCGACACTTTTTTCAAAAAACATCCTGCAATACAATCTTCTTGTATGTGAGTATAACCAATTACTGGCACATAACACATATGCGCCTGTTGCTTTTACAGACAGTGACAAACTGGCTAAAAATATAACAAAATTTTTGCAGAACTCTTCTAAAGCCGGCCGTTCTATGTTAGAATCATACATAGAAGAGGGCAATACTTATGGCGAAGCAGTTGAGTTTGTTTGTGCCGACGCTGTGTTTGAACAGTGGTTTGTAGGTATCCTCGATCTTGTTGAGGAAAGATAAATAGATGTCAAATAATACAAAAGATAAATTGTTGCAGTTTCTGTACAGGATACTAATAGTGTCCTGTCTTTTCATATTAAGCCTATACGCGTCACAAAATAATATTTTATATGAAAATAAAGTCCGCGCAGACTCTGATCTTGTGATTGTTCTTGACCCGGGTCACGGTGGTAAAAATCCGGGCGCGGTCTCTGTTACCGGTATCGGTGAGTCTATTTATAATGAAAAGTTGGCCAAGTACGTAGCGCAGGAACTTGAGAATTATGAGGGTGTTACTGTGTATTTTACGCGCTACGAGACGCTCGGTGTTATTGAAGACAGGCACACTCTGCTCGACCGCATTATTTTTGCAAAAGACGTCGGTGCCGATTTGTTTGTTTCTCTTCATTGTAATGGTTCTGAGTGGAAAAATGACAACGGTGTACTGGTAATTCTTTCCAAGGGCGAGTTCAAGCCGGAGCTTAATGTTGCTCCCGCTACGATTGGTCCGAAGATTCTGGACCGTTTTCATGAGGAGTTCGGCCTGTATAACGAAGGTATTCTGCTGAAGGATTCTAAAAGTTCGTATTATGATTATATCGCCGAGGATGGCACGCGCTATAATGCCGATTATTATGGTGTTATCCGAAATGGCGTGCTTTATGATATTCCCTCTATGCTCATTGAGCACGGCTATCTTTCGAACGAGAGCGACACCGCCATTCTTGATGACGACGATAATCTCCGTAAAATGGGTTATATTACTGCCACGGAGATTGCTGATTATTACGGTCTTGAAAAGCGTGAGGACAAGAGTGACGCGAATCTGGTTGAGCTCAAGTCTCAGGCCGAGGTGTTTATGTCTTCTGACATTCCCGATACTGTTTATGCCAATGACGGTCGGATTAAGCTTGAGGCCTATGGCGGCAGTGGCGACGGTGAAATATTTTTTGAGAGTTCTGATTGGGCAATTTTTACTATTGATGGTGATTATGCTGTGATTACCGGCAATAGTGGCAGTGCGGAGATTACAGCGATACGTCGCACGGACGGGGTATATTGCAGCAATTCGAGTAAGGGCTATACGATTACTGTGCTGGAGGCAACTGAGCGTCCGACGCCTAGTCCGACGCCTTCGCCTAGTCCGACGCCGAGCCCTTCGCCAACGCCGAGTTCGACGCCGAGCCCGAGTCCGACGCCGAGTCCTTCGCCGAGCCCGAGCCCGAGTCCTTCGCCGAGTCCGACGCCAACGCCGACGCTTTCGCCTTCGCCAACGCCGAGTTCGACGCCGCCTGAGTGGTCGACACCATCACTTACAGCCGGTCCGACCTTTTCACCGAGCGAAACTCCACCGGTGACACCCGAGTACCTTCCGGAGGAGTTTATATCAACTTCCACAGATTCATCACACTCGTGGCTTGACAACATAAACGAGAATTATGTTCTTTTAATTATATTTATTGAAGCAATAGTGATTATGATAATAATTGTCGTAGCAATCATAAAAGCAAAAGGCAGAAGATAAACACACGACAAGCCCCGGGAGGCAAAAAGTTTGCAGAGATTCAGGTTTTCCGCCAACTTTTTATCGAAAACAGCCGTGGACAAGCTCAAACAACCAAAAAGTTTGCAGAGATTCAGGTTTTCTGCCAACTTTTTATCGAAAACAGCCGCGGACAAGCTCAAACAACCAAAAAGTTTGCAGAGATTCAGGTTTTCTGCAAACTTTTCATCAATATCGGCTGCCGGCCACCGCCACGCTGCCGGCCACCGCCACTCTGCCGGCCACCACACTGCCGTCCGCTGACCTGAGTCGATTACATTTCACCATCTAATGACCAAGTCTGGATGCCGGTGATTTTTATGTCGATAAGACGGCCGATGATGTCGGATTTTGAGATTATATTTTCATCAACAACAAAATTAACAATTTTATTCTCGGAAGTTCTGCCGGAAAAATGATTGGGATCGTTTTTGCTCGGGCCATCGACAAGGACCTCGACAGTTTTGCCGAGATACGTGTCGTTGATTTCCTTGCAAATCGTGTTGTGCGCGTCAAGGAGGCGATTGAAACGATCCTTGACAACTTCTTCGTCGATCTGGTCGGGAGAAGAGGCGGCGGGAGTGCCGACGCGGGGAGAATAAATAAAAGTATAAGCACTGTCGTAGCGCACTTGTTTTACGAGGGACAAAGTGTCCTCAAAGTCGGCGTCGGTCTCGCCGGGGAAGCCGACAATAATATCAGTAGACAAAGCAATATCAGGCATTTTGGCACGGACACGGTCAACCAGAGCCAGATATTGGTCGCGCGTGTAGCGCCTGTTCATCTTCTTCAGAATCTCGGTAGAGCCGGACTGAACGGGGAGGTGGAGCTGGTTACAAATCAGATGGTGGCGAGCCATAACGTCGATGAGCTCGTCCGACAAATCTTTCGGGTGAGAAGTCATAAAACGGATACGCTTGATGCTGCTGTTTTTGTCTGCTTCCAGCATCTGGCAAATATCCTCTAACAACAAAGCAAAAGAACAAGGCTTCTCATTCGTGCGGGCAAGGTCCTTGCCGTAAGAATTGACATTTTGTCCCAGCAGAGTAATCTCCCGGTAACCTTCGGAATCAAGGCGCCTGATCTCCTCGATAATATCCTGCGGAGACCTTGAACGCTCGCGACCGCGCACATAGGGAACGATGCAGTACGAACAGAAATTATTGCAGCCATACATAACAGTAACCCACGCCTTCGTTTTGTCTTCACGCCTGATCGGAAGACCCTCAGGCACCTCGTGCATTTCACCACGCGTACTGGAAATATCATACACATTCTTACCTGTTTCGAGAGTTTTTTCTAACATAGCGGGGAAACGATATATATCATGCGTGCCGAAAACAAGATTAACGTGCTTGTGTTTCTTCCTGATAATGTCAACAATGTGAGGCTGCTCAGTCATACAACCACAAACTGCCAGAACCATACCGGGGTTGGAGCGTTTTATCATCTTAAGCTCACCAAGACGGCCGAGCACCTTGCCCTCGGCGTTTTCCCTGATACAGCAAGTGTTAAAAATTACCAGGTCAACCTTTATCTTTTTATAGTCATCAACAATCGTATAACCCATCTTCTCGAGCATGCCTGCAAGCTTCTCGCTGTCGTGCTCGTTCATCTGGCAACCAAGCGTACGCACCACAGCGTAAGCAGGGGATTTCATCCTTTTTTTAACAGCCATCATATGGTCGTAAGCCGCTATTATGTCATTTTCAGGAACAATGTTCGCATTGATAAACGTATCCATTATCTTTTCCTCACAAAAAAATTTACTGATAAAATATACCATATGATGCGCACTTTTTCAATCTGCCGGATGACGCTGTATGACTATTGAAAAAACACCCGCTTGTGCGATACAATAGCACAAAGCAAACACAGGAGGCGACACGTGAAAACATACGTTATAAAAAAAGTACCCGACAGAAATATCGACTGGAATAAAATAGAAAAAGGCAAAATTGACCTGTATCCGTGGGGCGACCAATACACGCCGGAGGCGTTTTTCAGCCTTGTATATATACAAGACGAAGGCTTCGTTCTGAAAATGACATGTCTGGAAGAAAATCCCAAGGCTATTTTTGACAATTACATGGACCCGGTGTACTGCGACAGCTGCATGGAGTTCTTTGCAGACTATTCCGGTGAAAAGCCGGGCTCCGAATCGTCGCCCGGATACGTAAATTTCGAATTAAATGCCAAAGGAACACTTCTTAGCGCAATCGGCAGGGACAGAAATAACAGGACACCGATACTTGAAGTCGCAGGCGATTTACCGCAAATCAAGGCATATAAAGATGAAAAGAAGTGGAGCGTGGAAGTTTTCACGCCTTTTCACCTGCTTAAAAAAATGTATAAATACACTGAATTTACATCGGGGCATAAGTTCCGGGCGAATGCATACAAGTGCGGCGACGAATGCAGCGTACCACATTATGGAATGTGGAATATTATAGAAAAAAGCACACCGGACTACCATATTCCGGCATTTTTCGGCGAATTTACTATGGAATAAGGTTGCATTGAATTTTCAAATATAATATAATTTATTGGTTGAGGTATACCTCGACACGAATGTATAAAAATTTTATCGAGAGGACGAAACAAAATGAAAAAAATTATTGCTGTAGTTTTATGTTTAGTTCTGGCACTGGCATGCGTTGGCATGACATCATGCGGCGACGCAGCTGACAAGCAGAGCGTAGACGCTATCAAAGAGGCCGGCAAACTTACAATGTATACAAATGCTGAATTCCCTCCTTTTGAATATATGGATGGTACTGAAGTAAAAGGCGTTGACGTTGATATCGCTCAGGCAATCGCTGACAAGCTTGGCGTAAAGCTCGAAATCCACAACGTTAAGTTCGATACAATTATTGGTTCTATCCAGTCAGGTAAAGGTTCTATCGGCGCTGCTGGTATCACTGTAACAGACGAGAGAAAAGAGAGCGTTGATTTCTCAATCGAATACACAACAAGTAAGCAGTACATCATTGTTGCAGCTGATTCTACCGTTGCTAAGATTGAAGATCTTGCAGGTATGAAGATTGGCGTTCAGCTTGGTACAACAGGCGACTTCATCATCACAGATGAGATTAACGGAACAGAAGAAGGCAAAGGCGTTCTGCAGGATACAGGCGCAAGCGTTACTACATACAACAGCGCAGCTGACGCAGCTATCGCTCTTAACTCAGGCAAGATCCAGGCTGTAGTTATCGACAAACTTCCTGCTGAGATTGTTGCAGGCAACTACGAGAACCTCAAGGCAATTGAGCTCGTATACGCTGACGGCAGCAATACAGAAGAGTCATACGCTATCTGCGTCGCTAAGGGTAACGAATCACTTCTTAAAGTTATCAACGAAGTTATCGAAGAACTCAAGGCAAACGGCAAGATTGATGAATTTATCATCACTCACACAGGTGCTGCATCTGCACAATAATTAAAGTTATATAAAAAGGTTGGTTAAAGTATGGAGTTCATAAATTATCTTACTGAAATGTTTGAAAAAACATTTATAAGAGATGACCGCTACAAGCTGTTTCTGGAAGGCTTCCAGAACACCTTGTTGATTGCGGTATTTGCAACACTGCTTGGTGTTATTATCGGTCTGATTGTTGCAGTAGTAAAGGTTTGGTACAAGCAGTATCCAAAAAATGTATTGCTTAAAATCCTTAACTTTATTGCAGAGATTTATACAACAATCATAAGAGGAACACCTGTTGTTGTACAGCTTATGCTCTCCTACTTTGTTATTTTTGCTGCATCGGATAAAGCTGTCTTAGTTGGTATCATAGCGTTCAGCTTCAACTCAGGCGCATACGTATCCGAGATTATTAGAGCCGGAATCAATGCTGTTGACAAAGGTCAGACAGAGGCAGGTCGCTCACTCGGCCTTTCACAGACAAGAACAATGGTAAGCATCGTTCTTCCACAGGCATTTAAAAATATTCTTCCGGCACTCGGCAATGAATTTATTGCAATTCTGAAGGAAACATCAGTCATCGGTTATCTTGGTGTCGTTGACCTTACAAAAGCGGGCGAGATGGTAAGATCCCGTACGGCTGATGCTTTCTTCTGTCTTATTTTTGTAGCCGCTGTTTACCTTGCTCTGGTACTCGGCTTATCGGCTTTGTTCAAAAAAATGGAAAAGAGGATGTCTAAAAGTGATAGAAGTTAAAGATTTATTCAAAACGTTTGACAATAAAAAGATTATTTTAAGAGGTATCACTGAGACAATCCACCAGGGTGAAAAGGTTGTTATCATCGGACCTTCAGGCTCAGGTAAGAGTACGTTCTTACGTTGCCTTAATATGCTTGAAAACCCAACAAGTGGTAAAGTTTTTTTCAAGGGTATTGACCTTACTGATCCAAAAGTAAATATAAACAAGATTCGTCAGGAAATGGGAATGGTTTTCCAACATTTTAACTTGTTCCCGCATATGAATATTATTGATAATATTTCATTTGCACCTATTAAACTTAAATTACAATCGAAAGAAGAGGCCCTCGAAAACGCAAATAAGCTGATTAAGAGAATCGGCCTTTCAGATAAAGTATACAGCTATCCGAACCAGCTTTCAGGCGGCCAGAAGCAAAGAGTTGCAATCGTAAGATCTCTTGCGATGAATCCGTCAGTAATGCTGTTTGATGAACCTACGTCTGCACTCGACCCTGAGATGGTAGGAGAGGTTCTCGAACTCATGAAAGAGTTGGCAGAAGATGGTATGACTATGGCTGTCGTTACTCATGAAATGGGTTTTGCCAAAGAAGTTGCAAATCGCGTTCTTTTCATGGACGACGGTGTCATCATAGAGCAGGGCACGCCGGATGAGGTGTTCAGCCATCCGAAACATCCGCGTACGCAGGAATTCCTCGCAAAAGTTTTATAATATTATTTGGGGTGCACTTTGGATATCGAAAATGAGAGCTATAAAATCAAATTGGATGTCTTTGAAGGCCCCTTCGATCTTTTGCTCACACTTTTAGAAAAGAACAAGCTGGATATAGTGGATATTAACATATGCGCTATTGCCGACCAGTATCTGGAAATACTCAAAGACAATTTCGACATGGATATTGCCTCTGAGTTTCTTGTTATGGCCTCAATTCTTCTGCGCCTTAAGTCAAAGCGTCTGCTTCCGCAGGAAGAGAAGGAAGAGGAGGAGATTTCTGAAGAAGAGCTCATCAGACGTCTTGAAGAGTACAAGAAATACAAGGATATCACGCCGAAAATCACCGAAATGTATGATTTCTGGTCAAAAGCTCGTTATAAAATGCCCGAAAAAATTCATTTTCCCAAGCGTTATATGCCGATTGCCATTGATGCGGACAAGCTTGCTTTATGTTATACAGACGTAAAAAACCGCTATGATGACAAGCAAAATGATAACAAGGAAAAAATGGATGATATTCTCAAAACAGAAAAAGTCAGCCTGCGTGCAAAAATGCGCCAGGTTGTAAATCATATCGTTAGAAAAGTAAAGACAACGTTTTCATCAATTTTCACAAAAAAGGAAAGCAAAGCAGAGGTTGTAACAGGTTTCCTTGCTGTGCTTGAACTTGATAAACGCAAGAAAATTACAGTTCAGCAGGAGGAAAATTTTGGCGAGATTACGATAACTCCCGGCTCAGATATTGATACCGAGGATGATTACCTTAATATGGAAGAAGCTGCTGACTTTGAAGACGACGGGGAGGAAGAATTATGGAATCAATTACAGAATTAAAATACAGTAAAAACGAAGCTATTATTGAGGCACTTTTGTTTGCTACGGGCGACAAAGTGACGATTGATGAAATGTCCGTTGTGCTGAAGCTTACACGCAAGGAGACTGAGGTTTGCGCCGAACGTCTGATGGCGCGCTACCAGACCCGCTCCGGCGGCGTGATTATGCGCAAAGTGGCCGACGGCTATATTTTATCGACAAAACCTGAGCTTCACGAGGATATTCGTGAATATTTTGAGCTTGCTTCGATGTCTTCTTTAAGTCGCGCCGCAATGGAGACGCTGTCAATTATTGCCTATAACCAGCCTGTTACACGTGCCGGCATTGAGATGGTAAGAGGTGTAAACAGCGACGGTGTGCTCGCAAAGTTGCTTGAGCGCGGTCTTGTCTGTGAAAAGGGCAGAAAGGACACTCCCGGCCGCCCTATGTTGTATGGTACGACAGATTTATTTTTAAAGAGTGTAGGTATTGAGGATTTGTCACAGTTGCCACCTGTAGTTATGGCTGAGACTGCTGAGGGTCCTGAGGCTGCTGAGACTGCTGAATAAGTTCGCGCACAACACAAGAGATTTTATCAACAACGCCCGGAATCGCGTCAACAAGCTTTTCAGGCGTTGTTTTTTTATCTATAGTCACTAACTGCACTTGTGTTTCTGTCAGATTCTGGCTGTTTGGCGCAAAAATAAATGCAATCGGCGTGATTGATACACCGGCTGCGGTGCCACCTGCGAATGGGTATTTTATGGTAGCCGGGAAGTTGTCGTCGAGCGCCGAAGTGTCAATGGCGCTCTGCGGCTTGCCGTACTGACCGCCGCCCGCTGCGAGGCCAAAACTGACTTTTGATATCGGAATCAGCGTCGAGCCGTCCGGCGTCTGCACGGGATTTCCGACGATTGTGTCAACATCAATCATTTCCTTGAGATTTGTCATAGAGGTAATCATTATATCATTTATAGGATTATCCATTTTTGTTTCTCCTTATCTTAATCGCTGCCTTGATAAGCGCAAACATAATATTTGCAAAATTGAATTTTAATATACATTGGACGCGACCATTTGCAGAAAAAGAGTTGTATTCAGGCACCGCATTGACGTAATCGACTGAAAGCCCGCCCAGTTTTGCAAATAAAAAGGGTATTAGATTTGCAAAACCGATATAAAAAATGCCGACAGCCAGGCTTGTCTTATATGCATCATTAAGCCCTATTTTTGCATCTGTGCGGAAGGATTCAACGTGAATTTTACGTGTTACGGCAAGAATATTGTCATAAATCACACGTGGAGGACGATTTTTCACAATAAATTTTACTAATTTTTTTGCAAAAGATTGCCCGCCGGGGAGCGAGCGATATATTTTCACAGGGATAAAGAAAAATCTGAAACGCAACCCGTAAGACAGCGTCGGAGGAGATTTTGCAAAATCGGCAGATAAAGAAAAAATGAGTTTTATTTTATATTTCACCCTTTACGACACGCTCGATGCCGGATAAATCTTTGACGATTTCTATATTATGGAAGCGCGCGGACATAAGGGAAGCAACTTTTTGTGCCTGTGTGTAGCCTACTTCAAAAGCGAGGGTGCCGCCGCTGACAAGATAATCAGGTGCCTGCGAGATTAAAAGGCGGTACGCATCAAGGCCGTCTTCGCCACCGTCAAGTGCAAGATGAGGCTCAAAATCGCGGACCTGCGGGTCTAAATCATTAATCTCGTTTTTCTCAATGTAGGGAGGATTTGACACGATGATATCAAACTTATCGCGCGCGGGGTCAAAGGCAGAAAAATAATCAGTTTCAATGAAAGAAACGCGTTTTTCACCGAGATTCTGGGCGTTATAAAGTGCAATTGACAGGGCTGCTTCAGAAATATCAGCACACGTTGCATGGTAATTTTTACCGGAGGGAAGCTCGCTGAGGATGCCGAGCGCAACGGCTCCGCTACCTGTACACATATCCAGAATTTTACAGTAATCCCTGGCGCGGATAGAATCAAGCGCAGTAAGAACGAGCGTTTCAGTGTCACTGCGGGGAATCAGAACGTCGGGCGTCACTTTAAGACGGATATTCATAAAATCCGCGTAGCCGAGAATATACTGAACAGGTTCGTTTTTGGAAAGCCTGCGCACGTATTCGCAAAAAACAGACTCCTGATTGTCAGTAAGTGGCAGATTTATGTGCGTAAATAAATAAGATCTGGGCACCTTCAGAAGGTGGCCCAGAATCATATCTGCGCTTTGCGGATTTTCAGTTATCTGAATCAGTTGTGTCCTGGCTTGCTGTATCGTCATGTTCTTCAGTATTGCCTTCGTCGGCATTTTCTATACAAGAATCTTCCTCGGGATGTGCCTTGATTACATATTCGCAGCAAGGAACCTCGCCGTCGCCTTCAAACTCGAGCGCTTTGTTGAGAGCAACAATAGCAACCTCGATCATGTCGTCGTCAGGCTCTTTTGTTGTAAATCTCTGCATTGCCATACCGGGGGCACGGAGGATTCTCGTAACAATATTATTATGTAAACTTGCGATTCTGTTGAACTCGTACGCGATGCCGGCAACAACTGGCAGAGCGATGAGTCTGAGGCCCATATTTGCAAATACGTTACCAAAACGTGGAAGTAGCGAGAAGACGAGTATGCTTATAATCATTACCACAAAAAGGAAAGCTGTACCACATCTTGGATGATGCTTTGAATACTTACGCACATTTTCAACTGTAAGCTCGTCTTCGTGCTCGAAACAGTGAATCGTCTTGTGCTCTGCGCCGTGGTACATATAAACGCGCTTGATGTCTTTCATCAGGGCAACGAGAATCATGTAGCTGAAGAAAAGAACGATTCGCACGCCGCCTTCGAAAAGGTTATAAAGAATCTTCGGTGCTGTCTTCGGGATTATCAGAGAAGACAGGAAGTTCGGTAGCAAGAAGAATAAACCGATCGAAAATGCCAATGCAATCAGCAGTGAAAAGAACATCATAACGCCCATTGCTTTTTCGCTCGGAGACGTAGTCTCGCCATTTTCATTTTCTTCCTCCATCGCAATGTCGGCAGAGTAGAAAAGCGCCTTCATACCCCTTACCATTGACGTAATAAGTGCGACGCCGCCTCTGATTATCGGCCAGCCCAGAATTTTATATTTTCTCGTAAGTAATTCTACTTTTTCAGTCTTGACAACAAGGTCGCCCTTGGGATTGCGGACAACTTCAGCCATGCCGTTCGGCGCGAGCATCATGATACCCTCCATGAGCGCCTGACCGCCTACAGAGCAGATTCGTTTGCCCTCAGTCATTTTGATTTTATCTTTAGCCATTTAGCTTCCTCCCATAAAAAAACATATATAGGGTAGTATATAACTAATATAGCAAAAAATCAATTTATTTAAGCTGAGTATAGGCAATTTTGCCTACTTTTGTCATTGGAAGGCTGTCTTTGAACTCAATTATTTTTGGCTGTGAAAAGCGGGCGATATTTTCACCAAAATATGTGAAAAATTCTTTGCGCAAAGCTTCAGGGTCTGTGCGGTCGACACCTTCTTTGAGAACGATGAAAGCCTTGAGCTTGTTCATTTCATACGAATCCTCAACGCCGATGACACATGACATGGAAACTTTTGGATGGGCATTGATGACTGCCTCAATCTGGGAGGGGTAAACGGAATAGCCTTTACACTTGATCATACGCTTGATGCGTGATTTGAAATATATAAAACCATCTTTATCCATATATCCTAGGTCGCCTGTGTGCAGCCACACGTCGCCGTCCTCGTGAACACGCAGGACTTTTGACGTTTCTTCGGGCTCGTTCAGGTAGCCGAGCATGACCGTGGGGCCTTTGAGAGCAATCTCGCCGTCTGTCATAGGCTCAAGGGGAGTGTACGGGCCATTGTCATTTTCTGTTGAAATAATCTTGTAGGTAATGCCGGTATATGGCAGACCGACACTGCCTTTTCTGTAATCGTCGTTTGGTGTCAAGGCACTTGCCGTGACACATTCTGTTAGGCCGTAGCCCTCGCGAAGAAGCACGGGACTGTTGTTTTGCCTGAGACATTCGTCAAAAGCCATTTTAATCTCGTATGGCAGGCTGTCTCCGCCGGCAAATGCGCCTTTGAGGCAGGAACAGTCGACGTTTTTCATGCGGTTGTTGCGAAGAAGTGCTTCGTAGAGTGTCGGCACGCCCACGATGACGGCAGGCTTTTTCTTTTTGATGAGCCCTGCGCAGATGTCTGCGTTGAAACGCGGCACGAGTACGATTGTTGCGCCTGCGTATATTGATGAGTGGATGCATACGCCGAGTCCGAATCCGTGAAACATCGGCAGTACGGCGAGCATTTTGTCTCCTTTGCCGAGTGTGGGGCAGCCGTGTTGTATGGTAAGAGCTGACAGTGCGTTTATGTTGTAATGTGACAGCTGTATGCCTTTTTGTTTGCCGGATGTGCCGCCGCTGTAGAGAATAACGGC
>JAZQDE010000043.1:0-22610 GCA_045546695.1 Clostridia bacterium | reverse complement strand
AAAGTCTGCGATAGTGCTCTGAAAAGCATGTTTTCATCATTTTTCTTCAATACAGCATACCGCTATTGAAGAATTTTCAGCAAAGGACGATGTGGTAATGAAAATCCCGTCCGCCAACCCGCCTCCATCTATATAGATGGATATATGATATTACAAGTGGGACATTTTCCCTTGTGGTTTAACGGGACATTATCATAAATGACTTACAAAATCGAAAAAGCGTTTAGTATTTTCAAGTTGACAAGAAAATGTACAAATAGTATAATCTCAAACGCTGTTGGGATGTCGCCAAGCGGTAAGGCCCCAGATTTTGATTCTGGTATTTCGTAAGTTCGAATCTTGCCATCCCAGCTAAGTCTTTAGGTCGATTTAGATCCGACCGAGAAAAAACGAGAAAAGCGGAGATTTCGAAAGATTTCTCTGCTTTTTTTCGACTCTGAAGTTTTTCGGAATTTTGTAGATGCATTTCGGGCATTTCGGGTCTGTAGACAGATTCGAACCGCCACGCCTGAAATGTTCACAAACTTATGGTATAATAAATATGCAGTATAATACAATTAAACTTTGAACTTAATTTAAATCTAAACAAGGAGGCCATTTATGAAAAGATTCGTTTATTGCACGCTATTGTCGGTTTTGATTTTATCGATGCTTCTTTTATCGAGCTGTTCCGCATTGATGCTTCAAAAACAACCTCAAATTGTAAATACCTATCCGGAAGAAACCGCTCCCTCACAGGTCATCAAAGTAGGTGAACAATGGGTGATGTTGCACAGTACATACGGAGGCCAAAATTATACGATCTCTGTCGGGGAAAATACAAATTCAACAAGCAATATTTATTCTGTCAGCGACGTTAGTATCTGGTTTTTTGAGGCCAACCAAAACGGCGTTGTATGGTGTGAAGAATCACAGGGCTTCTACACTTACAAGATTTACATATTTGAAACGAAAAAAGTTGAAACCGTTTTCCAAGTAGCAGTAGACAAGGGATATCAACCGCAAAACATCGGTATTTATCTCAACACCGTTTATTATTGTGCCATCAATTATGACAGTGAAGATGTGCAGGTAATTGCATACGATATCACCACAAAGGCAACGAGTGATGTTTATAAGGTTGAGTTCGACGAAGCGAAGCAACCCTATTCCATCAATTTAGAGAATGAGTATTTGAGCTTTATATGCTCTGAGCAAATTAAGGTACTTAATCTTCAAAACAACGAAACGGTGTTCGATTCCACTTTGCCGGAAGCCGTTAAATATGTATATTGCGTTTCCTACGATAGCAAAAACGACACCTGCGCTCTTTACTATGCCGACAATGACAGTGAAGATATTGGTATTTTGAAAGAGGGACAAACCGAAATTGTTTCTGTTTTTACATTCTCTCAAAATCACTACGCTTATCAGGATAAAATTGATTGCCATGACGGACATATCTACTGGATTGCACAAGCAAATGTGTCAGGGAATATAACCGACCATTATACATTTATTGATTATAACTATTTAGATCATAAACCTACAGAAATTGACAGAACGTTCAGTTTCTATCGCAATGAAAGCGAGTTGTATTTGCTCCGATTTAATAAAAGTGGAGATTACACTCATATTGATTTGTGTCAGCCTTAATACATAGGCTTCGTTACAAGCATGGCGTTGCCCCCCGGAAGATAGCGGTTAAGTGCAACTCCCATCATCACCAAGGGATTGGTCTACCCCTCGCGCAAAAAGCCTCGCATCCAAATCGGCTACTACGGTCGGTTCTATTAAGAAATTATTTACCCATTTAGACAATCAAGCTCATGGTGAGTGTGATTTTGTCGATGTTGTTACTGGCGAGAAATTTGATGCTAAAATTCCTATTTGCAAGAGACAAGGACAAATGATTGGTAGTCGAAAAGGTGATGTTAGTCCCTTCCAAAACAGTTCCATCCCTTCTTCAAAAGGCTCTGCCCCCACAAGATGCTATATATTGAAAAAACAAGGGTTTTATTATAACATATAATATAAAAACTCATATTTTTTCAAATCCTTTTACAGTTTTCCGAATTTCTGTCGACTGTATTTATGAAGGACCTTTCAGACTATCAGAGAAGGAGGTGCGATATGGAACTTCAAACCAAAGAGACAGCTACAATGACGGATGAGCAGATCGTTGAACTGTATTGGCAGCGCGACGAGCAAGCCATCAAGGAGACCGATATCAAGTATAAGAAGTTCTTACTATCTGTAGCGTATAATATCGTTCACGATACGTGCAATAGCGAGGAATGTCTGAATGATACATATATCGGTGCTTGGAACTCGATTCCTCCTGCAAGGACTGCCTTGCTTCAAGCGTTTCTTGCTACGATCATGAGAAGGACGGCGATTGATTGCTACAAGGCAAGAAAACGACAAAAGCGAGTTGCTTCAGAATTAACGGTATCTCTGTCCGAGGTTGAGGATTTTATTGCCGCCAACGATGATATGCATTCTGAAACAGATGCAAAAGAGCTTGGTCGTGTTATCAGCGATTTTGTCCGTTCGTTATCAGACCGCCGAATGTATATCTTTATGAGTAGATATTATTTCGCGCGTCCGATCAAGGAAATCGCAAAATTGCTCGATTGTAGTGAATCAACGATCAACAAAGAGATAGCAGCTATCAAGTGTGATCTGAAAGAAAAACTCGAAAAGGAGGGCTATGCTATATGAAAGAAAATGAATTTTTAGATGGTGTCAGCAACATTGAATCCGATGTTGTAGAGCGCTTTGTTTCAATGGATAACAAGCTTCAAAAGAAAGCATACAAACCAAAATCAAAAGGAATATGGCTTCGCTTTGGAGCGATTGCGGCTTGCTTCTTACTGATTGTAAGCGCAGTCCTCGTTGTGCCGATGTTGTACGATGATGATCCCGACGTTATTCCTGGACCGGGAACTACAGACAATCCCGTTGTGAATCCTCCCGATTATACTCCGATCATTTTTGATGCCACTGTGTCGCCCGAACAGTTAAACGGTAATAGCTTGGAATTCATAGTAGGATCTTCCGTATCTATAAGCGGAGGCGAGAGTACTGCACCGCCGAGGTTCGAATTTAGCCATGGAATTGCCGTTAAAGCAAAAGTTGTGAAGAATCATCCCGATAAATACTATAAGCTTGACACAAGTTCAGAATTCCGTCCTACCGCATATCGTTTAATACAGATGGAAACAATTGAGGTTATAAACGGAATAAATGTTCCACAGTATTTTCTGTATTTGATTCCCGAGTACGTTTACGTTGATATGTCCGTATATGATTCTCTACTGATATCAATGGATCAGATTGGTGTCGAAAACTACGTTTTGAAAAACGAAACTCAAAATCGTATGGAGTCTTTTGAATTGCCTATGTTTGCGGATTATCAAGACAATCCCGAGCTTGGAAACATTATCGCATTTACCGATGGGATTTTTGATGAAAGCTTATGGCAAAATGAAACTTGGAGATACGGTTATCAATTCGCAGATGATTATCTTGATAATCCTGAATCCGACGATCTTGTTGTAGAACGCGGAGATTCAATAAGCGAGGTTATCTCTGCAATTAAAAAACAGTTTGATGAATGGTATACCGTAGCCTATCGAGCTCTAACTGTAATAACACTCAATTTTAAGACTCAAGAAGCAAAAGACGCCATCGAATATGTTAAGCCCTTTGCCAATGGTATCTTTTCTCAAAGATATGAGCCATATTATGGAAACGGTCAACTCATTTTCAGGCGCTATATCAACGGTTGTCAAACCGAAGAAACGATAACGATAGATCTTCTTACTGAAGAAGTAACCTATTCCGAGGTTCGTTATACCAAGGAAGATATGGAACAGATTGAGAATATCTCAGCACATCTCTCCGAAAAAGCTAACGAGTATATGGAACAATTGCCGCCCCCGCCTCATACCGATCCCGAAGGCAAAGAACTTTTATGCCTTAACTTGTATGCATGGTACGTCAAGGTTGACGGCAAAATGTACGGTGTGGTCAAAACCGTCTGGAGATATAAAGAGAAGGATAATTTCTTCATACAGTATTATGATGATGCCTATGTTCTGTACGATATGTCAGCAGGAACAACTACCGATATTTCAAGAGATGACTTGGTGGCTATCATAGGAACGCGCAATGTGTATATGGGTGAATACGGAAAAGGAATTGAAATACCCATGTGAATGTACCAGGAGAAAGAAATACGAAAAGATAGAAGACGTTAAGAGAGATATGTTCGAATATATAGAGCTATTTTATAACAGAAAACGTCTGCATAGTACATTGGGATATATGAGTCCGTTGGAGTATAGAATAGCAAATAAAGGAGAAAGCGCTTGATTTTAAGGAGGTTGTTTAATATGATGATAGCATAAAAAAACTAACGCTTTGACAACCGGTTCAGTTCAAAATGCTTTAAAAAAATCGAAAAACAACCAAGGAGCTAACAATGAGTAAAAATACAAGTAATAAAATATACTGTCTGATGCTGCTTATAATACTAATCTGTATTCTGTTTACTTCATGCAGATTGTCTGCCAAAATGCCCGAAACAGTTGAAATAAATGGAATAATGTATAAGGCGGCAATTTCGGCAAGCCTTTATCCATTAACAGAAGTTGCCGACAAAGAGCCTGATATGAAGCATCGTGGTATAGCTTACTATATGTATACTGATGGAAAGTACGATTGTTATATCGCGTATGATTACAACGGAGAACCAAACATTTATTTCAGTGACAGTCAATATGATGAAGCAGTTTTGTATTATACGTCTTCAGAAAATTTCACCTATTATTGTAAATTTGGAAATATACATGATGAGCATAATAATAATTATCATGTAATACATAACGTTAACAGCGAATTATTTGAAAAGCTTTTATCGTATGCATCAGAAAAAAGTTACAATCCTTTTACTGTTTTTAAAGAGGTAAATGATTTAGAGGAAATCCCTGTAAATAATTCGGATGATTGGATGAAAGATGAAATACATTTTTATAAAGAAAGTAATGACGGAGCCTTTACAACGTCGCTCGGCAAAACGTTTTATTTGTTAGATGACAAATTGGTACTGTTGTATTATTATGACTTCGGGGATGAAGACAATCCTGTGATGTTGATTCGTCGGATACCGTCGGAGTTTAACGACCCGGATATAATAATTAATCAATCGTTTGGAGAATTATATGAGTAAATATACAATCGGAATAGATTTTGGAACACTGTCTGCAAGAGCTGTCGTTGTTGATGTATCAAACGGAGCGGAAGTCGGGGCGTGTGAGATGGATTATCCTCACGGTGTAATAAGTGACCGGCTTGTTTTTGACGATTCAATTATAAAGATGCCCAGAAGCTGGGCTCTTCAGGATGGTCAGGATTATATCGATGCACTTTTTACGGTAGTACCCGGTGCGGTTAATATGGCCGTTGAGAAGAATGGTATAAGTATTGACGACATTATTGCTATCGGTTCTGATTTTACCTCATGCACCTTGATTCCGGCTGATAAAAAAGGTATGCCGATAAGCTCATATCCGAAGTATCGCGGGAATCTTCATTCATACGTAAAGTTATGGAAACACCACGGCGCCGCTTCGCAAGCAAGCAGAATAACAAACCTTGCACGTCAACGTAAAGAACCGTGGCTTGATAATTATGGCGGCAATATTTCTTCAGAGTGGCTTTTTCCAAAACTTCTTGATATTTATGAAAATGCACCTGAAATATATGAAGCCGCAGATGTGTTTGTTGAAGGTACAGACTGGGTACCATGGATTTTAACGGGTCGTCTTACAAGAAATACCAGTGCGCTCGGCTACAAGGCGATATGGAACGATGTAGACGGATTTCCAAGTCGCGATTTTCTGAATAGTCTTTCAGATGGATTTGCAAATGTTATAAATGATAAGTTAAAAGGTGACGTGATTCCTGTTGCATCTTGTGCCGGTCTGCTAAGGCCGGAAATCGCGGCGCGTCTCGGCCTTAAACCCGGTATTGTCGTATGCGCAGGTAATCCTGATGCACACGTTTGCGCACCTGCCACAAAGGTAACAGGACCCGGCAAAGTATTCGCGATTATCGGAACTTCAGCGGTATATATGGCAATGAGCGAAGAGCTTCTTCCAATTAAAGGAATTTGCGGCATCGTCAAAGACGGTGTTCTTCCCGGGTATTACGGCTATGAGGCAGGTCAATCCTGCTGCGGAGACCATTTTTCATGGTTTACCAAAAACTGTATTCCCGAAAGCTATATGGCACTGGCGCGAGAAAAAGGCATCAGCATCCATGCGCTCCTTCGTGAAAAAGCATCAGCATTGCGCGCAGGAGAAAGCGGACTGCTTGCTCTTGACTGGTGGAACGGCAACCGGAACGTTTTAGGTGACAGTGAACTTACAGGCGCGATATTCGGTCTCAACCTGAATACAAAACCGGAAGAAATTTACAGATGTCTTATAGAAGCTGTTGTATTTGGTGCAAGAAAAATTATTGATACATATAGAAATAATGGCATTAAAGTTGACAGTCTGTACGCGGCAGGTGGCATTGCGCATAAAGATCCTATGATGATGCAGATTTATGCCGACGTACTCAATTGTCCCGTTTATTTGTCAGGCAGCCTGCAGGCGGGTGCACTTGGCAGCAGCATTCTTGCTTCTGTTGCGGCAGGCAGGCAGAAGGGCGGCTGGGACAATATTGAAGACGCAGTTGAAAACATGGGGATGCTTCAGGATGTAGTTTACATTCCACAGCCACGCGAGGTTGAAATTTACGACAGATTGTATAAAGAATATGAAAAACTACACGATTATTTTGGCAGGGGTGAAAATAACGTACTGAAAAACCTCAGGAAGATAAACAATGTTTGACCTGTACCTGTCTTTGATGTTATAATTAAATGATAAACTAAAGGAGTTTGATAAGTAATGAATCATGAAAAATCAAAAGAATATTTAATTGATCTTCTTGCAAGATTTACCGGCTATGCGGGCATTCATCTGCCTGATGATATTATGGTCAAGCTTGCAGAACTTCGCGAGACAGAGAATTCACAGATGGCAAAGATCATTTACGATGCTATGTTTGATGATATACAAAGAGCGGACGAGATGAACAGACCTTGCTGCCAGGATACAGGTATTATCCAGTATTTTGTACAGGTTGGTTCTAAATTCCCGTTTATCGACGACATCGAAGAGTGCTTGAGAGAAGCCGTTAAAAAGGCTACTGTTGAGACACCTCTTCGACATAACTGTGTTGAGATTTTCGATGAAAAGAACACAGGTAACAATGTTGGTACAAGAATTCCGTGGATTGACTGGGAAGTTGTACCAAACAGCGATGAAGTAAAGGTATACGTATATATGGCAGGTGGCGGATGCAGCTTGCCGGGCACAGCCAAAGTATTGATGCCACTTGAAGGATACGAAGGTGTTGTTAAATTTGTATTTGACCAGATTACGTCATATGGTATCAATGCATGTCCTCCTTTGCTCGTAGGTATCGGTATCGCAGGTAGCGTTGAAGTAGCAGCTAAGTTATCAAAGAAGGCTCTTCTTCGTCCTATCGGTTCACACAACAGCAATCCAAGAGGCGCAGAGCTTGAAGCTATGATCGAAGCCGGACTTAACTCAATTGCTATCGGACCGGGAGGTCTTACAGGTAACAATTCAGTTATGGGTGTACATATTGAGCAGGCAGGCAGACATCCGGCTACATTGGCTGTTGGTCTGTCAACAGGCTGCTGGGCACACAGACGCGCATGCATCAGAATCGATGCAAATCTTGATTATGAAATGATTACTCACAAAGGAGCTAAGATATGAAAACTAAAGTACTGACTACTCCAATCAAAGACGAAGATCTTTTAGATTTAGATATAGGTGATATCGTATATCTCGACGGCTATCTCATCACAGCCAGAGACGACGTTCACCAGAGACTTATCAAACAGAAAAAGGAGCTTCCTGTTGACCTTGCAGGCAAAGCAATCTTCCACGCAGGTCCTATTATGAAAGAACGTGCTGACCAGAAAGGTAAGTACGACGTTATATCAATTGGACCTACAACAAGTATGAGAATGGAAAAAATGGAAAAAGAATTCCTTGCTGAGACAGGTGTAAAGCTTATCGTAGGTAAAGGCGGCATGGGTCCCAAGACAGCACAGGGTTGTCAGGAGAGCGTTGCAATTCACACTGTTTTCCCGGGTGGATGCGCCGTACTTGCTGCATGCTGCGTAGAGGACGTTGAATCAGTAGAATGGCTTGATCTCGGTATGCCTGAGGCTATGTGGGTTATGAAGGTTAAACACTTTGGTCCATTGATCGTATCTGTTGATACAAAGGGTAAGAATCTTTTCGAGAACAACAAAAAGATGTTCAATGAAAAGAAAGATATTGCTGTAGCAGAGATTTGTGAAAAAGTAGATTATCTTGATTGATTATATTGGATTTTAGGAGACCAGAATGATTGAAGTAAACAAAAAAACGTCAAAATATAATGTAAATGCACGTTATATCATTTCAGAGACATTTGAAAATGGTTATAAGAGATTTGCAAACGAGCAAGTTGCAGCTCCACCGGACAAGGTAGCTCTTGTAGCTACATGCCTGAGCTTTACACTTCTTGCTGCGATTCTTGTTCTGACATCTTTTAAGTATAAAGATCAGATGTATATCTGGCTTCTTCTGGCAGGTCTGTGTGCGGCATTGCTTGCACGCTCTGTTATGAAGTTTATGAAGGCGAGAAAAGAGTATCTCAAATCAGCCGGTAAACCAAGCACGATTACAAAAAAGAGAAAGAAGTTCTATTCTTTATTTTCAGAAGGAGAAAATCTTTCGGATTTGCCGAACGTAATGCCTGCAGGAGAATTTTTACCGATGGTTGCAAGACTTATGGGTAAGCAAGAGGAGCCACTTTATAATGGTGTTTTACGTTCAATTCACGAGCAGCTTGCTGCCGTAAACAATCCTAATCTTCCTATGGCAAAGATAATCACACCATTTGGTGATGTTTTCAACCAGACAAAGCGCCGTTTTTATGTGGTTCAGGAAGAAAACAAGCTCGTTTTCTTTGATGCTGACTGGATGAATCCAAAAGGCGAGATTGTATGTGATATAGACGATATTGTTTCATTTGGTCGTTTTTCACAGTATCCGTCAAGCATAAATTCAGCAGGCGGCGGAAAAATCAAACCTGATTCTGTAATTATTGAGATCAAAGATGAATCAAATCACGTATATTTTGAAATGGTATCAGATTCTTACAATTTAGTTAAGAAGATGCTTCCTTCAAAACTTGAAAACAAATAATCTTTAAGATATAATTGCCGTTGCAAGTAAGCCTGGCGGTCGCGGGCAATGTACCGAAAGGTCTTGCCTGAGGAAAGTCCGGGCTCCATAAGACAGGGTGCCGGGTAACACCCGGTGGAGGCGACTCCAAGGAAAGTGCAACAGAAAATTACCGCATGTTTATACATGTAAGGATGAAAAGGCGAGGTAAGAGCTCACCGGCTGTGTGGAGACATGCAGGCCGTGTAAACCCCATCCGGAGCAACACCGCAACGAAGCGTTTTAACTTAGTCTGATAGTTTCACAAGGTGGCTTGATTTATACAGTAATGTATATGCTCAGATAGATGACCGTCCACGACAGAACCCGGCTTACGGCTTGCTTGTAATTATATATTTTGGGGGATTTGCTGATTGACACGAATATGTTAATCAGTTATAATACCACCCGTTGGAGAGATGGCTGAGCTGGTCTAAGGCGCACGACTGGAAATCGTGTAACGGCTAATACCCGTTCGAGGGTTCGAATCCCTCTCTCTCCGTTTTGAAAGAATAAGGACATGAAGCAGATTATCAGAATTATGACACATAATGTTTGGGAATATGATGGCCAGGCACCTGCGTGGGAGGAGCTTGGCTGTAATTGTTCTGCGCCTGTCCGTGTAAAGGGAATTATCAACGTATATGATGACACAAAACCTGACATCATCGGTTGTCAGGAAGCATCAGCTTTGATGAACGACCTTCTCAAGGAGCATTTTTCACATTCAGATATTGATTATACGATGATATGGGGACGATTTACTCCCATTTTTTACCGTGCAGACAAATTTGATCTTCTTGATTCAAGGTTTATGTCGTATCCGTTGAATGTTCCCGGTTACGAGGGTTCTTTTAATAATAAAAATACAAAATCATACAATATTGCAGTCTTCAGAGTTAAAACAAGCGGTGAAAAGTTTATATTTGCAACGACTCATCTGTGGTGGAAGAAGTCGCCAAAAGAAGCAGGCGATGAAGAGAAAAGAAATTACCAGAAGTTTTCAGATGAAGCCCGCGAGTACCAGCTCGGACTTCTTATAAAAGAAATTGATAAGTTTATCGAAAAGTATGATTGTCCCGCATTTCTGGTAGGGGACCTTAATACAGGATACAATTCAAAGGCCGTTTCGCATGCATTTGAAAGCGGATACTGCCACGCACATGATATTGCAACAGATTATGCTGATGAGGCTGTTGGATATCATTATTGTTTCCCGTCAGGATTCGAAAAATTATATTCAGATGCTCCGTTTGAAACTGCAATTGACCATATTTTGTACAAGGGTACAGATAAGTCTGTTATCAAGCGCTTTGAACGCTACAGCCCTGAATATTATTACCCGATATCAGACCATTCGGCTGCATTTATTGATGTTTTGCTATAAATTTACTGTTGCAAAACATTTTTACAGATAGTATAATACAGCTTGTTTGCCGGCGTGATGGAATTGGCAGACGTGCCGGACTCAAAATCCGGTGGTAGCGATACCGTATCGGTTCGACCCCGATCGCCGGCATTATTGATAAAGCAATCTCACTGAATCAATGAGGTTGCTTTAATTTTTAAGAAGGGTAAGAAACTAATGAGACCAAGAAAAAAGAAAAATCTTGAAGCGCGTTTTAATAAATGTATATCATATCTCGTAGAAAATCCTGCGGAGCTTAAGGGTAAGTGGTCACGAGACGGCAAGCCTGTATACCTTGAGATTGGCTGCGGCAAAGGTTCCTTTGTTGTAAATATGGCTATGAAATATCCTCACATAGAGTTTGTTGCCATGGAATGTGTCAAGGACGTACTCGTTATGGCAATGGAAAAAGCAACGGAAAATAACGTGCAGAACGTAAGATTTATTTGTGATTTTGCTCAGAATCTGCCTGAAATGTTCGATGAAAATGAAATATCAAGAATTTATATAAACTTTTCTGACCCGTGGCCGAGAAAAAAGCAGGCTAAGAACAGACTTACTTTTTCTAAATATCTGAACATTTATAAACAGCTTCTTAAAGATGATGGAATCGTTTGCCAGAAAACGGATAACAGACTTCTTTTTGATTATTCTATCGAAAGCTTTACAGAAAATGGCTGGAAGCTTGAAAATGTTACTTTTGACTTACATAATACAGAAAATTATGGTGGGGCAGAAACGTTTGCTTCAGGCGTAGACGTTATAACAGAATATGAAAACCGTTTTATGGAGCTTGGTCAGCCGATACACAGGCTTGAAGCTAAGCAGTAATCTGCACCATTTTCATGAAATAGCCGGCGGTCTCCTCAGGGGAGGTCGCCATTTTTTTATCGACCCACCATCTGATTGTCGCTGTAAAACTACCAATCAGATAATCCAGTAAATAATCTTCAGGCACGTCTTTTTTAAAAGTATCGAGGTACATATTGAAAAGTATTTTCAGATATTCTGTAAGATAACGTATGAAAAGGCTGCCACTTTCTGAGGATAAAATGCCGGTAACTTCCATTTTGACTTCTTGAAGATGCCATAAAATGTGAGCAAGTTTTGCCTCAATGCCAATTCCGTGCTCTTCATAATCATTTCCACTACCACAATATAATGAACTATCAAAAATATGATCAAAAATATCACTGCACGTGGTTTTTAGAAGCATATCTTTTGTTTCAAAATGCGCGTAAAAAGTACTTCTGCCGACATTTGCTTCATCAATAATATCCTGAACAGTTATTTGCTCATATCTCTTTTTTTCCAGTAAACGGCTGAATGCCTTGAAAATGGAATCTCTTGTCTTTTTCTGTCTTCTGTCCATAAGAACCTCCATAAATGTACAATTCGTAGAATTTGTTCGGTAAGATACATTTCATGCGATTTGATTGTTGCTTTTCACAAGTTAAAACGTAAAATGTTATAGTACAGAATGTTCGATAATGTACAGATTATACTATAGTTGAGGAAGAGTAACAATGCATAAAATAATTGAATTTTTTGAAAGTATACCAATGATAATTATAAGCGGATTGTTTGTTGCAGCATCGCTTATATTGTCAATTTTTGATATAAATCCGGTTATAAATCCTGCATGGGGAGCAATTATCATTTCAGGCTTGCCGCTCATATATAGCGCGGGCAGGAAGTTATTATTCAACAAAGGCCTGAAACGTATATCATCAGCACTACTTATAAGTATCGCGATGATTGCCGCAATAGTGATTAAAGAAGTCTTTGCAGCAGGAGAAGTAGCTTTTATAATGGCAATCGGTGAGCTATTAGAAGAGCTTACAACAGGCAGGGCGCGCCGTGGAATAAATAAACTTATTGAACTGTCTCCCGTAACGGCAAGAAGAATTACAGCATGTGACGAAGAAGTGATTGATGCAAAACAAATCGCTGTGGATGATATTCTGCGCGTTTTGCCAGGTGAAAAGATACCGGCGGACGGTGTGATTATTAAGGGTAGTACATCAGTTGATCAGTCAGTTATCACCGGTGAGTCTTTACCTGTTGATAAAGAAGAGGGAGACGACATCTATTGTGGCACAATTAACAGGTTTGGTTCTTTTGATATGAAGGTGACACAAACAGGTGAAAATTCTTCTTTGGGAAGATTGATTTTCCTGGTTGAAGAAGCACGTAAAAACAAAGCTCCTATGCACAGAACTGCAGATAAGTGGGCAAGTATCCTTGTGCCTGTTGCTTTACTTCTGGCGATTATTGCAGGTAGCGTAAAGGGAAATGTCCAGGTGGCTGTTACAGTTCTTGTTGTCTTTTGCCCGTGTGCGCTTGTGCTTGCAACACCAACTGCAATTATTGCTGCTATTGGTCAGGCTACAAAACGAGGCATACTTATAAAATCAGGTGAAGCTCTTGAAAAAATGGCAAAAGTAGATACTGTTGCTTTTGATAAAACAGGTACTTTGACTTATGGAAATCTATGTGTCAGCGATGTACTGGTTTTTGGAAATAATTCTGAAGAAGAACTTATGAAGATAGCAGTAGGTTGCGAGATGCTTTCTGAACACCCACTCGGAAAAGCGGTTGTTTCGTGTGCAAAGAAAAAATACAATATCGTATACGAGCCTGTAGATGCTTTCAATATGCAGACCGGAAAGGGAGTATCAGGAAGATTAAATGGTAAAATCTGCCTTTGCGGAAATGAAAAATTGTTGGCAGATTATGGTCTTCAGTTATCTGAGAATCAATTTTCACATGTAAACAGATTCAGGCAAGAAGGGAAGGCAACGGTCATTGTTGTTTGTGACAACGAAATACTTGGTGTTATTTCGTTGGCTGATACTATACGCGAAAACACTCCTGCTATCATTAAAAAAACAGGAGAGATGGGTATAGATAGCGTTTTGTTGACCGGTGACAGTGAAAATGCGGGAAGGTATATTGCAGGAAATGCAGGTATTGAAGAGGTTTATTCCGGATTATTGCCTGAAAATAAATCTGAAACAGTTTACAGAATGCAATGTGAAGGAAAGACTATATGTATGATAGGCGATGGTGTAAACGATGCACCTGCACTTAAAAGCAGCGATGTTGGAATCGCGATGGCGACTGTAGGCAGTGATATTACAATAGACGCGGCGGATATTGCTTTTATGAATGATGATATTAATAATTTGCCATATTTGATTCGCCTTTCGAGAGCAATGGTAAGAACAATTAAAATCAGTATAGCGATATCATTAATTATCAACTTTGTAGCGATTATATTATCATTTTTTGAGATTCTTAATCCTGTACTCGGCGCTCTTGTTCACAACGCAGGATCAGTATTTGTGATACTGTTTGCCGCACTCTTGTACGACAGAAAGTTCTGATATATTTATTGCAAACATTGCCTGAATGATGTAAAATTCACAAATAGAGTATTGAGTTTCAGGAGGCAAATATGAGTGCATTTGTAGATGCGTTTGATAAAGAAATTAAAAAGTCAGGATTGAACATCTTCCGCTTTGCTGAGATTATTGGTGAAAATGAGGCGGAAGTTGTTAATTATGTAAGCACAAATCCATGTCAGGATATATATTCAGTAGCAAAAGCCTTCACGATGACGGCTGTCGGCATGCTTGTTGACAGAGGCATGTTATCTGTTGATGAAAAGATTGTTGATATTCTGGCAGACGAGATAAATGACGAGTGCAATCCTATGTGGAAAGATACCACTTTAGACCAGGTTTTAAGACATAGACTCGGACTTCCGGCGGGATTTCTTGATATTGACGCAGGGGATTCAAATAAGTTTGGAAAAGATTTTCTAAATTATACATTAAAGCAGCCACTTCGTGACGACCATGGCACAGTTCATTCATACACAGATGCCGCTTATTATATTGCATCAAGAGTCGTTGCAAAGAGAGTTGGCATGCCACTTGACGAATTTATGTGGCGCGAATTTTTCACAGAGCTTGATTTCAAAGAAGCTGCATGGAGCAAGTGCCCGCAAGGTCACGCAATCGGTGCTACAGGACTGTATATCAGGGTTGATGATATGGCAAAGCTTGGCGCACTTTATCTTAACAATGGTGTATGGCACGGCAAGAGACTTATTTCCGAAAAATGGGTTGAGACAGTAAAGGCCCGTGGATACGAGTTTGGTTTTATTGATGGCACCGCATATGGCAAGGGCGGCATGGCAGGACAAATGCTCATGTTTATGCCTGAACAGAACAGATGTGTTGCATGGCAAGGATTTGACGGCAAGAGCGTATGGGATTTAATTCACTACGTTGCTGCTTATACTGATAAATGACAGGAGGTTATTATGAAAAAGACGATTGCATTAATTTTAGTTGTATTATGTATGTTTGTATGTGCTACGGCATGTAGCGACGAGGGAGTTCTTGATAAGGATAAGGAATATAACATAATATTTACCGGTGATGAATTTACATATTATAACAATTCTCCCGATCTTTTCAGCGAGATTGCTGCGAGTGCAGGATATACTTTCAATGTTATATCTGTTGCAGCAGACGTTGAGAATTTATCAGAATTTTCGGATTATTTCTGCGATGCTGGTGAGAGTTTTGAGTTTAAAATTAATGAAGACACAAATTTCGTTGTACTTCAGGAAAGCTATGAAGCATCTTGTAATTACGACGTTTACAGTGAAAATATGACGCTGATTAAAGAAACTGTGGAATTTTTATCAGTTGATCCTACATTCTTCACGACTCAGATCTGGGGCGATGATTTTGATACCATAAAAGCTAATACAGAAAAAGTCTCAAATGAAAATAAAGTGGCTTTTTCACCTGTAGGCAGTGCTTTTGAAAAGATTCTTCAGACAAATCCAGATATAAAGCTTTATGATGAAAATAACAATCCGACACCGGAAGGCTCATATGTTATAGCTCTTTGTCATTTTTGCACAATAACAGGTGAAAAAGCAGCAAGTGTAACGTATAATCCTGTACTTGATCCGGAAGATATCGAGCTTTTCAAACAATCAGTAGATTCAATAATGTAATTATATAGCAATAAAAAGGAGGAGCTTTTATGAATATAGAAGTTTCAAAGAATTCTTTGTCAAACAGACGTTTGTTTATAAGAAATAAGAAAGAATTAATTAATTTCTCACAAAATGGCGAGCTTGAAAAAGTTACGCTTCTGAATGGATATACAGATAAGGCAATCGAAGAGATACCGGCTGATATCGTTTCTGAAGGTACGCATGCGCTTCGCCTTGTTTCTGATGGAGATATATCAAAAATAATGTCATTTTCTTACGATTTTGATACGCCGGCAGATATGACGTCCGGGCCGATGCTGATTTTTGCTTTTTCGGCATATGATGGTGAATCAGACAGCCAGTATTTCAAAAATGTAGCTGAAAACATGTATTTCGTTGAAAAACCAGACCCGCAGCTTGTTCATTGCTCATATATTACAGTGACAATTTATGGTAAGGGTAAGAAGGCAGCCCGTACAATTCAGCTTACAAATTATGGATTCAATAAGATATATGCAAACTTCTCAGGCGAGGACTTTATTGATGCTATTGATAAAATGACGTTTGATTACGTTATTACAGATCCTGCCACAACATGGCAGAATGTATGTAAACTCGATACAGTTTTCTCGGGTATGTCAGTTGATATGACATTTAAAGGAAGCGGTATGGAATGTCTTTTCGAGGTAGAAAATGGTAGCTGTAACCATAAAAATGACGTGCTTACTTATGAAATCGGTGAAAATTCTGCATTGCTTTTCCCTGATTTTAGAGACGCAAAGGATACTATATGTGACGTATTTTTACCGATAAAGAACACTTTCGTATTGCGCGCAAAAGCTTCTGTTGATACTTTTGACATCAAAGTGTATTTCAAAAATGACGATGAGGACTTCTATTCAGATGATAAGTCAAAGATTTTCACGCTTTCCGGCATGAATGAAGCCCAGACAATATATCTTAATATTTCTGACGTTGAGAAGGCAAAAGGCAGACTCACAGGTGTGAAGATTGCTCCTATGGTAAACAATGCTACTCTTGATATCTATAAGCTTGCTTTTGAGCAGGAAAAGATTATCGAGCCGTCTGCAGGTATTTTCACAAAATGCACGTGCGACAATGATAATGTATATTTTGAGTGCGAGATTGAGCCGGCATATATTGGAAAAAAACTTGAGATATATGAGGTCTTCCCTGTAATAATTCATGAAAATCTCAGTGAAATAGAATGCGTGGCATCTACTGTTATAACAGATACAAAAGTGTCTTTGACAACCAACTTCAAGAAGGAAAAAACTACCAGAATTGCTTCTCAGTTTATGGGTGTTGTTCACACAGAAGATGGTAAATACGTTAAGTTCTATGACAGAGCTGTTATATCAAACTGGCGTGATATCTGTACTCCGAATCCTGACGCATTTGAGCTTCCGGCACTTTGCGTAAGCGTACTCGAAGAACGCTTTGGTGCAAAAGGTGACGGCTTTACAAATGATACGAAGGCGATTCAGGCAGCTATCGATTACGTGGCAGCGCAAGGCGGCGGACGCGTTACCGTACCGGGTGATGACAGCCTTTACAGCAAAAGATATATCGTCACAAATCTCGTTATCAGAACGTATGTTGAGCTTAATATCGGTGAAAATGCGATGCTATGGCAGGCTGACGATATTTCATATTATGACGTTCTTCCAAGATTTGGTCATAACGTATCAATGACAGGCGTAAACTGGCCTGCAAACCATTCTACTGGTAATATGCCGATGATTTACGGCTACCGTAGTCATAATTTTAAACTGACAGGTCCAGGAACAATCCGTATGAGTGATATTGAAAGTGCAAGCGAAGACGGATACTTCAAGTTTATCGGTGACAACGTTTGTATCGGCTGTGTAGACCGTCTGCACGTAACACCGGTTGGTATCACAGAAT
The DNA here is from genome assembly GCA_045546695.1 of Clostridia bacterium. GTDB lineage: Bacteria > Bacillota > Clostridia > UBA1212 > UBA1255 > SIG424. The sequence goes on along the minus strand of JAZQDE010000043.1, from coordinate 4,903 downwards.
GTGACAATTTTGAAGTTACCGACCTTAAGATAATCAGATCAAGTGCTACAAATGTTAATGTAAACGAGAATACACGTGGTTATTTCGGTAATTTGTTTATCAACGAATCAAAATGTACAGGTGCTGACGGTTTATGGCCGTGCGGCTCTGACGGCATGATTTTCACAAGAATAATTCTGAACAATAACGATGATGGTATCTGTTTGTCATCTAACTATAATGACCCGCGTGACGTGCTCTGGGTATATGCTTTCCCGGGCAGAGACAGGGGAACACACAATGTTGAGCTCTCACATTCAATGTTCAACTGTTATACATTTACTGCCAGCGCAATTTCGTTCTGTACGTGGGGTACTGATGCACCTGATTTGGAGCGTCAGGAGGTTAGCGGCATCCATATTTTTGATACTATTCTTGAAGGCAGAAGGTCAATCGGTGGCTGGACAGACAATCCGTATTATGGTAAATCACCGTTTGACTCATCTGAAACAGATGACTTTTCACCGGTTAAAGATGTTTATATTCATGATTGCGAGCTTAAGAGCCCTCTTGGAATATCACCGCTTCGTATTACAAACTGCCGTAATGACGTTGGCTTCAAGAGCCCATCGGACTTTGAGTATGGCGACTTTAAGCGTAGACCTGCAGAGCGTAATCCCGGTTGGAGAGTAGGTTTGTCCAACTGGTCATTCAATAATCCTGATGCTGTTAATCAGATTCAATTCTACGATGTTGACTGTGCGTGCATCAAGCCTGACCGTGAGGGCCTCAGCGACCTTTATCAGGGACTTTATCTTGAAAAGGGTAAACACGTGATGAAGTTCTCTTATAAGGCTGTTGGTACGTTCTACGCGTTTATAAAGGATGTTAATGGTAATTACATCGCGCGCAAAGCAATTGATGCTGCAAAACGCGGCTACGTTAAGGGTGCTGACTGGCATGAATGTGTTCTTGAGTTTGAAGTAGCAGAAGGCGACTTATTCCATGCCGGTGTTGAAGTTGATTATGCATCTACTGTTGCAGCATATGTTACAGGTTTTGGCATGGACAGAGAGTAATATTTATTTCTTGAAAAAGGGCTGCTGTGTGCAGCCCTTTTTTTATACAGTTCCTGTAACTACAAGTGTTGTTACGCCGGGGCTGATAAGGATTCTGCCATCTGTTTCATCCTGTGTATAGGTTGCGGCAGGGACAGTGATCGCACCGGCAACAGTGGCAAACACGCCTGTTGTTTCATCGTAGGTGTATGATGCAGCAGGGAACGTTGAGCCGTCAAGTGTAACAGCGAGATTTGTCAGTATCGGGTCGAATGTGTCAGTAACAATGATATTTGCAGCAGCGTCAGCAGCTGTATTACCTGTATTCTGAATATAGAAAGTGTAAGTCAATTGACCGTTTTCTGTAACCGGTACCGGGCTGATTGATTTTGTTATTGCAAGACTTGCAGCACTTACTGACGTTACTGTCTCAATGACAGTAACAGGTGTAATACCGCTGCCACTGATTACTGCTTCGTTTGTAATAGAACTGTCGATTGCAAGGGGAGCATAACCGTTTGCTGTCGTCTCGTAGATTATAATCGCGTTTCCACCGGCAGGAACGTTGATTCCTGTGATAGTAAGTGGTGGTCCTGCCGTAGCTGTAGGGGCGGTCTGGAGCACGCCACCGACATAATATCTGACAGAGCCGTCAACGTAAGTCAGTGGCACCAATGTCTGGTTTTCACCAAAAGCGTAGCTGCCGAGATTATCTGTGATGGTAAGGCCTGTAAGGGGAATACTGCCTGAATTTATAATACTTATGATATAAGTTATATTATCATTTTGCGTATACGTGTCGATCACGGCTGTTTTTGTTGCTGACAAGACTTCTACAATCTCACCGACAGCAATATTGGAACTCGTGACAGAATTGTTATACGATAACTGAGCCTGGTTCGTAAATTGAGCCATAAAAAAATCCTCCTGTTTTAATAGTATCTCTACATTAAAACATATGAGGATTTGTTTGTTTATGTGATAAAAATGTTATTTAAGCTTTACGCCGCTGATATATTTGCCTTTTGTTCCGAGAACAAGCATATCGTTATAAATTGCAGGTGTAGCTTCAATCAGACCGCCCTGTAGACTCATTTCTGTGATAAGTTCACCGGTTCTTGCATTTATAATATAAATATAACCTGACGTTGATGCCCAGATAATATATCCGTCGCCGTTGTCATCGTATACGACAGTAGGTGAGGTCCAGCTGTATTTTGGTGTGTTATCATATGACCACACTTGTTGACCTGTAGCTTTGTCGATAGCAACTATACGGCCTTCCTTGTATGTGGGATATCTTGCTACAGGGACAAATATGAGATCGGAAACATTGTTTTTACCAATGGCAATTGTACCCTGTACACCACCTGATACACTGTCTTTTGTATAGCAGTTATAGCTGATCTTCCAGACAATCTCACCTGTAACAGCATCAATCTTCATAACGGGAATATCAGCCGCCTCGTCTTCATCGTATCTCCATCCTGCATGGAATGACGTACTGATATAGATATATGGATGACCATCTTCTAATTCCAATACAGGAGAGCAGTTTGTATCATCAACGACGTCCTGAACCCAAACGAGTTCAAGCTTGTTTATATCAAGACACATAAGATGCCCGCCGTTGTCGGGGAAGAATAAATAACCTCTCCATGCAACAGCACTGCCTTCAATACCATACCAGAAATCGGAGGAACTTGATCTGTAGCCTCTGTATTTCCACTTGGTAATTTCCGGATCAATACTGATAGTGCCGGCAGCCTCGTCAAATACTGAATTCAGCTTAACGAAATAAATAACACCATTTTCACCGGGTTGAATCAGAGTATCAGTCTCAGCGTCTACAAGGGGAGAACTGTCGTATGCAGTCCATGATCTGTATGCAAATTCATCTTTTTTAATTCCATATTCATAAATAATTGTACAGTTAATAAGATTGATGATAAATGCACGCGATTTACCATTGCTGCTGTCGTCGCCACTGCCACAATACATCAAAGGATAGCCTCTTGGGTCAAGAGCACCGGCACCTTTGAAAATATGACCTATATACATAGGATCTCTTGTAGCGGCACCTGTGTATAATTCAAAGAAATAAATATGACCATCCATTGTAGCGTAAATAACTTCAACGAGGCCGTTTGTGTCGCGTGCCCAGTCATACATACTTGTCATAATCTTACGGGTTGAATCCGGCCATTTAATAATCAAGGGTTGTCCGGTCCAGCCGCAACCTGACCACATATGTGATCCGGAGCTTGTACCGGTGCCTTCCATCTCGCCGGTCTTATGAGTCCATACTTTTTCAAACGCAAATTCCTTAAAATTAACAGTACCATATGCGCCTGAATCTCTGAAATTGTTTCCGCGGAATGTTATAACGCCTTCTACAGAAGAATATAAATCACCTGTAAGAAAATCAATTGTTTCAGGGGAATTGTAAGATGTAACATCCTTGCCGTTTACGTTTATTTTTGTGCTTTTAATCATTACTGATGGCTTTGTACTGTCAACTGCCTGAGGGCTGAACTGTGGAATTGGAGTAGGCTCAGGTGTTGCAGTCGGTGCCTGGGTGGATGTGCTTGTCGGGGCCTGCGTAGAATTCTGTGTAGGATTCTGTGTAGGATTCTGCGTAGAATTTTGTGTAGGATCATGCGTAGGTGAAGATTCTTGTTGGGTTGGTGATGAAGCGGCGACTTCTGTTGTATTTGCCGGCGTTGGATCAGAATCTGTCGGAGTAATATCATTCTTGAAAATGATAACAAAAATCAATGCTATAATGATAGCAATCAGGACGATTACAGGAATTAATTTTTTTATGTCAATGCGCATAGCAAACACTTCCCAAAGAAAAAATATGCATTTATCATCTTAATACATTTTCTCTATAAAAGCAACACAATCAGATGAAATATTTTTGTGTAATATATTCCATGGAGTAATACAATCCGGGACACTTTTAAAGGTCATAACGTTATCTTTTGTAGGGTGTTTTATGCGTATTATTGAAGACCAGAGACCGATTGTTTTATCTTGATTTTTATCTGTGCTTTTGCCGTATTTTGTGTCTCCGAGCAGGGGATGTCCCATAAGTGCCATCTGTGCGCGGATCTGATGTGTGCGCCCTGTTATGGGAACACAATATACAAGTGAAAATGTGCCATTATTCTTAGTATAACTGTTTACAAGTGTATATTCGAGCTGGCAAATACTACCGGATTTGTCCTCGTAGACTGTATTTGTCTTTTCATTCTTTTTTAAATAATTTACGAGAAGTCCCGATTTATCAGAAGGAACACCATGACACAGTGCGAAATATCCTTTGTAAAAAGTTTTGTTGCGCATCTGTTCGCTAAGACGCGATGCGCCCTTTGACGTCTTTGCAAAAATCATAGTGCCACCGACATTTCTGTCGAGACGATGAACGAGCCCGGTATATACGTTTCCGGGCTTGTTGTATTTTTCTTTGATGTAATTTTTCACCATAGTAAGCATATCAATATCGCCGCTGATATCTGACTGTGACAGAATACCGGGCTTTTTGACTACTACTATAATATGGTTATCTTCATACAATATATCAAACATTATTTTTCTTTCCAGCAGGCATATGAGCCACAAGGTAAATATCCGCCTTTGAGTGACGTTATCGGGATGCACAAATCACCGTGCTCAACAACGCCGCCTTCTTTTTTGTACAATGCCTTTATCATGTTGCTTGTAACTACTGATGAAAAGCCGGTGGTGTATGAATTAAGTAAGAAGAAAAGCGGCTCGTTGCTCATAAGTTTAAATGCGTCGGCTACAAAAGAGTAGAGGCAATCTTCGAGTTTCCAGACCTCTCCGCCGGGACCTCTGCC
>JAZQDE010000042.1:0-29209 GCA_045546695.1 Clostridia bacterium | reverse complement strand
TTGGAAAGGATGGGGAGCTGTTATTATGAGAGAATTAAACGAATGTAAAGCGGAAGTGTTTCGCCGCAGTGACAATAGAATAAAGGAGCGCAGAAGAAATCGTAATCGCATTTTGGCTATGTGCATTCCACTGTGCTTGGTGTTGACTATATTCTCGGTTATGATACTCCCTGGTATGTTGCCTGCGGGAATGGATAAGGAACCGGAAGCGGACGGCCTTTCGGGAAATGCGACTTCCGGAGACCGCGGTGATCAAGGCAATAACGAAGGTGTTTATAAAGTGCTGATTACAGGCTTCTCGGACGGGCATACTACAGTTTCTCTTTCCCGAGAATATGAATTTGCTGATTTTGAAAAGTATAAAGATCAAACTCCGGAATCAAAAAAAAGAATTACAATTAATCAGCAAGAATATATTGGGACTTATTCAAAAAGTGAATATATAGGGAGGAACTATTACCCAGTATATATGTATTCTCTTCCGGGAACACAAGAATTTAGTATTGATGACAAGGGTTTGCTAACTTCTTTTTGGTGGGGTGGAACTTCTTCTGTTGATAAAAATGTTACACTAGAAAGAAAAATACAAATTGCAAAGGATTTTATGAGTGACATTGTTGATATAAGTAAATATCAAATTACTTCAGAAGTGGACGAAGAAATAACGCGTGTTACGTTTACGAAGTTCGTAAAAGGCATAAAAACAGCTGAAACTGCTACTGTTAAGTTAAAAAATAATGGGGAGCTCTATAGTTATTCTTCTTTTATGCTAGGAAGAATCTCAGACAATATAATAGAGTCAACGCCAAATATAGAAGTTATTACACAGGTAGCTCAAAATAGATTAGAGAGTATGTATAAAGATGTAAAGAAGAATTATTCTAAAATTGAATATGAAACAGAGTTTTTGGAACTTACTTTATTAAAGGACGGGACTGTGGGATTTATTTGTACAATGGATGTCGACTGCTTTTCTCCCGCAGGAGAAGGATTTTATTTTGAATATTCACAGCTAATACACTCTGTTGTTTGTTGGCAAGACAATAAACTCTCAACAAATTAACTTCTATAAAATGATTAGCGGCGAAGAAGCAGAAAAAACTAAAAACCTAAAAAAAAGAGGTGTTCTCTGTTGAGTTAACAGATTAGAACTCTAAAATTTAATGACAAGGGGCTGTAAAAAAACAGGCTGAAAAAAGAGGCTACAAACCTGCAGAAAAAGTAGGAATGTAGCCTCTTTGTGGTATAATATCAACATGCAAAACAATATAAAACCACAGAGATATAGTACAACATATCAACTAAAATTACCACTGGAAATTTCAACAATAATAGAAGTTTCAGACCCAGTAGATATATTGCCGAAACTTATGAAGATATAGTAGCAAAAGGGAAAGAAGATAACTCAGAATTGAGCACTTATTTATCGATGATAAATAAAAGTGATGATGCTCTTAGGGAACTAATTCGATATTTTGAGCAAGTAGATGAAGATACTATCATTTTATTCTTTGGAGATCACCAACCACTTTTAAGAACAGAGTTTTATGAAAAAATATACGGAAAACCATATGTGTCCTTTAGAACTTAAAAGTGTTTATAACGTGCCATATTTAATCTGGTCTAATTATGAACTGAATAAAGAAGCTTCTCCGAAGGAAACATCCATTTGCTATTTAGCAAATATTATATTCAAAAAATGTATTGACAAATACATCCATACATGTATTAATATGTAATTGGAAAGAAGCGTGAAGCTCAAAAACAGAATATAGGGTCTTGTATTACAAGTATACTGATGTGGAGAAGCAACATCTTCTTTTCGAAAATATTACGAGTTGAGACTGTTATAGCATTTGAAAATATTGTATACGGGACAGAAATAGAAGGCTGGGTTTCTATGTTTTTTGCAACAATTACGCCAGATAAGACAGTTAAGGACACGATTGATATTTTAAGTGATTTTTATGAAGATGTGTTTAATCCTATGGGATTAAATCCAAGTCCATGCACGGTAAGTAATCCATATATATGTGGTAATGAAAATTTAATTATATTTAATTAGGAGGCATTTTATGAAAAAAAAGATTACAATTACAATATGTTTTTTTATTTGCATATTAATAATTTCCTTTTTAGGTTGTGATACAGCAGATGAGGTGAGCGCCGGATATAATGTTTATAGTGTGCATTCTAAATGGGAAATAATAAGGTCTGATAATACTAAAAATATTATAGATAAGGGGATTATTTATAAAAAAGATAAGGGCGAACCGATTACATATTCAATTGGTGAAGATATTGTTACATTTGAGTATGAAAATTCACAATTCGATATATTAACACTGCAATTAATCGACTATTATAGTGCTACTCATATTAATGGTAGTCCGGTACCATGGGAAAATGATAAACCAATAAGTGATCTGCAAATAAGATTTTTTGAAGACGGACAAATATATTGTGTTGCTTCATCACGTTATATTGATTTTTTTTCAAACTGTAAAGTAGATGTTACTGCTGACAATATTACAATTTTTGAACAGGCAAAGAAAATATATAATGAAAAAGTGGGAAATTTATTTGGATATGATATTGGCGATGAATATCAATTGTTTAATTTAACCCAAATGGAGGGAGGAACTTATTATTTAAGAGCAAGTAATATTAATTATGATAACAAAGATATTTTAGATTTTATCGAGTTTCGATTTACAAATGATGGAATATTTCTAGGTGTATGGTTCTTAAAAGCAGACGATAAATTATGTGCTTATAATGATTTCCCGGAGAACAAAAAAGTATTACCAGATATCAAAGCACATCTGTCCGAATGCCTGCCAGAGAACACGGACCTTGTTAATTGTCAAATCGATTCGAAAAAATTTGTTATTTACAATGATAAAATTTGCGGAGTGTATGAAGTTATAACTGAGATTAATGGTGATTCTGGTTTTTTTGAGAAAAAGCAAACAGTGCTTATAGAAATTCAATAATAAAATTCTTTTAATATCAGCAGAAAGCAGCATTATACAGAGACAAGCAAAAGCGTATGGACTCTTTTGTCTGGGGCTTAATAAGAGAAGATGCAGATCTTAAAGTGCACCAATCCACAGTATTTTAAAATATCATAGTCTAACCTATAGAAAAGGTGAAGAATGACTATGGCAATATAATAGTAGGAGATTGTATCATGCTTCAAATGATACGTCAACAATTTGCTAAAAACGTTTTTAGTAAAAACGTTTTTAGCAACAGAGACTCTCCGTTAAAAACCGACCTCCCAATTTTCAGCTTTTAGTCTGACTCTTGGGAGGTCGGTTCAAAACAATCTCAGCAGGTTGCTTTTTAAAAACTATATGGAAGGTTTTTCGGTCTACCTTTTAATTAAATCTGGGGAAACTCAACTTCGCTTTCGCTTGCAAATTCAGATTCGTTGTATACACTGATATCACATGGAGCGATAACGTAAATCAAATCTGAAACTTTCTGAATATTGCAATCAAGTGCAAAGCAGCAACCTGATACGAAGTCAAAAATACGTCTGCGGTCAGAAGTATTAGTAACGTATTCAAGGTTAAGAACTACAGTCATGTGTGATCTTAAGTTAGAGCACACTGCCTGGCAATTATCAAATGACGTTGGATGTGACAGAACAACCTGCAGACCGCCTGTGCCACACATATTAAGCACCTTGCTGCCCTTGCTCTGATATTTTGTCTGTCTCTGTGTAGAATATGATGTTGTAGACTCTGACGAACTTGCTGATTTTGATGAATCATACACAGGAGCTGTGTAATCATCTGCGGGAATCTTGAACTCTTCAATAGAACTATCTGACATTATGCTTGGCTCTTCTGCATCCGGAAAATCGAACGTCTCTTCGAGCTGCGGCTCCAATGCGGCATTGCCCTCTTCGCCAAAACCAATAATGTCCTTAATACGCTTACTCCAGTTACTCATCTTTTGTAATCCTCCTCATCTTTTGTAAATAAAATCTTTTGTATTCAATTAGTGAAATATGCCTGTACCAACACGTATAATATTTGCCCCCTCTTGAAGAGCAATCTCAAAATCATGAGTCATACCCATGGACAGCATACATATATCTGTATTATGTATATATTCTTGCCTTATGTCAAGATATTTTTTATATAATTGTGAAAAAATCTTGTGAAGTTCGCTCTCTGTAGCATCAAAAGGCGCCATTGTCATGAAACCTTTAAGTGAAATACCGCTAAGCCCCAACATATAGTCTACCATACGGTCGACATCCTCCATATATACGCCGCTCTTACTGTCCTCTTTTGAAACGTTTACCTGCAAAAGGCACGGCATAACGATGTTTTTTGCAGTGCAACAACGGCTTATTTCGTCAGCAAGACGGGTACTGTCAACAGAGTGAATCAGGCTAACCTTGTCAACGACATATTTCACCTTATTTGTCTGCAGATGACCGATAAGATGCCACGTCGCACTGTCTCCGAGGACGGAATATTTGTTCTGCAGCTCCTGCACCCTGTTTTCACCGAAAACACTCTGTCCGGCATCCATTGCGACCTTTACTTCCTCGCTTGTAACAGTCTTGCTGACAGCGACGAGCGTCACCGGACCTTTGGCGTTTGCTTTGATTCTTTCATTTATATCAATTAAATTTTCACGGATATTCATTTTATTACCTGACCTTCTTTTACATCTTCATGATTTATAACGTACAAATCGTTGATTCGCACGGAAGTTTCTTCGTCCTCCTGCGCAAGATCTCTTATGTTGCTTATGATGACGTATTCATCATCAGAAGCGAGAATATTTACGTATACGTATTCGACAAATCCATAGCGTACAATAGCAATGCGGGCTGTTATCCCGGCAGAATCTATCTCCGCAAGACATCTTTTTACGACCTTTATACCTTCTGTGTATGACAGTATTACGTCACCTTCAACTGTACGGTCCGAAAGCGAAGCACGAAGTCCATGTGATGTTTTGAGAAGAATTGCACTGTCTTTGCCATTTTTGAAAATTTTCACGACCTGCGCTGTCACGCTGTAGTCACGATTTACTGATTTGAGCATAACGTTCGAATCTACGTTTATCCCTGCCAGCTGTACTTCTGTGCAATCTACAGATATATAGTATGATACGTCAGGCGTTATCCTTGCTACGGGCTGACCATGCACAACCGTTTTTTCATACATATATTCCATTTCGTTTGGTGAAAAGTCTATTACAGTATCTGATAACTGCGGCATGCTTTCCGGGTCTGCATTAACATATTCTGTAATCTTCATTGCATTCAGAGAAGATTGATTCTGGTTGTCATCAAGGTAAAATGAAATAACACCGGCCTGTTCTGCTACAACTTCTTTCATGTAAGTTGAAAGTGTCTGATAGATTGCGTTGTATTCCTTGTTCAGTTCCTGAACGTATGCATTCGGTGCGTCAATATTCAATAAAATATTATTTTTAATCTCTAAAGCTATCTCGAGGTCGCTCTTATACTGCGCGTACAATGAAATATCGCCGGAAAATGCAAGCGTTGTGATTTTTTCTCTGAGAATCTTAATCTGTCCGTTGATTTCATCCAGTTCGACGTTCGTTTCAGAACCAATATATGACGAGGCATTATTCGCAACTGCAATCTTGGATTCTATCTCGCGAAGTTTTTTTAGCTGCTCTTCGTAGCCTTCTTTTACAACGTGTGCAATGACAGTGCCGGCTGCAACCTTGTCTCCCTCGTTTACTTTCGGGATAAACTTTCCGCCTGCCGGCGACGCAACTTCGTATTCCGTCCTGATAAACGTAAGTTCAGAGCGGAACGACTCGTCAATTACACCTGTCTGGATAAAATCTGTTTGTATCTTGCCATCTTCGTTACCTTTGCGGACAATAAGGAAAATCAGGACAGCAACAAAAACAGCGAAAAAGCCAATCTTTATCGCAAGAAAAATTCTGCTATTTCTTTTTGCTTTTCGTTGTGCTTCTTTTAAGGCACTACGTTCATCAGCTGTCATAGTTTGCTCCTTACTTCAGGCTTCTGAGCCTTTTCACAGCCAGCATGCAAGCCAGCTTTACATTCTCGTATACAAGTCCGCCCTGCATATATGCGATATATGGTGGGATCATCGTGCCGTCGCCGCTGAGCTCAATCGACGAGCCCTGCACGAAAGCGCCTGCTGCCATAATAACCTGGTCTTCGTATCCCGGCATATCCCATTCTTCGGGTACAACGAATGAGTCTACGGGAGCCGCTGCCTGCAGACTTGCACAAAAAGCGCGTAATGTCTGTGGTGAGCCGAATTTTATTGCCTGTACGATGTCTGCCCTGTGGTCACGCGAGTGCGGGCATGTCTCGTATCCCTCTTGCTCCATGACGGTCGCCATCAGCACAGCGCCTTTCATTGCCTGTGAAACGATATGCGGAGCCATGTAAAAACCTTGCATTATCCATCTGTTGCTGCCGAGCGTAGCGCCGACATGTTTGCCAAGTCCGGGAGCTGAATATCTGTCGGCTGCGCGGGCTACGAGGTCTTTGCGACCTGCGATATATCCGCCATTTTGTGCCATACCTCCTCCCGGATTTTTTATAAGTGAGCCGGCCATAATATCAACGCCAACCTGAGTGGGCTCTTTTGTTTCAACAAATTCACCATAGCAGTTGTCGCACATTACGATGCAGTCCGGATTGACAGCCTTTACTGTTTTTACAATTTCTTCTATAGTTTCTATGGAAAAAGCCGGTCTGAAAGCGTATCCTTTTGACCTCTGGATCATAGCCATTTTAGTCTTGCCTGTAATTGTTTTTGCAATTCCTTCAAAATCTACTTTGCCGCCCTCAAGAAGGTCTACTTGTTTGTATGAAACGCCAAAGTCCTTGAGAGAGCCATTATTTTCCACTTCTTTTATGCCGATAATTCCTTCTAAAGTATCATACGGCTTGCCTGTAACGGCGACAATCTCATCGCCCGGCCTCAGAATTCCGTAAAGCAAAGTCGCAAGCGCAACGGTACCTGAGAGAATTGAGCCACGCACGAGCGCATCTTCGCATTCAAAAACATCTGCATATACTCTTTCGATCGCATCTCTGCCTATATCGTCATAGCCATAGCCGTTTGTAGAGCCAAGATGTCTGTCAGAAATACCATTTTCCTGCATTGCTCTGAGCACTTTGTAGTGATTGTATTCTGCTATTTTTTCTATTTTCCGGAATTCAAAGGACAAGCTTTGCTCGCATTGCGAACAAAGCTCATAAACTTCCTGTGATATACCATATTGTTCCATCAATATTTTTTTAATATCTTTTGTAAAATCTTCGTGCATGAATGTCATCCTTCTATGTAATTTCTGCCCTCTTCAAATGCTTTTGTGTTTACTTCCAGAAGCTTTGCCGGAATAACTGCCTTAAGGCCGTCCTGCCAGATATTGTCAGGTATCTCCGGGAGTGTCTTTGAAAGAACTCCGAGCAGAACGATATTTACTGCTTTTGACGTTCCGCTTTTTACTGCCAGTGAAAAGGCATCGAGTGCGTGAAGTGTTACGTCAGATTTTTCAAGAATTTCCAGTATACTTTCCGGATATGTGGTCTGGCCGAAAACAACAGGCATCGGGTTGATTTTCTGTGTGTTTGTAATGATTGTGCCGCCTTTTTTCAGATATTTTATCCAGCGTACAGCTTCAAGCTGTTCAAAAGCAAGGATGATATCTGCCTGACCTTCGTCGATGAGTGGAGAGTGAATGTTGTCGCCGATTTTCACGCAGGTAACAACGCTGCCTCCGCGCTGTGACATTCCGTGTACTTCTGATACCTTTACGTCTTTACCGATGAGTGCCGCTACAGCGCCTAAGAATTTTGATGCAAGAAGCGTTCCCTGTCCGCCTACGCCTACTATTAAAATGTTAAGATTTACCATTTTCGCCGCCTCCTCAAACTTCTTTTTCTATACATCCGAAAGGACACATCTGAACACAAAGTCCGCAGCCTGCGCAAATCGCATCGTCTATCAGATATTTTCCGTCTTCTTTGAAAATTGCAGGGCAACCGAGCTTCATGCACTTGCCGCATTTTCTGCATTTATCCTGATTAATAACAGGATTTTTACCATATTTTACATTCTTGAGCAGTGCGCAAGGTCTTCTTGCGATGATAACAGACGGCTCATCGCATGCAATTTCCTCCGTAACTGCCTTTTTGAATGCCGGCAGTTCAAATGGATCTTCTACGCGCACACGTTTGATACCGAGTGACTCGCAAAGCTTGACGAGGTCAATCTTCGGAGCTTCTTCCATCTTGATAGTGTAACCTGTTGTAGGATTCTGCTGGTGACCTGTCATGCCTGTGATTGAGTTGTCAAGAATGATAACAGTCGAAGTGCCTTTGTTGTATACGATATCTACAAGGCCTGTGATACCTGAGTGCATAAACGTTGAGTCACCGATGATGGCAACTGTCGGGATAATCTCACTGCCTGTCGCAAGTTCGCCTTTTTGTGCGCCGTGCGCCATGCTGACAGAAGCGCCCATACAAACACATGTATCTACGCTCGCATACGGAGCCATCGCGCCTAAAGTGTAGCAGCCGATATCGCCTGATACTCTTACTTTCATATTTGACAGTATGTAGAAAACACCTCTGTGCGGGCAGCCCGGACACATTACAGGTGGTCTTGCGGGAGCCTGGATATCTTCGGCAAGAGAAGCCGTCTCAGGCTTTGTGCCGTAGTATGCCGAAGCAATTTTTACAGTATTGAGTTCGCCCTGATTGGTGAAAAATTTCTTGCCTTCAACTTTGAGAATACCGGTTTGCTTTACAAAATTCTCCATATACGGCTCTAATTCTTCGATAACGAGAAGCTTGTCAACGTTTGCCGCAAATTCTTTGATGAGATCCGTCGGCATAGGATTTACAAGGCCGATTTTAAGAACTGATGCATTCGGAAATACTTCTTTTGTATACTGGTAGCTGATACCTGATGTGATGATACCTAAAGACTTGTCGTTATATTCTACTTTGTTTACCATTGCGCTGACATCTTTGTCGTTTTCAAGATCGTTCATACGCTTGTCTACGATAACGTGTCTCTTTATAGCCATACCGGGCATCATTACGTACTTCATGATGTCTTTTTTGTATTCTTTTTTTGCAATATTCTGTCTGTCAGAAAGCTCTACAAGACTTCTCTGGTGTGCAATTCTTGTAGTAGTACGTACGATTACAGGTGTATCGAATTTTTCACTGATATCGAATGCTGCTTTTGTAAAGTCGAGGCACTCTTGTGAATCTGATGGTTCGAGCATCGGGATATGTGATGCAAGAGCGTGATATCTTGAGTCCTGCTCATTTTGCGAGCTGTGCATGCCGGGGTCGTCTGCAACAACGATAACGAGGCCGCCGTTTACGCCTGTATATGATGCTGTGTAAAGCGGATCTGCTGCAACGTTGAGGCCTACGTGTTTCATGGCACTCATCGCTCTGGCACCCGTTACTGATGCACCGATTGACACTTCCAGTGCTACCTTTTCATTCGGTGCCCATTCGCTGTATATCTCGTCATATTTTGAAATATTTTCTGTAATCTCTGTGCTTGGTGTGCCCGGATATGATGCTACAACGTGTACGCCGGCTTCCCATGCACCTCTGGCAATCGCTTCGTTGCCGAGTAATAACTTTTTCATGGTTGTGTTCTCCTTTATCTTAAATCATGAACTCTGTGTGCTTTGCCTGTCTCAAATCTTTCCAGTGTCTTGGGAGCTGCGAGTGTGATCTTTGCGTCGATAAGCAGGTTTGACTTTACTTTTTCACGGATCATCTTTGTGAGCTTTTCCAGTTCCTGGTAACTGTCGAGCAGTGACGTGTCGAGGAGTTCAATCTTGATTTCCAATGTATCTGTGTAACCCTGACGTCTTACGTACAGCTCGTAGTGAGGTCCTACGTAAGGCATGCCGAGGAGCAGGCTCTCTACCTGGCTCGGGAATACGTTTACGCCCTTGATAATGAGCATGTCGTCTGTTCTGCCCTTTATCTTGCTCATGCGGGCTGATGTTCTGCCGCATTTACATGGTGAAAGGTCGATAGACGTAAGGTCTTTTGTTCTGTATCTGAGCACGGGCACGCCTTCTTTGCTGATCGTAGTAAGAACGAGCTCGCCTTCTTCTTCAACGTCTTTATTTTTAAGTGTCTTGCTGTCGATAATCTCGTAGATAAAGCTGTCTTCGTTGATGTGCATACCGCAATGTTCAAGACATTCGCCTGATACACCGGGGCCCTGTACTTCTGTAAGACCATAGTTTTCTGTACATTCAATGCCCCATACGCGCTCAATCTGCTGACGCATCTCTGCTGTGTGGCCCTCTCCGCCGAACATGCCGACGCGAAGCTTGTGCATGTCGCGTGTGATGCCCTTTTCACGGGCAAGTTCGCCTAAATAAAGAACGTATGACGGTGTGCCTACGATAACAGTCGGGCCGAAGTCCTGGATAAACATAAGCTGTCTTTCGGAGTTGCCCGAAGATGCCGGCACGATTGCCATTCCCATGTTTTCAAGACCCTGAAGCAAACCGAAGCCGCCTGTGAACATGCCGAATCCGAAAACAATCTGTGCCATATCAGATGGTGTACAGCCTGCCTGACATGCGATACGTGATATGTTCTCTTTCCATGTAGCCATGTCATTTTTTGTATATCCGAATACAACAGGCTTGCCTGTCGTGCCGGAGCTTGCATGAAGTCTTACGATATTGTCCATCGACGTGGCAAATAAGCCGAAAGGATAATTTTCACGAAGATCCTCTTTTGACGTATAAGGAATCTTTTCTATATCTTTAAGTGTCTGTATATGTTCAGGCTTAAGTCCGATATCATCAAATCTTTTTTTGTAAAAAGGCACGTTGTTATATGCTAAAGCTACTGTATGCTTGAGCCTTTCGAGCTTGATGGCATCATATTCTGCCCTTTTTGCACATTCGTATTGTGGGTTCCAGATCATTTCGTTCGTTACTCCTTTTTCTGAAGCTACTTGCGTAGCGTAAGTTATACTTTAACTTACATATCATAACACGCAAAACAATCTTCGACAAGTGTTGGTTCTTAATTTTTCAAAGCTGTAACAGGCACGACAAAAACGCCATCCGGCCTTTGATATGCAGCATTGGATAATCCACATATAACACAAAGAATCTCAGGTGCAACGCCACCGTTTTTAAGAATATTATTCTTTAGATTAACAAGTGACTTAGCTGCCTTGTCGATCTGATTGGCACCTAATTTTATTTCAAAAGCACACCATGTTCCGTCTTCAAGTTCAACCACCGCGTCAATCTCATTGTTGTTATAATCCTGATAATGGAAGAGATTGGCCCCGAAAGATTCAGCATATATCTTTAAATCGCGCTCAACGAGTGCCTCAAAAAGGAACCCAAATGTCTCGAGGTCACCAATAAGCCTGTCAGGAGTGGCCTTCAACAAAGCACAGGCAAGAGCCGGATCACAAAAATGATGCTTTTCGGCCTGCTTTATGCGGACGGATGATCGTAAGTTAGCGGCAAAAGGCAACTGATTGTCAAGCAGAAATAGGCGATTAAATACATCAAGATACGTTGCTATTGTGTCGCTGTCAATAATCTCGTCATCAACTTCTTTGATGTCACTCAGGAGTTTTTTCTTCGTTGCAGTAGTGCTTTCGTTTCTCGCAAGAGCCCTGAGCAACAATTTCATCTTGGAAACATCATATTTTTTATCATCAAGGCGATGAGCGTCGTCATCAAGAATTGCATCAAGATACGATTGAGGAAGAAGAGATGCGTTCTCAATCGGTATATTGAGGTTTCCCGGCCATCCTCCACGAACTATATAACCGGCAAGATCTCTTAAGGATACTTCTCCTGTCATAGACGGAGTCAGCTTACCCATACACAACTCGCGTAGTGAAACAACACCGCTTGAGTCGCCTGATTCGTAAAGCGACATCGTTCTCATGCGTAGCTTTCCTATTCTTCCTGCCCCGCTATGCAATACTCCTTTTCTTTTTGGAGTAGATGACCCTGTTAAAATAAACTGACCTTTTTTTGCTCTCTCATCAACTGTATAACGCACAGCATCCCATATCGGTGGTACTTCTTGCCATTCATCAAGGAGTCTTGGCGTCTCTCCCTCAAGTACGACAGATGGTAACATTTCTGCTAACAATCTGTTCTGAAAACTATTCGCAGGATTACCGATAAGGAACTCACTATTGCTGTGATAAGACGACGTCCACGTTTTTCCACACCACTTAGGTCCTTCAATGCAAACAGCACCAAACGTATCGAGATATTTCCTGACCATATCGTCGATAATTCTTGGTTTATATTTAGATTTATCAGCTACTTTTTTCACGCCGCCCACCTCCTGTATCCGATGTTATTATGCCACATTCCACATAATTTATCAATACCATTCGGTGTAATTTCCAAAACTCATTCGGTGCAATTTCCTATTTTCATTCGGCGTAATTTCCATTTTTCATTCGGTGCAATTTTGAATCAGGCACGACAGGATATTCATTGCGTATATGCGTGCAAGCCAGTCATTCGGATGATTTACGTTATTTCCTGACATCGAAATAAAGTCTTTTTCTTTTAGAATCTCTTCGTGCATGCCAAATACGTCGGCAAAAGCCACGTCCGGTATCTGTGAAAAGGCAGTCGCATATTCAGCCTGTCTCATTAAAAATCCGGCATCTTTATTTGCAACCATGCATGAAGTAACGATAAAATTACATGACGGACTCTTTTCACGGGTGGCATTTATAATGCTTTCCATATTTTTCCTGACAGAATCAGGATCATTCTGACCGTCATTCATACCAAACGACATAACAACAAGGTCGGGGCAATAATCAGCACAATTTTCGTATCTCGTTTCAGCGCCCCATGACGAAGTCTTGCCTCCCACGGCCGTCATATGCATCTCAACTTCTGCTCCGAAATACTGCTCGATGGTATTTTTTACCAATTCAGAGAGAATCGGCTGGTACGGAGGTCTGTTGTACATGCCACTTGCGTCGCAACCTGTATAAATACTGTCTCCAAAAAATACCACTTTAAGCTTCTTTTCAGAAGTCAATTTTGCAAGACAATTTGTGAGTTTGTCCGGCTGATATGCCGGCACTGTGCCTTTATAACTTCCCGGTAAAAAGCGGTAAGTCACAGCAATGTGTTTTTCATATAAAAACTTGTTTGTACAGAAAAGTGCGTCGTTGAAACGTGAGCGACCTTTATCGTCGGTAGCAGGAAAAGCCTCAAGATATTCGCCGTCTTCTTTGCGTCCATGAATGTCATTATAGGTAAAAAAAGGAATCTGCGAACCTTCTGCCAACGTGATAATATTCGTACCTTTCTGCCATGTATAATCCTTGCCCGGCACAAATTCTTTTTGTAGCGTCACGTCGCGCACACTGATAATCTCTTCAGGTACAAACAACAAGCGTGCAGACGTAACGCCGTCTTCACGCGTAATCATACTGGTGCTTTCGTTGTACATAATATCGGAAAGCCAGAAAGGCGTTACCAATTTTTTCAAATCTTCATTTACATTTTTTAACATAGCTTATGCCTCCGTTCTATAGATATAACTGAAAAATCCGTCGGGAGAATCAACGCCGTCTGTTACCGTAAAATGGAAACTGTCAGGTGTGTTTTCACCGTAAAGACCGATGTCATTTCTTGGTATCTGAATCTGCATATATTTTCCCGAAACTGTATATTGGGCAGAGCCTACCGACGTATTGCGCACGCCACCATGCATAGCATCGTGATGAAGATGAACGTGGCCGTGCTCCTGTTCGTGCGCGGGCAGAGTAATCAAAGGCTTTGCCTGATTGTATTTTTCAATCTGAGCAAGTCCAAGATGGTCCTGATCTACACCCATACATTCAACTTCGCGTTTTCTGTTTATAACGTACAGGTAGTCGTCGCTTCCATATCCTATGAAAATATTCATCCATTTACTGTCAACAAAAAAAGAAATATTTTCGGTACATTCTATAAGCATGTAAATAAAATCACTGTCTGACGTCACCTTGATGTCATCAACGTTATTTTCACAAGGCTCTGCAGAAGGCATAACAATAATATTGTCAATATCCTCCCACTGCGCCAGACCTGCACATATATCTATCTTATTCACTTTATACCTCCGTATACCTGAATATTAAGGAATCATCTCGCCATCATTGATAAGCTTTTTAAACTGATATGGTGAAAAACCTGTTTTTTCTTTGAAAACTCTTGAAAAATACAGGTTATCAGTAAAGCCAACCTTTTTGGCAACCTCCCCTATAGTATACCTGTCATCATGCATTAAAACAATTGCAAAATCTACCTTCTTTTTCAGAATGTATTGTTTCGGGGACATACCAACCGTTTCTTTGAAAAGGCTGGAAAAATATGCTTCGCATAAATTCATGGATTCTGCCAACTCTTTAATAGCAATTTTTTCTGAAATATGATCTTCTATATACGCAAGGACGGTGGCCATTCTTCTTGTCTTGTCATCGCCGAATTCGACATCCTTTACAAGCTCGGCCAGAATACGCTGCATACACGCATTTCCCTTGATAATCTGCGATAAATCAGGCTTCTGATTGTTACAGAATTTGCAAAAGTGATCTGTCAGATATGCCAGCTCTCCTGTGCAGTCTACGTCATGTGGAAGCTTCAGCGGAACGAGCAGACTTTTGACCTCAAGCGGAAAATCAAATCCGATAAAGCAATAATCTACTTCTTCTATAATCTTTGCCCTTATAATCGTTCCCTTCGGGAAATAATATATATGGCCCGGATACATTTTAACGGTATAATTACTTACGTATGCCTCAGCCTGTCCGGAAACAAAACAATACATCTGCTCGTCTCTGCACGTTATTGTGTATCCTTCTTTTTTTAACAAAGCCTTATAATACCCGTGCTTTTTGAACACGAATTTCACACTTTGCAACAGGTTCATATAGTTCTCCACTTTGCATTCTCCTAACTACATATTTTTCTGTGTAATTATCCGGCAATAAATACCTCTCTGATTTCGTAATCCTTGCCAATAATTAACAAGTCAGCAGCTTTACCGACACTTATACTGCCGACATCTTCATATATTCCCGCAGCTTTTGCAGGAACTGCACTGGCAGCGTAAACAGCGTCTTCGAATGTCGTAATATTCCATTTTACAAGATTTTTCACGCAGTCAAAAAGGCAAGCTGTACTGCCGGCAATAGTTGAGGATTGTATATCTTTACCCGGCGTGCCCAGATAAGCGATATTACCTTTTACAGTCACATCTTGTCCCCCCGATGTGTACTTTCCTTCCGGCAGACCTGCCGGTTTGATACTGTCAGAAATTGTCACAAAACGATCTTTTCCGATATGGTCATATAAAAATCTGACCATCTGCGGATGAACGTGTATCCCGTCGCAGATACATTCACAGAATACTTTGTTGTTATTGAGTGCGGCCGCAATAACCCCGGGATTTCTGTGGTGAAGAGGTCTCATTCCATTAAAAGTATGAGTAAGACCTGTCGCACCTGCTTTTATAACAATTTCTGCCATATCATAATCAGAATCGGTGTGCCCCATAAACACTCTGACTCCGCGGAAGGCATCGTTTGATGCAACGTCCTTTGTAAAAGTCTCGCTCCCCGGTCTTTCCGGAGCCAGACTTACAATCCTGACATTATTTCCTGAAAGAGCACACATTTCACTGAAAAATTCAATATCTGCATCCTGAAGATAATCCGGATGTTGTGCGCCCTTGTATTTATCTGTAAAGAAGGGTCCTTCCAGGTATATTCCCCTGACATGAGCACCTTCGTGTTGTCCTTTACTATATTCTGCCACATTTTTACAGGCAGAAAGCATATTTTCACGCGACTGTGTCATGATAGTCGCAAGAATACTTGTAGTGCCTTTTTTTGCCATATACTTGCAAATTTCCGAAGTAGATCCGGCAGTACCATCAAGATGGTCGCACCCGACCGCCCCGTGTGAATGTATGTCTATAAGCCCGGGCACCAGGTATGCTCCGTTTGCGTCAATAACTTTGCTGTCGCGACTCATATCCTCAGCCGTTACACCTTCAGTACAAATTGACGTGATAATACGATTGTCCGTACATACGTCTGCGCGGATAAATCTGAAATCTTCATTCAAAACAAGAGCATTTTTTATAATCATTAAATTTCCTTATACTGTAACATTGCAGCGCCGATAATTCCGGCTGAATTACCAAGCTGTGATCCAACAATCTTCGTGTTGCCACATTTTTTCACAAGCGCCGGGATTATTCTGTCTGCCTCATGCATAACACCGCCACTTAAGATAATTATGTCCGGTGAAAAGATTCTTGCAAGAGACTGAACCCCCACAGAAAGTTCATAAATCCAACTGTCGAGTACGTTCTGTGCAACGTGGCAACCTTCATCAATTGACTTGAAAACAGCCCTTGCACCCATGTCTTCTTTTTCATTTTTTGCTAAAATACTGTCAGGATTCTTTTCACAGGCATCCTTTGCTGCAGCTACCAGAGCCGAAGCTGATGCATATTTTTCAAAACAACCTTCCTGACCGCAGCCACATGCAATACCACCTGCATGAGTAATTATGTGACCAACTTCGCCGGCGTCTTCTTTTGTGCCGACATAAAGCTTATTATTCAATACCAGACCTCCGCCGATGCCGGTACCGATTGTGAGCATCAGGACATTATCATACTGTCTGCCGTTTCCCGCCAGATGCTCATATATAACTGCACAATTGGAATCTTTGGCAATTTTTACACTGATGCCAAGTGCGCCGGACAGATATCCTTCTACATCTGTATTTTCAAAAGGCAAATTAACCGATAAGGTGACTTTGCCAGTTTTCATACTGATATTCCCAGGAATACCTATACCTACAGCTTTAATGGAATATTCTGACATCATCCTGCGACAAATATTCTCAAGCTGCGATAAAATGGAGATTTCGGACTCCTTCTGCGTAGGTTCTTTGAAGCTTGCGGTCAGCTTACTTTGACTGTTTACAACGCCGTATTTAATATCTGTGCCGCCAACATCAATACCAAGATAATTTGCATCATTTTTTCCGGCTACTATATCATTGTTGTCACACATTAACAGATTCATAAACTCCTCCATTTTAATTCTTTGTTATTATAAAAGACACTTGTGTTTCATTGTATATATTTTCGGTTGCGTTTTTTATAAATTCGGTCTTTTATTTTGTTCTTTTTTGTTATATACTTCTACCGGAGGGATTAAAAATGCAAAAGGATTATCTGCGTCTTAAAAGGACATTCAACATTGAAAGAATATATTCAGTTCATTATTTTGAGCTTCCAAAGACGTATACCATTCCCGGCAAAGAGCATGATTTTTGGGAATTTGTTTATGTAGACAAGGGCGAGATTATTGTGACTACCGATGAAAAGGAATTTGTTCTCCATGCCGGTGAGATAGCGTGTCACCAGCCAATGGAGTGGCACAGCGTGCGGTCAAACGGTAGCGTTGCTCCCAATATTATGTTTGTCGCCTTCCGTTGCACATCTCCCGCCATGAAAGCTTTTGTCGGCAAACAAATACGGGCGGACCGCATTATTCATGAATTACTTGCTGAGATTCTGGCAGAAGGGCGCCAGGCTTTTTCATCTCCTCTTGACGATCCGTACACAAATACTCTTACGCGCGCAGCAGACGCCCCTCTTGCCTGTGAACAGCTCATCGAAGTTTATCTGACAGAGTTTCTTATTCTGCTCTGCAGAAAGCTCACGCTCCCTGTTTTTCACAATCCAATAACAGGTTCAGAGCCTCTTTTAGATGATATTATCGCATATATGCATAAAAATATTGACCGGAAGCTGTCTTTAAATAGTCTGGCAGAGCATTTTCACGTAAGTCGCACACATATAAAGTCCTTATTTGTCCAATACAAACAAGTTGGCGCCATACACTTTTTTATAGATATGAAAATCGCCCGGGCGAAGGAATACCTTCGCGAGAGCGATTATAATGTTTCCCAGATTGCGGAAAAGCTCGGCTATGATAATGTTTATTACTTTTGTAACCAGTTCAAAGCACGTGAAAAAATGTCTCCGCTTGAGTATCGTCGCTCCGTAACAACAATAAGCGACAAATCTCAGTCAATCAAAGAGCTCTGGAACGACGTTTTTTGATTATTATCACTGTAACAACCGTAGCTGCCGCACATACAACAAGTGCGCACGCTGCAATTATTATCCAGAAAACATAGTTTACACCAGCGTCCGGATATTGTGATGCGCCCGGAAGAAGTTTATCGGAAATCTTTCCACCTTCTTTGACGTATCTGAAGTTGAAACGTGAGTTCGGTGCGCTGTCGCCCAGATCCATAAACTCCATAACTTCGCCCGTTGTGGTGGAATTGTCAGCCCATTTGAAGTCAAAGTTATCGCGTTTATCAAGTGAAACGAGACTTGACTTTACTTTGATTACAAGTGTGTTGCCTTTTAACGTATATTCAGCCTCGCCGACATTCTCGAACTCCCATGAATTGTCAACAAACTTTTCAACGGAAACCTTGCCGTCTTTGCGTGAGCGGTTGAGTACGTAATCATATCCTTCCCAACCCGAATAATGATATTGGTCACTGTCAATGTAAAGATTCATCCAGTTTGTGCTGTCTTCATCTTCGGGAAGCACGATATCCTCAGCGCAATCGATGTAAAAATACGTATAGTTACCGACTTTTGACACCTTAGCTGTAGCAAGGTCGTTTCTGCCCGTATCATTCTTGTAATAGAACACGCCACCTACCGACGGGAAATCTCTGTCGTATACGTCTCCAAGATCGTCGCAGAATTCAGGTCCTACCTGTGAAAACTCGCTCAGGTCACCATTCATATCAATATCCACAGAACCTGTGCCTTTTTCGGCGTCTGTCACGCCTTTATACAATCTTACATACTGGCACATCTGATAGTAATAATTGTCACGGAAGAAGCCTTTAATCGGTTCGATATCACGGCTATATTCCAGAGTGAACGCATCTACGTAATTATGCTTGAACTGTGGGTCATGCTGGATTATCTGATAACCGCCGGAGATAGTCTGTCCGGGGCCATCATTTTCCCAACGGCCAAAAGTAAACTCGTTCCAGCCTGTTACCATAACAAGCGGCGGGTCAATCTCAAGAGCGTGTTCCCACTGTTCTTTGAAGGCAAGGCCCTCTCCTGTTGTTTCAAGGCCGTAGCCAAAGTCATAGCGGCCTGTCATTTCATTTTTACCATCGTGGAAGCTTCTGCCTTTTGAAGAATTTGAATGGAAGCCTGATGCAACAACAACCTGCTCAATATTTCCTTCTTCATCGCGGCCCGGGAGCTGTGGCGTCTCAGCAATCCACGGCCAGCGTCCTTTTCCATCATCAACAGCCGTAAAACTGTTGAATGCCCATGAACGACGGACTGTAAAGTGTTCTAAAAGTTCTGTCGCTGTGCCATCGGGAGAGCCGAACACGAGTGGCTTTCCGTCCCAGTAGAACCACAGCTCTTTGAATTTTTCATCACGATAAATACTATCCCACAACCATTTAAGATGATTTGCCATTCCGACTTCCTGTACACCGCAATGGAATACAACCTGCGGTGTCCTTCCACCGTTTTCTCTGATTGCGGACCACGTCTCAAGGAGCGTCATCCATGCTGTTTCAAAGAAACCTGACTCTCTGCTGCCTGTATAGTTCGTTACGTCAAGAAAAACAAAATCGACTCCGGCATCTGAAAGGAGCTGCGCGTGCTTTGCATATACCCACGGGTCTTTATTGCTGTAATACCCAAAATATGGTTCTCCCCAGAATCTGAAACCCTGGTCTCTGGTAGCAGCTTCCCATACGGCTTCTGTGCCGCCGTACTGGTAAATTTTAGAAATATCCAGAATGCTTCCCGTATATGTAGAATTCATAAACAGGAAGTAAAAAATACCAACGTATTTCTTTTCACCGGGATCGCCTGCCTGTTCATTTGTAGGTGTGACGCGGCCCAGATCATCCGTTGCAACCCACGTTTCAGGCTTTACCTCCCTTGCCTGCACAAAGCCGGCAAAGCAGCCAATTGACATTATCCATATAAGTAAGACAACGATTAATTTTTTCACCACGTCTCATCTCCTTCCTTAATAAGTTTGGGATTATATCCGAAAGGTACACCATATTCCATAATTGTATCGTTTATGTGCGATGATACACGTTTAAGATTCTGCATGAGAACAGCTATATTTCTTCCGGACGCCGGATATTGTTGTGTAAGATAATATGCCATAATGCATCTTACTCTCAGATTTTTCTCGTAAACAGCCGGGTCACCTTTGAACATTTCAACGAAGTCGTCACGCTGGTCATTTTCAATTCCAATCAGGGCATTGTCGCCATTTTCACCGGCAAATACACCCCTGCGCCAGAAATCCTCGTCCCAAAGCGTTTTGTTTGCGGGAATACCTGTGTAGTATTGATTAAGAATAGCATTTCCTTCAAGAGAATTTGCAAATTCGATGATCTTCACAGCGTTGTCTGTCTTTCCACTGTCCATATATGAGCTTATGGAAAAGCCGTGGATATAATCAGTGTTTGAAAAGCTGTAATTTGTTCCGTTACAAGAAGGCAGTGGCAGCACAAGTAGCGAATCGTTTTCTACGAGAGTGTCTACGCGATAAGCGGGAATTGTTTGCAACTTGTCCTCGCTTATATGCACTTCCTCACCCCTCGTAGGCTGAGATGCATAACTCCAGGACAAGGCAGAATCCTTGTTGAATGCACCAAGATCACATGCGAAATAGCTCTTTGCATAGTCCTCACGGTACAGTGCATTCAGCGCTCTCCAACCATCTTCGGCCGCCTCGCTGTGCATACTCACCGAACCGGTGTCGGTATACCATGAACCGGCAGATTTGTTCAGGAAATATTTCCAGACAAACACCTGTGAAAAAGGCATATAAGCAGGGACAATTACCTTGTTTTTTGAAAAATCTTTGAGCAACTGCTCGAAGTCTTCATATGTCCATGTGCTGGCCGGCAGGGAAATCTCATTTTCCGCAAATACCTGAGTGTCAACCAGTACAACAGCTCTGTCATAATTGAAAGGAATAAAGTTAAGCTTTTCTTCCAGTTCAAAACCATTTGCTTCCTTGTAAAAAATGCCAAGGTTCAGTGCCGGGGCCAGGATATCGCCTGTCTTACCTTCCATTACTTTATAAAGGTCAACAGTATCCGTCGGAGAATATTCTATCGCAGAGTCGGCCGCAATCAAAGCAAGCTCAATCTCCTTAAAATCGACAGGAAATTCTTTTACATACTCTATCTCGATATTAATGTCCGGGTATTTCTTTTCAAATGCCTTTTCAAATTCTGAGATAGTTTTCTTCTGCAGGGCTGCATCTTCATCTGAAATGATAGATTGCCTGACAGTGAGTTTTATCGTGTCACGCGGCGAGCACGATACTAATGATATCGCTAGCAATGCCACTAAAAACAGTGCAATTATTCTCTTCATTTTTCCACTCCTTTGCCTTATTTCTCACAAGGGGTTGTTGTTATTGTTTTAAAATTGGTATATGTTACCATTCCCGGCTTCGCTCCCGGGATTTTTTTAACGTATTTTATTTTTGTGTAGTCCACGTCTGCCTTCGGACTTTCACGGTGGCTGCTGTACCAGGCAGCAAGTGACGCTGCTTTTTCAAAAATGCGGGCCGGTATTATATGTCCTTTTTCAAGGCCTGCCGTCGATATTACAACGTGCGAGCCGGGTGCATTTTTAAGGTGAAACCATATATCTTCAGGGCGTGCCATTTTGCACGTCAGATAATCATTCTGCTTGTTATTTTTGCCGACGTATATTGTGTATCCATCGGGAGTCGTCACTTTAAGCGGCATCGGCGCGCTGCTCGTTTTTTTCTTTGTGCGGCAATTATTCTTATTGCCGGCACCGCGCAGATATCCTTCTTCTGTCAGCTCTTCCTTTATCTGGAGAATCTCGTCATCGTTTGTGACATTTTTCAACAGCGCCGCAACATTTGTAAGATATTCCAGCTCCTTTTGGTCCTCGTCGTAATATATAAGGGCGTTTTCATATGTCGCCTTTTGTTTCTGATATTTTTTGAAATAAATCTGCGCATTTTGCGCAATTGTTTTATTTTCATCAAGTTCTATGGTGATTTTGCTCTTCGGCATGGAATTTTCGTCCATATCGTACAGATTATCAAGTTCCACTTCATTGTGAAAATCCCTGATTGCGTACATGTTTGCAAGGAGCAATTCGCCTTTGATCCTGTTTATGTCATAATTTTCAGCATCGCTTGCTACCTGTTTGTGGAGCTCAATCTTTCTGAGCGTTTTGTTTATAGCGGACTGAAGATGCTTTTGCATCTCACCCGTTTTCTGGGAAATTGCGTGCTCCTGCTCTTTTGGGCTGTAATAAGCATCAAGCATCTCATTTACAGTGTCAAATTTCTTGTTTTCAAAGCTTATCGCGTGAAAATCGCCTTCGGCGAACGTCACCGGAGCATAGTTGTGAGCCACAATGTCTTTGCAAACCGCTCTGAGAACTGCCTTCGTGTCAACACCAAGGCTACACGCGCGGTTTACGATCATTTTACATAAAAAGGGACTAAAGCCGGAGATGCATGCAAGCATTGCCTTTGCCTGATTGCCACCATTTTCCATAGCAGCCTTGTCAAAAGCTTCAAAAAAAGTATCTGAATTGTTGCCTATAACGTCCTCGGGCGTAAATTTATCCTGGGCCGGCGGCAGAACATATCTGCGAAGAGGCATTATTTCACGTACACTGCTTGTTTCAAAATCAATAGTCTTGATTGCATCGTAAATAACGTCGTCTTCGTTTAATAAAATAATATTGCTGTGTTTGCCCATGATCTCTATCATGAGCTTTTTGATTGATTCGTCGCCCATCTCATCGCGGGCAAGGACTTTAATGCAGACAATACGGTCGTATCCAGTCTGCTCTACGCTGATAATTTTTCCGCCGGCAATATGTTTGCGCAGCAGCATAGCAAAACGCGGCGCTGTCAGTGGATTTTCCTTTTTCAACTTCGTAAGGTGCATGCCACAATTGACCGCATTTGCGCTTATAGTAAAGTTGTACCGCCCTCCCTCATTACGGCAGAGCAGTACAATCTCATCTTTTTGTGTCTGGAAAACTTTGTCAATACGGGCGCCTGATAGGAATCCTGATAATTCCCATACAACGGCCCGTGTTACAATTCCATCAAATGGCATTCTTCTTTACTCCCAACTTAACGTCGATACCATTGAGATTCCATTCTTTTACATAAACATCACTGTCTGAAATATCATCTACGTACTCAATCTTGTCGCTGAGTGTCTCGTCCATAACAGTCGCTTCGTTATTTGCCAGATATTTCCTGATCTCGTCGCTCTGGGCCTGGTAAATCGTGATATGATCCATTACCTCAAAGCCGGCTTCTTTACGCATTGTCTGGATGCGGCTGATAATCTCACGTACAAAGCCCTCTTCAATCAGGCTGTCTGTCAGAGTAATATCAAGTACCACGCATACGCCGCCATATTGTGTCACAGCGTAGCCTTCTTTGTGTGTTGTTGTAATAAGCAGGTCATCTTTTGCAAGATCATAGCTTGTGCCGTCAATCTCAACGGTGAAAAGTCCGCGTGCTGACAATTCGTTCATAACTTCATTGCCATTTACTGTTTCTAAAATTCCCTTGAGTTTACCAATATTTTTACCAAGACGTGGTCCTAATGTCTTAAGCTGTGGCTTGAATGTGTAAGTAACGTACTGGTTTGCGTCTTTTACAAAATCAAGTGACTTTACGTTGAGCTCGTCTAATACAATCTCTTTGTAGAATTCGTTGAGTTCAAAGTCTGCCTGAACCATCATGCGTGACAAGGGCTGTCTTGTCTTGATTGAAGTGTTGTTACGTGCTTCTCTGCCGAGAACAACGATATCAAGTACGTGCTTCATCTGGTCTTCTAAGTCTTCATCAATATATGCTTCGTTGCATACAGGATAGTCGCAGAAGTGAATACTGACAGGTGCTGTCTTGTCTACGTTTACAACGATGTTTCTGTAGATAAGTTCTGTCATGAAAGGTATCATCGGTGCAGAGATTTTGCAGAGTGTAACGAGTACTGTGTAGAGTGTCATGTACGCGTTGATCTTGTCCTGCTCCATGCCTTTTGCCCAATATCTGTCACGACATCTTCTTACGTACCAGTTACTGAGCTCGTCTGTGAAGTCCTGAAGGTCTCTTGATGTCTCTGTAATTCTGTAGTTCGCAAGGTTGTTATCAGTATTTTTCACCAGTGTATTGAGTTTTGACAGAATCCACTTATCCATTACAGACAGCTTGTCGTAGTCGAGTGTGTACTGTGTCGGGTCAAACTTGTCAATCTCAGCATAGAGTACGTAGAAGGCGTATGTGTTCCACAATGTACCGAGGAATTTACGCTGTCCTTCCTGTACTGCTTTTGCATAGAATTTGTTAGGAAGCCATGGTGCTGAGTTTGAGTAGAAGTACCATCTGATAGCATCTGCACCGAATTGTGCAAGTGCCTCAAACGGGTCTACTGCGTTGCCTTTTGACTTTGACATTTTCTGGCCGTTTTCATCCTGAACGAGACCGAGAACGATAACGTTCTTATATGGTGCTTTGTGGAAAATCAATGTTGAAATAGCCAGCAGTGAGTAGAACCATCCTCTTGTCTGGTCTACAGCTTCACTGATAAAGTCTGCCGGGAAGTTGTCGTCAAATATTTCTTTGTTTTCAAAAGGATAGTGCCACTGTGCAAATGGCATACTTCCTGAGTCGAACCAGCAGTCGATTACTTCTTTTGTACGTGTCATCTGACCGCCGCATTCAGGACACTTAATCGTAACTGCGTCGATGTAAGGTCTGTGAAGTTCGATATCGTCCGGGCAGTTGTCTGACATTGCTTTGAGCTCTTTGATAGAGCCGATAGCGTGTCTGTGGCCACATTCACAAATCCAGATGTTAAGAGGTGTTCCCCAGTATCTGTCACGGCTGATACCCCAGTCCTGGATATTGTTGAGCCAGTCACCGAATCTGCCTTTGCCGATTGACTCCGGAATCCAGTTGATTGTATTGTTGTTTGCAATGAGCTCATCTTTAACTTCTGTCATTTTGATGAACCATGATTCTCTTGCATAGTAGATAAGAGGTGTGTCGCATCTCCAGCAGAAAGGATATGAGTGCTCATATTGAAGTGTCTTGAAAAGAAGGCCACGCATGTTGAGGTCTTTGATAATCTCTTTGTCTGCGTCTTTGCAGAATGTGCCTGCCCATGGTGTCTCAGGTGTCATCTGACCCTTGCTGTCAACGAGCTGCAGGAAAGGCAGATCGTAGTTGCGGCCGATTCTTGCGTCGTCTTCACCGAATGCCGGTGCGATGTGAACGATACCTGTACCGTCTGTTGTTGTTACGTAGTCACCTGTTGTTACGTAATATGCTTTTTTATCCAGCTTTTTGAAGCAATAAAGTGGCTCATATTCAAGATTTTCAAGATCTGCGCCCTGCATTTCTTCGATTATCTCGTATTCCTGTGAAATATTGGATGCAATCAGATCTTTTGCAAGGATATAAATCTCGTCTTCTACTTTAACCTTTACGTAAGGAATGTCTGCGTTTACGCAGAGTGCAACGTTTGAAGGCAGTGTCCACGGAGTTGTTGTCCATACGAGGAAATACGTGTTATCCGTGCCTTTTTGTTTCATTTTTACAGTAACAGACTTTTCCTTTACATCTTTGTAGCCCTGTGCTACTTCGTGGCTTGACAAAGGTGTGCCGCAGCGTGGGCAGTAAGGTACAATCTTGAATCCTTTGTACAAAAGACCTCTTTCCCAGATTTGTTTAAGAGCCCACCACTCTGATTCGATAAAGTTGTTGTCGTACGTTACGTATGGGTCGTCCATGTCAGCCCAGAAACCTACTGTATCTGAGAAGTCTTCCCACATTCCCTTATATTTCCATACGCTCTCTTTACATTTTGTAATGAAATCTTCAAGACCGTATTGTTCAATCTGCTCTTTGCCGTCAAGGCCGAGGAGCTTTTCTACCTCGAGCTCTACAGGAAGGCCGTGTGTGTCCCAGCCTGCTTTACGAAGAACTTTGTCGCCCTTCATTGTTCTGTAACGCGGTATCAGATCTTTGATTACACGTGTAAGTACGTGGCCGATGTGCGGCTTGCCGTTTGCCGTCGGTGGTCCGTCGTAGAATGTGTACGTATCTCCGTCTTTTCTTAAATCGATACTCTTCTTAAAAACGTCATTTTCTCCCCAAAATTGAAGTACTTTCTTTTCATTTTCAACAAAATTCAGGTTAGACGATACTTTGTCATACATAAAAATTATCCCTCCGTTACATACTCTTGCTCCCGATGATAATATATCACGGGAGCGATGTCAAATTTATATTTTACAGCTTATTTCGCTGAATTTTACCACTTATTGTCTTTGGAAGTTCCGCTTTGAACTCTACTATTCTCGGGTATTTATAAGGCGCTGTTTTCTCTTTTACGTAGTTCTGAATCTCTTTTTTGAGTTCATCTGTGCCTTCTGTGCCCTTTGTCAGAACGATGCTTGCCTTTACTACCTGGCCTCTTACTTCGTCAGGTGCTGCCGATACGCCGCACTCCAATACGTAAGGAAGTTCCATGATTACGCTCTCAATCTCGAATGGTCCTATGCGGTATCCTGATGATTTGATTACGTCGTCTGCTCTGCCTACGTACCAGAAGAAGCCGTCTACGTCTCTCCATGCAAGGTCTCTTGTGTGATACATACCGTCGTGCCATACTTCTTTTGTCTTTTCATCGTCAAGATAGTATCCCATAAACAAGCCGCAAGGTACGTGTTTGTCTGTGCGCACAACGATCTCGCCTGTCTCGCCGCAAGGTACGCTGTTGCCGTCCGGGTCTACGAGGTCAATGTCATAAAGCGGTACTGCCTTACCCATCGAACCGAGTTTGTACGTGTCACCGACGAGGTTACCGATTGTGAGTGTCGTCTCTGTCTGACCGAAACCTTCCATAACTTTGAGTCCTGTCTGCGCTTCAATCTGTCTGAATACTTCAGGATTGAGAGCCTCTCCGGCTGTAGTAGCTTTTTTCACAGATGAAAGGTCGTATTTTGAAAGATCCTGCTTGATCATCATTCTGTACATTGTCGGTGGTGCGCAGAATGTCGTTATCTTATACTTGGCAAATAATGGAAGTATGTCTGCTGCGTCGAATCTCGTAAAGTCGTATACGAATACGATACCTTCGCAGAACCATTGTCCGTAGAGTTTGCCCCACAGTGCTTTGCCCCAGCCTGTATCTGATATTGTGAAATGTATCTTGTCAACCTGTACGCAGTGCCAGTATTTGGCTGTTATGAAATGGCCGAATGGGTATCTGTAGTCATGCAATGCGATTTTCGGATATCCCGTTGTGCCTGACGTAAAGAACATGAGCATCGGGTCTTTTCCGCATGGTGCATCGGCTGTTCTTTCGTATTTTCCTGAAAAACGCACGTATTCGCTGTTGAAGTCATGCCAGCCTTCGCGTGTTGCATCGACGAGGAGCTTTAACTTAACCTGCGGGCATTTTTCACATGCTTTGTCAACTTCCGCTTCGAGCACGGGGTCGTTTGCGCAGATAATTGTGCTTACGCCGGCTGAGTCGAATCTGTATACGAGGTCGTGTTCTTTGAGAAGATTCGTTGCGGGGATTGCGATTGCTCCCAATTTATGGAGACCGAGTATTGCAAACCAGAATTGATACGTACGTCTTAATATGAGCATTACTCTGTCGCCACGTTTGATTCCGAGTGATGAAAAATAGTTTGCACACTGGTTTGATGCTCTTCTTATATCTGCAAATGTGAAAATATGCTCGTTCTTGTTTGCGTCGAGGTGAACCATAGCTGTTGCATTCGGTTTTTTCTCTGCAAGTCCGTCCACGATATCGAATGCAAAGTTGAATTTGTCTTCTTCCGGGAAAGTTATTTCGCGTAAAACGCCGTTTGCGTCTACTTTTGCGTCTACGAATTTTTCTGCGATGATTGAGTCTGTCTGTGCTGCAGTAACAAGCGTGTTCGTTGTTTCTTCTGCTGCCTGTGCATTTTCACCTGACATAACGACTGCCAGGAACTGGCAGGAGCTGCCGTCTACGGCTATCATGCCGTGCGGTGTCGAGCTGTTGTAATAAATCGAGTCGCCTTCTTCTAATATTTCAATGTGGTCGCCGATCTGGATTTTGAGCTTACCTTTTAATATAAGGTCGAATTCCTGGCCGGAGTGCTTTGACAGATGAATCGGCTCGCTTTGCTGCTTTGCTGAGTATTCGTAAGTAACATAATATGGCTCTGCAAGCTTGGAGCGGAATGACGGCGCGAGATTTCTGATGTCAATGCCTTCTTCTTTTGCTGCCTGTGTCGCAGTGCCCTTACGTGTCACGGTATATGATACCAATTTCGCGGTCGAGCCTTCCAAGAGCTCTTTCATATCAATACCGAATGTCAGCGCGC
Source organism: Clostridia bacterium (assembly GCA_045546695.1). Taxonomy (GTDB): domain Bacteria; phylum Bacillota; class Clostridia; order UBA1212; family UBA1255; genus SIG424. The sequence continues at coordinate 636 of JAZQDE010000042.1, read as the reverse complement.
ATTTGTGAAGAAACGAAAATGGAAGATCTGCTTTGCCTTCTTCAAAGGCAACGTACTGTTCTTCTGTAACTTCTGTCTTTTGTGCCATTTGCGCAGTTGAGATGCCCATTACTTCGCGCATTTCTCTGATTCTCTGGCTTACTTCAGCCAGCATGTTCATCGTTGTGTTGTTTTCCATACCAATTACTCCTATCTGTTGATAAAATTAATTGAATAAAAAAACTCGCCTCAAGTTTACTACTTGAGACGAGTATATAACCCGCGGTACCACTCAATTTGCGCTTTGCCTTAATCTTTTTATTTAAGTATTGCGCCCCTTTGGGGACTCTGACAAGTCCTGTGCGTTAACGCAGCCTCACGTGAATCTTTAATTAACTTTGCCCGTTGTTCGAGATCCAAGCTCAGAAGTGATAGGTTGTACCAGATTTTGTAATATCGGCTCTCAGCAAATGCCGACTCTCTGTAAATAACTCCGTCTGAACCGTCTTCGTCACAGCTTTTTTATTCAATTGTGCTGAAAATCATATCATTTGTAAATTATGGTGTCAAGTGTTTTTTTGCATGTGGCTAACTATTTTGTAAGCCATTTATGATAATGTCCTACTTGTTGTCGCGCTGGCGTGCTCGTGGTCGTGG
>JAZQDE010000041.1:0-40383 GCA_045546695.1 Clostridia bacterium | reverse complement strand
CTGATTATCAAGAGCTAATGTTTCAACTTTTCCGGGACATTTTCGCTAATGGTTGACAGAATGTGCAATCGCGAACATTTTCCTTTTTTTTCAAATATATTAAAACCATAGCGACTTTTTCAAGGAATCTCACTTATGCGGCGCCGCACAGCCCCATCACGCCCTGCCTATTCACGCCCTACCTATTCACGTCCCTGGCACCGGAATACGCAAAGAGCTTCCGGGCAGGAATATTCATACGTCCCAGATGTTTCTGCGTTTCTTGGGGAAAACAAAAAAACGCTCCTTGACATTCTTTATGGTAAAAATCAAAGGAGCATTGAGGCAATATATCTGGATCGTGACGATTTGTGGAAATAGTTCTGCTACTCAACCCTTGCAACAGCTCTGACCGGAGAACCGTCGAGACCTGTAAACTTCAGGGGAAAAGCAAAGAACTCAAAGTCCTTTTCACGGGGCAATTTACATAAATTGGCAAGGCCCTCACAAATAAGGACGTCGGAGCCCAGCAACGTACGATGGACGAGCGTTGAATCGTAACGATTGGGTGTCGGCAAATCAAGACCGAGCATAGAAATGCCGCGGTCTGCTATCCAACGCGCCGCATCACTGCCAATATATGGAAAGCCACAATAATACGCATCGGTACCATACATTTTATCCCAGCCGGTTTCAATAAGCACAATGGCGCCGGGATAAAAAGCGTCACTGAAATGCTTTTCAAGAACAGCGGCGGTAATAGGCTCGTCGGCGGGAACAAAAGAACAATCAACAACGCGGGCGCGGCCGCAAAGCCTTTCAAGAGGAAGGTCGCTAATAGCGGCAGCGTCGGGTGCTTCCAGAAAATGTCTGGGCGCATCAAGATGCGTCGCATTATGACTGGAAAAAGAAACGGCACTGACGTTACAGCCGTCCTTTGCAACAGTATAATAAGGGATGACCCTGCATTCCGGGTCACCGGGATACGCAGGGCCGCCATCATAAATATTCAAAGAAAGATCAATAAAACTCATAAAAACTGCGCCTCACTTATAATACGCTATTTTATAGAATCTTGGGTAGTCTGAATAAAATTCCGACAACGTTTCACGACCGGCAGAAGCAGGGTCGTTGATAATGTAGCTGGAAGATTTTGTAATCGATCCACCATTGTAGCCGGTAACAAGAACCCAGTGCTGACCGCCTGAAGAGCGTTTCGCGCCAACAATAACAGGCCTGCCGGACTTGAGAATGTTGTAAATATTTTTCAGGCTGGAAGAATAATCAATAGTAATATCATCCGGCCAACTCATGTCGCCACTTTTAGAAAAATCAAGCTTCTTTGACATAGCATCAGGGTAAATAGTTTTACCGGTGCGGAACGTCTCGTACATAGCCATGCAGGTCACGAGGCAACCAATCTTGCCTATCGACTTGCCACTGTCGCCGAGCTCAACATCTTTCCATCTTTTGTCAGTCTGCCTGAAGGCTGGAATCACGAGAGAAATCGGGTCTGCCGTTGATGACGACGAAGAAGATGAGCCTGAAAAAAGTCCCACATATTTACTGGAAACATAGCCCACTTTTGTGCCGTCGTAAAGAACTTTTGACCAGCCGCCGCTGCCTGACAATAAGACAAACGGCTCATTTTTTGCCAGTTGGGATATTACATTGTAAGAAAAGCCGGCGTCGCATCTGACGTTAAGGGCTGTGCTCACAGTATTTACATATCCTGCACTGCTTGAATTCACGGCCTCTATGTAATCAGCAAAACAATAACCAAACTTATTGCTTCCATATTTTACATACCACCATGAACCATTTTTTGAGAGCAACGTCACGTAGCTGCCTTTATCGACAGTGTCAAGAACGTTGCTATTCATCGAGGCCGACGCACGGACATTCAATCCTGTACTCTTCGTCCTGACGATACCTGCAAGCGATCCAGAATAATTTAAGGCATACAATTTATCCGGTGAAATGCTTGCGATGGTAACAAATACCAATACGAGTATTATTAGCTTATAAACTCTTGCTTTCATACCTCTGAATCCTCCTTTTTTTTATCTTGCGGTAGCATAATAACACACTTCGGAGGAGAAATAAATGGAAACTTTTTACTTGCGTCGTATTTCACCAAGCAGAGGACCAATAATTGTAAATCCAAGCACGATGCCAAGCTGCTTCGGTCCGAGGGCGACAGTCCTGAAAACAGGCTGCATTGCAGGAATATATATAACGCAAACCATCATGAGCAGTGAAAAAGCATTTGCCATTAAAAGCCAATAATTGCGGCGGATATCAATCTGCGACAAAGATTTTGTTTCACTCAGACATTCAAACGAATGAACGAGCTGTATAACGACAAGCGTCATAAAAGCTGTCGTTCTTGCCAATAAAAGATCTCCGCTCATCTGATTTACGCATATAAAAGCTCCGAGAGTGCACAGCCCTATCAGAACGCCCCTTACCAGAATATGGAAAGGCATGCGCCCGCTGAAAATACCTTCTTTGGGTGAAACAGGTGGTCTTTTCATTATATCTTCTTCGCCGGCATCAAGGCCGAGTGCTATACCCGGAAGGCCGTCGGTTACAAGATTGACCCACAGTATCTGTATGGGAAGAAGTGGCAGCGGGAGGCCACATAAAATGGCAAAAAACATCGTTACTATTTCACCGAGATTGCATGCCAGCATATAGCGGATAAATTTTCTGATATTGCTATATATAATCCTGCCCTGACGCACAGCCTCAACAATAGTCGCAAAATTATCATCCGTAAGAATCATCGACGAAGCTTCTTTCGTGACGTCAGTGCCATTTACTCCCATTGCGATGCCAATATCTGCCTCTTTTACGGCGGGCGCATCGTTGACACCGTCGCCTGTCATTGCAACGACGTTGTCAAGCGCCTTGTACGCTTTGACAATTCTGAGCTTATGTGCCGGCGTTACCCGGGCAAAGCAGTTGACTCTCGCAGCCGCCCTTTGTAGTTCAATCTCGCTCATATGGTCAATATCCTCACCCGTAATAACCTCTCCCTCAGAAATCCCCAGGTCTTTTGCAATAGATGCGGCTGTCAGTTTATGGTCGCCTGTTATCATGACTGTACGGATTCCGGCCTGACGACAGATATGCACAGCAGAGCGCACTTCCGGCCTCAACGGATCAATCAACCCAACAAAGCCGCAGAAAATCATATTATTTTCAATAATCTCCCCTGATGAGGTTTCCGTTTTTTTCCAGCAAAGACCAAGCACCCTAAGGCCGTTTGCCGCCATAGACTCATTTGCTGCTACCAATTTTTTCCTTATATTCGTATCAATACCCCGTATACGACCCGAAATCATTACGCTGTTGCACTTTTCGAGTATGACGTCTGCGCCGCCCTTGGTGAAAATATACTTCTCGCCTTCTCTTCCCCTGACAATGACTGACATACATTTTCTGGCAGAATCAAACGGCCGTTCTTTTATTCTGGAATATTGCACGTCAGATGGTATTTTAAGGTAGCTGTGCATCTTTATAAGAGCTTTTTCCGTTGCATCCGCGTTGTTGTTGCAGAACTTACAAATATTGGCAAGGCGCGACGCCTCCCTGTCATCCGCCGTGCTGCCAGCCGCCGGGCTCGCGAGTACCTGCGCTGCAGTCATGACTTTTTGTATTTTCATCTTATTCTGAGTCAGCGTCCCTGTCTTGTCTGAACAAATAACAGTAGTGGTACCGAGCGTTTCAACAGCAGGCAGACGCCTTATCAGTGCGCGGTTTGCAGCCATACGCTGTACGCCCAGAGCAAGTGCAATCGTGACGATGGCCGGAAGTCCCTCGGGGACAGCCGCGACAGCAAGGCTTATGCCTGACAGCAGCATATCAATCAAAGGTTCACCCTTGAAAACTCCGATAAGTGTCACAAGCAGGCAGACAATAACACATAAAATGACAATATATCTGCCTAATTTTGCCAGCCTTTTCTGAAGCGGAGTAGATTCTTTTTTCACATTGCTGATCATCTTTGATATTTCGCCCATGCGGGTTGACATCCCTGTCCGGGTTACGATGCACATTCCTCTGCCGCCAACGACACGTGTGCCCGAAAAAATATTTTCACCCTCGCCTTTGTAAACAGATGCAGACTCGCCCGTCAGCATCGACTCGTCAAAGCAAAGGCCGGCGCCTTCCAGTATCCGGCAGTCTGCCGGCACAATATCACCACTGTGTATGTACAAAACGTCGCCCGGCACGAGTTTCGACGTCGCAATTTCCTCCTCGCAGCCGTCCCTCAGAACGTGAGCCTTGATTGCAGTCATTTCACGCAGTGCCTCTATCGTCTTTTCTGTCCTGTATTCCTGAATGAAACCTAAAATCGCATTGCAGACAATTATTCCCATCATAACGAGCGCTTCTATCCAGTCACGCATAAAGAAAGAAACGCCCGTTGCGATTATCAATATTATTGTCATTACGTCCGCAAACTGCCCTAAAAACAAAAAGACGAGTGGTGTCTTTTTTTGTTTTTCCAATATATTTTCACCATATTTTGCCAATAATTCGTTTGCTTCAGAGCAAGAAAGTCCCGAATATTTATTACCCATCGCCAGCCTCCAGTTGCTTGTACTTGGTAATATTTATTCGGGACAAAAACTTTTTATACTTTTATATTTTCAGGCCGGTGAAAATCAGACACCGTCGTCAGCCTTTTTAAGCTCGATATCAGGCTCGCATTCAGCCATAAGTTCCATGAAATCTGCACCTGTGAGGTTCTCTTTTTCATACAGAACGCCGGCGATTCTGTCGAGGGTCTCTTTGTGTTCAGAAAGAAGCCTGTATGCAGTGTTGTAACATTCTGTAATAACTTTTTGCATCTCGGCGTCGATGCGGCCGGCTGTTTCTTCCGGGCAATTAAGAGATGAACGCTCTATCAGGTATTTGTTTTGCGTCTTTTCACGGTTAACAAAGCCGAACTGATCATTCATACCAAATACTGTAATCATCTTGCGGGCAAGCTCAGTAGCCTTTTCGATGTCGTTTGACGCACCTGTTGTGATGGAATTAAATTCCAGCTTTTCTGAAGCGCGGCCGGCTGTAAGAATGGTAATCTCTTCCATTATTTCTTCTGTATTCATAAGAACTTTTTCTTTCTTTGCTACCTGCATTACGTAGCCCAGAGTACCGGAAGTTCTTGGAATAATCGTAATCTTGTGGACAGGCTCTGTGTTTGTAAGGAGCGCCGTTACGAGCGCGTGTCCTGTCTCGTGGTAAGAAACGATTCTCTTTTCATGGTCAGACATTACTTTGTTCTTCTTCTCCTCGCCTGCGATAATAACTTCAATCGCCTCGTCGAGTTCTTTCTGGCTGACACGTGTTTTCTTTGCGCGGACAGCTCTGAGGGCCGCCTCGTTTACAATATTTGCCAGATCGGCACCTGAAGCACCGGGCGTTGCTCTTGCAACAACATCAAAATCTACATCGGGCTCCATGATAACGTGTCTTGCGTGAACTTTTAATATGTCAACTCTGCCCTGCTGGTCAGGAAGGTCTACGATAATTCTTCGGTCGAAACGTCCCGGTCTGAGGAGTGCTTTGTCGAGTACTTCGGGTCTGTTTGTAGCGGCAAGAATTACCACACCTTTTGATGAGTCGAAGCCGTCCATTTCTGCCAGAAGCTGGTTAAGAGTCTGCTCACGTTCGTCGTTGCCGCCCATAACGTTGTCTCTTGATTTACCAATCGCGTCGATCTCGTCGATGAAAATGATGCACGGTGCGTTTTCAATTGCCTGTTTGAAAAGGTCACGCACACGCGAAGCACCTACGCCGACAAACATTTCAACAAATTCTGAGCCTGACAGTGAAAAGAATGGTACGCCTGCCTCGCCTGCAACTGCCTTTGCGAGCAATGTCTTACCTGTTCCGGGAGGTCCGATAAGGAGCGCGCCCTTCGGAAGCTTTGCACCGATTGCTGTGTACTTGCCGGGGCTGTTGAGGAAGTCGATTATCTCAACGAGCGACTGTTTCGCCTCGTCCTGGCCGGCAACGTCTGCAAACGTCTTGCCTGTTGTCTTCTGCGCATAAATCTTGCCTGTGTTTTTGCCGAAAGACATTACGCCGCTCATTCTTTTGTTCATCGAGCGTATCATTATCACGAAGAATATGACAGTAATTGCCAGTGGCAGTACATATATCAGCAATATTTCCCAGATTGCCGTATTGGACGGTATCGGGGTGCTGTAGTCGAGTCCTGCGTCCTGACACGCCTTGATTATCTCATATTCTAATATATCGTTATTCAGGTCGCCGGTGATATAGTATGTGTTTGACTCTTCAAAGTCCTTCGGTTTGAGTATAAACCTGGACTTCGACTTTTCAAACTCTATGTCCACAGCCTCGTCGTTTTCCAACATTTCTATAAACTCGTTGAGCTTTATCTCTTTATAATCAGGTGCCGTCAGCATCGGTACAAGGAACTGGCTGACAGTAATAATAATGACGATAAAAATAATATAGAAAACAAAAACGGGGACTCTGCGTTTCTGCGGCTGGTTGTTATTGTTGTTATTTGCCATATAAACCTCTGTTTTTCGTAATTATAATCACAAATTTTAGTATATCACAAATAATAAATTACAGCAAAAAAAATATGATGCGTCGGGTGGGCTTGTCCACGGCCGTTTTCAGTGAAAAGTTTGCGAAAAACCACAATCTCTGCAAACTTTTTGCCGTCAGAGGCTTGTCCGCGGCCGTTTTCAGTGAAAAGTTTGCAGAAAACCCGAATCTCTGCAAACTTTTTACCGTCAGAGGCTTGTCCACGGCCGTTTTCAGTGAAAAGTTTGCAGAAAACCACAATCTCTGCAAACTTTTTGCCGTCAGAGGCTTGTCCGCGGCCTACATCAACAGCAATTCCTCAAAATCATATATATAGCAATCGCAAATGCCCTTGATCTCGTCGGTGTACTCGTCTGAAGACTTATCATAAACGCCGCACACCTTCATGCCGGCAGATTTTGCCGTCTTGTCTGCATTATAATTATCGTCCAGAAAAAGGATATCCTCCACCTTTTCACCGATACGCGCAGCTGCCATTTTATAGATCTCGGGATCGGCCTTTGTAGTGTTAAAATCGTTACATGACCACACGTTTGTGAAAAGGTCGAAAATACCGAGCCTTCTGAGGCACGGATCCAGCGTGTCGTGCGGACTTGCCGTCAGAACGTTCAGATCCGCACCGCGTTTTTTAAGTTCAAGCAGCACAGAAATGACATTGCTCTTTGCCGGAATATTGTATGTATACTCTTCAATCATGTATTTCTTCATCAGATCGACGATGACATTTTTTGGCAGCGCAAGACCCATATTTATGAAATACTCCGCAGTGCCGGGTATTCCAAGAGGCGTGATGATTTTCACAATATCATTGCCATACGGTATGTTGTTCTCGTCAAGAATCCTGAGCATCGACGAAACGTACGTCGGCATCGAGTCTACCAGCGTGCCGTCAAAATCAAAAAGGTATGTTTTAACCATTTATTATTCACCTCGCGACATTATACCACACAGCATTGCTTTTTGTCTCCCGATATAATAAAATCATCACGAAAAGGACGTGATTTGGTGAAAAAGAATTATAAAATAACTGTTTCGTACGACGGGACGCGCTACTCCGGCTGGCAAAATCAGGGAAATACCGGTGAAACAATCCAGGCAAAGCTTGAAAATGTTTTGTCGCGCTTTGCAGATGAACACGTTGACGTCATCGGCGCAGGACGCACAGACGCAGGCGTACACGCAATCGGAATGGTAGCGAATTTTCACCTGCCCGGCGAGACGGCGCCCGCGGAACCCGAAGAAGTCCTTTCCTATCTCAACAAATATCTGCCGGACGATATCTGCGTAACAGACATCAAAGAAGCGTCAGAGCGTTTCCACAGTCGCTACAACGCGGCCGGCAAAATGTATAAATACACTTGTTTTATCGCAGGTGAAAATAAAAGCAAACCAATTTTTGACAGAAACTACGTCCATATTCTGGATAGTATGCCCGATGTTCCGGCGATGAGGCAGGCTGCGGCCGATCTTGTCGGAGAACATGACTTTAAAAGTTTTTGCGCAAATCCCCGCTTCAGCAAATCCTCCGTGCGTACAATCAATGATATTAAAATAACAGTAAATGGAAGCCACCTCGTTTTCACCTACCACGCCGACGGCTTTTTACAGAATATGGTAAGGATACTGACGGGTACACTTCTTGAGGTCGGCTATAAACAGCGCGCATGCGATTCGATGCCGGACATTATTGCTACGCGCGACCGCAAGGCCGCCGGATACATGGCGCCGGCTAAAGGACTTTGCCTCGTAAAAGTAGAATATTAATTATTCACATTTTTTTCACCACTTAACTTTATTTTTCTGTTGACAAACGTTTTTCAAGTGATATAATACACCACGTTATACACCTTTAGCTCAGCTGGTAGAGCAATTGACTCTTAATCAATGGGCCCAGGGTTCGAGTCCCTGAAGGTGTATTTCTTTTTGCCCAAAAATTTACCCCGACAGGATTTCAATCCGTCGGGGTTTTTGTAATTATTCCTCTACAGGCTCGAAAGCATCTTTGCCTTCGCCGCACCAAGGGCAAACCCAGTCTTCAGGCAGCTTATCGAATGCAACGCCTTCTTCTTCCTCATCGTAAATGTATCCACATACTGTGCATTTGTACTTCATAATAACACCTCCCTCATTTTTATATACCTCTTATTTCGTTATACTCGTTCCAGACCTTTTCAAACCACAAATTCCTCTCCGGAAGGGGCTTTACCGGGACGATATCAAAGACGGGAACGGTCGAGCCGGGCTCTTTTCTAAGAGTAATTATCGAAGCCCGCCCGTCGGGATTCTCTGCAACAGGTTCCCTGTCCATAAAGGACCCACCGTTGAAAACAAATCCCGAGCCGCGTGAACCGTAAAGTTGCGCGGTCTTTAATATCGACTGTGAAACAGCAAGCTGCATCGTGCAAATATCGTAATTCTTGAATAAATCAGGTATTTCTTTCGTATCAGCCCATTTATTATCCTGTGAAAAGTTGTCCACATTCTTAGCTATCTCATCAGAAGCAACTTCCATTATATCCAGATTTCTGAGAAAAGCAAAATTTTTATTCATGGCTTTCTGATACTTTTCACGCGCAGAAGCGATTGTTGAAGCATCTGCGTGTGTGGAAACTATAAATTCTGATATATCACTGATGGCCTTGTCCAGGATAGAATCAAAATCGCCTGAGACCTGATTCTTGCTGCAGTACGCGATGTGAGTTGCGGCGCGAAGACCGCCAACCTGGCAGGAATTGAGAGCCGAGCCACCGGGACGGAATATTCCAAGGCTGCCTGCTGCCTCGCCTATCGTATAAAGTCCTTCAATATTTGTCTGCCAATTGCTGTCAATACGCACGCCACCATTGTTGTGCTGAGCGCACACTGCGATGCGAAGTGGATCTTTTGTAATATCAATGCCATGGTCCTTATACAGATTGATAGCGCCGGGATTCATCTTGCGGAGTCTTGCAATCGGAAGTGGAATCAAAGCATCTGAATTTGCCAGATATTGGTAGGAAACCTCATCTATATCGTCAAAGCCATTTTCAAGACCTGTCGGCTCGCGCGTAAAGTCCATGTATACCTTGCGGCCTTTGACAACAGTTTCCATATAAACGATAAGGTCAATATATGACGAGCCGTGTATCTTACGCACGTCAAACGGCCACTCATAGCCTTTGAGGAAAACGTTTTTGATAGCCTCGTGCGGGGTTGAAAAATAATCGAGTAAAAATTCGCGTTCTACGCCCTCGTCATCGATGGAAATATATCTGGGAAGCACCTGCTGGTACGTGCCTGAAACATTCCAGCGGAAATCAACCGAAGCAAGTCCGTATTGCCATTCAGCTAGATTTGTAAGGCTTGCCCCTGCTTCGTACGCAAGGCCGGTAGAACCGGTGTGGCTCTCCGGATACACGCTGTCAAAATAAATCGCGGCCGGTCCGCCTGTTGCCAGAACGATGTGCGGGCTTTTTATAATTATGAATTCAGAAGTCACTGTGGATATAGCTATAAGGCCTGTAGCTTTGCCATTATCTGTAAGAATTTTCACAACCTGATAATCATCAATTATTTTTATATCTTTATCAGAAACAGCCTTTTCAAGTACTTCTGTCATCTTTTTTGACGTATAGGGGCCAATAGATGTCGCGCGGCAGAAAGGATCGTGATCAGTTTTGTAACCTACGTATTCGCCGTACTCATTCGTCGGAAAATCAACACCAAGATTTGCCAGCTTCACAAAGCTTCTTATAGAGTTTGCAGCCTCACAGATTGCTATATCGCCGTCCATCGCACCGCCGTCAAAAAGCGTCTTTGCCATTTCATACACGCTGTCGCCGTTATCGCCGGCAAGCGACATTTTGTAATAAGTCTGCTTGTCGCTGCCTGTGTTGCGTGACGTGCCTTTAAGCCTGCCCTCCGTGATAATTGCTATATTTTTACAGCCAAAAGTATACAGCCAGTCAGCGCAGTTATAGCCTGCGCAGCCCGTGCCGATAACAACAGCGTCAAATTCATAAACTACTCGTACCATTGTTTTTCCCTTCTTAAAGCCTTCTTATGTGAAAACCGCCGTCTGCATTGAGAACTGTGCCTGTGCCAAAGTCAAGAAGTCCGCCGGCTGCTGCCAGTACGCACTTTGCAACGTCCTCAGGAGTGCCCCAGCGTTTGATAGGAGTGATGCCCTCGCTTATAAGTTTATCATACTTCTGAGTGACAACTTCTGTCATAGGCGTCTTGATAATGCCCGGTCTTACTTCAAACACCGGGATACCATATTCTGCCAATTTGTCGGCAAACAGCAACGTCGTCATGGAAACGCCTGCTTTTGAAATGCAGTACTCGCCTCTTGAAGTGCTTGATGTATAACTTGAGTTTGATGCGATGTTGACAATTCTCGGATTGTAGTCTGAAAGATTTTCACTCTGATATTTAATCATTTCATTTGCAAATTTCTGGCACATGAAAAACGTGCCTTTTGTATTGATACCAACGACTCTGTCAAAGCTTTCTTCAGTTGTTTCAAGAACGTCGAGGCGTACTTTGCACGCAACGCCCGCATTGTTTACGAGAAGGTCGAGGCGGCCGTACTTTTCACGGATATATTCTGCAAGATTGTCTCTGTCCTTAGCATTTGAAATGTCGCATTTACAGTAATTATCTTTGCCTTCCATCTGCAAAGCGACGTCTGAATATATAACGATATAACCATTTTCTTCCAGAAGTTCGGCAATGCCCCTGCCTATTCCCTGATAAGAACCTGTTACTAAAGCTACTTTTTCTGACATAAAATCTTCTCCTTATATAATTCTCTGTAATATTCGTTGAAAACGGCGCATCCTGACACGAGGCCGGCGCGCATCAATTCTGTACATTTTGAACATGTTACGCATGTTTTTTTATGTAAAAATGTGCCATTCAGATAATCTTTGTAAAAATCAGGATAAGCAAGCGACACTCTGCCAAATCCTGCCATATCACAAACGCCCTCACTGATTTGCTTTTCAGCTTCATTCATCATTTCTCCCCTGTAGTAGGAAAAAGCCGAGCCAACAAGTGTAATCGTCGGAAACACGTCTTTAATCTCTTTTTGCGCCTTGTAAAAACGCTCAAGACCTGCTTCGGGGGCCTCCGGCGGCATGTACCCGCCTTTTCTGAACGGGCGGTTTATATGAGGGTTGTAATACGGATTGCCTATCGTGATATTGAGCAGATTCACGCCTTCTGCGTGTATAATCTCAATCAATTTTTTACTCTCTGTAAGGTCAATGTTATTATTTTCATCAGTGCCAAAGCCATACGGTTTTGCTACCATATCGCTTATGCCAAGACGCGTTGAAACAATAAACGGCCTTGCATTTTCAATGGTTGCCAACGCTTTTTTTACGGTGCGGATACAATCAACGTACAGCTTTGTACGATTTTCAAAACTGCCGCCGTACCTGCCGCTTCTACCAAATGCTGACAAAAATTCCTGGAAAAGATATCCATGGCAGCTCTTTACGTCTACACCGTCAAAGCCCGCCTCGTACGCAAGCATCGCTGTATCAGCGTACATAGCCGGCACTGTATCCAGATACTCGTCTGTAACAATATTTTCATCTGTAACAGGCTTCCTTTTGTCATAAATCGGGTGTCTGTATGCAATCATCGGTACAATACTCTGCCTGCCCGAGTGTGTAAGCTGGATAATAATGACAGGTTCGAAACCATTTTCTTCCAGGCCGGCCGCCTTAAGACTGCGCACAAAATCCTTATAAACAGCAAGATTTTCCTTTGTAATACGCATCTGGCGCTTGTTTGTCCTGCCTTCCGGGCAAACGGCGGTTGCCTCCAGCCAGATAAGTCCCGCACCGGAGCGTGCCTCGGTAATATATTTTTTTATAGTAAGCTCGCCCGGACTGCCGTCTTCGTTGCAGTCGCAGCCTTCCATTGGCTGGAAAACAACTCTGTTCGGGATTGTAACGCCATCGACGATTAATGATTTTTCTAATATTCCCATGCGTATTCCATTTCCTTGCCGGGCTCCGGTTTATGCCATTGTCTCAAGCATTTTAATCGTAACTTCGTATTGACATTTTTTGCCGGACGTAAGATTTACATATTCTTCCAGCATATATTCTGACATTCTGTGTACTTCATCTCCAATCGAGCCTGCGATGTGAGGAGTCAGTATGCAATTATCGAGCGTATAAAATGCAGAACCTTCCACCGGTGGTTCCGGGTACGTAACATCAAGAATTGCCGTAATATCCGGCCTTTGTTTGAGGACTTTGATGAGGTCTTCTTCTACAACCTGCGCCCCCCTGCCTGTATTTATGAACGTTGCATTTCTTTTCATCAATGAAAAATGGCTGTAATTCAGCATTTTTTTCGTATTTTCATTATTTGCCAGATGGTTTGATATTACTGATGAGCAAGTGAAAAGTTCTTCTAAGCTACGCTTTGTAACGCCCAGTTCTTCTGCCTTTTCATCGGAAAGAAACGGATCGAAAACTACCACTTTAAGGTTGTATGCCCTGAGCTTTCCGATTACCATCTTGCCTATCATCCCGGCACCGATAATGCCGATTGTAGCGCCGTAATTGCCGCAATCAGACCTTTGTGCCATCGTTTTTCTGGCAGCGGATGCGCCCTCGGCGCTCATGATACGAGACAAAGTGTAATAACCTTTATTTGCCAATATAATCTGTGCGACTGTGTATTCTGCAACAGGCACGCCGTTTGCCGCCCACGCGCTGAAAACCTTAACGCCGCAATTGATGAAGGGCCTTGCAAATGCCTGCACAGAGCCTGCCGCATAGAAAACCGCCCTGAGAGATGGCAGGGTGGCTTTTATTTCTGCTTCAGTAAACGCAGGCATTCCCCACGTCGAAAAAATATATTCTGTATCCTTAAAAAGTTGCGGATTTTCAAGCACTTCTTTTTTACTGAAAATATCATCCGAAATGCAAGCAATATCTTTTAATTTGTTTATTGTTTCCTGCGCATAAACATAATTTATCTGCGCTGCCGCGTCCGATAGAAATATTGATTTCATAATAAAATACCTCGCGTAGATACTCTATAAATTAGAACTCAAATTTGTTTTCTCTGTCAAAGAGCGCTTCAAGGGCCTCGTGCGGGTCTCTGTTTTCGAACAGTACCTGATTTACAGCGCATGATATCGGAAGGTCTACATTGTATTTTTTACCAAGAACTACCATCGCAGAAGATGTATCAACGCCCTCTGCCAGGCGCTCCATCTTTTCACCTCTGATATAACGCTCGCCATACATTCTGTTGTGACTGAATTCAGAAAACAAAGTAGCCTGGTAGTCGCCAAGGTGCGCAAGTCCGTATGCAGTTATCTCCTGACCGCCCATTGCTTTGATAAGTCTTGCAACTTCTCTTGCTCCGCGCGCCATCAGAGCGCCTTTGAGTCCGGGATAGTCAAACCCATCAAGCATGCCTGCCGCTATACCCATGACGTTCTTTGCCGCAGCACCGATCTCGCAGCCTATCAGATCGTCTGAAAAATAGAAGCGTATTAACTTGCTGTTAAAAGCGTGTACAAGGAACTTTGTCAGTTCTATATCGTGTGACGCAATTATCATGCAGCTTGGTCTGCCTGCATAATAGTCCTGCACGTGTCCGGGGCCAACCCATACCGCAACGCGTTTCGAGCCGGTCTCTTCTTCAAAGACTTCTGTAAGTCGCTTGCCGGTAGAGCTTTCCATACCCTTCATGCACAGGATAAATGTTTTTCCTGAAATATCGTGTTTTGCGACAAGATCCTTCAAAAAACCACGAAAAGCCTGGGCTCCGATTGATACTATGATGTAATCAGCGTGCGCCAGGGCTTTTGTCTTGTCGTCTGTTAATTCAATATTGTCAGGAAGTTTCAGAAAATCGTTTTCGCGGGTAGTGGCAAGACGGATGTAATCGGGCGCGTCAGACTGACCGCAAAGCATAACGTCATGGTGCAGTACTGATGCACAATACCACGCAATACAACTCCCCCATCTCCCGGTACCAATAACAGTAATATTCATATTTTAGCCTCCAATTTGGACATAAAAAAATGGATCATCAGGGACTTGAACCCCGGACCGACCGGTTATGAGCCGGTTGCTCTAACCAACTGAGCTAATGATCCAAACAACAGGCTCAAGTATACCCTACCATATTGCCCTTGTCAAGAAATTTTTATGGGGTTGTAGTGAAATCAATCATTAACCTTGATTTTCATAACGGTTTCACAAATGGCCATAGAAGAGGAATTATTATACGCAACATAATATTTGCCGTTAACCCAAAACATACTCTCAGACTCCATAGCAACAGGTATATGAACTATAGCCACATGATTACCATCCCAATCATAAACATCAAAAATATTGTCCAAAAAAGGCCTTTCGTCTGTCCATTTATTGCTCATTGGAAAATAAAGATATTTATCGTCAGAGCCCATACCCTGTGCAACATATTCAGCAGGAGCCGTTCTTGTAAGACTTTTTATCAGTTTAAAGTCAGAATCTAAAAAGTGAATTGACTTGCCGCCTTGGCTTATTGCATAGCAGTCCCTTTTCTCGTTGTATGTGATAGCGCCGGCACCTGCTTCAATATTAATATCCTCAATAAAAGATAAATCCTCGGCATTTACAAGAGTAAGAATTTTGCCCTGACTTATTCCGTGAGCAATAACCAAACGATTGTTTTTAGAATCATAAGTCATATCGTTACCGTGACCTAAATTAATCACAGCACTTGTAGCTACATGTCCTCCGTCTGCAAGACGAACCTTCTTGATAACCGCACCCGTGTCGTCGATGTTGCGCAGTATTCCGTAGACGTGTGTGCCGTCTGAGCATGCGCCCTGTGCGATGTAGTAAGTAGAGTTGCCTCTTATACGGAAAAGCTCGGTTGACTCGGAGGTTAAGCTATAACCTGCAAGCTCGTCTGAATTTGGAAAGTTTGCGATACCGTTAACAATCAAAGAGGCAGACTCTTTTTTGGGAGAGGCTCCGGGCGCGGGAGCCCCGGTTGCGCAGCTGAGCACAGATAAAGACATAGTGACAGCACAAGTGAATGTGATAATTTTCTTGAAAGATTTTATAGTAAACATAAAAGTACCCTCTTTGTTAAATTTTATTTGGATATTATCATTGTTTATAAAGCAAGTCAACAGAAGGATCATAAAAACTGTAAGCCATTTATGATAATGTCCTACTAAACCACAAGGGAAAATGTGTCAAGTAGTGGCAGTGACCCTCCGACACTGATGTTTTAACTTTTCCGGAACATTATGGGCTCTTACAATCGATACCCTTTTCACCCACAATGCTTTATAAAATCATCAAACAGTTTGCGGCTTGGCTCGTCGCCGGCAATCGTAATCTCCGGATGCCATTGAACGCATACAAAATACGGATGATCTTCCATAACAAGTGCCTCGATAACGCCGTCGTCTTCGCACGTGCCAATAACTGTCAGGCAGTCAGGCACGCGGCGTACGGACTGATGATGATATGAGTTGGTGAAAACGCGCTGCGCGCCAAACAACTCAGCAAGATAAGAGCCTTCCTTCAGTAGAACATTGTGGCCGGTGTACTCAGGCCTGCCCGAAGGATGATGAACAACGTTGAGCTGAGCCGGTAAATCCTGGTAAAGGTCGCCGCCAAAAGCAACATTGACAATCTGAATACCACGGCAAATAGCAAGCAGAGGTTTCTTCATTTCAACAGCCAGTTTAATAAGAGGAATCTCAAATTTATCCCTCTCCTGAGTCAGCGAAACAGTCTCGTTGAGAACCTCTTCGCCATAATACGCAGGGTCTACGTCGTCGCCACCGGGAAGCAGAATCCCGTCACACTTTTCAAGCACAGCTCTGAGCTCATTTTCATCAGAAACGTAAGGAAGCGCAAGCGGAATACCGCCGGCAATCTCTACTGCCTTTGCATATCGCACGTATAAAGTATATGACTTCAGGTCGCCTGTTATACTCGGCACCATGCCAATAATTGGTTTATTCATAAAAATCCCTCCGCATAAAAAAACTGTCTGGGAATATTAAAACCCAGACAGCTCATAAAATCAAGCATTATTTAATTAAAACTGTTCAACATCTTTCATAGAAAGGTCTGTTCTGCCCTGCTTGTCAACACCGATGTACTTAACGCGTACTGTGTCGCCTACATTAACGATGTCTTCTACGTTATTTACTCTGTAGTTAGCAAGCTTTGAAATGTGAACCAAAGCTTCTTTGCCGGGGAGATATTCAACGAAAGCACCAATATTTGGAAGAATCTTAACAACCTTACCTTCGAAAACGTCACCAATCTCAAGTTCGCCTGTGATACCGCTGATAATCTTGATAGCTTTGTCAGCATTTTCCTGCTCAACAGTTGAGATATAGATCGTACCGTCATCGTTGATGTCAATCTTAACGCCTGTCTCATCAATAATCTTGTTGATAACCTTACCGCCTGTACCGATAACGTCTCTGATCTTGTCAGGATCGATTTTCATAGTGAACATCTTAGGTGCGTACTTTGAAACTGTCTCGCGTGGCTTTTCGATGCAAGGAAGAATGATCTCGTTGATGATCTGCATTCTGCCCTTCTTTGTAAGATCAAATGCCTGCTTAATAACTTCGTAAGAAAGACCCTGAACCTTGATGTCTACCTGGATAGCTGTGATACCCTTTTCAGTACCTGCTACCTTGAAGTCCATATCGCCGAAGAAGTCTTCGATACCCTGGATATCCATGAATGTGATGAAGTCGTCTTCGTCATCAGGATTTGTAACGAGGCCTGCAGAGATACCTGCAACAGGTCTCTTGATCGGAACGCCTGCGTCCATCAATGCGAGCGTAGAACCGCAAACACTACCCTGTGATGTAGAACCATTTGACATAAGAACTTCAGATACGAGACGCATTGCATATGGGAACTCTTCTTCTGAAGGGATAACGGGCTCGAGAGCACGTTCTGCCAATGCACCGTGACCAATCTCACGACGGCCGGGACCTCTTGAAGTCTTAGCCTCGCCTACACTGTATGCAGGGAAATTGTAGTGATGCATATATCTCTTTGTATCTTCTGTGTCGATACCGTCAAGCTTCTGAATCTCAGACATTGAACCGAGAGTAGCAATTGTAAGAACCTGAGTCTGTCCCCTTCTGAAAAGACCCGAGCCATGTGTACGTGGCAAAATAGCAACTTCTGCGCTGAGTGGTCTGATCTCTTCAAGACCTCTGCCGTCAACACGCTTGTGCTCTTTGAGGAGATACTCTCTTACAACTGATTTTTCCAGTTTGTGGAGTCCTTCTTTGATAACGCCTTCTGATTCAGGATACTTTTCAGCAAGAGCTTCAAGAGTCTTTGCTGTGAGAGCATCAACTGCGTCATCACGTACTGTCTTGTCTACAGCAAGAACAGCCTGTCTCATATCGTCATATGCAACGGCGTTGATATCAGCATAGATATCTTCCGGAATAGCACATGATTTGTATTCAAACTTAGGCTTGCCAACTTCTGCAACAATCTCATTGATAAAATCACAAATCTTTTTGATTGTGCCGTGACCCTTGATGATAGCCTTGAGCATAACATCCTCAGGAACTTCTTTTGCACCGGCTTCAACCATTGTGATCTTTTCCTTTGTACCTGCTAAAGTAACGTACATGTCACTCTTTGCACGCTGTGCTTCGTTGGGGTTGATAACAACCTCGCCGTCAACCAGTCCGAGTACTACTGCGCCGATAGGTCCGTTGAAAGGAATATCGGAAATAGAAAGTGCAGCTGATGTACCGATCATGGCAGCAATCTCAGGTGAGTTATCCTGCTCTACTGAAAGAACAGTATTGATAACAACTACGTCGTTTCTCAGATCCTTCGGGAAAAGAGGACGGATAGGTCTGTCGATTACTCTTGATGTGAGAATTGCTTTTTCTGAAGGCTTGCCTTCTCTTTTAATATAGCCGCCGGGGATCTTTCCTACTGCGTACAGCTTCTCTTCATAATCTACGCTGAGTGGGAAAAAGTCGATACCGTCTTTAGGCTCTTTTGAAGCAGTTGCCGTTGAAATGACAACTGTATCACCGTATTTTACCAATACGGAACCATTGGCAAGCTGTGCCATCTTTCCTACTTCAATAGTAAGGGTACGGCCTGCTAACTGTGTTGAAAATGATTTAAACATTATTTACTCCCTTATTTTCTCAAACCAAGTCTGGCAACCAATGAACGATATCTCTCAATGTCAATCTTTGTAAGGTAATTGAGCAAACCTCTCCTCTGACCTACGAGAATAAGAAGGCCTCTTCTTGAGTGATGATCCTTATCGTGAGTCTTAAGATGTTCATTTAAGTGGTTAATTCTCTCTGTAAGAAGAGCTACCTGAACTTCAGGTGAACCTGTGTCGCCTTCGTGAATAGCATATTCAGCTATAATCTGTTGTTTTCTTTCCTTTGTCATTTTGGAACACTCCTTTAGATATTAATAAATATACAGCACAATCGCAGGTGCGGCCAAGAAGCTAACGTCCTACATCCGCGAAACGCTACCAACGAATGATACCACTTTACATAGTATTTGTAAAGGAAAAAAAACTTTTTTTCATCATGTTTAAAATTGACTTTTACGTAAGAAGGCACTAAAATCCTTATAAAATACATACTATTAGTTCGGGAGGCATCTATGGAGTTCAATTTAATTCCGCAACCAAAGGCAATCACAATAAAAGAAGATTTTTTTGCAATAAATGCTTACGGGTACATATGCATTGACAATAGGGATTTATATACTTGCATTTCTTGCGCCAGAGAAGCTTATTTTTCATCTTACGAGATTGCAATAGGTACATATCACTACGCTCCTATTATAAATATTTACAAAGTAGATTCCGGTGTCAAAGAGCAGGGTTATAATTTAATTATAACAAAAGATGGTGTTTCTATAGAATATACCGATGCAGCAGGTGCTTTTTACGGATTTATGACTCTTAACCAGATAATGGATACAATCGCAGGCGCACCCGGCGGCGATATCAACGAAGTTATTCTCCCCTGCTGTATTATTAATGACTATCCTGATTTTCCGGTCCGTGGATACATGCTTGATATCGGACGTAACAAAGTCCCGAAAACGGAAGAAATCATCCGCCTTATAGATATGCTTGCAGGGCTTAAAATTAATCATATGGAATTGTATATAGAGGGCATTCCTTTTGCTTACAAATCTTACCCTGAGATGTGGGAAGGAAAGGACGTCATGAGAGGAGAAGATATTCTAATCATTGACAGATATTGTAAAGACAGATTGATAGAGCTTGTTCCCACCCAAAATAATTTTGGCCATATGGATAATTGGTTATATAAAGAATACCGTCATCTGGCAGAATGTCCGGAGGGCTTTTACGTAGGAGAAGTTTTTCTCCCCGGTCCCAGATGTCTCAATCCTTTTAATCCAGGTAGCCTTGAATTGGTAAAAAACATTGCAGATGATCTTTTGCCATATTTTTCCTCTTCCAAATACAATATTTGTTGTGATGAAACTATTGAGTTAGGTCAGGGCTTTTCAAAAGAAACATGTGAAAAGAAAGGAAAAGGTAAAGTCTACGTGGATTTTCTAAACAAAGTACACGAGATTGCAGCTTCCCACGGCAAATCCACTCTTTTCTGGGACGATATTATCAAACATTACCCCGATCTACTTTGTGAACTCCCAAAGGATTCGATTGCTCTCGAATGGGGCTATTATGAAAATCTTCCTCTTGCCGAGAATTGTAAGTTACTTCAAGACAATAACGTTACGTACTACGTATGTCCCGGAACTGCATGTTGGAATACGTTACTTGGTAAAACAGGACAAATGCTTGCCAATATTACTACAGCCGCAAGAAACGGTCTTGCTTACGGTGCTGCCGGTTTTCTCAATACAGACTGGGGTGACTGCGGCCATTTACAGAGCATAGCAACAAGTTACGCAGGTATCGCCTACGGAGCTGCCATGTCTTGGGGACACGAAGAGAATGAGAAGGCAGATCTGGCTGTAGCCTTAGATAAGCATATTTTCTTTGATAAAGCGGGAAAAATGGGTAAATTCGTTCTTGATATTGGTAATTATTATCAACAAGAGGGTTCTCACCCGAGAAATATTACTCTATCTTTCCGACTGTTTATAGAGGGACTCAGAACAGGCAAATCCTGGATAGAAGGTCTGCATCCCGATGATTTTTACAGAGTTGAAGAATATATCAGAGCTCTTGCTCCGATTCTCGACGAGACTCAGATGCAGCGTCCTGATGCAGAATTAATTAAAGATGATTATAAATTAGCAATAGATGCCGTTGTTCTTTTGCAACAAATCGGCTTGTATTATATGGCCAAAGACAGCGGAGACGACAATATGTTGCAGAGATCACTTGCAAAACTCGTTGATAAAATCCCTTGTATTATATCAAGGACAAAGGAGCTTTGGCTGATTCGAAACAAGTATTCTTATCTCGATGTTTCTCTTGAGCCTTGGGTTAACATATTAAACGACGCTGTAAAGGAATCAAAAACTACGTCTTGATCGGGCTTAATTGCTATATCGACGATTAAAATTTATTTATGAGGCAGAAAGATGAAATCATACAAAAATGAATTGAATTTTATAAAAAAAGCAATGTTAGACGGATATAATAAGTATTGTGATATTAAAATCACTCTTATTGATAAAGCAGACTACGATATTGTTACAGAGCTTGACTATAATATTGAAAAATACATATCCGCCGAGATTATGAAGGCTTTTCCCGATGACCGGATTATGGGTGAAGAACACTCTGCCGGAGTCGAGGTAGTCGGCCGTACGTGGACAATCGACCCGATCGACGGCACAAATAATATGGCAAACGGCATTCCACTTTTTGGTGTTCAATGTTCTTTGTTCGACGGTGAAAAGCCTGTCGTCGCCGCTATTTATCTCCCCTTCTGCGATGAAATGTTCACTGCATCCGCAGGTAGCGGAGCTTACCTTAACGGCAAACAGATTCACGTTGCAAAGCCCGACCTTAAACATTGTGTAGTAAGCTTCGGAGATTATCCTCATACAAGACCGAACGAGTCTGCAACACAGTTGAAAATCATGGCGCATTTATCTGATAAAGTTGCCAGGATAAGGATGTTCGGCGCAGCATCTATAGATTATGCATACGTGGCAGCAGGCCGTACACACGGTGTTGTTATATATACGAAAAACAAGTGGGATATCGCTCCGGGTATTCTCCTTTGTCTTGAAGCAGGCGCAAAAGTATATTCGCTGGATACAGAAGACGGCGAATACAATTACGATTCGCCGTCTGTTATACTTACAAGTACTGAAGAGTTGTATCAATGTATCAGATCACATTGAGAAAATAAACGTATATTCATTACTTACCACTATCCATCTTACACCTTTTATCTTTTTATCAATCGCTCTGCAAAGTTCATTGATATTATCGCTGACCCATGAGTCAAGGTTCTCGTTGCCTGTATACAGGAACTTGCAGACATATGTGTCATCGTATTTTACGGCAAGTCTTGAAATATTGTTTGTAGTCAATTCGTTTAATACTGCATTATTTTTCACGTAATAGTTGGCTTTTGTTGCAGTACACGAAGGAAGGTCCGGAGTTGAGAAATCATATATTCCCGCAGAATGGTCTTTTCCCATAGTTTCTTCGTTTACATTGAAGTACATATAGTGAATTGTTTCTTCTGAATCCGGTTCACCCGCATCGTCCCACGTAACGTCAACATAATAGTACGAGCCATCGATTTTTACGATATTCCACGCATGATTTTCAGGGCTGCCTTGTGTAACATTTATCGCGTATCCGGCAACATAAGATGCTTGTATGCCTGCTTCTCTGCACAAATACTGGAATGCTTTTGTGTAACCCTCACAGACAACTCTTCCCTTTACCAGCGCGCCATATATCGTTCTGCAGTCACTTGCCTGGATATCATACGTACAATTAAGAACAAGATAGTCATGAATTATTTTTTCTCTTTCATATTCGCTCATATTGCCGTTCAATTCATCCAGAATATCCTGCGTACATTCGTCAACTTCCTTCTTTGCACTGTTTTTTTCACTCTTTGTTAATTCATACCCCATTGTATATGAAATTACAGTATCTGCTGAGTATCCATATGAAATGCTTTTTGAAACCCAGAAGTGTTGTGGATAATCCATAAGGTAGCAATAAAATACTGTGTTAAACTCGTCTTCGCTGACCTTGCAACTATCATCCAGGGACACTTCTTCCGACATCATCTCTGCAGATTCGATGAAACTCTCGTATAAATTTATTAATTTTGTTGAGTTTGGCTGTTTTTCAAGCCATTTTCTTGCATAATAATCGTCCGGCGAAATGGCTTCAAGCGGTATTTCGGGCGTTGCAGTCGGCTTCTGCGTAGGCGTTGCGGTCGGCTTCTGCGTAGGAGTCGCGGTCGGCTTCTGCGTAGGAGTCGCGGTCGGCTTCTGCGTAGGTGTTGCGGTCGGCTTCTGCGTAGGTGTTGCGGTCGGCTTCTGCGTAGGTGTTGCGGTCGGCTTCTGCGTAGGAGTCGCGGTCGGCTTCTGCGTAGGAGTCGCGGCTGGTGTTGTCGGTTCAGTCGCCCCGGGCGTTACTTCAGGCGTTACTTCAGGCGTTGCTTCAGGTGTTGCTTCCGGTGTCGCCTCAGGCGTTGCTTCAGGTGTTGCTTCCGGTGTCGCCTCAGGTGTTGCTTCAGGTGTTGCTTCCGGTGTCGCCTCAGGTGTTGCCTCAGGTGTCGCCTCAGGCGTAACCTCAGGAACTACAGTTACAGTTGCAGTTACGCCGGGCACTGCACTCGGTTGTACCGTGCTATTTTCACATCCCGAAAAAACAGAAATCAGCAGGAAAACAACAAACAAAACAATAAGTATTGATTTACTTTTCACAAAAATCTTCTTCAAGATACTCCCTCCTCGTTATTTTCAGCCATTATCAAATCGTCTTACTCCATTACTCCATTAAAATAATAATCCATCTCATCATCACTAAGTTCAAAATATGTTTGCAGGTGATTCAGAACGTGTATCGTGCGGGCATAATCTCTGACATACGTACGAACCGACTCAACATATTCCTGCCACTTTGAAAAAGATTTTCCCCATCTTTCGCGGTCGCGTTCCATTTCAGGCTCAATAGTAGCGACCAGGTCATCTATAACACCTATCATGTAATCAGGATTAAGAATAGTCTTCATAAGATATGCATATCGTTTCAGGAATGCGTCGCGTCCTTCTTCGCTCTTGAGAACTGCAAGCATAAGGCGGTAATCTCCGCTACCCTTCAGAATGGAAGAAAGTGGATTGTCCTGCCTGCTGTGAAGTCCCCAGTCGAGGTCATAATACATCCAATACCATTTTCCGTCAGCTTCTGACGACCTGAATCGCCTTACATTGGCGCAGTCTTTGTCGCCCATATACGACCTGCAAACGTACCAGTCAATAAGACTCGTAAGGTCAATTCTTTCACACAAATAATCAAAATTCTCTTTCGTGGACATGTCGTTTTCACCGACATATTCTACAAGAGCTACAAAATCTTTGTTGCTGCCACTCTCGGCTCTGAGACCGGTAGAATATACCAGGTCAACAGATTCTTCTGACACATCAAGGTGCGTCGCCACGTACGTCTCATCGTAACGCTCGCGCAGGTAATAAACGCCCCAGTACTCGCCGCCAAGATACAGCACAACCGGTTTGATAGCCTGCGTGTAAAGATGCGTCGTACCATCAACAGTATCTGTTGCCACCTCGTCACGCATCATGGACCTGTTCCAGTCCTCGCTGCCACCTTTGAGCATAAGCGCGTTGTACTCGTCAATGTCACGGTCATCAAAAACAGGATATTTCAACTTGCTCATACCGTATTCAGAACGGAAAATCAGCTTGAAGTTTTGCTTGTCGCCCTTGCGACTGTCATTTCCGTGAAGCTTGAAGCCACACGCCTCTGAGAAAGCTTCTTTTCCATTTTCTATCAGAGTAAGCACAGCTTCATATTCGTATTTTTCATCAATATGATTAAGAACGCCTTCATCCCCGGTGAGATACTCCTGCGGGATCGACACGGATACTATCGGCAACGTGTGCGACTCTCCTACAACGTATGTAAAAGATTCGTACAGGCTGGTGCGGCCGTCTTCTTGTGAAAAGGCTCTGATAGTTGTTATTCCGCTGACAGTAATTGGCTTTGTATATACAGATGATTTTTCTGTCGGGCGGCGGCCATCGAGAGTGTAATAAATCTTTCCGGGACCGGAGAGCGTGACTGTTACGTTATTTCTGTACACACCGGGAGCTATATCAGCCACCGGAGCTGCTACACCACGTAAAAAGCCACCCGTGTTTTCACTGCCGATCGTCACATTGCTCAGATAAACAGGGACGTGTCCGTCACGACCGTAACTTTCATTATATTTAAGATCGGACGGCACCTCAATTGTATCGGTAAGTGTGCCATTTTTTGACAGATACAACCGTTCTCCTGACGAGCTTATATTAAAATCGGCATGGTCTTTACCAAGCGACGTTTTTGATGAGCAATAAACAACATAGAATTCTCCGGGCTGCAGTGTAACATCCGGAAAAGTATATCTTGCCGGCTCTGAACGTTTGTCAGAAAGAGTGTATTCACTTAAGTTTACGTCATGATCTGTCGTATTTTTGACCTCGACCAGGTCGTAATACTTCTTTTTTACCGGCATATACGAACTGTTTGAAGACAGAACTTCATTGATTATCAGTTCGGGCAGTGTTACCGAATTAAGGTAATCCACATAGCCTTGCTCGTCATTGGGATATCCGGGTGTGGCAAATTCGCAGAGTCCTTCAGGACCTATTGATTTACAATCAGTAACAGATGAAAATTCAAGAGACGAGGCTTGTTTGCCTTTGTACATAAGATACACAGTCTCGCCTTTTTCTGACAAGTGAAAAGGCGCCCGGTCGTCAAGTGTTATAACAGCGTATCCATCAGCAGGAATGACAATATTTTCCAGCGATAAAGCGTTTGCATTATTAACATTATCTGACAGATAATAGTCCTCTAAAGAAACCTGCGTTTCTTCCAGATTATGGAGCTCTATCCAGTCATAACAATGTCCGAGGCATAAGTTCTTGTTTTCCGGCATAAGTTCGCTGATCACAACGTTAAACGGAGTGACCGGGGTTTGTGTTGCACCGGGAGTCGACGGATTGTCCGTAGATACGTTCCCCGAAGATGGAGTGGTGCCGGCCGTCGTCATGGAAGTCGGTTCAGTCACCGCAGGAGTCTGCGTGCAGGCACAAAGCTGTGTCAGCAAAAGAAGTAAGGTTATAATGATGATATGTGTTTTCCTCAATTAAATACGCCTTCTTTACATGCAGAACATAATAAATCTTATTATTT
Source organism: Clostridia bacterium (assembly GCA_045546695.1). Taxonomy (GTDB): domain Bacteria; phylum Bacillota; class Clostridia; order UBA1212; family UBA1255; genus SIG424. Next base: position 14,394 of record JAZQDE010000041.1, on the reverse strand, counting down.
CAATATAATCATCTGATTCAAACGAAATTGTCTTTATGTCTTCCCTCTTAGCACCGGGATAGTTGCAATATTTATTGGCATCGAGCCATTCTTTGTAATCTATTACGATTCTGAAATGTTCCGGCATTTTTACCATGCATGATGATTTGTCAGGATTCTTCAGCGCCTGCGCAAGTCCTTCCCGGATATCTTTGCATACTTCGTCGGGATGTCTCGTTATCGTAGCCCCACCAATCACATTCTTGGTCGGAACAGTCGTGATTCCAGGCACGAGCTTTTTAGCCTGTCTGCACAGGGCTTCGTCACCTGACAGAAATACAACAGGAATGCCCAGGTGTCCGGCAGTGAACATATTTATAACGAATTCAGATGCATTGATGTCATTTATTGTCACTCTGTTTACTTTGCGTACCATCGTATGTGACAGTGGATTGCCGTCCGAAAAGGCATCTGAGTGATAGCCCGTAAAGCCGATAGCATCATATTTATCTGCTGTAATGCCACCTAACATTTCAAACATATCGCCTGTCCACGCTCTTATCAGCATAGCTTGTGCCGGAAGCATCTGCGGATCAATATTGCGTGCGGTGTTGTGAGCGTCCTTTACCGTGACTTCCCATCCGGCATCGATCGCGCCGTTACATGCGCATGCAACCTCTTTAGTCATTAACTTTGCAAAATATGAGTAATTTGCGCCACCGGGCATCGCTTCATCCCAGTCGCACAGCGCGCAGGTACCTTCTATGTCAGAGCTGATATATATTTTCACGAAAAACACTCCTTAAAGTAACTATTATTTTATTATTGTATCACATTGCATCTGAAAAATAAAACATATGCGGACACTTTTTTCATAATATTACTCTTCTCATTTTTTCAAAAAGGGAGTATACTATGTGAGAAGGAAATTCAAGGAGGTTTTGTTTTATGCGCATAGAAAAAATCAACGATAATGTTGTTAAATTTTTTCTGGACAGCGAAGATCTGGCTGTCAGAAGTATTGAGCTTTCACAGATTAAGAACAATCCCTCTGAATATGAAGATCTGATCTGGGATATCGTCGAGCACGCCGAGATAGAGCTTGGCACTGCTATCACAGAAGGTCACCTTATGGTTGAGTGCTTTGCCGGTGATACTAATAATCTCGTTATCACAATTACAAAGCGCGAAGGAAATGTTCCCGACCTTGATATGACAGATCCTGTTTTTAAGAAAATGAATGAACATATTCATAAATTGGCGGCGTCCGGTCTTCATGAAATGATGTCCGGCAGACGTCCTCCGCGTTTTTCAAGGCTAGCGAAGCAAGCTCTGCAAGCCAATAGCGAAGCTGCTCAGGAAGAAAAGGAGTTTTCTCCCGATATGCCGATTCCTCCATTTGAAAAAGAATATGAGCCGGCTGCCACGCTAAAACATAACGATTACGATATTGTTTTGTTCCCCAAGCTTGATGACCTTATCAGTTTTGCTCTTTGCAGCAAGTCTTTTATTGCATTGAATTCAGCTTTGTATACTTTAGGTCAGGCATATTTCCTCGTTATACGCGTCACAAACAAGGCCCTTCCTATGATCAACAGGCTGGAGACAAAGATCGCTGACTATAACGCTACTTACGTGCCTTCCGACGTCTTCTATCCCCTCCTCCAGGAAAAGGGCAAGAAGCTCATCACAAAGAATGCACTCGCTACGCTTATTGAAAACTTCAAATAATTTCACAAAAAACGGGGCTGTTGTTACAGCCCCGTTTTTTTCACTTGATTCAATATCAATATCCCGGTTTACCGAGGAGTTTGAACATGTTTTTCTTGTAAGCTTCAACGCCGGGCTGGTTGAACGGATTTACGCCGAGCATATAGCCACTGATACCGCAAGCTTTTTCGAAGAAGTAAGCGAGCTCGCCGAAGTTATATGCGTCCATCTTGTCAATAGTGATGAGAAGATTCGGAACGCCGCCGTCGAGGTGAGCCATTACTGTGCCCTTCATAGCCTGCTTGTTTACATAGTCTACATCCATGCCTGCAAGGTAGTTAAGGCCGTCGAGGTTAGCTTCATCGCTCTTGATGATGATAGATTTGCGAGGATTTTCAACTGCAACAACCGTTTCAAAAAGAACTCTCATACCATCCTGGATGTACTGTCCCATTGAGTGAAGGTCTGTGCTGTTGTCAACACCTGCCGGGAAAATGCCCTTCTGGTCTTTGCCTTCGCTCTCGCCGTAGAGCTGCTTCCACCACTCTGTCATGAAGTGCATCTGAGGCTCGTAGTTTACGAGAATCTCGATGTTCTTGCCTTTTCTGTAAAGAGCGTTACGTGCCATTGCGTACAGGTAGCAGTCGTTTGTCATCGGGTCGGGGTTGGCATATTTTTCATATGCGTTTGCAGCGCCTTCCATCATAGCGTCGATGTCTACGCCTGCAACGCCGATAGGAAGAAGTCCTACAGGTGTGAGTACTGAGTATCTGCCGCCTACGTCATCCGGAATAACGAATGTCTCGTAGCCTTCTTGTGTAGCAAGTGTACGAAGAGCGCCTCTTGCCTTGTCTGTTGTGGCATAGATTCTCTTTGCAGCTTCTGCCTTGCCGTATTTATTTTCCATATACTCTTTGAAAATTCTGAAAGCGATAGCCGGTTCAGTTGTTGTACCTGATTTTGAGATTACGTTTACTGACAGGTCATAGCCTTTTGCGTCGATAAGGTCGATAAGGTCAGCTAAGTAGTTTGAGCTGATGCTGTTGCCGGCGAAGATAACCTGTACCTTCTTGTCTGCTTCAAAAGCAGGTGTGAGCATTTCAATAGCTGCTCTTGCGCCGAGATATGAGCCACCGATACCGATAACAATCAGGAGCTGTGAATCATTTCTGATCTTTTCGATGCATTTTTTCATGCGAGCGTATTCTTCTTTGTCATAGTTCACAGGAAGTTCTACCCAGCCGGTGTAGTCGTAGCCTGCGCCGGTCTTGTTTGTAAGTGTGTTGTGAGCTGCAATAGCCTGGTCTTTTAATGACTCAAGTTCGTGCTCTCCCATGAAACTCAAAGCGTTTTCATAATTAAATTTAATCATTTCTTTGCCTCTCAAAAATAAAAATTAACTTGCTTATTTTATCACAAAATGTATTGTTGTGCCAAGGCTTTTATTCGCTGACCTCAACTACGCCGCCATCTTTGATAGTAATTGTCATTCCGGTCTTTACATATTCGAGGAATTCATCGCCGAGGCAGTCGATTACCGGCATGGTAACGTCGTCTACCCATACGTCAGCGAGAACTGCTCCTGCGGCAGCAAGTGAATCAATATGATTTGAAAAGAGCAAACAAGCCGGCTGTCTTTTCATCGCACATGCGCAATAAATAACGAGGCCGCCCGTTGTGGAGCCGATTGTCTGTGGCAGACAAAGAGCATTGCCTGCTAATGGTTCTCCGTAAATATCTGCATTGTTCTGGTCGTTGCAGGTGGCTGTCTTGTCGCCAAACTGCAGTGCCTTCTGAAGTGAAGCCAGAGTATTGAAGCCTTGCCTTGTGACAACTGCTTTTGCGGTAGCCGTGCCGGGAGTAACAACGCGTCCTTTAAATTCTTTCATATTATTTTCCCTCCTTTGTTATAGCAAGCAGAATCTCATCATCCGAATAGTAGCGCGCTGTCGTGTACGTACGCAGCTTGTTGGATGACGTGATTACAGGCATTTTCGCACAAAGCGGGTTGTTCATATACATAAGAGGACAAATATATGAAGTAATAACGCCTGTTGCCTTGAGTCTTGCAGCATAGTCTGTCTTGGCAAATTCTGCCAGCACACCGGGAGATGCTGTGAAAACGGTCGGAATGAGAACCTTTTTGTTTCCGGCAAGCGCGAGGCCGGCCTCTACTTTGTCTGTCCAGTCTTTGAGCTGCTGGAGGCTCATGTGCGGGCAACCCATGAAGCAAAGCTTCGGCTTCGCGTCGGGCTTTTTCCAGATCATGGGATAATTGTCTTTAACTCTCTGAAGTTCTGCGTCGTCGATGATATATTCGCGGGCGTCTTCTTTTATAAGAGCTGTGCCCTGCTCTACTGCTTCAGGTGTAAGATTTTCAATATGATATAGTCCTACAGCGCCGTTTGATGCTGTTGCCGCACCAAAATCTTTGAGATACGTGCATGTAGCATCGTCAAGCTCCGTGCCGAGCCATTTGTCGAGGCCGACAATATATGGAACGTCTTCCATTACCTTCATACCAATAGCAGAGCCCAGAAGCTGCGCTTCAGGCTTCTTTTCTGTCTGAATTTTAATAATCCATGATGCTTTTCTGCCTTCGTCCGTAAGCAATCCAAAATATGGAACATAGCCTACGATTGAGCCCATAATATCAATAATTCCTGAGTTACGGTTGCATCTTGCACCCAGAACGGAGTTTGCATATACAACTGCCGAAGACTCTGCCCAGCTCAGAACGTCGCCTTTTTTCGGCTTGTTGCCTACAGCATCGAGGTAACACGTGCATGTGAAAGCATTTTCATCCATAAGGCCGAGTGTTTTGAGCTGTCCTTCGTAAAATTCCTGCTTGTTATACATAAATTTGTGAAAAATCAGCTTCTGGAGCAGGTTTGCCGGTACGTTTTTATCAAGCGGTCTGGGATCTACCGAAAACTTCTGTCCCGATGTAACGCCTGCGTCGATGAGCTGCTGCATAAGGTCGTAAACGGGGCTCATTACGCCGAGTCCGAATGACGTTACGAGATGGTTGTACTCGCTTGTAACGGGCACCATCTTTTCAGCTTCAAATGCCTCTCCGAACATTACCATTGTCTTCATGACTTTGGCCATCGTCTCGCCTTTTGAACCGTCCAGTATTTCTTGTTGTTCTTTAGTAAGTATCATATAATCGCCTCCATCCGGTAATCAAAGCTTCATAGCAACGTCCCATGCCTGCCAGATTACGGTACGCAGGCTGCCGACAGCGTTTGCATCACCGATAACGTGTACGCCTTTTTTTGTAAGCGGAGCCGGTGTGTATCCTGCTGAAATAATTACGCTGTCTGCCGGTATTTCGTTCTTGTTTCCGTCTTTGTCTATTACTACTACTTTGCCTTCTTTAATCTCTGCAACGCGGCTTTCTAAGTGTACGGGCACTTTGTTTGCATTGAAGAAGTCTCTTAAGAAGCTTGCGTTTGCAAGACAGATTTTGGAAGAAATAATAAGGTCGTTCTGCATTTCGACGATTGTCGGATTTTTGCCTTGCAGATACAGGTCGTATGCGATTTCGCAACCTGTAAGGCCGCCGCCGACAACTGTAACGTTCTGGCCGACAGGCTTTTCACCGAGAAGATATTCAATGGCTTCAATCGCATTTTCGGCACCCGGAACAGGAATTTTCCTTGCTTTTGCGCCTGTTGCAACGATAATCTCGTCTGCTTCGATTGATTTGACATCGCAAACTTCGTAGCCGAGTTTGACTTCAATTGGATATTTCTGGATCTCTCTGTTGTACCACGTGATAAGGTCGCGGTCTTTTTCTTTGAAAGACGGAGCTGCAGCCGCGATGAAAACGCCGCCGAGTTTGTCTGTTTTTTCGTAAAGAGTTACGCTGTGTCCGCGTTTTGCGCAAACGATAGCTGCCTCCATGCCGCCGATACCACCGCCGATAACAGCGATTTTCTTAAGCTTCTTTGCCGGTTTGATGCTGTATTTGTCAGATTGCATTACGCGTGGGTCGAGGGCGCATCTTGCGATGTGGCTCGCGTCGTGAATCGACTGCGCGTTTGCAACGCCTTTATAATGCGACATGTTAAAACATCCGTTGTGGCAGCAGATGCATGGTCTGATGTCTTCCATTCGGTCTGCAAGGAGCTTTGTTACCCACTGTGAATCTGCCAGGAATTGTCTTGCGAATCCGACAGCGTCTATCTTGCCTTCTGAAACAGCCTGCGCGCCTACGTCAGGCTCCATGCGGCCTGCACAAACGACAGGAATATCTACGAATTTCTTGATATGAGCAACGTCTTCGAGGTTGCAGTTTTGTGGCATGTACATCGGCGGATGTGCCCAGTACCATGAGTCGTACGTACCGTTGTCCGCGTTGAGCATGTCGTAGCCTGCGTCCTGAAGGTATTTTACAGCCTTTTCACTCTCGGCCATATCTCTGCCAATTTCTGTATATTCTTCGCCAGGGACAGCGCCCACGCAGAAGTCTTTTACTTTTGATTCTACAGAATATCTCAGTGAAACAGGATAATCCTTGCCGCACGCTTCTTTGATTGCTTTTACAATATCTGTCGCAAAACGGTAGCGGTTTTCAAATGATCCGCCGTATTCGTCTGTTCTCTTGTTTGTGTATTTGAGTGTAAACTGGTCAAGCAGGTATCCTTCATGAACGGCATGTACCTCTACGCCGTCAACGCCTGCTTCTTTACACATTTTGGCAGTTTTCGCGAAAGCATCGACGATCTCTTTGATTTCTTTTACCGTAATCTCCCGGCACATCATCTTATCTGACCAACGTGACGGTAGCGGACTGGGGCTGGCACTCTGGTACGGAATGTTAATTATTGGTTTGATAATATCGCGTACAATCGGCATGTTGTTGAGCGGAACAAGTGCTGTCGGTACTGCCCATGACCTACCCATGCCTGCCGTAATCTGGATGAAAAGCTTCGCGCCGTTTTTGTGAATTTCTTCCATAAATTCTTTTAATTCCGCGAACATTTTCTTGTTTTTGTACAGCCACTGGCCCATAAAAGTACTTTTTATCGGTGCAATACCTGTAATCATAAGTCCGATGTTGTTTTTTGACCTTTCCAGGAAAAATTTGGCAGCTTCTTTGTCGAAGTGGTTGCCTGTATGTTCCATCCATCCAAAGAGCGAAGTGCCTCCCATAGGGCAAAGTACGATTCTGTTTTTAATCTCAAGATTACCAATTTTCCATGGCGTGAAAAGTGCCTCGTATTTCGGATCCATGCTTGCCATAAAATACCCCTTCCTTTTACTTTATGTAGTCACGATAGAAGAGTGCGCTCTTCTTCGGTTTCAATTGCATTGTTTCTTTATCCACCTGTGTAACGCCGAATTTAAAGTTTGATCCGGCGGACCATTCGAAGTTATCCATAAGGCTCCACAAGTAGTAGCCTCTGATATCGTATCCGTCTGCCAGTGCTCTTTCGAGGCTCTTTAAGAAGCCCGAAACATATTTAATTCTGTCGTTATCTTCTACGATGCCGTCAGGTCCTACTTCTTCTGCGCCGATTGTGTACGTGCCATTTTCTGTAACGTATACCGGCACTTTGAGGTCGTATAGGTCGTGCAGGAGCTTCACTGCTTCGTACAGCGCTTCGGGATAGTATTCTGTCTTGTTATTAAGGAAGTTTCCGCCCTGTGAAAAGTCAGCTCTCGCCTGCTGGTTTACCGAAACAGGTACTCTGTTGTATACGTTGAGTCCGAAGAAGTCTATGGGCTGTGATGTGAGTTCGAAGTCGTGTGGCTCCATTTTCATCAATGTGCCTTCTTTTGTCAGTTTGTCGATGATGTAGTCTGAGTATTTTCCAGCCAGTATCGGATCGCAGTAGAATTTCCAGTTTCTTTCATCTTCATCGATTACGAGTGCAGCATCTTCAGGCGAATCTGTGATTGCAAAACGCTTCCATATATCTATTACTACGCCGATTTTCGAGTCTTTAAGGTTGTTTGCGCGAAATGCCTCTACTCCTTTGCCGTGTGCTACGAGTATGTTGTGTCTTGCCTGGTTGCCCCATGCTTCGTTTGTGTGTCCCGGTGCAAAGCCGCCCAGTGCGTATCCTACGTATGTTGCGATTGGTTCGTTGATTGTGGACCACATCGGCACTATGTCGCCGTAGCTTCGAAACATTTTGTCTGCGTATTCGCCGAACCATTCAATTGAGTCGCGGTTGACCCAGCCGCCTCTGTCTTCGATTGCCTGCGGAAGGTCCCAGTGATAGAGTGTTACGTTTGGTGTGATGCCATTTTCTAACAGTTTTTCAAAGCATCTTCTGTAGTAGTCCACGCCCTTCGGGTTGAGTTTGCCTGTGCCTTCGGGCAATACTCTTGACCATGAGATTGACATTCTGTATGTGTTTACGCCGATATATTTGAGCATTTCGACGTCTCTGTCAAATCTGTGGTAGCTGTCGCATGCTACTGCCGGTGTCTCTGAGTTGAATATTTTTCCCGGTTTTGTTGCAAAAACGTCCCAGATGCTTGGTGTTCTGCCGTCATCTGCCGCTCCGCCTTCTACCTGTCCGGCGCTTGTTGCCAGTCCCCACATGAAATCTTTTGGATATATTGGATTTTTTGCCATATTGCCCCTCCGTTTATTTATAAAATATTTGTTTTTCTACTTTTTCTGCTTCGTTTTCAAGCCCCAGGCCTTTTAATATTTCGAGTCCGAAATCTATAGCTGTGCCTGCTGCTTTTCCTGTTATTATAAGCCCATCGCGTACGACTTTTTCATCCGTATATTCTTTGCAGCTTGCCGGGTCAACGCATCCGGGATATGATGTTGCTTTTTTATCCTTGAGCAGCCCCGCCCTTTCGAGTACGCACGGCGATGCGCAAATTGCCGACGTTATTTTGCCCGCGTTGTAAAAAGCTTTGACAAGTGCGATTACTCTATCGTCTTTTTGCAGGTTGCTTGCGTTCGGCTGTCCGCCCGGCAGGCATATTGCGTCATATTTGCCGCTGATATCTGCCGCCTGTGCATCTGTTATTTTCTCCGGAATTGTGCTGTTTGCATTGATGATTATGTTGTGTGTCCCTTTGAGGCTTATGCTGCCTGTTATGCTGGAAATCTCTACATCTACGCCGCCTCTTATGAGTACGTCCGCCGGTGCCAGCGCTTCCATTTCCTCAAATCCATCGGATAAAAGCATTAGTACTTTCATATTTTTCCCCTTTATATGTTTGGTTGTTGTATACGGTTAGAATACTAAGGTTGGGCGCGATTGTCAAGGGTTTTGAGGGCTTGGGGCGGGCGTGGGGCGGGCGTGGGGCGGCCGGGCGCGGTTTGTTAAACGCCTATACTTTTACAAACCGGCCGCCGAAAACTGCCTGAAAAGGCTTGTCCGCGGCTGTTTTCAGTGAAAAGTTTGCAGAAAACCACAATCTCTGCAAACTTTTTGGTTTCCAGGGCTTGTCCACGGCCGTTTTCAGTGAAAAGTTTGCAGAAAACCACAATCTCTGCAAACTTTTTGGCTTCCAGGGCTTGTCCGCGGCTGTTTTCAGTGAAAAGTTTGCAGAAAACCACAATCTCTGCAAACTTTTTGGCTTCCAGGGCTTGTCCACCAGCCGCAGACAATATAAACAGCCGCCATCAGCAATAAAAAAAACCGGCGCATGAAATGCGCCGGCCTGTCATTTTCACCAAAGATGGAAAATTAGTTATTATAAAGTTCAGCTTGCTTAACGAGCTGCTCGTACTTCTCTTTAGCGTTGATCTGAGCTGCTTCGAAGAGCTCTTCTGCTCTTTCAGGGAAGGACTGAACGAGACGGCTGTAACGAGTTTCGCTGAGGATGAAGTCCTTGTAGCTTTCTGTCGGAGCCTTGCAGTCAACTGTAAGAGGATTCTTGCCTTCTGCCTTAGCAGCCGGGTTGAATCTGAATGTCTGCCAGTAACCACAAGCAACAGCTTTCTTCATTTCAGCCTGGCAGTTTGACATACCGCCCTTAACACCGTGCATCTCGCAAGGAGCGTAACCGATGATAAGTGAAGGACCGTTGTAAGCTTCAGCTTCCTGGAGAGCCTTGATTGTCTGGTTCATGTCAGCGCCCATAGCGATCTGTGCAACGTAAACGTAACCATATGACATAGCGATCTGAGCTAAGTTCTTCTTGCCGATTGCTTTACCTGCAGCGGCGAACTGTGCTACCTGACCGATCTGGCTTGCCTTTGAAGCCTGGCCACCTGTGTTGGAGTAAACTTCTGTATCGAATACCATGATGTTGATATTTTCACCTGAAGCGAGAACGTGGTCTACGCCGCCGAAGCCGATATCGTATGCCCAACCGTCACCACCGAAGATCCAGACAGACTTCTTGGAGAGGTATTTCTTCTCAGCAAGAATCTTGTTCTTGAGTTCGAAGCAAGGACATTCAGCTGTGCAACCACAGTTTTCGAGCATTTCAACGAGAGCTTTCGTAGCTTTTTCATTTGCAGCGCCATCCTCTACTGTATCGAGATAAGCCTGAGCAATAGCTTTTTTGTTGTCATCAGAAAGTTTTTCTACTAATTCTTTTACGTAACCGATAAGACGGTTTCTGATTGTCTTCTGACCGAGATACATACCAAGACCGTGCTCAGCGTTATCTTCGAATAAGCTGTTAGCCCATGCAGGACCGCGACCGGAATCACGATTTACTGTATAAGGTGTAGCAGGAGCTGAACCACCCCAGATTGATGAACAACCTGTTGCGTTGGAGATATACATTCTTTCTCCGAAGAGCTGTGTAATAAGACGAGCATAAGATGTCTCTGCACAACCTGCGCAAGATCCTGAGAATTCGAGGAGTGGCTGGTTGAACTGACTGCCCTTAACTGAGAAATCTGAGAAAGATGTAGGCTTCTTTGTAACAGTAGCAACAGCGTAATCGAAAGCAGCCTGCTGGTCGAGCTGTGATTCCTGAGGAACCATGCGAAGAGCCTTTGTCTTTGCAGGACAAACGTTTACGCAGAGGTTACAACCCATACAGTCGAGAGGACTGATTGACATTGTGAACTGATATTCTTCGCAGCCTTTACCCTTCATCTGAACCATCTTTGTAGAAGCAGGTGCGTTAGCAGCTTCTTCGCTGTTCATAGCGAAAGGACGGATTGTAGCGTGAGGACAAACGTAAGCACACTGGTTACACTGGATACAGTTTTCAGGAATCCACTCAGGAACGTCAACTGCAACACCGCGTTTTTCATATGCTGAAGAACCCTGCGGGAACTGACCGTCAACATAATCAATGAAAGCAGATACAGGAAGTGCATCGCCGTTCATAGCTGAAACAGGTCTGAGGACTGTCTTAACGAACTTAACGAGGTCAGCACGTTTGCCTTCTACAGCTGCCTCAGCCTTATCATCTGTAGCATCTTTCCAGCTTGCAGGAACGTCAATCTTAACAATAGCGTCAACACCGGCGTCGATTGCCTTGTAGTTCATCTCAACAACAGCTTCGCCTTTCTTCATGTATGACTTCTTTGCAGCAGCCTTCATGTAAGAGATAGCTTCGTCGATAGGAAGAATATTTGCAAGTGCAAAGAAAGCAGACTGGAGAATTGTGTTTGTTCTCTTGCCCATACCGATTTCTCTTGCCTTGTCGATAGCGTTAACTACGTAGAACTGAACGTTGTTTTCAGCGATATAACGTTTAGCTTCTGCAGGCATATGCTCTTCGATCTCTTCAGGAGTCCACTGACAGTTGAGGAGGAAGATACCGCCGGGCTTAACGTCATTTACAATCTTGTAACCCTTAACGAGGTATGAAGGATTGTGGCATGCTACGAAGTTAGCTTTTGTTACATAATAAGAAGACTTGATAGGAGCGTCACCGAAACGAAGGTGTGATATTGTGATACCGCCTGTCTTCTTTGAGTCATACTGGAAGTATGCCTGGATAAATTTATCTGTGTGGTCGCCGATAATCTTGATAGAGTTCTTGTTTGCGCCAACTGTACCGTCGCCGCCAAGACCCCAGAATTTACAGCTGATTGTACCTGCAGGAGATGTGTCAACCTTAACATTCTCTTCGAGTGAAAGGTTTGTAACGTCGTCTACGATACCGATTGTAAAGCTGTTCTTAGGCTGTGCAGCCTTAAGATTCTCATATACAGCAAATACGCTCTGCGGAGGAGTGTCTTTTGAGCCAAGACCGTAACGGCCGCCTACAACCTTTGCATCGATGCCGTTTGTAGCAAGAGCTGCAACAACGTCGAGGTAAAGAGGCTCGCCGAGTGAACCGGGCTCTTTTGTTCTGTCGAGAACTGCAATCTTTTTACATGTAGCAGGGATTGCTTCGATAAGCTTGTCAGCACGGAAAGGACGATACAGACGAACTTTAACGAGACCAACCTTTTCACCATTAGCGTTCATGTAGTCGATTACTTCTTCGATAACGTCGCAGATACTGCCCATAGCAACGATAACTCTGTCAGCATCAGGAGCACCATAATAGTTGAAAAGCTTGTAGTTTGTGCCGATCTTAGCGTTAACTTTGTCCATATATTCTTCAACGATAGCAGGAAGAGCATCATAGTACTTGTTGCAAGCTTCTCTGTGCTGGAAGAAAATGTCACCGTTTTCAGCGCTGCCGCGGAGTGCGGGAGACTCAGGATTAAGAGCGTGAGCTCTGAAATCAGCAAGAGCGTCCTGGTCGATCATTTCTTTAAGATCGTCATAATCCCATGCTTCAATCTTAGAAATCTCGTGTGAAGTACGGAAACCGTCAAAGAAGTTTACGAAAGGAACTTTGCCCTTGATAGCAGCAAGGTGTGCTACTGCGCCGAGGTCCATAACTTCCTGAGCGTTTGTGTTTGCCATCATAGCGAAGCCTGTCTGACGGCAAGCGTATACGTCTGAGTGGTCACCGAAAATGTTGAGTGCGTGTGATGCAACACAACGTGCTGATACGTGAATTACGCAAGGAAGTAATTCACCGGCGATCTTGTACATATTAGGAATCATAAGGAGCAAGCCCTGTGATGCTGTGTATGTTGTTGTAAGAGCGCCTGCAGCCAAGCTACCGTGTACAGTACCTGCTGCACCTGCTTCTGACTGCATTTCGATAACCTTAACCTGGTCACCGAAAATATTCTTGAGGCCTGTTGCTGACCATGAGTCAGTAAGTTCGGCCATTACACTTGAAGGTGTGATTGGGTAAATACTTGCTACTTCTGTGAAAGCATAGCTCACGTGAGCGGCAGCGGTATTACCATCCATTGAAATCTTTCTACGTGCCATTACTAATTATTCTCCTTTATATGCTGCTGTAATTTTATCGCAAATAGCCTGTGCTGTTAAACCGTATTTTTCAAGAAGGGCTGCCGGAGTACCTGACTTACCGTATTTCTCCTCTACACCTATACGAAGAACTTTGCAAGGAGCTGTATCGCAGATAGCTTCGCAAACTGCGCCGCCTAAGCCGCCTGTGATGTTGTGCTCTTCAACAGTAACGATGAAACCTGTTTCTTTAGAAGCCTTTGCAAGAATATCTTTGTCAATTGGCTTAATTGTATGCATGTCGATAACGCGTGCGTTGATGCCTTTTGCAGCAAGAAGCTCTGCTGCTTTGAGAGATTCCTGAACCATAAGACCTGTAGCAACGATTGTAAGGTCGTTACCCTCTTTGATCTCAACGCCTTTGCCGAGTTCGAACTTGAATGTCTCAGCGTCATGAACTGCTTCAACAGCGAGTCTGCCGAGTCTGATGTATACAGGGCCGTCATGGTCGATAGCTGCTTTGATAGCCAGATTTGTTTCTACTTCGTCACAAGGACTGAGAACGATCATGTTAGGAAGAGCTCTCATAACTGCGAGGTCCTCAACACACTGGTGTGAAGCGCCGTCTTCGCCTACTGTAAGGCCGGCGTGTGTAGCACCGATTTTTACGTTGAGCTTAGGATAGCAGATAGAGTTTCTGATCTGCTCGCAAGCTCTTTCAGATGCGAACATAGCGAATGTGCTGGCAAATACTACTTTACCTGTCGTAGCAAGACCTGCAGCAACGCTCATCATGTTGGCTTCTGCAATACCCATGTTGAAATGTCTCTCAGGATATACTTTTTTGAATGTATCTGTTTTTGTTGATTTTGATAAGTCAGCGTCTAAAACGATAATATTTTTATCTGCGCCGTACTGAGCAAGGGCTGCTCCATAAGCTTCTCTTGTTGCTACTTTACCCATAGTCTTACGCCTCCTTTGCGATCTCAGCTTCAATAGCTGCTAACTTTTCATCGAGTTCTGCAATAGCCTGGTCTCTCTGCTCCTGGTTAGGTGCTGTGCCATGCCATCCGTACTGATTCTCCATGAATGAAACATCTTTACCCTTGATGCATCTGCAAACTACCATTGTAGGTTTGCCTTTAACTGCCTTAGCAGCTTCGATAGCATCTTTAATCTGTGCGTGGTTGTGACCGTCAACAACGATAACGTTCCAGCCAAAAGCGATGAACTTGTCAGCAACCGGCTCAGGGTTCATAACGTCTGTGATATTACCGTCGATCTGAAGACCATTGTAGTCAACGAAAGCTGTGAGGTTGTCGAGTTTGTAGTGAGCTGCTGCCATAGCTGCTTCCCAAACCTGACCTTCTTCAAGCTCTCCGTCGCCGAGGATTGAATATACACGATAGTCTTTATTGTCAATCTTGCCTGCAAGGGCCATACCTACTGCAGTGGAGATACCCTGACCAAGTGAACCTGTTGACATATCAAC
>JAZQDE010000040.1:0-20865 GCA_045546695.1 Clostridia bacterium | reverse complement strand
CTCTGGCTATTAGAAAAAAACGGATTTTTATGTAATTATCAAGCTGAAAATGAGTTTTTTTCTAATTAAACTGTGCTACATTAGAAAAAACAATGATTTTCACGATTTCCAATGCTAAAAACAACGTTTTTTCTAATATCTCCGCATTAAATTAGAAAAACATCAGCCCTGATTATCAAGAGCTAATGTTTCAACTTTTCCGGGACATTTTCGCTAATGGTTGACAACATGGTTCATCAGAGAAAAAGCCCCTGAATGTATTTCCGAAATACTGCTTATATCGTTCGTAATGCGGTCCGTAAATTTCTTTTACCATAACCCGGCAGGATTCTGCGTCGCACATATCAATATAATATTTGAAACGGGCAGGCCATCTTTCTGTACGGATGATGTAAAAAATGCGCCATACGCCTTCCGATAATTATATATTCTCCGCCAGCACTTTCCGCTTTTGCCATTTTCCGGAAAGGAAATAAATCATACTCGGGATGGCATAACCGTACGGTGCAAGGCCGTAGCCGAGAACAAATCCAAAGAAGCCCCAGTCAAAGAAAATACCAAGCAGCCAGCTCAGGCCAATTCTGAGGATAACACCGTCAAGCAGCGCAAGAACCATACTGAGGCGCGCGTTTCCTATGCCCTGAATAAACGCCCCGCTACCGCGCATTATGGTAAAAGCCGGGAACATCCAGAGAATCGCCTTAATAAATTCGCCGGACATATCGTGAACAAGCGGGTCATCAGAAAACAACATAAACAGCTGTTTTCCGAGCGTAATGTAGAGAACCATGAAAAACACTGTCAGCACTGCCGAATAAATCCACGCAACATTGACTACCTTCTTTGCGCGTTCCGGCTTCGCAGCACCGATATTCTGACTTATCATCGGAACGGCGGCATACTGAATACCCTGCGAAATCTTATTGATAATATCATCTATTCTCACGCCCACACCAAACGTCGCCGATGCCACGACGCCGACCTCATTAATCATAGAATTAACAACGAGCATCGAAAGATTTATGCAGCCTGACTGTATCGCCATCGGCGTCCCCAGCCCCGCTATCATACCGACGTACCTGATTTTCGGAACAAAACTCTTTATCTTAAAATCAAATCCGAACGATTCCTTTTTACGGTAAAGATAAATCAACGAGAAAAAAAACGACACCGCTTGGCCTGTTATCGTTGCCCATGCAGCGCCGGCAACACCCCAGCCGAGCAGACCGGTGAAAACAATATCAAGTACCAGATTCACACCGGAGGCTATTCCGATGAAAAGAAACGGCCGTTTCGCATCTCCCATTCCTCTCAAAACAGCGGACACCATATTGTAACCGGCGGTGAAAATAAGGCCGGAGCAACAAATCACAAGGTAATCTCCCGCCATGTCATACGACTCCGGCGGTATTTTCATGACGTCAAGTATCCACGTTTGCGCAAAGAGCATCACGCACATAAAAATCAAGGCAATCGCTGCAATAAACACAAAAAGAGTACCGATGATATCGTTCATCTCTTTTCGTTTCTTTGCACCCAGCGCCTGCGCCAACAGGACTTGTCCTGCATTTGAAAAGCCAAGGCAGACCATCGTTGCGAAGTTTACTATCTGACTGCTCTGTGAAACGGCGGAGAGGCCGGGCGTGCCTACGTACTCGCCGACGATTATCATATCTATTGTACTGTATAGCACCTGAAGTGCGTTTGATGCCATGAAGGGGATAGCAAAGAAGAAGAGTTGTCTTGCGATACTCCCTTGCGTAAAATCTTTTGATAAGCTTTTCTGGCTCATCGGCCCGTCATCTCCTTTGCCGGAATATTATATCACACTTTCCTGTTTTTTCACCATCCGGAGGCCCATTACAGGATAAAAAAGAGACCGCAATGCATGTCGCTGTGAAGGAAAGTATCACAACCGTATTCAAAAAATTCCCATACAACGGCAATTACAACAGTAGCAAGACAGAAAAATAGCTGAATAATGCATTAGTCGTAAACGCAACGTAAATCATTGACAGCGCGCCTGTCAGACACAGAATAGTTGATGGTCAATGTTACCACCTGCGTACTTACCGGATTATCTGACAAATCACGGCTGTTTCGATGCCACGAGCCGACCTTCTTTTCAACAGTTGCTTCTATATGTGTGCCAGAGAGCGCGGTATAACGAATGCCATTATGTATTATCGAATTATTTTCAATAACAACTTCTCCCTGCTTCAGACACTGGTCTACCGTAGTCACAATTCCATCAGGATTACTTCTTTCAGAGCCTGTTTCTGTGCCAAGGGATACAAATCCATTTTCAAAAGCAAAGTCTGCAACAAGCATTTTTATATCGTCGTGCTCGGCAAGTTCATAAATCATGGCACGTTGCCCGTTCTGCTCACCACCTGCGTGGTCATTTGGAAGTGGCTTTAGCACCCAATTTTCACGGGCGCGAAGTTGTTCATCAGTTTCAAGCCCCGATGTAGTGCCGGGGATGCGCGAATAATCCCATACAGGAAAAATATTTCTGTACTCAGCGCCGTTACGCATGATACACGTGTGTGTTCCATATGACATATTATAGCAAAGCTCACCCTCTGAATTGCATACTTCGGCTCCCAGAAGCCGGTTATTTAAAAACTTTGCGCCGACATATATGCCGTTAAAATGATGGCAAAGCATGAAGGCTTTTTCGAAATATTTCGTCATATCAGGCTGTGCTCCGCCCTGCGTCGATTCAAGAAATGCTTTTATTTCGTCTTTGCGTGGCAGGTCCTGCGTTTCCAGAACGAACTTAAGTGCATTTCTGATAAGTCCGACATGGGTCGCATTTACGCGGACAAGTTCGCGACCAACGCAAGCCCAGTCAAGAGAATCCTTCTGTATCATAAACCTGAGCCCATCAAGGAGAAAAGACAGAATAATGTCTGTTTTTTCTCCGGGAAGAGCAAAGTCTGTTTTGTTAAGTAAAAATATTATTATAGACAGTTCGTAGATAAAGTCGCGGCCATATCCGCCTGAGTACAGCCTTGGCCCGTGCTGGAAGAAGCTGTAATCTTCTTGTATGCCTTCTTCGCTGCCGACAGTTATTTCCTGTGAAATGCGCCCTGATGCAATGTGCAGGAGCTGCTCATCTTCTGGTAGAGGTTTTCAACATATTTTTTGTCCGGAATATCTTTTTCCCATAATAGATACTCAAAGCGTCTGATGATTTCTTTCATGTCTGAGGCTCCCTTGTTTGTATGATTATCTTGTCGATTGCTTCCCGGTACATTAGTTTCAGCGTCTTATCTTTTAATTTTTTAAGGAATTTCGCTGCAGACGGGAGAAATCTTACTTCAGTCATCGTCGTCCTCCGTGGTGAAAATATCATTATAAGTGGAGTATTCGCCTTTGCCCAGAGCAACCTCGTCAGCCTCTGCTATTTTACAATACTAATCATGCTTTCCCTTCTATATGGCCTTGTTTCTGTAACCCGGCCTATATCAGTACAACTTTACCTTTTTCAGGTAATTTTCCTCGATTGCCTTAAAATCAGAAGTGTGCAGATACTCACACATATCTGGATGGCAACGGATAGCATCCTCAAAATTGCCGGGGTTAAGGCTTATCAGGGTCAGAAGGCATCCGTAACTGCGAATTGCATTTATATTCTCCTCGCTTGTGTCGTTTGTATAGCAAAAACATCTCTTTCCGCGCTCGGGGAAATTCTGTACAGTCCTTGCAAAGCCGACGCCCAGATCGATGAAACGCGCATCGGGGTCAACAGCGAGGATTGCATTGATACCTTCCATTCCGGATCCGTTAAGAGCATATACCACCCTGCCGATCATTCCGCTTTTCAGTACTTCTTTCGCAACAGGCACGGCGCAACGAAAACCGCTTTTCAGGTCGATATTTACGTGCATTCCTGTGTGATACGCCAGATTCAGAACCTGCTCTAACGTAGGAACGCGCTGCACTCCCCATTTTTCATCACTCGACAAGATTACTGAGCATAATGTTTGCGCAGTCGTTTCTGAGACCACATATGTAACAGGCTCGCCTTCTTCATTGAAGCCCTTGACAGTAGGGTCGTGATTTACAATCAACACACCGTCACTTGAAAAGCGGGCGTCCGTTTCGATCATTTCAGCGCCTCTCAGGTAAGCATTATAATATGCCGCAAGACTGTTTTCCTTTAGCTCTCCTTCAACAAAACCTCTATGTGCAGATGTTATCCAATTTTTTCTCGTACTCATTTCAGCAGTACCTCCATATTTATGTTTCATTTCTTTTTATATAGATAAGTATAAATAAGTCTGTGCTATTTTTCAAATTATATTTGTTATTTACTGATGCTCAACAACCTCGTTTTTTACCATTCAGTTCCCCTATATCCATGCTTTTCGGCATTTCCCAATAAATACAAAAAAGCAAACGCAGGTATTCTTAATAATTCTTTCCCGCAAGGCGTATTATGTACGCCAAAATCTGCCGGTGTCTTCGTAACTATGATTGCTGCAGATGCTTCTTCGCAGAACTCGACAATCGCATCATCGTCCTGCACGGGAGCTCCTTCACGATATTTAACCTCAATTAAGATATTTTTAATACGCGGATAGTCCACAACAACATCGATTTCCTTATTCTTTTTACCACCACGAAAATAACCAACGGATGTTGCAAATTGATAATAGAAAGCTGCCACATGCTTGTAAACGGCAGTTTCGACAATTTTTCCCATACCAACAGGATCGGTCAAAATAGATTCGTCCATCAGAACCGCATTGCGTATAGCTGCATCAGCAATATATATCTTGGGCCTTGCCTTAAGAACTTTTTTCCCCGCCATATCTACCGGCCAACTCTGATAAATGAGATTTGCGCTTTCAAGATACTGAATATAATTTTCTACCGTTATGCGTGAAACACCGTTTAGTTCTTTTGTGATGGCTTCAATGGAAACAATTTCCGATGAAACATTACAAAGGTACAAGAAAATACGCTCAAGTTCCGTGGCATTGCGGATGTTGTAAAGGGAAGGCAGGTCTCGTTTGAGTACTTTATCAACAACATCTTCACGCATAATCTGCTGCGCCATCAAATCATTATCTGCAAGTGCTAATTCGGGAAATCCGCCAACCTGCAAATAACGTATAAAATGATTTTGTACCTTAGAAAGCTGAAGCATAATCTGAGTACGCTCAATTTGTGTCTTGCCCAGAAGTGATGTAACTTTCAAATTTTCCGGTATGTTGGGACGGTCAATGTTCAAGAGCTCGCAATATTCGTAAAAAGACAAGGTAGGCACCTGGATTACTGACCATCTTCCCGCACCACTTTCTCTGCTGCCCTTCATAAGCGCAGGGCTTGCCGAACCTGTCGCTATAACCTTGGTTTCAGGTTGTGTATCATAAATTATTTTTAACCAACGATCCCAATCTTGCGCATACTGAACTTCATCGAAAAAATAATATACATCTTGCCCTGCATAAATGTTTTCGTGATAACATTCTAAGACTTCCTGAAACTGGCTTAGCTTCAGCATCGGATGGTCCATAGAAATGAACACAATACGCTGGGGAGAAACACCCGAATGTAGCAACGCTTCAATCATCTGATACTGTATGGTTGTTTTTCCTACACGACGTGTTCCGGTCAGCACAACACTCCTTCGGATATCTTTTTCATTCAATCGCTTCATTGCTTCGTGAAACGCAATTCTTTTATATGTTTTAGTCATTTTGGGATTTACAACGCCGGTCTTCCACCAGGGATTATAAGCCGTTAAAACCTTCAGAATGCCATCTTTTGAAGTAATAGCCATAGTAAATCACGCTCCTTTGCAAGTATTTTACCTATAAAATCAATTTTAGTCAACTTTTATTTATAGTATACTTACAATCTTTTCCGATAAAGTTTCCACAAAGCAATCGGGAAGTTTTGTCATGGCAAGGAAAAATTTTTCGTCCACATTCTTTTTTCATTCGTATAAAAAGATGTAAAAAGAAAACACAAAGATAAGGGCAGGGGGATAATTATGAAATACGAAGCTCAGAAAATTACAGAAGAAGAACTTGAAATGGTCACCGGAGGAAACAAACCCGGATATCAGACGACAAATAGTAGTACTTACAGCAGCGGCGACATGCCGAAATATAAAATCGGCGATAAAGTACTGGTCAGATACATTCCTCTCCATTTTGCAAACAGGGAAATATGGCAGCCCTTCCGCGTCACGGGAGTAAGTTCAAGCAAAGACGGCGGCGTAATTTGCAAGGAATATACGTACACACTTGAATTCGACGGTGACGGAGACAGTGTTTTGACAGGCGTATACGAAAGCTGTCTGCGTAGGGCGTAATAAATTTTCCGGGGAGACCATCCTTCGTAAGTGCCATTTAGGCCATCTTCAAAAGTCAGTTCTGTGTGATTCATGTGTAGTATAGAAGCCTATTCCAAAATCTAAAAACACTTCGTCAATAGTTCAATCTTTTTCTTGTAGCCATGCAGAATAGAATCCACACAGGAAATCAGTGGATCCATCGCATAGAGGCTGCGCAGCTCATCTTCTGTAGGCAGTTTAGAAATATCCACTTGCTTACTGTCCCGTACATATCTAAGCAGTTGCTTCTCTCTTGTCCGGAAGCTGTTAACCTGGATGTCGGTCAGGTCATCACGCAGCGACAAATTGGGATTCTGCCAGAACATCGAGTTTCCGGAATCGAAAATCGGTGCCATTGCGATAAACTGAAGTGTTTTCGTATCTCGCAGAACACCAAAGTTATTTAAGTGCCGGTCCGTATTTGTCAGGACAAAATCCGTTAGGATCTGGTACTCCAAAAAGGACCTTACCGTTTCCTCCTTCAGTCCATGAGCCACACTCACAGCAATAAAGTGCTCATACATAGATATTGCGTTGTCTTTCTTCTTAGAGCATACAACATCAATAGCCGGAACCAACTCGATCCCGTCGGATGTAAAACTCTCACAGACACAGTAAATTTGTCCGTCATTTTCCATCTTTATTGTACTGTAACTGACAAAGGGTTGTTTTCCTTGCTTGTTATGAATCAATGTTGCCAGCACTTCATTTAGACTCTCCTGTGAGTTTCCTCCGTGATTGCCCTTAATCAAGCACCGCTTCCTATCTGCAATAATCCACTTTTTTCTTAATTCGCCTTGTACAGAGGAGCTGGGAGAGAACGCTCCCGCCGGTAACGCCTGAAGCGCTTCAACGCCAAACTGCATATCACCTACAGGATCCCGGAAATCATTGGTAAACAGATTAATGTCTGCCCAGCCTAACTCCATATCCAGCGGCTTGATCCAATAGTGGTCCGTCAGGCTAAGGCCAAGATTTTTGACCAGGTACTCCTGGGGCGTCGCAATTCCAAGCTGCTCCAGAATTCGTTGGATTTTACCCTGACTCACAGGCACGGCACGGCGCTGCCACCACTTTTTAAGTGTTACAGCATCAATATTTCCGCCCAAAGGAAGCAGCTCCGGATCGGTCGGCTTTCCAACTCGCAAAATTGCACCGGAAACAGCATCAATCGTTATTGCACAAATCGGATCATCCCGGTGCATCAAGCAAAACATTTTTTCTTCCACTGCGTTCACCAACTCTCATAACCACTTGCTTCAAATTGTATGTTTTCTATCTTTGCTTCCATCTGTAACGTTGCAGCTTGCATCAAACACGGCAGCATAACAGGTGTAAACACTGCCTGAAATGGCAGGATGTACTGCTTTCCTTCATAATAGAACATCGTTGCAACGCTACCATTACTGCACACCCACCGACCTGCCGTTTGGTATTTCTCGCAGAAGAATCTTTGACTCTGGATCGTATTGCTATCCAGCTGATTGGCAGACATCAACGCAGCGCCTTCGAAATCATCCATCAGTAGGTCCTCTGTTGTGCATCCCAGAACAGTGGTAAGCCGCAGCAGAATGTCACCATTGGCTGATGTCAGCTTTTTATGTCCCTGCTCATAGTCCTGCAGAGACCGAAAATTCACACCACTTCTGCGTGCCAGTTCTCTCTGCGTTATATTTTTATTCTTCCGGATTTGACGCAAACCCATTATGCTCACCTCCTTTGCTTTATTGTACGCAAAAATGCGTATAATAGTCAAGCACAATTTTTGTTCCGTTAATAAAGCCATAGATGTCATTGAGTGGGAACAGCATCAGCATCCATTCCCTGGTATGTAGCCTTTTCGCCACCGGCGGCGCTCGGCAACGCGACCCAACGAGCTGCCAGACTGCTCTACTCCGCGTCGAGTACTTTGGGAGTATAGAACCACTTCACAGAAAGTGCAACCCGTTTTTACTTTTATTGTTGAAAACTTCCCCACGAGTGTGTAGAATAAGCAAAACGAGGTGATTCAAATGCTCCTGGGAGTTGACATAGGTGGCACAAAATGTGCAGTTTGTCTTGGCACAGACGACGGCACAATTATAGAGAAGATAAAATTTCCAACGACGGACGTTAAAGAAACGATAGATAACATATGTAAAGCGGCGACGGAGCTCAAAAACAAAGCGCCGGCTGTCAGTGCGTGCGGAGTCAGTGCGTGCGGAGTCAGCTGCGGCGGCCCGCTTGATGAAGAAAAAGGCATAATTCAGTCTCCACCGAACCTTCCCGGCTGGGACGACATACACATAAAAGACATTCTGGAAAAACTGCTTGGCATTCCGTGCGCAGTGCGAAACGACGCAAACGCATGCGCCGTAGCAGAATGGCATTTCGGCAATGGCAAAGGCACGAAAAACATGATTTTCATGACATTCGGCACAGGTCTCGGCGCGGGCGTCATATTAAATGGCAAACTTTACTCCGGCACAAACGGTTTCGCAGGCGAACTCGGCCATATCCGACTTGCAGACGACGGGCCGGTAGGATATGGCAAAGCAGGCAGCTTTGAAGGCTTCTGCAGCGGCGGCGGTCTGAGCCAGCTCGGCATGATTCTTGCAAAAGAAGCACTCGAAAATGGCACGGAAGTACCATGGTATAACGGCACGCTCCCTGAAGTAAGAAAAATGGCAGAAGCTGCCAGAAATGGTGAAAAAACGGCGCTCAGAGTTTTTGAAATCTGCGGCACAAAACTCGGTCAGGGACTTGCAATTGTCATTGACCTGCTCAATCCGGAGAAAATTATAATAGGAAGCATTTTTGCAAGATGCGGCGATTTACTCACAAAACACATGTATAAAATATTAGAAAAAGAAGCACTGCCACAGGCGCTGGCAAAATGCGAGATTGTACCGCCCGCACTCGGCGAATCAATCGGCGACGCAGCGGCACTGGCAGTAGCCAAGGAGGCATTATCATGAAACACATTGATATATTGATTGAACGCTACCCACAGCTGGCACCACTCAGAGAAGATATACAAAATACAGTTGTTTCCATCTGTGAAATGCACAAAAACGGCGGCAAGCTTCTGCTTTGCGGCAACGGCGGCAGCTGCGCAGACTGCGAACACATAAGCGGCGAACTGCTCAAAGGTTTCCTCTCCAAAAGGCCCCTGACAGCGGAAGATTTTCCGGAAGGCAGCCTCGACACAGAAACGATTTCAAAACTTCAGAAGGGCATCGGCGCAATCCCCCTGCCCAGCCTCAGCGCACTCCTCACGGCATTTTCAAACGATGTCGACCCCTCCCTGGGCTTTTCACAATTAGTACTCGCCCTCGGTAAAAAAAGCGATGTCTTCCTCGGAATATCGACCTCGGGCAACGCCGCAAACGTAGCAACGGCCGCAAAAGTGGCAAAAGCACTGGGCATCACGACTGTCGGACTCAGCGGCGGCACAGGCGGAAAACTCAAAGAGATTTGCGACATATGCATCTGTGTTCCCGAAAAAGAAACATTCAAAGTGCAGGAGCTTCACCTGCCTGTTTACCATGCAATCTGCGCACAGTGCGAAGAACTGTGCTTCCAATAATATACATAAACGGAGGAAAAAAATGGAAAAAGTGTTACTTGACTCCTGGCGCATGACGTACGCGCAAAACAGCCGCGTTGTAAAAGAAAAAATATCTTTCACGACGACTAAAGAGATTCTTGAATCAGCTCAGAACGTTATACCGGCCACCGTGCCCGGCAACTTTGAACTCGACTTTTCAAAAGCCGGCCTGCTTCCGGAGGACATTTTCTTCGGCGACAACATAACAAAAGTTCAGGAATTCGAAAGAACCCACCTGTGGTATTTTACAGAATTTACCTTAGAAGACAAAAACGCCGACGCTTTTTTGCTCTTTGAAGGCATTGATACGGTTGCCGACATATATATTGATGGTGAAAAGTTTGCTTTCACGGAAAACATGCTTATTGCCCACGAATTCAGCCTCGAAGGCATAGCTGCCGGTTGCCATGATCTGGTAGTACATATCACACCGGCACACGTATACACAGACTCATTCCAGCTCTCTACACGTTGCCGCGGCATGCAACATAACACAGACTCTCTCCTGATAAGAAAAGCACCCTACATGTACGGTTGGGACATCATGCCACGCGCCGTATCGGGCGGCCTGTGGAAACCTGTTTCTGTCGTATATAAATCCAGAAACAGGATAGATAATTACTTCTTTTACCTCCGGAATTTTGTTTCGTATGAATTCTGCGAATACCTTTTCACAACAAGAATCCACATTGAAGAAGACGATTTGAGACGTTATTCATTAAAAATAGAAGGAAAATGTGGCGACAGTGTTTTCTTTTCACAGACAAGAGCATATTCTGTAAATGCTATTACGATGGTACACATCGACAAACCGCTGCTGTGGTGGCCAAAAAATTACGGCGAGCCGAACCTCTACCGTACGAAAATTACAC
The DNA here is from genome assembly GCA_045546695.1 of Clostridia bacterium. Classification (GTDB taxonomy): domain Bacteria; phylum Bacillota; class Clostridia; order UBA1212; family UBA1255; genus SIG424. The sequence continues at coordinate 10,049 of JAZQDE010000040.1, read as the reverse complement.
TTTTGCTTGACGGACAAGAATGTGACAGCGTCGAATTCAACCTCGGCGTGCGTTTCGTGGAGCTTGAGCGTACATCGTGCGCCGGTCCCGACGGCAAATTTTTCTTCCGGATAAATGGTAAAAAAATCTTCGTCCAAGGTTCAAACTGGGTGCCGACGGATACCTTCCCCTCAAGGCAGGCAGACTACGACCTGCGCGGTCTTGAACTTTTAAACGACCTTAATTGTAACATTGTGCGCTGCTGGGGCGGAAACATCTACCCCGATGACGCGTTTTTTGACTATTGTGACGCCCACGGCATTCTTGTATGGCAGGATTTTGCAATGGGTTGCGGCATCTATCCGACCGACGAGCGCATGTGCGAGCTTTTCAGGAAAGAAGCTGAAAGTGTTGTTTTGAGGCTCCGCAATCATGCATCTCTTGCACTGTGGTCCGGCGACAACGAGTGCGACGCCCAGTATCTGTGGCCGCACATAAACGTTGACGGAAAATGGCTCTACAACGGCAGTCCCGACGATAATCATCTTACCAGAAAAATCCTTCCCGACGTTATCAACCGTCTGGACGGTTTCCGCCCGTATCTGCCGAGTTCTCCATATTTTGACAAAGAGGCATACGAAACAATCAATCCCTCAGAAGACCACCTCTGGGGTCCGCGCGACTATTTCAAAGGAGAATATTACAAGACAAATTCTGTATGTCATTTTGCCTCCGAAACAGGCTATCACGGTTGCCCTGCTCCTGCCACTTTACGTAAATTTATTGCAGAAGATCAGCTTGGCGACTTTGGCGACGAGCGCATTTGTACAAACCGTCAGTGGCTTGCCCATGCGACGTGTCCCGAGCCGACAATCGAGGACGGATATTCTTACAGAATTTCCCTTATGACCCGCCAGGTCATCAGACTCTTTGGCGACTACAAAGAAGGCGGCCTTGAAACGTACGCCCTCAAGAGCCAGATTTCGCAGGCAGAAGCGTTCAAGTTTTTCATCGAACATTTCCGTATCCAGAACGACTACCGCAGTGGCATTATCTGGTGGAACGTAATTGACGGCTGGCCGCAGGTTTCCGACGCTATTGTTGACTGGTACGGCACGAAAAAGCTGGCTTACCACTACATAAAACGCTGTCAGACGCCTTTTGTCATGATGTGCGACGAGCCTGACGCAGACGGCAACCTCCGCCTTGTGGCTGTCAACGACTCGCGTGACGCCGTGACTGTTTCGTACACCGTCACTGACGCTCTTACAGGTGAAAAGCTCGCCGGCGACACCATTACTGTCGCTCCCGACGGCAATATAACGGCGACTTTTATAAAAGAAGAACACCGCTATTATCTCATTTCCTGGGAAGGCGACGTATCCGGCATGAACCATTTTGTGGGAGCTATCGGCGACCGGGTTGCTCTGGATGATTACGTTGCATTCCTGAAAAAGGCAGAATTCTATCAATTGCTCGAAGGTTTTTGATGTCATATAAAAAAAGGATGATATTTATGAGAAAAAAGAATATTCTTTGCGTTTTTTTACTGGTTTTAATTATGGTGATTTGTATGTCAACAATAAGTTGTAAAAATGAAAAGCCAAAAATTGTCATTGATCTTTATCAGGACGGATACAACACAAATATGGTCGTCGGCTTTGATTCACAAGGCCGCACAGTCAACGCCGTTTCATCTGAGATAGAAAAACGCGAAGTCGGTATTTTTTATTTCCTCTGGCTGAACGAGCTCGGCGGGCCCTTTGTAAACAGCCGCATTATCGAAGAATACGGCGTTTACGGTCTTACGCAGATTGATATTCCAGGCGTCAGCCCTGCCAATTATTACCATTGGTGGGATGAGCCGATTTATGGTTTTTATAACAGCAGCGACGAATGGGTTATCCGCAAGCATCTTGAGCTTTTTGCCCTGAGCAACATAGATTTTGTTGTTTTTGACGTAACAAACGGCCCTACTTACGCAGATGCGTACACGCGTATTCTTCGCATTGTCGACGAAATGCTTCAGGCCGGTTGGGACGTTCCGCAGGTTGCTTTTTTCACAAATACAAGTTCTGCCGGCGTTATTAACGGTCTGTACTCGTCGCTTTATTCCCAGAATCTGTATCCCGACTCATGGTACAGAATCGACGGCAAGCCTTTGATTATCGGCTCTGTCGAACCCGGCTCCGATGCTTTGAGCACTGAAATTTGGGACTTTTTCCATTATCGCAGAGCAAAATGGCCTCAGGATCCTACTACGGACATTTCGTGGCCTTTCACTGAATGGGTTTATCCCCAGCCATTAAATGGCAATATGATGAGCGTTTCTGTCGCATCTCACCCCGCCCTGCCCTTCAGCTTTTCTCTTTCGCGCGGACACAACAACTGGGGCCGCGGTTATGATGTTAAAACCGGCAAAAACGTCGCTGCCGATATATACAGAGGTACTTTTTTCCAGTCTCAATGGGACACCGTCTTTGCTGAGAATCCGGAAATTGTTTTCATCACCGGCTGGAACGAATGGATTGCCGGCAAATTCCCATATTCCGGCGAATATATGTTCTGCGACAACGTCGACCTGCAATATTCACGCGACATCGAGCCAATGGTCGGCGGCTACGAGGACGCATACTACATTCAGATGATGATTAATGTCAGAAATTACAAGTTCAATCCGATTGATGGCTACATTGCCGACTCCACAAAGAAAGAGATCGACATTTATGACGATATTTCCCAATGGGACGATGTCAATGCCATTTACAGGAATATCAATATCGCAAATATTCCCAGAGATTTCCGTACAGGCTTCTCAAAAGGTGAAGACGCCGAGCGTTATACTTTGCCGGAAAACAGGAATAATATTGAGTACGTCAAGGTTACCTGTGATGATGAGAATTTGTATTTCCTGGTAAAATGTGACGACACTGTTGTCTTTTCCGAGGCTGCAAACTGGATGAATATTTTCATCGGCACCGGTGAAAAGCCATCTATGGACAAGGGTTGGGAAAGCTACGAGTACGTTGTAAACCGCACCCACATGTACGACCCCTTCCTGAAGGGTGAAAGATATACAGATATTGAGAAAATTTCTCCGACTTTTACCGGTGATATCTGCGGCGAGGCTACTTATTTTATAAGGGATGATTATATTCAGTTTGCCGTGCCGCGCGACAGTGTCGGCCTTGAAGACGGTGGCTCTTTTTACTTTAAAGTTGCTGACGGCGTTGAGAATTACAACGATATTATGAGCTATTATAATTCCGGCTGCAGCATGCCGGTCGGCAGATTGAGCTATCTGTATCAGATTGATTGATATCGGCCGGGCTTTGGGCGTGGTTTTGGGAGTCAAGTACATATTTGTGTGTAATTTTTGTGGCATCACCTTGTAACTTCGTTCGTATCCTTTTTCACGAATTTTTTGCCAAAGCAACAGTTTGTCATTCTTGTAGTACGGATAATACCTTGCTTCCGATGCTATACTTTGATTCATAAATGACTCCTTTGTTTTGTTTTTTTGGTCGAAAGCATAGGATTAGCAGGAAATTCTACTCATGCAATAGAATCTATAGGTCAGTCTTTCTTCCTCATCTACCTATGAATTGTATTTTGTACGCTAATACATACTCTTACCAAGCAACTCTTCAATTAGTAATCTAAACTTCTTTTTCTGTGTAAATATACGATAGTGTACCAAAGAATAATCATCGTCATATATTTTGAAATCAACGTATCTGTCTACCAAAACATCATATTTCCCCTTATTATAAAAAACAAGAATAAACTTATCTTGACCACCTTCAGTATCAATCTTTTTCAATGTGTAATGAATTTTAGATACTCTCTCTGCAAATTCTTGTTGCAGCTCAGTTGTAGGCTTTATAAACTCCTTTTCAACTACGTAATCATAATCACTAATAAATCTGGCAACTTCAATCTTATCGACTTTAATGCGGCAATAACGATAATCTCTCCATTTTGCTTTTATTTTCACTACTGCAACTAAGACAACGACAGACTCAATTAACAAACCGAATAATATAATGAATATACACTCACCTATTATGTCTTTCGCATATTTATCTTTTGATAAGTATACTGTGTCCTCACTTCGTGCATCAATGATTATATATTGATAAGTATCCCACAGATAAATTATATCTATAGTATCACCCTGCTTGAATTTTATTTTTTCCGGATAACTAAATCTCATTGTATCGCTGTAAACATATCGTTCTGGACTTCTAGCTCCTGAATACTCATAAATTTTTTTAACCTTAATGGTAGCTTTGATTCCGTTGTCAAAATAATTTGGATAGTTTGCCCAAGCAAGACCGGCACTAAGTATCAGAACACCTATTGCGACAACAATTGAAATCAATATGGATTTATAGAATTTTTTTCTTAACATATTATTCCTCCGGAAAAACGAGATTCGTAATTAACTCAGCACTGTCATCTGCCGCACGTTTTACAATTACATCATTTATTTTGCTATTTGCCTCAGGATTAATATATTCATCGGTAATGTCCAGCCATCTGTTAAATCCGTCTTCAGAAGCATTAATCCTCCCGCACCCGAAAACAAATCTACTATTCTAAATTTACTCATCTTTTTTTCCTCATACACTTTGATACAATGAAACCGTTAATAACTTAAATCACCCAAATCGGCACGATAAGATTATCTCTATCGAATGCACCGAATTGATCCGACATACAAAGAACGGCTCCTGTTCCAAGTTGCAGAGGGGATTTATCAATCACACTAAACGTGCGAACAATGCGCTTATCGGGTGTGGCAGTCTTTTTGATTTCTAACGGACAAAGTTTTCCATCACCTTCCATAATAACGTCAATTTCTTTGGCGTCACGATCACGGTAAAAATACAAATAAGGTTCTCTGCCTGCGTTCTGATAACCTTTCATTATCTCAGATACGGCAAAATTTTCAAGGAGCGCTCCACTCATTGCTCCGCTTTCGGCAACCTCGGGGGAGGACCATTTAGTAAGATAGCACACGAGTCCCGTATCGTAAAAATAAACTTTCGGTGTCTTAATTGCACGTTTTAATACGTTATTTGAGTAAGGGTGAAGAAGGAATATAATACCCAACGTTTCCAAAATATCCACCCAAGCTTTTGCCGTCGGCATATCTATTTCCGCATCCTCCGCGAGAGCGTGATAGTTTAAAAGTTGTGATGTTCTTGCAGCCACGGCGGTAATAAATCGATTAAACTTTAGCGCATCCACCGTGCCGGAAATATCGCGCACATCGCGCTCTACGTAGGTAGAAAGATATGACGAATAATACATATTACGATCGGGATAAAGTCCCGAAAAGATACCGGGCATTGAACCTTTCCATATGCGCTCAAACAAAGTGGGCGTATCTACGGGCTTGATTTTCTTGCATTCATCAATCAATACGTTCATATTCGTGGTAAAAGGAATGCAATCTGCTCCCACGATTTCGCGTTGCGACATAGGTGACATATGAAGAAGTGCTACACGTCCTGCGAGTGATTCTTGAACACCGCGCATAAGTCGGAATATTTGAGAGCCAGTCATCCAAAAGTCACCGGGATTATGATGCTCGTCTATATGAATTTTTATATAAGTGAAAAGTTCGGGAGCATACTGAACCTCGTCGATTAAGACGGGCGGCTTGTGTATCTGCAAGAAAAGAGCTGGATCATTTTTAGCCATATCGCGAGTAGCAAGATCATCGAGCGAAACGTATTCGCGTCCTATATTTTCTTTCTCGGCGAGTGAACGCAGCATTGTTGTTTTTCCCGCTTGGCGGGGTCCCGTCAGTAAAATCGCAGAGTACGATTTGGACAACTCGAGAATGCGATTTTCTATATGACGTAAAATATAACTCATATATACCTCCAAATAACTTCGGCAGATTTTATTACCTTTATTATTAAAGCCGAAAAGCAGTTGTTTGTCAATAGTTTTTCGGCAGATTTTAAGAAATTCAATAAATCTGCCGAAATGGTAGTGATGGCGGCTTACGTTTATCTATTACTTAGACAAAACCTCTATAGCTATCTCCATTCCTAGCTTAAAAGTATACATCTCTTATTTTTATTTGCTCTTCTCGTATTTCTTCATTTCTCTAAATGAAAAGTCAAGTTGTCAATTTGCACAATGGAAGTATCTTGTTCTAGATTCAACATCGCCAACAAAAAAAGCATCGCCAACAGAAAAATCATAATCTTTTGCTTCTGGAGAATTAGAATTTACAATTTTACTTACATACCGTAATTCTAATTTTTTCCAACATTTAGGGCAAAAATGCTTTTTCCAATGCACGAAAAATGGATTAGCTTGATATAAATATTTTGCAGCTCTTTTATGTTTCATTGCTTGCTACGCTCCGCGCGTCTTATATCTTCAATTGTGAATTCTTTTTGGCACATAGGACATTGAAATTCCTTCCAAACAAACCTAACATTCCCCTCCATAAAGCCATCTCCTAAATTAAAATCATAATTTTTAGCTTCCGGAGAGTTCGAATTTACAATTTTGGATTTTTTAACAAGTCTTAACCTCTTATTGCAGTTAGGGCAATAATGTTTTTTGAACAATGTATAAAATATTGCATTATTGATATATTTGGTCCCTATAACCATATAATCTCCCCCCTTTTATGTTGGAGCTTTAATGCGAACTACATATCTCCAACCAAACCAGCCACTGCCAATATTATACCTGGCATCAAATTGTTTTCCCCACTTATATACCGGACCAATTTATGTGAAGCTAATTGCTATTTATAATAGATAATATTTAATCATTTGATCAAACTTTATTTCATTACCTGCAATCATATGTCGTTTTAGCTTTAAGCTATCATCATAATTAAATTTAATAGGCTGCTTTGATATTATGTCATAGCTATCTTCGCCATATAAAATTACAATACATTTTCCCTGTTGTTCTACAAGAGGTGTTTTGTTTTTTGATAACTTTGTCGTTAAAAGATCCATAGTCAGTTCTTCTTTGAATTCTTCATCGATATCACTTATTTCTTTTTTTAAAAAATAAATTTGCTCTGTCATAACATCTAAAATCAGAAGTTTGTTGATTTTTCTGTCTTTATAATAATACTTTTCGCAAGTATGCTGAATACGTAAAAACGCAATAAATATAAACAAACATTCTACAACAAAGAATAAAGAAAAACGTGCGATTGCTGTGACCTTTCGTTCTGAAATAAACTCAGCTTTTGACTTGTAAACAGTTGAGCCTTTTTTACTTCAATTATCGATTTCTCATCATACAAGTCGATTCCTTCAACATACAAAATATCAATCTTTTCTCCAGTTTTTATATCTTCATAATCAATTTGAGGAGGAAGTTTATATTCTTCTCCGGAATCGGACGTAACAATTATACGAAGAGGCTTTTGGGACACTCTTTTCACACTATTCACAACGATAGTGGCTTTTTGGGCATTACTATAATTATTGTGCGGATAAACGCGATAAACACTTGGCACAGCAAAAAGTAGTATCGCCAGTTGTATTAATATGTATTTAATAATGCATTCAACGGATTTCTTCATGAGATATTCCTCTTTTTAAATAAAAAACGCTCTGTGCTTTTACTTGGTTTCAAGTGCAGCAAGTTTTTTCACTGCACTACCACTGCTTAATGCCTTTTTTACTGTTCTATACCAAAATTATAAATACCATATCCATTATCGTTCTTTACGATAGTAAAAAACATATATGTTGACTTTCCTCCGATTACAGCATTGTATGTAAAGCTATAAACACTGCCATCATATCTACTATCATAATAAGCACTTTCTGTGGAAGTAGCCTTTTTAAGCACGATACCTGTGGAGAAATCTATGTTATATTTTTGTTCAAGGCTACTAATGTATTGAGCAAGTTCTGATTTATTAGGGGTAGACTCTGTGTGTAGACATTCTTTGGCAGCATCTATATCACCTTCAGATAAAGCAGAACAAAATTCATTTGATAGGGTCATTGCCTCTTTTGTTCCCTCTTTCATCTCTTGTAACACCGCACAACCTGAAAATAATAATGTACATATCACTAAAATAATAACTACGATCCTTTTCATTTTTATCTTCCTTATATAATAAATTTAGGTTGATAAAGGTAACCTATAATCCTTTATTATCTTATATATTTATACAGGCAAATTCTATATAATACGGGTATTAGATAGAGTGTCATCGTTTTTTCCTTGAGGCTTTAGACCTCGTACTTGAAAGACAGATGCCTATGTCTGATAAACAGTTTACAAATAAGTTAGACGTTAACTCTTACAGGGTACTTCGTATTTATCATAAGGCAGTAGCACTCGCTTTATCACTTACACATTTATTCTTATTTTTATAAATAGTCACTTTCATTAAGAATTGTCTTTTTTAAAAGTTTTTGTTTTTTGCGAATACTCAATTGATTACGAGTCGTGTTATAATAATTACAATTTGGACAATTGAACATTTGTTCTACTTTACATACATCCAGTTTAATCGGCATACTCATACCATGACACGACCGTTTTTTATAGTAAAGTTCTTTTTGCTCTTGATCAAGCATAGTAACTTCTTTAACTACTTTTAATTTTTCACCGCAAATCGGGCAATAAAACTTTTTAAACAATATTTTCAAATCAAACACGTAAGAATAAACCATATATTTTTAGTCATCTCCTTTCCAACTTTCTATAATGGCCGCAATATCTATAGACATACCAACATCAAACCAATTAAGCCCATAATCGAATTTAAATTTTCCCTTATCATAAATACAGAAAAATTTAGCCGTTAAAAAGTCCACTTGTATATCTATAAATTTTCCATCATATCCGAGCCTACCTACGCTTCCACCTATTTCTGCTCCATATTTTTTTCTTTTAAGTTAACACCTGCATAAAGGCTAATATTCAAAGAACCATTGTAAATTGAGTGTTGTTCATTGTTGTCAAAGAATAAACTTCCTTTGTAACCTGTTAACCCCCAATTTATTAGTTCGAATGTCGAATTTGAAACCACTAATATGCCAGGCCAATCAGTATCAAACCACTCATTTTCCCAATGTAGATTCCAACAATTATCACTAACAGTACCTGTATCAGAAATTATTACAGTATGACTTGGTATCAATGTAATAGTTTGAGAACTGGTTAACACTGTTCCATTTATTTCTTTTGCTAATCCAGTGTTACCAATCAGGTTGTTGTTTGCATAATTATATAAGTTTACTCCATTAATACTTGATGGGGTTAAAGTAGATACGTCAGCAGATTGAACGAAACTCCCCGCCTCCGGATCATAATACCTACTCTGCAAGTAATATAATCCAGTCTCGATATCGTAATAATATCCCCTGTAGCGTATTGGATTCCTGTGTCCTATATGGTTCGTATCTGTTATCAATGTTCCATTTGCATCTGTCACGCTGAGCACTTTGCCCCATGTGTCATAGGTGTATTTTACCACAACGTCATAATTCTCATCAAGCAGTGCTATTACGTCTCCTTGCAAGTTCATCACGTAACGGTAAAAAGTTCTTGACGTTGACGTTTCATACGTAAAGCCTATCAAGCTTCCGTTTGCGTCGTAGCAGTAGATGATCTCATAGCCATCCATCGCGCAGTACTCTGATTGAAGTACGTTATCGTATCTATCGGTGTCAGATTCGCCAGATTGGTTGCTGTAGTATACGAATACACCTTCTTTTCTAACATATTGCCGCCATCATCATAGCTATATGTAATCGTATATCCGCTTCCGAATACATTTTTTTCACCCTATGTTATTTGTGCTTCCCCTCAAATACGCTTCGGTTTCCACACACCGTCGGGCAAGTATTCGGAACATACATTACAATTCGACACTTTGAATTGTTCAGTCCTTCCCAAGTTTTTTTTCTTGGTACTACGACCTCTGCTGACTTCTTGCTTCTCAATTGTACATCACTGCACAGGTTAAGGCTTTGCCTTTTGGAACAAGATCTCACGGGATAAGTCAATACTCTTTCCTCGTCTACCTGCTCGGTTTACGCAATAGGGTTACG
>JAZQDE010000039.1:0-6578 GCA_045546695.1 Clostridia bacterium | reverse complement strand
GAAATGTTCAAAAAAGCATATGAGGGCGGATACGCTACCGGTGCGTTCAACGTCAACAATATGGAAATTATTCAGGGTATCACAGAAGCTGCTAAGGAAGTTAACGCTCCATTGATTCTTCAGGTATCAGCAGGCGCAAGAAAATACGCTAACCACACATACCTCATGAAATTAGTTGAAGCAGCTATTATCGAGACAGGTCTTCCGATCTGCTTGCACCTTGACCACGGTGATTCTTTTGAACTTTGTAAGTCATGTATCGACGGTGGTTTTACATCAGTAATGATCGACGGCTCACATCATTCATTCGAAGATAACATTGCTCTCACAGCAAAGGTTGTTGAATACGCTCACGCTAAAGGCGTTACAGTTGAAGGCGAGCTCGGTCGTCTTGCAGGTATTGAGGACGCTGTTAACGTAAGCGATGAAGATGCTTCATATACAAAGCCTTCTCAGGTTCAGGAATTCGTAGAGAAGACAGGTGTTGATTCACTTGCTATCGCTATCGGCACAAGCCACGGTGCATATAAATTCAAACCCGGTCAGAAGCCTCAGCTTAGATTTGATATCCTTCAGGAAGTTGAAGAGAGACTTCCCGGTTTCCCGATCGTTCTCCATGGTGCATCATCAGTTATTCCTGAGTACGTTGATCTTATCAATAAATACGGCGGCGCTATGCCTGATGCTATTGGTATTCCGGAAGACATGCTCAGAAAAGCAGCTTCTATGGCAGTATGTAAGATCAACATTGACTCTGACCTCAGACTTGCTATGACAGCAGCTATCAGAGAGCACTTCGCTCAGGAGCCTTCACACTTCGACCCAAGACAATATCTCAAGCCCGGCAGAGAGTATATCAAGACCCTTGTTAAGCATAAGATCGTTAACGTTCTTGGTTGCGACAACAAAGCTTAATTAGTTTTTACAGAAAGGTGACAAACCAATGAGTGAATTAATAGGTGCTGCAATATTCGGACAGTCAGGTGGTCCTACCACAGTTATCAACAGTAGTGCTGCAGGTGTTATCCAGACAGCTCTCAAGCAGGGTTGCATTACAAAAATGTACGGCGCTGCACACGGTATCCGTGGTATGCTTGATGAAGAATTCTACGATATGTCCAAAGAAGATTCATACGAACTCGATCTTCTCAAGACAACTCCTTCATCAGCTCTCGGCTCAGTAAGATATAAGCTTAAGGATGCTGACGAAGATCCTACAGATTATCTCAGACTGCTCGAAGTATTCAAAAAATACAACATCAGATATTTCTTCTACAACGGTGGTAATGACTCTATGGATACTTGCAACAAGATCAGCAAGTTCATGCAGAAGTCAGGCTACGAGATGAGAGTTATGGGTGTTCCGAAGACTATCGACAACGACCTTTTCGGTACAGACCATTGCCCGGGTTATGGTAGTGCGGCAAAATACGTTGCTACTTCTACTATGGAAGTTTATCATGATGCAAGAGTATACGACACCGGCATGGTAACAGTTCTCGAAGTTATGGGTAGACACGCAGGCTGGCTCACAGCTGCTACAGCTTTAGCTGCATACAAGGGACAGGGTCCTGACCTTATTTATGTTCCTGAGCTTCCTTTCAACCTCGAACAGTTTATCAGCGACGTTAAGAGAGTATACGAAAAGAACGGCAAAGTTATCGTAGCTGTTTCTGAAGGCGCTCAGTATGCTGACGGCAGATTTGTTGCTGACAGTGGCGTAAGAGATGCTTTTGGTCATGCTCAGCTCGGTGGCGTTGCTACTACACTTGCAAACATTGCTAAAGAACAAATCGGTTGCAAAGTTAGAGGTATCGAATTCAGCTTGCTCCAGAGATGTGCTTCTCACTGCGCTTCACTTAACGACGTTAACGAAGCTTACATGGCAGGTGAGACAGCAGTTCTCAAGGCTGTTGAAGGTTACACAGACTTCTGTATCGGCTTTGACCGTCAGACAGGCGAGAATGGCGAGTACGTTTGTGCTCCTAAGCTTATTCCGCTCAGCGACATCGCCAACACAGAGCGCAAGCTCCCACGCGAGTGGATCAACGAAGAAGGTAACTTCGTTACTCAGGAGTATATCGACTATGCTCTGCCGCTTATCCAGGGTGAGTCTTGTCCTCCAATCGTTGACGGACTTCCGAGATTCGCAAAGCTTGCAAAAATTAAATAATCTATAGTTATTTGTGAAAAAACAGGGGAGCTTGTATGAGCAGGCTGAGAGGAAGTAAACGAACTTCGACCCTATAACCTGATGCGGATAATGCCGCCGTAGGAAGTCATAACAAAGATTTTTTACAGGAGGCGACCGTAAAGGTTGTTTCCTGTTTTTTTGCTACATAAAAATAAAAACAAGGAGGAAAAAAACATGAGCGCAAGTATAGCTATTCAGGTTTTGCCACAAGTAGAGACAGATAAAGAAGTGTGCCGCATAGTAGACGATGTAATCGCATACATTAAAAGCACCGGACACACATATCAGGTGGCAGCCTTTGAAACAACAATCGAGGGTGAAAATTACGACGAACTGATGGACATTGCAAAAGAATGCCTGAAAGTGGCAATCAGATCGGGAGCACCGAAAGTATCTGCTTACATCAAAGCAGTATATTGCCCGGACGGTGAGATATTGACAATCGAACAAAAAACAGGGAAGTACAGATAAAAAAATAGGGGCTGTAAAAAAAACAGTCCGAAAAAAAGAGGCTACAAACCTGCAGAAAAAGTAGGAATGTAGCCTCTTTTGTGGTATAATATCAACATGCAAAACAATAGTAGGAGGAGTTTATGAGAAAAATCACGTTGTTCATAATTATTACTATAATGCTTTTTCTGGTTTCATGTGATACGAATGTGGCGCCAAATCCCAACTCTACTCCCCGTACATTGCCGCAATTGACTGAATATTTGTGTTTTGAGACTGGAGAAGGGTGGCGTATTATTTTAGGTGATTACCCCCAAATAGATCACTCTGATTCGATTTATATTCATTACAAAAATGTATCATTTGAATCACTTGAGGATTTACAACAATGCTTTTTAAATGGTATGTTTGATAGTCATGAAAAGGAGACGTTAGAGGCTTGTCTTCCTATTGATTCTGATGGATATCAAATAATATTTGATCTAGGAGAATTGGCATATCCGGACATTCCTGAAGGAATGTCTTGGAATGATGACGAAGAAATATCTTTGACAATGGAAATTCGTCAACCTAGTTTTCGTTCATATATATATGACACGTCACACCAAGGAATTGTTTACATGTTCATTACTTCAAGTGATATGGAACAAAATATCAGTGATGTGCGTATTACAAGAGAAAACACGGAGAACTACCAGGAGATAAAAGTTTTAAGAAATAGTGATGAATTGCAAAATAACGAATCTGCAATACCGATTCTTGTGCAGGGTGTTCAGTATATCAATTCTTATGGAGATGAAGGAATTCAAATTTGCTACGAGTTCACAGAAAACACTCTTCAATATTTTGTTTTCGAAGAATTGGATGCTGATGACAAGACTCTAAAGCACGTGAGAATATATGTAAATAATGATAATCATTATTTCTTATATTATGTACCGGCAGAGATGTTTATCGGTGAATATCCTACTAGAGAGGAAATTATGACATTTGGCATCAAAATAGAAGCGATGAACGAGTAATTGGAGCTTATCATTAATAGATACACTATAATTTAATTATATTACCCATGCAAACAGTCCGGCTTTTGATATCCGGACTGTTTTTTCGTATGACAGGCATATCAATGCTCTGTAGGGAAAGTCTTCCCAAGCGGAGTTGATGACGAACGCTAAAGATAATCCCAAGATTTACGTTGTGAGATGTAGGAGAGAAGGAAGGAGAGCGAAATCGTAACCCAAGTGTGTAAATTATGCGGGTGGATGAGGAAATAGCATTGGCTTCTTCCGTGAGGTCTCATATACTGCCGGTAGTTATAATCAATATTTGGTAGACCACATCATATACTTCAGGGGACTGCTGTCTATACGTTTGATAAAACTGGTGTTTCAGCGCATCACAGGCCTGAAAAAAAAGCGCAAATTGTAGAGGAAAGTGTATTTCTACGATAACGCAAAATAATAGACGTATAGAGCGTCATAATAGCTATATCGACAAAGGCGTTTATTGCATCATTACACATACTAATGATTAGTATTTTTTATAAGAATTTAGCACAAATGCTTACTGAAAGAATCGGCTTCATTCCTGATTCTTCCTTGCTTTTTGAATACTTCATAAATGTTGCACTTTTTTAAATCAAAGGTATTGACAAATAGTCCTATATATGGGTCTCTTTATGAGAACGCGAACAAAATGTTACTTTTGGGTATTTGTCTTTCTGTTATTGCGTTAACATTCATGATCCTTTTTGTAAACGGTGCGTTAATAGACATTTCTTACCTCGCTTTCTACGATATTAAAACGCATAAATTCTGGAATAGCAGTTGTTCTGCATTCTTTTCGCTGATCAAACGAGGGGGAAAGCTTTGCTGCCATTATAACGTCCCTTGGATAGAGCGGGGATTTTAAGGATTGATAACGAATATCATCGTATTTATTGCATATGGGAATATTGTTCTCGCGGCTCAAATAGTCTATCATTGCTAAAAGATAGAATGCTTCGGGATACCATTTTTTGACCAATAACGGCGAATATCATCAGATTCAAGTACCGAAATAATGAAATTGAAATCACCATTGTCTTTGGCTTTGTGGCATATATTGCTTTTGAAAATTTCAAAAATCAGAACGCAATTCAACGCTGTCGGCAATTAGATCTTCCATAGGAATATCAAGCACTTTGGAAAGCTTATACACGACCTCAGCTGAGCATCTTCAAGCTTCGTTTTGCCACGAACAAGCTCTGATAATGTTGTGTATGGTATGCCACTGAGCCTCGCACACTGATAATTGTCTCCATTATTCTGTGAAGAAGATCTTTGCTAATCTTCCCTGCGGCAACTTGATAACTAATATTTTCCGTAATCTGAAAAAAATTTTTCGCGACACTCATATATCCATTTAATAATAAAAAATAAGCAGATAGCGTTATCGCCAATCGTTTATTTCCATCTTAAAAACAGTGAAATTCGCAAGTGCAAAAAAACAAATGTGTTAATTTATCAACAAAGGTGGGATAATAATCATCGTTTTGAATATTTTGCAGCACGCTATCTAATCTTCCCAAATCTAAATGTCCTAATGCCCCACCACCACTATATTTAACTGTTTTCACATGAATATCTATTGCTTGTTCAAGAGTAAATCAAGTTCATCTTTCTCTCTAAGTTGAAGTAAATAATCTTTAACTATTAGGCGCATCGTTCTCTACCTCCTTTAAGAAATCGTATCTTCGAATGGAATACTCATTCGGGTCAGTTACATATGTTACCGGCAAATGGCACTCACATCGAAATTCTCGATAGGGTGCAGATTGATAAACTTGCCGATCCTTTGACTCTTTTACAACGTGAGCACTTCTTCGACCAAACTTTAAAACGACACGAGAGCACAACTGACTCAGGACGGACATTTCGCTTGCCCGTTTAGAAATTTGTCGAGATTGTTTCTGCTGGGCGCGGCGATATATAACTTGGTGTTCAGAAGATGGATATAAATCAGGAGTGTATTGTGCCTTTTCCAAAAGTGCTTCTCTAGTTATATATGCTTTTTCTACCATACTAACAAGTTCCACATGAGCTGGCAACTCGGAGTCAAGGTAACTTTTAGAGACTTCATGCATTTTTACGGGATAATCAAAGAACACAGAATTCATACAAAATTGAAGATAGGCAACAGACGTATCTCTTGCAAAGTATAATAATAAAAAAGCAATATGACAAACTTGTTCGTCAGCAATAGAAAAATAAAGTACCGCTTTCATCACTCTAATAAGTTGCTGTTCATCATATTGGCCAGAATAACCAGGATCCTTTTCAATATTATAGAGATATAACCCTTTGATATTTCCTAGTTTTTCTAACAATCCTAATCCAAAAAACAAACGTTCTTTATTGGACGATATAATATAGGTAATGGCAAAATCAGTGATTTCAATAGCATATTTAGATAAAGCCGACAGCGTCGAAGCGAAAGAATCAAAAAACTTAAGATACTCTAACTATTGGCTCATCACTGTGGTCATATACATTTGCAAGATGCTGAAAAAAATCACTGTAAATTTATAATATACAATCCCAAGACCCCTAAAATTAGTCCAATCACATTTTGAATGTTTAATTTTTCTTTAAAAGCAAAAACAGAACCGATGCATACCATAATAATTCCAAGCCCATTAAACAGCGGGAATAGAATAATCGACGGAACACTAGCCGCCAGCCCTGTCATAACAAAACTGATAACAGATAGCGAAATTGCACTTCCCAACGCACATAAACCAATTGTTTTTTTGTGTTTTCGGCTTATACTTTTTATGTTTTTCGGTTTTGAAAATAAAGACAATATCAGCGCCGGAACAATAAAAGAGTATAACGTGTATGCCGCTACTCCCTGTTTTTCAAAATAAATGCCCATTACTTTTTGGGAAATCATT
>JAZQDE010000038.1:0-17358 GCA_045546695.1 Clostridia bacterium | reverse complement strand
CATAAAAATCCGTTTTTTTCTAATAGCCAGAGTGATTTTTAGAAAATCTCGCCCGCAAATCCCGCTCGTCAACGATTCCGCCGCCGCGCCCACAAAATCGAGCACGCCCACGACCACGAGCACGCCAGCGCGACAACAAGTGGGACATTATCATAAATGGCTTACAATTAAAACAAAACTTTTTTATGATGTATTGATAATGCGTAACAAATATGTTATATTAAGTTGATAAATTGGCAATAAATGACAATTTATAGACATATACTCTCTCTTGATGACATTTTTCGAGGGTGAGTTTGTTTGATAATTGGAGAAAATATTTAAAAAAAGGGGGTGTTTTTGTGAAAAAACGCCTGATAACGTTGTTTATGGTGCTCATCTTGTTTGTTATTGCAACGGGATTGGGATCAAGTGCATCGACGTCTTCAAAAGTAGAAACGACAAGGGCGATTGCTATAGTATTTGATAACTCCGGCTCTATGTATTCCGGGGGGAACAAAGCCTGGTGCCAGGCTACTTATGCAATGGAAGTATTTGCTTCTATGCTGAATTCAGAGGATATTCTGCAGATATATCCGATGTGGCCGATTGAAGTCAATGGAAAAGAATATACGATGGAGCAACCTTTTGAAATAAAAGGTTCATCACAGGCATCTGCAATACGTGAGATTTACACACCAAGTGCAAATACGACACCTATCGAAAGTATTGATTGTGCAATCGAGGGTATCAAAAAAGTAGATGTAGACAAGAAATATCTTGTTGTCCTGACAGACGGAGAGTCTTTCTTTAAAAATGGTTTCAACCTCAGCTTGTATAGTACTATAGAGGAATTGGATCTTCGTTTTAAAGCAAACGCCAGCAAAGATCTTTCAATAATGTATCTTGGAATAGGCAGGAGTCCTGCCATGCCGAGTATGAGTAATTCAGAGTACTTTATAAAGAAGAATGCAAGTAGTAGCGCTGCTGTTCTCTCAACGCTCACAGAGCTGTGCAACCTGATTTTTGGCCGTGATACGCTTCCAAAAAATCGTATTTCCGGAAAAACTGTAGAATTTGATATTTCAATGAAAAGACTTATTGTCTTCGTTCAGGGGGAGAACGTATCAGATTTGTCAGTCTCAAATAGCTCCGGAGAAGTAGGAACGCGCCTGAATTCTACGTCTACAAAATACGGAACAGCCGGTTGTGGTACATATTACAACAATGTTTATGACTCATCTCTTCAGGGTATGATGATTACTTATGAAAACTGCGATGCCGGCACGTATGACATTAATTTTTCAGGAAATGCAACGAGCATAGAGGTTTATTATGAACCTGACGCAGCGCTCGATTTCGTTTTCACAGAAGCAAATGGGCAGGAAGTTGATCCTAATGCCTTGTACGAAGGTGATTATAAAGTAAGCTTTGGTATGAAGGACGCCAAGACAGGCAAGTTGATATCATCCGACCTGCTGGGCGACACTGTATATAGCGGAAGCTATTCTGTCAACGGCAAGACAACCTCAATATCGCATAAGGGATATAGCGGCGAGGTTCCGATTTCGCTGAAAATGAATGATTCATTTGATGCAACGCTGACAGTTACATATCTTAGTGGATATACAATTACAAAAAACACCACGGATTTTGGTTGGCCGAGTGGTGGTATTAATGTTGTTCCAAAGCCTCCCAAAGATTTCAGACTTGAGGTTACAGGTGGGGACGAGGAGAATCCTTTGAAAGATCTTGAAGCCGGCACTCCATATATTGTCAAAGTTTATTATGACGATGAGCTGCTTACTTCAGAGGAACTTAAAAAAGTCATTCTGACGTGGGATGAAGCTAAAAGCAATGCGAAGATAATGTGTGAAATTATGGATGACCACTATGTTATGACGCTTCATTATAAGGATGCAGCTTCACCGACAGATACTGTCTGTGGTGCTTGTACAGTAGGACTCACAGCCACCTATACACCGCCATCAAGCACTGAAGCAAAGGCAGAGGAAAATCTTAAATACAATATTACGGATGATTTTGCTCCGCTGAAGATAAAGCTTGATGCACCGGACAGCTATATCGTAATCTCAGAACTTGAAGAGAGTCGTGCTGTTGTTGCTAAAATAACGGCAGGCGGCAAGCCTTTGAGCGAAGAGATGTTCAACTCGCTTAATGTCAACGTTGAGTGTGATATTAAACATACTGTTACACCTTGCCCGGAGGATTCGTCATATCTCATTAAATTGATGCCTACAGAAGGTATTTCTGAAGATGATTACAAGATTTCTGTATCAGCCAGTTATACAGACAAATTCGACAGAACAACAGAGGCTGAATCAGAAACATCAGTAACTCTGAGTCACACACCGCTTTGGTTAAAGTGGCTCATCAGTATACTTTTCATACTGATTCTTATCATCATTATTCTGATAATACTTCACATTAAAGTTCTGCCATCACGTGCACATGCAAACAAACGTGATTGTAAAATGATTGTTGACGGAGAGGATGTATCAAAGTCCACCTCGTTTACCGTAAAGATTGAAAAGAGACAAGCTGTAGTACAGGCTAAATATGGTGGAGCCAAAACAGGTCTTTCAATGGAGGCAAAACCCGGAAAAGAGAGCTACCTGAGAAAGTCACAGACAAGACGTACCGCGGAGATTAAGAGCTCATCAGTCAGAAAAACAGGAATGCCCGTTGTTCATGAAGCGATTGTATGTGGAATCAGATATTCACTAAATGAAGAAAACGGCAAACTTGAGCGAATGCCCAAGAACGAAAAACCATTCTTGCTCAAGCACGGATCTACTATAAGTTATTCAGGAACGATGCTTAGCGCAGGAAGCCAGAAATCTTTCACTGTATCAGTAAAAATGAATTATAAGAAATAAGTAAATAGGAGAAATGCACATGGAAATCAACAAAGAAAAACTTAGACCAAATGAAGTTGCCGCACCAACCCTTTTCGTGGGCGTAGGTGGTACCGGCTGTAAAATCGTAAAAAAGGTATGCGACCTTTGCGCTCCGGAGGAGAAGGAAAACATCAATTTCTTGTGCCTGGACACAAACGTTAATGATTTATCCGCTGTAGCTAACGGAAAGTCAAAGATTTATTGGGTTCAGACATCCAACACCCAGACCGTTGGCAGCTATCTTGATTATGATGATGAAGCACGTAAAAAATGGTTCCCGAAGAATGCAGTTATGTATGATAAGACTGTTTCAGAGGGTGCCGGACAAGTTCGCGCAATATCAAGACTTGCCCTCAACACCACAATAAAAACCGGAAAAATCCGTCCTCTTTATGATTCTATCGACGATCTTTTCCGCAAGACTGGAAAAGAAATGAAACAGGCAATGCGTGTTGTTATTGCATCAACTGCTTCCGGCGGAACAGGATCAGGTATTATTTTACCGCTTTCAATGTTCATCCGTGATTACGTTAAAGAAAAATATCCTAATACAAGCCTTATAGTAAGATCACTTCTGCTCCTTCCTGAGACACTCGACAGCGTAATCGATTCACAGACTGAGCGTGACAGCCAGGCACGTAATGCTTACGCTACAATCAAAGAACTTAACGCATTCATGATGAAGGGTTCCGGATTTATTGATCTGGATGATGATCTGAGACAGTTCGGCGATTTGCACGTAAACGTATCTGTTGCAGGTTCAGACAAACAAAAATCTCTCTCCCTCCTTCCTATGGATTTCTGTTTCCTCATGGATGGTCAGGATGCAGAGGACAGCACAATGATCAGTATCAGCCAGTATATTGATCAGGCAGCACAGGCTTTATATGAACAGAACATAGGTCCTATGCAGAAGAAAGCTTTCTCTGTAGAAGACAACATCATCAAAGAAATGACAAAACCGGGCAACTACGGCAGAAACCGTTTTGGTGGCATAGGTGCCGGTGTTATCCGTTATCCATATGAAAAGGTTGCAGATTATGTATCATATGACCTTGCAATTGACAGTATCGGCGGCGATGGCGATGCTTCAAAATGGACTAAATATGACAGCGCAATCCGTTCATATAAGGCTGAACAGAAAAAACGCGGTGTGCCGATGTCTACATGGGATTCAGATGGTAAAGTATATTGCGACGTCCTTTCTAACGGAAAAGACCCATTCTCTGTAGACCTTAACAACACGTATGAGCTCGAAAGCATTGATTCCAAAATCAAGAGATTTAAAACAAGCTTTGAAGAGCAGGCATATCGTACAGTAATCTCTGATAAAAGATTTAAGTCTGTTTATGCAGATGCTCAGCACTGGGAGAGCGGAGCAACATTTGGTAAGGACAGCGAAGATAAAATAGCAGATGCTGTCGGAACACTTGCAAACTACCGCAATGCAGTTGAAGAAAAAGGAAAAGACGGAAGTCCTGTTATTGAAGGTATTATTAACCGTTGGGTTGAAGCCCTTTTCACCAATGAACAGAAAACAATCGTAATCAACGACACATACAGTGTTGAAAACCTGATAAAGAATGCACAGGGAGAAATTTTCCATCCATGCGCAGCACGTTTTGTTCTTTATAAATTACAGGATGAATTTGCAAAGGCAACAAATGACCTCAGCTACCAGCAGGCAGAGCAGGTTATTGAAGGCTTCAAGGAAAAGGAATATGAATTTAAGTTTACAAAGGAAAAGGCAATCGGTATCGAAAGTCTTGGAGATCTCGAAAAAGAGCCTACCCTTATGATGAAACTCAAAGGATATAACAAGCTCAACGAGGAAGCAGAGCAGGATATTCCTTCATACTTCATGGCAATTGAAGATTACTGCAAAAAGACAGCAATCCACGCTGCGTATGCAAAAGGTCTTGGATATATCAAAGCATATATCGAACAGTTTGAGGTATTCTTCAATACATTCGTATTCAAGGTAAAAGAACTCAGCCGTAAGAAGACTGACCTTATTGATGAGCTCCAGTACAAGAAAGGTGATTCTTTCCTCAATATCTGTGCATCAGAAGCTCTGCTTAAAGAACTTAGCAGCTATTCATTACAAAAAGCACAGAAAGAGACAACAATGCTCAACTCAGATATCAACGGTGGTATTTTCGATGCTGTTAAAAAGAACGCTATTTTCAAGATGGAAATCGATAAAGCCGGCGGCGGATATATTGAGGAAGACAGAAGAGTCAATATTTTCGATGATATCCTTATGGGATACTTCAAGGCAAGTGTACGCGAAAAGTGCGATGACATAGACAAGGACATTATCGGTGCTATAGAGCTCGAAAAACGTCTGAAAGAGCGTCTGCGCCTGCGCAGTGAAAACAACGGTGACAATCAGGTATTTGAACAGATTACTGTTGCAGATGCACAGCGTCATATCGTTGAAACGATTGCTATGGGCGAGCGTATTGCAGCTCCGTCTGTTCAACGTATCACAAACGAAGAACCAAGGGAAATCAAAGTTTGTGCATATAATAAGTGCCTCCTTGACAATCGTAAGTTCCGCGTAAAGGATATTATCAAAAATGGTGAAGCTGTAGATACCGTATCTAAATATGAGATTCACTTCTATAACGCGCTTTACAACCTCACACCTAACAAGCTTAAGAAATTTGCAGCTCCGTTTGAAACAGAAACAGGTAAAAAGAATGCCGGTACATACCACAAGGCGTACAGTGAGTATTCACGCTTTATCGGTCCGGATTCTACAAAAAATGCTGCTATTTCAACTCATATCGATAAGAGCTGGGATTCAATCAAGAGCATGCCTGAACTCGACTTCAATTATCAGCAGCAAGTAATACGCAAAGTTCATAAGGCTTTCGTTTATGG
This sequence comes from Clostridia bacterium, assembly GCA_045546695.1. GTDB lineage: Bacteria > Bacillota > Clostridia > UBA1212 > UBA1255 > SIG424. The sequence goes on along the minus strand of JAZQDE010000038.1, from coordinate 11,569 downwards.
ACTTATCCACAATGCTATTCAGCAGCGTCCGCTCTCAGCTGTGGCAAATGGTAAAAAAGTGTTCCTCTATCGTGATTCTGACAACCGTGACGTTGAACTTATGGTTCCGAACGGAACGCTTTGCGACGAATTCTATGAAGTTCTCGATGCACTCTACGTTAACTCTAAAGTTGTAGAAGATATCGGACTCATCAAGAGCCGTAAAAGAGCAATGAGTGAAGCTAAGAATTGTAATTATGAGAATACAGAATTCTTCCACGATATGGCAAAATTCAATCTCCTTTATATGCTTCATGACCTTGATGATGCAAAGCAGTATGATTCATGTGACGGTACACGTAAAGGCCTTGAAAATCTGAAGGCAGAGCTCCGTGAAAACAAAGCAGAGCGTTGTAAGAGACAGGGCAAGGATTGGGATATTGCAGAACTTGAAGACGACGGCAAGAGATATACTGAAAACTCTACAAGCTTATTTGCAATTCCGTTGATGTTCTACTGCACACTTCCTAACTCAGGACGTTATGTTTCAGAAATAACAGCTATGGTTGAAGCCGTAATTGACGTTTTCCGTGAGGAATACTCCAAGTGGGAAAAAGCTGAAGACGTTAAGTTCGTTCTTTGTACGCGTCTTACAGATGAGCTTAACTTGCTCAAACGCAATTATCACTTCTACGTAGAATATCTGCGCGCGCCTGCAGCAAGTGAAAACATGGTAATCGACATAATCCAGAGAAAAATCAGAGACGTTATTCTTTCGGCTCCGGAGCCTGAGGATTATGAAGCATTGCTTGATAAGGTAGCAAAAGAATTCAAAGAAAACGATAACGGATAATAAATAGTGAAACGGAGATGAGTGGTTTGTTCACAGTTTTATTAGCTGAAAAAGAACATATTGATGCCATAAGACAGGAAAACAAGTTGTTTTTCGAACCGTTTCTTGAAAGCAAAGAACTGGCGTTTTGCAATTGGAATCCGACAGGGCAGACTCTTTATGAATCTGCCCCGGATTTGATGGATGCTGTCGGTCGCAGAAAAGAATGGCGAGTGGTTATTATCAACAGTTGTACGGAAGGCTCACTTAAAGCGAGAAATCCGTTCGATGTTGTTGACTCGTCTGATTTATTTGCGCTTGAGGCACCATCAAGGCAGCCTGCTCAGGGAGAAGACATCGCTTTATGGGAAAAACGGTGGAATGATTACTTTGAAGTTCTGACAGAAAAGAAAGAACAGGTTTACAGAGCTGCTCTGGAGTCTCCTCTTCAGAAGATTACCACATGGTTATGTTTCAGACCGGAAGATTATATTCTCAGCGACGTCCAGGACAAACAAGACGCATTTGACTGGGCGCTCGAACAGGTTGGCGGAGAAGAGTTAAAAATCAACACAAGCTTTGAATTGAAGGAACGCAATCAATACAAACGTGAACTCAGAATGAGAGAAACTCTTCGCCGTGAATTTGTGTCGGACGGATATCTTAATATATCCTATCCGACGGAGATATATTGTATTACACCAAGAACTGCAGAAAATGGCTTTTTTGACCCGGATACGTACTGGAATATTCGCCGCGAAGCAGAATATTCGTCTTTCGCAGAAAGAAATATGTATTTCGATAAAATGCGTTTTATGGTGTTTGACTTGCTTTCGCGCACACATAGAAACTTCCGGACAGACTATATACGTTTCCTGGCATCTGTTTTGATTTTTTCATCAAATCCTATTCCCGCAAGTGCTATGCAGTCCCGGAAATTATATCGTCTGGAGGTTGAATCTGACGATACACCTTTGTGTACCCTGATTACTTCGTATGACAGAAAACTGGCTAATACCGCTGAGGAAATCAGCAATCAGATGGATAAAATCCGTAATGAGATTCCAAACGAATTGTCTGACAAGGCAGCAGAGGCATTATTCTGTACACCGATTGACGTTTCTGTTCTGTTGGATGAATCATGCGAACCGGAACGCGTTCTTGCGGATAAGGATTATGGTTTGTTTTTTGACAGTCCGGAAAATGAAAATCACAAATGGAACCGTGATTATGCTTCATCCAAGAAAGAGCTTGCGTATATTGCAAAACAGCAGGCACGCTCTATCAAGAAGAGTATTAATCAGGTTCATTTATCCGGTGAAATATCAAACGCGAGCATCAGTCGGTTGACTTCGCTTCAGATTGACGATATCAGGGAGTATACAGATGCGGCAGAAGACAAGCTGGTAGACTCTATACCGCGCGATCTTACAGATATAGCTCAGTATAACGAACAGCTTGAGGAAGAATCCGATAAAGTTAAAAAAGTAATCAGTCAACGTATGAGAAAGAAAACTGTAATATGTCTTGCGGCTTTATGTCTCGGACTTTATCTTGTTTCTTTCTTACCGTTCTTGTTTTCAAATAATGGTAATATAAATACAGTGTTGACTGCTGTATTTATGATAATCGCTACGCTTGGTGTGCTGTCAATTGTTATGGTTGCTTCGCTGTTTGTAATGCGTTCGTCCGTTACAAATGCTATAAGATCATACAACAATAAAGCCCGCGATGTTCTTGCTGATATTCAGGACTCTATGAGAAGATTTTCTGCGTATCTGAGCGCATCAGGCACAGTACGACGTGGACATGCAGTTCAGAATTATGCTGAAAAGAATGTTGACGAATATACGCGTAGCATACGTATACGTAAGAAACATCAGGAGGACATCAGAAAACGCAGAGCGTATCTTGAAGAAGAATATCGTGATTATTTTGCAGATCGTTCGTTTTGTGATGAGACACTGTCACAGCCGTATGAGTATGACTTTTCATTGCGTACTGAATACAATTATCCGGCTCCCTTTATTGCAGGTGACAGCCGCCAGATTGAATTTATCAGTGCCGGAAATCTCGTGACGGTGCCGTCCAGCTATGTGACACGTATTTTAGTTAAAATGGAGGGAATATATGAATAATATTGTATTTTTGATACAGCTTGCAATTTCTTTCGTTCCATTTTTGCTTTTTGTTTTCTTTAATGGTAAATCAAATACAAAGAAAGAGGTTCGCCAGAGGCAATATCTCATGCCGGTGATAGCGGTTGTCTATTGCATAGTTATATATGTATTAAATGACAAGTTGGTATCACTTCTTGAAAAGCTGATTCATAAGCTGGTTGCTTTCCTGGGCAAAACTCCTCTCGATTTTATAGGTAACTTTATAGACAAGCTGTATAACTCCTGGGGCATGTTCCTGATGCTGGTATTGTTCAATACAGCAACGTTGGTGGCATATGTTATACTCAAACGCATATTAACGCTGATTTTCGGAAAAATACGTGTTCCGCAGGATTCTTTTATCACTTCCGTTGTACAGATATTCTATATATATGATGACGAAGAAGATGCCTGGTTTATTAAAGATAATTATAAGCAGGCGAGATTTTTTGTTAAGGTAGTATATTATGCAGGTTGTCTTATTTCCGGCGTTATTATGCTTGTATCATGCTCACTTTGCCTGGATGAACTTATAAGTGAACCGTTTTACCCGGTATTCCCAGTAATCATCCTCGGTGAAATTGCCTTCTTTATTGATGGCATCGGTCCGGAGGAACAACGTTCGTCTCTTTCTGTCAGAATTGACAATTCAAAACGAATTGCGATGTATCCTCTTCTCAGAAAACCTCTGAGAGCAATATTCGGAGACAAGCTGTCAAATGATGGAACGACTGTAAATAACGGAGGCTCCGTTGGTGGAGCTATCGAAGACGTCCTTTCGTCACTTGAGACTGAAGGCGGTCATATCGGCAAAAATTATACAGCGTATATAAGGAAAAAGATGGCATTAGGCTTAAAGCCTGACGTAGACTATGTACGTTCAGGTTATGAGCTTTCTGTAGGAAAGAGCCTTCTTTTCAACACACCTTTTTATGACAAGCTGAATCCGTTTGTATTCTATGCGATGAATCGTGAGATGTTACGCGGTGGTAAGGTGCTTATTGTTCTTGGCAGACATGGCACCGAGAGCGATCTTATGCAATGGGCGCAGAAAGGTATGCAGGAGGTATCCAATATTCCGGATATGTGGAATATATCAGTACTGAGTGGTGAGATTGTCACAGATGACAATACACCTGATATTGGAATTATTTCACGATCGGGAGTACATGACCTTGATATACATAAATGTAACCTGAGCTTCTTAAGTAAGGTTTCATTTGTTGTACTGGTAGAACCGTCAAAATTAGTAACGACAGCGCAAATAGGATTGAATTTACTTATAAAATGTTGTGGAAAAGACAAGAGTATTACTTTTTGTTCTGTTGACCGCAACTGCGATGGATTGGTCGATGCATTATCGCACATATTAATGACCAATATTACTGAGGTTTCTGCTACAGAGTATCCACATGGAATGAGTTCATATATGTACTGGACTGCCGACGATGATTATCTGCAGCATCGTATTTTGCCCGGTATTTCGAGATGCCTTGGTATGGGCGTGGAACTTTCAATGGTTGCTCTGAAAAATCAGGTAAGACAGACTATGTGGTATGGCGGAGAGGTCTTTCCGGTTATAGATGCTCATTGGATTGCAAAGCAGTACTACTACGACCTTTTAGAGTATGCACAGCTTCCGACAACGCAGGAAACTTTTGACAAGTGTTTTGGTACATCTTTTAACATGTGTAACGAACGTGTGAGTGATTATTCATTTATTACTGTTGAGGATGACCGTAACAATCTTTTTGAAACAAGAAGAATTTTTGCTACGATTGCTGAAGAGCAAGGGTTTGTAAACGTTATTTCATCGGATTATATGTTGCGTGAATATATGGCTGAAAATCTGTCGTTGTTCAGTGTAGATGCGAAGGCGATTCCATATATTACGGCCGACTATGCGCGTAGCAAGAGAAATGCGATTTTGTCTTTATGCCTGCTGTTATGCATTAATTGTGTGCCTGTTGAAACACTTAACAGACAAATGGTGATGCTCAATATAAATACGAATGATCCCGTTTCGGAAATCTGGAATGAACTTTGTCTGATTTTCAACCACGGCACAGATGCAGAGGTTGATGAAAAGGGTTGCCCGATTTTATGTGGTGTCGCAAAAGATGGTTCGGCTTTCAGATTTGAGAAGAACAGAACTATTCTTTACAAGCGCGAATATTCTGTTGAAAGCGGAAAGTTTGAAAGTGTTTATACAATTGACAGTAGCGAGTTTTCACGTGTAATTCTTGATGACTTACAAAATGCCAGCTATATTGCTGAACAGGAAAACAAAGACGTTTATATTGGTACAGAGCTTAAGGGCCATGTATATCAGAAATATATGCCGGGACAGTTCTTTACTTTGAACGGAAAGTATTATGAAATGGTCAGCACTTCGATTGACAATCGTATTCTTGTCCGCCGTGCGTCTGAACATATCGGTGGTAGATTTGCCTATAGACAAATACGAAAATACAGAATCAATCATCTGGAAAATTCTGATTCTATGGGAGCTCTCAAGACAGTAAATGATATAGACATTCATTATCAATTTGCTGATTTGAGCGTCGAAACACCGGGATACTGGAAGCTCAGAGCTCATAATGATTTCGACAACGGAGATCTTGTTACTGTAAATGGTGTTCCTTCACGCGAATATCATCACAAACAGATTCTGAAGTTTGACTTTTCTAAGCTTGGAGATGCTTTTACAGATTCAATCAGAATGACGTTGACCGCATTGCTCAATGAGACATTTGTTACGCTTTTTGCGGATAATCAGCCTTTTATTTCCGCTGTTACGCCGGGCGAGTACGAAGCGCCTATTACGTATAGTCTTGAACTCGGCGAAGCAGTTGAAGCTTCTGAAAAATGCATATTTATCATCGAAGACAGCCAGCTTGATATAGGTCTGCTGATTGCTGTTGAGAGAAACATTGGTAGAATATTTAATATTATTTCTGACTACCTTGGATGGAACGGGGAAATGATTGAGCAGAGTCTGCCTAAAGAAGAGGTTGAAGAAGAGGTCGTTGAGGAAGTCGTTGAGGAAGAAGAACCGGTTCCTGAAAAGAAGGGTATTTTCAAGAGAATTGGCGGATGGTTTAAGGGATTATTTGGTAAGAAATCCAAACAAACCGACGTGGCTCAGGATTATATGATGATTTACGGAAAACCTCATAAACTTGTCAAAGGCAAATGGGTTGCTTGTTCACAGGAGGAGTTCGATGAAAGAATGAACCATCGTCATGAGCTTATTGACAAGCAAAAAGAGGAGCAACAGCAAGAGCAGGAGCAAGAGCAGGAGGCGCTGACTCAAAGGCAAAGAAGAAAAGCTGAAAAAGCTGCTGCGAAGGCTGCAAAGCGTGCTGCGAAAGAAGAGAAAAAGGCTGCAAAGCGTGCTGCGAAAGAAGAGAAAGAGGCTGCAAAAACACAGACGGAGGAAGAGGTGAACCAGGATGAATGAAGATAATGATATCGTTGAAAACGAAACAGAAGACGTTGAAAATTCAGAACAGGAAACAACTGCCGATGTGATTTCCGAAGAATCTAATGATTCACCGGCCAGACCACCATATTATGAAAGATATTATCTTAAATATGGCAAGGGAAAACGTACTACGGAATTGGACCTTGAAGGCACAAAAGCTTTTTTACATTCTATTGGTTTTGACGGCGGAGAACTTCGCCAGGCTCGTGAAGGTAAGAATCGCGCAGAGGAGCTTCGTAATTCAGAACAAGGCAAGAGTAACGCTATGTACTGTTCTTATTGCGGAAATGAGATTGCGGGAATTGATTTTTATCGTCTGCCTGATGGTAGGTTACGTTGTACAACGTGTAGCAACAATCTTGTAAAGACAAAAGCGGAAGTTGAGGATATTTTCCGCCGTGTTGTCAGCAATCTGAGTATCTTTTTCGGAGCGGATATTGAGGTTCCTATCGAAATAGAAGTTGTTGACGAGCGGAAACTGAAGAAGAGTCTCGGCTCGGCTCTGGGTACGAATGACACCGATAGCATTCTTATTCTTGGTGTAGCCGTTAAGAAAGGTAAAAAGTACAGTATTTTCATTGAAAATGGTGCTCCCCGTATCTCTGTTATCGCAACCTTTGCACATGAGCTTACGCATATCTGGCAATACGTTAATTGGGATTCCAAGAAGGATTTTCCAAAATGCCCGAAGGATAAGCATTTGTTAATATACGAGGGTATGGCTAAATGGGTAGAGATTCAATATCTTTATTTAGTAGGCGAAACTAATGTAGCTAAGCGTGAGGAGGCTATTACCCAAAAAAGGGAAGATGAATATGGAATTGGTTTTTGTATGTATGAGGACAAATATCCGTTGTCGAGAGACACAATGATATGTAACGAGACTCCATTTACTGTAGATACATATCCGATTGATTGATTGATGCCCCGCCGGATTGATTGACGGCGGGGATTATTTTGTTTTTGGCAAGAAATACGCCAGTGACCTGAAGAATTTTTATCGTGATTTTGCCGGCTCCCTGAAGCTGTTTATGGACCTGCCCGGCGACACTCTATGTGAAAAAGCCGGATTCTACCTTAGGGATTATGCAAAATTAAGTGAAAAGCAGCTTGCGCTGATTTATGATGTGCTTGTTGAAAAGGGGAAAGTAGGGGAGAATTTATAGGTTCACAATTTTATTGAGTTCGCTTAGCAATCCGGGGATATCATTTGTTATGGTGTCATAAATCATTGACATATCAACACCGCCGTATTCGTGAACAATTTTATTCCTCATACCCTTTATAGCTCTCCAGGGAATGTTATTATGAATAGCCTTAAACGATTCAGTCAGTTTAGTTGCATTCTCCGATATTTGTATGAGACGAAACATCATAGAATCGACGAGTATTTCGTTTTGTTCCAGTTCTCTTAAACTTACACTACGTGTATGTTTTATAATAAATTCTAAATCAGTTACTATTTTTTTTACATAATAAATGTTATCTTTAGTATTATCCATAAATTTTTACACCATCCTTCAGTATTTCGTTCATCAAGTCAGGATTATTAATGAGCTGTTCCTTGTTAAGCACATCGACTTTTTTCTTCAGGCTTTCACGCAACACCTCGACGAGGTCATAAAATTTTATTCCTGATATGGATGTTGATATAAGCAAATCGACATCACTGACTTCGGTTGCTTTACCCTTGGCATACGAGCCAAAGAGGTAACAATAATCGATATCAATATCCTGAAAAACATCGGCGCAAATATCCTTGATTTGATTAATTGTCAGGATCCCATGATTTTCATCGATAAAACCATGCTTTTCGAGCTTTTGTATTATAAATTCGTATTTCATTGAATTTACTTTAGAGATATCAGTTTCATAATTCTGGTAAGTACGCAGAGGCATTTTAAGGTAATCTGCGCACTCTGCCTGTGTCAGATTTTTTGATTTGCGTAATTCTTTGAGCGTCAATTTAATCACCTCATATAGTATTATACACAGGAAAAAGAAATATGCAAGAAAAATACGCAATAATTGCGTGTTTAAAAAAGAAGAAATACGCAATTATTGCGTATAGGAATTAATGATAGGTTGCCAATAATGAATCAACTGACTTTGTTTCTATTAACCTCAGGAACATCAGTGCGACATAAAATGTAATCTATACTGACATCATAAAAATCTGCCAACCGAATAAGCGTTTCGGTCGGTGGAGTTCTTTCTCCATTTTCAAACTTTGAAAGCAACGCCTGCTCAATGCCGGTTTTCATTTGCAGGGCGATTTGAGTATAACCCTTACTTTTTCTTAGTAATTCCAGATAATGTAACCAGTCTTGGTGATGGTGCGTTCAGTTATTGTACAGGACTCAAAAGTGTGAAGCTTCCTAAGGATCTGACAAGTGTAGGCGAAGGAGCTTTTTATTGTTGTATTAAGTTAACAAGTGTGACGATAGGCACTTGGTTAAAAAGTCTCGATGAATTGGTGTTCGGATATTGTTTCGCTTTAACAAGCGTGACAATACCTGAGAATATAAAGGAAATTGGTGAAAAGACGTTTGAAAACTGTATTAGTTTAGCGAGCGTAGTATTTCCTATTAGTGTAAAGAAAATTGATTCTTATGCGTTTTCAGGATGCAGCAGTTTAACAAAAATAACATATGCAGGCAGTATAGAACAGTGGGAAAAAATATTAGACTATTCTTACTGGGACAAAGACACCGGAGACTATACCGTATTCTGTACTGATGGCGAAATTAAAAAAGAATAAAAAACATATTATTGATTCAAATCAAAAAGATTGCGGCAGGAAAACTATCCGGCTGCAATTTTCTTTATCTGCTCTTTCTGCTTTTACTCTCCCAATCCCTCTCCAAAAATCTCACACAATTCTCACACCGGATATGATACAATCATATGAATACAATCCGGAGGATACTTTATGAAGGCAAAAAAGTGGAACATTATCCGCTACGAATTTGAATGTGAAAAGGACATGAAGGCGATACGTTTCGGCTGTGTGGGCGAGATACCCGGATTATGGATTGACGATATCGAGATGGGAATGGAAATTGATGCGCCGCATGCTTTTGATATCACCGTAACCGACGTCGCTGAAAAGCATAAGATTGTTGTGGAAGTTATTGTAAATCAAGGTTATTCACGCAGGGATCATCATTCGGAATATTTAGCGATGCCACCGATGGGGATTTTTGGTCCTGTTGAATATGTTGAACGTTGACCGCTTTTTTCACAGGCAGCAACATTCTTGTTTGCTGCCTATATTTGTCAAAGCCTTCTTTTCGTGATTGTCTCTTATCTGCCATCGGGATACTCACGACAAGGAATAATAATGTGTTGGCTACTGCACCAGCCAGGAGAAAATATTTTTCCGGTGCAGCGCATATTACTGCCAGTCCGACACCCCACCACATCAGAATCTCGCCGAGATAATTAGGATGGCGAGAATATTTCCACAGACCGACTCTGATAAATGCAGACGTTTTGTTTTTGCGGAAACGGTGCATCTGATAGTCTGCGATGCCTTGCATTGAAAAGGCAAATACAGACAGGCACAGGAAGATGCAGCTGCCGGCATTCAGTGCCAGTCCGGCTTTTATAGCGTAAACTGCCGGCATAGTACATGCGTACACGACGAGCGTCGGTACCATATGTATGCCGATGAAGTTTATAACCGGATAGAAAATTCCGGTTTTTTCTTTTAGCATGGTGTATCGCCAGTCCTGGTGATTAAGATTTGCAAAAGTATATGCCCAGTTTGTGGTAAGTCGTATAGCCCACAGCGATACAACGACAAGCAGCAGAAGTCCGAAGAGGGTTTTCTTTTCACCGATGAAAAATGCCGCAAGGATAACAGGTGGCTGCACGCTCCAGTACGGGTCGTAGACCGAGGCGTTTTTGAATATCAGGCTGAAAATAAACACCGCAATCGTTGAGATTGTGTCCGCAATGAGCAATGACAGCCACCAGGGCGTGCCAAGTGCTCTGTACGTGAAAATGCCGACAACTGTGGCGAGTGCGTATACGATTATGATTATAGCGAAGCTAAGTGCGCGGTTGTTTTTAAGGTTTTTCATGGCTACACCTCGTGTGGATTTTTTATACAAAAAACTGCGTACAGCGGGACTGATTTGATGGCATTTTCAAATTCTGATGCTCTACCGCCTTGCCTGACATGTTTATACTGGAATTTTTTGTTTTCTTTTGAAAACTGGGTGCTGATGTTTTTATAATCTCTGACGGTGATAGATTCCAGAAGAAGTCATAAAGATCGTGATCTTTTTCAAAATTGCAATATATGCTTGTTGCATACTCTTTGACGGCAAAGTAATTTACAATATATGTCTTGCCAACCTGACGTGCGCCCTGAAGAATCAATGGCTTCCGGCTATCGCTGTTTTTCCATTTGACGAGATCGGAATATATCTTACGTTCCATACTAAAACCCCCTTTTCAAGCATTATAACAGCGTTGATGTGATTTATCGAGCGAAATTTACATTTTTCTTGACATAAAAAACTGTGAAATTTACACTTTTTAGACTTAAGCTTATGTAGCAGGTTTTTGTATCCATTTATTGCAACCGAACTTAATATTGCGAGTTTAATTTTCCAGACTCTTGCAATAAAGCGAGATGAATCAAAGAGGTAACAATAATCGATGTAATATCCTGAAAAACATTTTGGTTTTCATTTCCAATTCAAGTGTAAACTTTATTAAAAATGTTGTCCATAAAAACTTGGTTGGTGTCTACTTTTAGTGTATCACTTCATTTAGGCTTGTCCGCGGCCGTTTTCGGTAAAAAGTTTGCAGAAAACCCGAATCTCCGCCAACTTTTTGCTGTTTTAGGCTTGTCCGCGGCCGTTTTCGGTAAAAAGTTTGCAGAAAACCCGGACTCCGCCAACTTTTTGCTGTTTTAGGCTTGTCCGCGGCCGTATATGTCACTGAGTTTGTTAAACAGTAGTGCATTTAACAAACCGGCGGCGATTTAGCCGGCCAAAAAGGCTTGTCCGCGGCCAAATATGTCATTGAGTTTGTTAAACAGTAGTGCATTTAACAAACCGGCGTCGGAAACCGCCGCCTGAACTCCCCAAAAAGCTC
>JAZQDE010000037.1:0-10667 GCA_045546695.1 Clostridia bacterium | reverse complement strand
GCCTGAGTCGCCCGCCCAAAGCCTGAGTCGCCCGCCCAAAGCCTGAGTCGCCCGCCGCCATATCACAGCGGCAGACAAAAAAAGCCGGCTGCCAAGAATCAGGAGGCGGCCGGCCAATAAACTAAATAAACCAAATAATTCAGATATGGAAGCACTTCTGGAGGGCTTTGTACTCGCCGAGCACGAGCATGGTCTTGTCTTCGGTGAGAATAGTGTCGGGGGTGATCGAGACGGTCATCTTGCCGTTGTGTTTCACGGCCATGATGTTGATGTTGAATTTGCGGCGGATGTCGAGCTCGCCGATGCTGAGGCCGATCCAGGCTTTGGGGACGGAAACTTCAAAAATAGAGTGAGTCTCGTCGAGTTCGATGTAGTCGAGGATGTGGTCGGAAGTATAGCGGATAGCGGCCCATCTGGCAACCTGTTTCTCCGGATAAACAACCTCGTCGGCGCCGTTGCGTAACAAAAACTTAGCCTGACCGTCACGCTCGGAGCGGGAAACAACAAACTTGGCGCCAAGTTCCTTGAGGAGACTGGTGGTTTCGAGAGAACTCTGGAAATCGTTGCCGATGGCAACAATGCAGACATCGTAGTTGGCAACACCGAGAGACTTGAGGAACTCTTCGTTTGTACTGTCGCCGATCTGGGCGTTGGTGACAACGTCCATCGCGTCGTTGACACGCTCTTCGTTGTGGTCGACACCCATAATCTGGTGGCCGAGCTTGTTAAGCTGAACAGCAATGTGCTTTCCGAATCTGCCGAGACCAATTAATAAAATGGATTTCATTGTAAATATCCTCCCTTAACCAACGGTAATTTTTTCCAGTGGTAATTTTGATAAATTTTTATTCGTACCGGACAAAGTAGCATAAATCAAAGTAAGGCCGCCTACCCTGCCCATAAACATCAGGAGCATGAGAACACACTGAGAAAGCAGGCCGAGGTCCGGAGTAATGCCGAGAGTCAGACCAACAGTACCAACGGCTGAAGCCGTTTCAAAAAGACAGGTGGACATCGGAAGTCCTTCGGCTATGCTGATTATAAGCCCTCCGCTGGAAAAAAGCAAAACATACATAAGAAGAATGGCTGCGGCGTTTTTCACAGCACAGGCATCAATGCGCCTGCCGCAAATCTGCGGGTCTTCTTTGCGCTTGAAGCTCGCAAAAAGATTAGCAAGAAGAACGGCAAAAGTAGTGGTCTTCATACCGCCGGCAGTAGAGCCGGGCGAACCACCGATGAGCATCAAAGTGACAAGAATTGCCTGGCCGGCGCCTGTCATAAGCGTCAGGTCGGCAGTGTTAAAGCCGGCAGTACGCGGCGTAACAGACTGGAAAAGAGAGGTAAGAACACGCTCTTTTGTTTCAAGCTCACTGAACTCAACAAAGTAGAAAATCGTTGCCGGAACGATAATAAGAAAAGCAGTAACGACAAGAATAATCTTACTCTGCATGCGATACTGCTTAACACGATATTTGTTGTTATAAATGTCCTCCCACGTGAGAAAACCGATGCCGCCGATGATGATGAGCATCATAATTGTGATGTTGATAAGAGGGCTGGTAGCATAAGAAGTCAGCGAGGCGTACTGCGCGTCGGGAGTACCCATCAGGTCAAAGCCGGCGTTACAGAATGCCGAGATTGAGTGGAAAAACGACATCCAGATGCCTCGTGCGCCGAAATCTTTGATAAAGGCCGGCATCATGACAAGCGCACCGATAACCTCAAAAATCAGAGTCGCCTTGAGAACAAAGCCGGTCAGCCTAACGACGCCGCCAACCTTGGGGGCACAAATAGCCTCCTGCATAGTACTGCGCTGCATCAGAGAAATCTTCTTGCCGGACAAGAGAGCAAAGGCCGCCGCAACATTGATAACGCCGAGGCCGCCGATTTGAATCAGAATGAGGATTACGCTTTGGCCAAAAACGGACCAGTAGGTCGCCGTATCCTGCACAACGAGGCCGGTAACACACACGGCAGACGTTGCGGTGAAAAGAGACTCGTTAAAAGGCGTCACTTTTCCTGCCTTGGAAGAAATTGGCAGCATCAAAATCAGGGCTCCGACAAGTATTACGCATGCAAAGCCAAGTATAATAATCTGAAAAGTAGTCAAATGCCTTTTTTTAGTAACAGTTTCTGACATAACATCATTCCCAATATCCAAGCTCTACGCCCTTCTTGTAAACAAGATCAGCCAGAACTTTGTAACCCTTCTCATTCAGATGGCAGTCGCCGATGTTATTCTTATAAAGCAAGCTACGTGGCATCCTGCCTGCCTCGAGGTCAATTGCGTCCTCTGCAGTCTTTTCAAAATCGTAATCAATCCACACCTGCTCCTTGCAGTACTCGTGAAGGTCAACACATTTATTGCCAAAAGCTTCAATAAACTTCTCGGCGCAGTTGTTGCGGTAGTGCGGAATCAAAGCGATGAAATTTTCACAAGTAGCTTCGATTGCCTTGTAACGCGAGATCAACAGGTTGAGGTCAATGCCGCCGTCGTTTGCACCCATCATAGCAACGATGCAGTATGGTTTTTCAAAATAATCCGAGTAGTCGAATTTTACAACACTGCCGACAGATATTGTAAGATCCGACGAAGCGTCAGCGCGGCGAAGGAAGTACTGGCCCTCCTCTTCTGTCTCGCCGTACTTAAAGCGCATAGTATATGGTTTACCATCAATTGTCAACTTCTTTGTAGGAAGGTCGCGGCCCATAGTGCCATAGCGGAACTTGATCTCCTCGCCGTTCATGCCGGAAAAAAGCTTCCAGTCGAGGCTGACTTCATTGACACCTTTTGGAAAAACGATGTCATTCGTAACTGTAAAATCAACAGCGTTGACTCTCGCAGCGATCGTGAAGCTGCCTTCCCCGCCCACGCCGGAATTCAGCACAATGTAGTCACCTTTGATGCTCTCCTGCAGAATGTACGGATAGCGATCCGACTGTGCCATGCCCATGCCTTCCGTGATACTGTCGCCCAGACACACAATAATCTTGCCTGTCGGCCGGGGTGAACTTGTCGGAGGCGCGTCTGTCGCGGGCGTTTCGGTCGCAGGCGTCGTCTGACATGCGGCCATGCCAAAGCACGACGTAAAAAGCAATATATTTATAATAATTTTCCTGAATTTATTCATGATAAACCCCCTCTTCGTTTTTTTGCTATTGTAGCAAGTTAATCATTGTTTTTCAACCACGATTTAAAACGAATAAGAGATTTGATTATAAATAGTTTCCGTAGGAGATTTTTCTTCGGGTGTTATAATCGCGGCCCCGCCATGTGCGTAATAATTCAGGTCCGCCACGAATGCCGCCGCGTTCAGAGGCACGTAGATAACACCATTTTCGATGAAAGGCGCGACTGGAATAATGCACGTGTCTGCGCCAACCTTTACCTCGGTTGAATCCGCCGTGAAAACAATTGTTTTTTTGCCGGTTTTCCACGTCGCAGATCTGCCATCTTCTGACACGGTAACAGAAGATCCTTTGATGTTTCCGAGAGCTGTCACCGGTGAAAAGAGCCTGCCCAGGTGCATTTTTGCCTTGGCATTTGTGTCAGGCTCAAACAGGCAGAAAATGGAATTATCTGCTGCCATGTATGACTTGCCGGCATCAAATGCCGCGCCGCCTTCGATGTATGCAGCAAGCTCGTCATTGAACGTAGCCTCGCCTGCCTGCGCGCGGTATGCGTAATTAAAACGCGCATTGGGTGCGCTGTCACCGAGGTCCAGGAACTGCATTATATCGCCATTTTCAGTCGAATTATCAGCCCATTTGAAGTCAAAATCGCCGGTAAGTCCGCACTCCCCCGTATCTACTTTAATAACGAGATAATTTCCATTTATTCCTATCTCACCTTCTGCCAGCGGCTCGGTCTTCCATGAATTGTCAACAAACTTTTCAACGGAAACTTTGCCTTCTGCTGCCATGCCGGAGTCGCGGTTTATGACGATGTCGTAGCCGTACCAGCCTGTGTCGTAGTTACAATCTGTATTGATGAAAAGATTCATCCAGTTATTTCCTTCAGGTGCAGTGATCGTGTCGGCGCAAACCGCGAGGAAATACGCTGTATTGCCTGTCTTTGAGACTTTGGCCGATATGATATCGTTGCGGCCGCTGTCGTTTTTATAATGGTAAAATCCACCATGTCCCAAAGCATCACGGTGATACGTGTCGCCCTTGGTGTCGAGGTATTCAGGCCATACGCTGTTCCACGCTTCGAGCGGAGCGTCCATACCATTATCTGTTAAAACTCCTGCTGCCTGTGGCGCCGGCCTTGAGCCGCTGAACGAGCGCAGGAATTGTGCGAGCTGGTAATAGTAATTGTCTCCGAAACCGCCTGCCATAGGCTCAACGTCGCGGCTGAATTCAGGGTTGAAACAATCTACGTAGAAGTCGTATGTCCAGTCAATCATTGTGTTGGCAATTTTTGGGTGGATAGTGCCTTCCCAGCGGCCTGCTCCCCATTCGTTCCACGATGTGATGAGCAGTACCTGCGTGTCAGCCTCTGCGGCATATTTCATCTGTTCATTAAAGAACAGTCCTTTTCCTGTTGTTGGCAATTCAAACTGGAAAATATCTTTTGTACCATCCGGAAGTGTTATAAGCGGCGGCTGTACGCCGTTTACGTTGCTACGTCCGGAAGATGTATTTGCAAGAATACCTGCAGAAATGGAAATTTCTTCCCTCTCGCCTGTCGCTGTGTTGGTAGAAACAGGTTGCGGACTTTCGTGCATCCACGTCCACATGTCTTTGCCGCCGTTTACATTTTCTTCAAGTGCCCAGCAGCGGCGCACGGTAAACATTTCCAGCGCTTCCTTGTTGTCAATTTTTTCCATATTTCCCAATATCAGGGGCTTGCCTTTATACATTGCGTAAAGGTCGCTGTACATGCCGGTTGAGTATATATTTTCCCATATATCGTCAAAAACTTTCGGGTTGAGCTCGGCATTTTCTGCCAGGAAGAAACATATATCAGGTGTCTTCATTCCTTCGTCGCGCATTGCTTTGTATTCTTTGAATATCGTCATGTAGCTGGAAGTAAGTGGGTTGCCGTTTGTGACGTCAAGGAATATAAAGTCTATGCCGATGTCGCTGAGCATGGAGGCGTGTTTTCTGATTACCCACCGGTCGTTTGTGAGATAATATCCAAAATATGGCTGTCCCCAGTAGTGACCCCAACCCTCCGGGCCCTTCGTGTATGCTTCTTTTACTGCCGCATGTCCGCCCTTCTGGTATATTGCGTGGTGGTCATATGTTATCTGGTCGGGGTACGTCGTGCTTGCCGATACGTGCCATATCTGGTAAAAAATACCAACCAGTTTGTCGTCTACGTCGCCGGCGCCGTAGTTTACGAGGCGCTTTTCATCGTCCATGCCGACCCACGTGTCGCTGTATAGGTCAATAATCGTGTCCGGGTCGGTCGGCACGTATTGCATCGCGTTGCCTTCTTCCCAGCTGACTTCTACGTTGTCAAATATTACGCCGCCGTTGTTCTGGTGTGCCCAGAGTGCCATATGTCCATTATCCGGAATATCATATTTGAACGTTGTTTTGATTCTGTCTTTCCCGAATCTGTCAGTCAGTACAACTTTGCAGCTGTCAGTTATTGTAAGTGTGAACGCCAGCGTCTTTTCACCGTCTGCTTCTTCGGCGTA
The DNA here is from genome assembly GCA_045546695.1 of Clostridia bacterium. GTDB lineage: Bacteria > Bacillota > Clostridia > UBA1212 > UBA1255 > SIG424. The sequence goes on along the minus strand of JAZQDE010000037.1, from coordinate 5,016 downwards.
TACAGTTATGACGTTATCTTTCTGATTGTCTTCCAGATATATTTTGCAGCCTTCGTCGAAACGTATGCCGACGGGTATCAGGGTTACGGTCGGCCATGTGTTGATGATGCCGACTTTTGAGTTCTGGAAAGCGAGCCACAGGCCGTTTTGCCCTACTGCCGCAAATTGGTCGTCGTAATTGTTGAGGCGCAGTGCTATGTATGCCGAGTCGTTTGTCATCGCACCCGGCCTGTTTGCTTTGAGGTCGAGTGTCATTGTGACTTTCTCTGCCCTTGCTTTGTGTTTGAGTGCCAGATACGGATGTCCGCTGCTTGATGTCAGTTGCCCGCCGGAAATATCTGCCATTTCATTTATGTACCAGTCGGGGTTACCGGCTGTTATTTTCTGTGAAAAATCCTGGCTGTATTTGTATTGTTGCGCAGGTTCCGTGTCCGGTGTCTGGCCGTCTGTGTTTATTTCGATGCCATCATTGAAATAGTATGTTTTCGGGCTTTTGTTTGCTTTGTTACAAGCTGGCAGTACTATCAGTGCTGTCAGAAGGATAGCTGCCAAAATGGTGAGTTTTGTGCGGTTTTTCATCCTTCGTTACCTCCTTGTGGTTTGAATGACGGCATCAGTTGCAGTTTGAAAAGGTTGTTTTTATGCATTTTGTCAATGCGTTCTTTTTTCTTCTGATCTTCTATTTCACCGGTGCGGATGTATTTGTCGAGTTCTGCGTAAGTAAAGCCAAGGTTGTCTTCGTCTGTTTTGCCGCACAGTCCGTCGATCGGCACTTTGTCCACGAGTGCGTCGGGCAGGTTGAGTGCTCTGCCGACTTCTTTGACTTCATGTACGGTCAGGTGTGACAGTGGGCTGAAGTCGCCCACGGAGTCGCCGTAACGTGTCGAGTACCCTACCCAGTCTTCTGAGAGGTTGCATGTGTTGCACACGCGGCCGTTGCAGCTTTGTGAAATTGCATATAGTGTCGACATTCTTATTCTGGGAGGCAGGTTGTTTTTTGCCTGTGTTGTGAGTGGCAGGTCCGGCGGGAGATTTTTCACCACGCCTTCGACTGCATCTTTGATGTTTACGACGTAATGCCTGATACCCAGGTGCTTTACGAGCATGTATGCCATGTCGATGTCGTGCTGCTCGCCTTGTGGCATCAGCACGCCGATTACTCTCCCGGCGCCCAGTGCTTCTGTGCAAAGTGCCGCTGCAACTGAGCTGTCTTTTCCGCCTGATATGCCTATAACGGCATTGCAATCCGGTCCGTTTTCTTCAAAGAATCGTTGTATCCATAAAACGCATTCGTTTTTGATTTTCTGTGCGTCGAACATCGTGGCCTTCCGCCTTTCTGTTTTGTAGTCTAGTTGCATTATACTTGTTTGTGGGCAAATAGGCAAATGGTAAGTTTTTTTGGTTTGGGCGGCTGGTTTGGGCGGCTGGTTTGTTAAAAGTATGTGCAATTAACAAACCAATGACGATTTTTGGCCCAAAACAGGCCATATCTGCTGTTTCCAAAAAGTTTGCAGGAATTCATGTTTTCTGCAAACTTTTTACTGAAAATGCCCAAAACGGCCCCAAAAAGCAAAAAAGTTTGCATAGATTCGGATTTTCTGCAAACTTTTTACTGATATCGGCCCCGGACGAGCCCCCGGACGAGCCCCAGGACGAGCCCCAGGACGAGCCCGGACCGGGCACATATTCAGGCGAACTTCTTTTTCTTCTGGATGTGATTAATCAAAAACATTGCTCCGGCTCCGACTATTATGCCTGCGCCACCGGCGAGGAAAATATATCCTTTGCTAAGCATTGTGCCAACAACTGCAGGTACATCTGCGACAGCGGCTTTCTGGTTGTCAGACTGTTTTACAGAGAGGTAAATGCTGTCAGATTTGCTCTCGAAGTTATACTTGTTGAGGTTGTAGCAATTGTTCTCTCCAAAACGGGGTACAGGCTGGTAATTTTTGTCTGCCTCGTTGTTATTGTAGCTGAGCTTGAAATCTGCCAGGAGTGGCTTACCTGCTTCGTAACTCTTTGTGTAGTACAGAGCGTTCCAGCGCTGTCCTGCAAAGGCATTCAGGTCGCCGGCTGCGTAGTTTCCATCCTTTTGCGGTAATGCCTCGTATACCACATCATACTTGATATAACGATCACCATCTACTGTACTGAACATATCTACCATTGCAATAGGTATATCTTTGTACGTAGGATTGTAGTAACTATATATGTCAACGATGGTATCTATTACTGCATATAACATCAGCGCGCCGCTGACAATGTACATAATACGTGTGAGGAATCCTATGTTTATAGACATCGACTTTTTTGCTTCCTGTGCTGCCGTATCAGCGTACTTGTTTGCAGCACCTTTTTTCAGCATTCTTGCCCATGCAGCGATACCTACCGAGAAAACTGCTGCTGCGATATGGAGGCCTGTTGATCCAATGCCCTGCGGTCCACGCCGGCGTAGATATCAAACGGATTGTCACCGTATTCTTCTTCCATCTTGGTTAATTCTTCTTCAACAAAGCTTTCCGGGAAGCTTGACATACTGTAGCGCACAACGTCATAGTAGTGTGCCACTTTGGTCATTGCAATCTGGCCTTTGTTGAGTGCAGCTGCAAGCGGATAGAGAGATTCATAATCTTCATCGTCTGCTGAATACTCCATGCAGAACTCATACAGTGTCTTTCCACGTTTCTGCCAATATTTTCTTGGCTACGTCATAATTTTCTGCGTAAATCTGTCGCAATTCTGAGATATATACTTCCGGTTCGTCAGCTGATACGACCGCTACAGATCCAACCGACAAACAAATTATTAATATTATTGAAACCAGGTATTTCAATGTTTTTTCATACATATCTCCTCTGTTAAAAAACCTTTACGTTCCTTTTTACGATTGAAGCTGCACTGTGGCCGATTTATTTGTAGAGATTATTCAATTTCAAGAAAAAAGCTTGGTGTCCCTGCTGGGATAACAAAATCGATAAAGTAGCACGTGTCACCTGCTATTCTTTTCTCAGTATTGATTATTGGTGTGCAGATTTCCTTGTTGTATCTGATTATTGCGTCACCAATCCTGACTATGGCATTTTCATTGTCAATTTCCGGTTCATAAAGTGAAACGAATCGCTCTGTTATGCACACGGGTGCGTCATATTCGTACGAGTCTGTGAGATATACTTTCTTTTCATCAAAGGAAAATCTTCTGACAAGTGACCTGAGCGGCGCGATATTTTCGTATGCACCTGCGATGTCACATTCAAACACGCCGTCACTCATATGTACATTCTTAGCCCTGAAAGGACGGCCTTCTTTTTGGTAAGTGCCGTTTATTATCGGTACGTTATGACTTCTTGACGAACATTCAAGTATTGTATAACGGCTGCGGTGGTCAAAATATTGGCGTGTATATTTGCCGGCGCCAAGGTCTGCAAGAAGCTGCCTGCCGTTCTTGGCAAAGATGAAACATCCGACGTCATTTTGATTGTGCGGTTCTTCGTTTGACCCTCCTTTTGCCGCAAAACCGTAGTTTTTGTTTCTTTTTATAAACCACTGCGCCTCATGAGCATGGTATTCTGACTCAACATCATCATTTTCGGAATTGTAATATATTTTTTCATCGAGCCAGAGTGCGGAGCGCAGATGTAAGCAAAAACGCCCGCAACTGTCATAATTATATGATAAATCCGGGTGATATACAACTATGTCCTCAGGATATATATTTTTAAGGTAATGAAGTAGCCCCAGATGATACTGCTGTGTTCTTGCGCCATCTGAAAAACTGACACATGCCATGCCTGAAATAAACATTTTCTGGATAAATGTCGATATGTTCCTGACGTCTGTGCGGCTAAAGTAGTCTACTCTGCCGTTTGTATATTTTTTCACCATATCGGCGTATACGGTGAAAAAACCGAAGCCGTAGTGCCAGTAGCCGCATCCTTCGTAGCATATCCCCTCTGTGCTGAATCCGCTGAGGAAAGTGTTCATTGACGCGTCGAATCTTTCAAGTAATTTTTCATCGGCGAGGTCGGGCCTCATGAGCATAAAGGTGCATCCTACGGAACCCATGCAGACTGCTGTCCAGTTTGTCCTGCCGAGTTCCCAGTGACTGTATTTATTTGACTCAAGAAATGGATATATGATTCTGCGGTCGATTTCTGCTATGATTCTGTTTTTTATGAGCGGCTCGAGCCGGTCGCCCAGAAGTGTGTATATTTCAGCAAGGGCAAATCCCGTCTCTGCGGCAAACAGGTCGATCATTGAGTTGTTATTTTTTTCCAGGACCGGCTGGTGTGCCGGCAAAGCCCACGTGTATTCGTCGCACATGGCGTATATCTGGTCCATCAGGCGATTTATGTACTTGTCTTCTTCAGGATATATCAGTGAAAGCAGTGCCGCGCTGTCGAGTGCGAGTCTTCGTGAAAAGTAGGCGTTTTCGTACGTTTTCCTGTCGCCTGTTGTCCAGAACAGCTTGAAATCCCTGTATGTCAATGCCAATATGGGCTTGTCTTCGCAATGTGTTTTCCAGAGTCGGCAAAGTTCTTCCCTGTATTTTTTGTAGCAATCTTTTTGTCTGACTTCTTTCCAGAACTCCGGATTTGTTCCTCTTGTATATAAATCCATGGCAAGCATCTCCTTTGGGCATGGTTAAATATTCATGTTATTGTCTGAATGTAATTTTGCACATTTTTTTGTATTTTGCAAGAGGGGTTTGCTATTTATTCGGTTGGCGGGGGCTTCGGCGGGGTTGGGCGCGGCTTCGGCGGGGTTGGGCGCGTGAAAAATCACCATCGGTTTGTTAATTGCACATACTTTTAACAAACCAGACCCTTGAAAACCGTTGATATAACTCGTCCGCAGCTCCGGTCGCACTACCGGCAGGCTGTCAACCATTAGCGAAAATGTCCCGGAAAAGTTGAAACATTAGCTCTTGATAATCAGGGCTGATGTTTTTCTAATTTAATGCGGAGATATTAGAAAAAACGTTGTTTTTAGCATTGGAAATCGTGAAAATCATTGTTT